>JAFIHA010000008.1 GCA_017848965.1 Dechloromonas aromatica (nom. nud.) | reverse complement strand
GCCCAGCCGCAGTCGCTGGCGCTCGGCGCCAAGGTCCATGCCTCGCCGTCGGTACGCGCCTATGCCCGCGAACTGGGCGTCGATCTGTCCAAGGTCGCCGCCTCCGGTCCCAAGGGCCGCATCGTCAAGGAAGACCTGACCAAGTACGTCAAGGGCGTCATGTCCGGCGCCACCGCGGCACCGGTCGCTGCCACCAGCGCCAGCCTCGGTGGCGGACTCGACCTGCTGCCCTGGCCGAAGGTCGATTTCGCCAAGTTCGGCGAGATCGAGGTCAAGCCGCTGTCGCGCATCAAGAAGATTTCCGGCCAGAACCTGTCGCGCAACTGGGTGATGATCCCGGCCGTGACCTATCACGAAGACGCCGACATCACCGATCTGGAAGCCTTCCGCGTCCTGCTCAACAAGGAAAATGAGAAGGGTGGCGGTGCCAAGCTGACCATGCTGGCTTTCCTGATGAAGGCTTGCGTCAAGGGCCTGCAGAAGTTCCCGGAATTCAACGCTTCGCTCGACGGCGACAACCTGGTGCTGAAGAAGTACTTCAACATCGGCTTCGCCGCCGACACCCCGAACGGCCTGGTCGTGCCGGTGGTCAAGAACGTGGACAAGAAGTCGGTATTCGAACTGGCGCAGGAATCCGGTGACCTGGCCAAGCAGGCGCGCGACGGCAAGCTCAAGCCGGCCGACATGCAGGGCGCCTGCTTCACGATTTCCAGCCTGGGCGGCATCGGCGGCACCTACTTCGCGCCGATTGTGAACGCGCCGGAAGTGGCCATCCTCGGCGTCAACAAGTCGGCGATGAAGCCGGTCTGGGACGGCAAGCAATTCGTGCCGCGCCTGACCCTGCCGCTGTCGCTGACCGCCGACCACCGCGTCATCGACGGCGCGCTGGCGACCCGCTTCAACGTCTATATCGCACAACTGCTCGCCGACTTCCGTCGCGTCGCGCTGTAAGGGAGAAGAACCATGAGCAATCTGGTTGAAGTGAAAGTCCCGGACATCGGCGATTTCGACAGCGTGCCGGTGATCGACCTGTTCGTTAAGGTCGGCGACACGATCAAGGTCGACGACGCGATCTGCACGCTGGAATCGGACAAGGCGACGATGGACGTGCCGTCGCCGGTCGCCGGCACGGTCAAGGAAGTGCTGGTGCAGCTCGGCGCCAAGGTCAGCGAAGGTTCGCTGCTGATCAAGGTCGAAGCCGGCGCTACGGCGGCGGCCCCGGCCCCGGCCGCAGTGGCGCCGGCAGCGGCGCCGGTCGCCGCCCCGACGGCGGCCGCCCATGCCGGCAGCGCCGACATCGAATGCGACATGCTGGTGCTGGGCGGCGGCCCCGGCGGCTATTCGGCCGCCTTCCGCGCCGCCGACCTCGGGCTGAAGACGGTGATCGTCGAGCGTTATGCAACGCTCGGCGGCGTCTGCCTCAACGTCGGCTGCATTCCGTCGAAGGCGCTGCTGCACGTCACCGCCGTCATGGAAGAAACCGCCCATCTGGCCGACGCCGGCGTCAGCTTCGCCGCACCGCAGATCGACGTGGACAAGCTGCGCGCCCACAAGGAAAAGGTCGTCGGCAAACTGACCGGCGGTCTGGCCGGCATGGCCAAGGGCCGCAAGGTCGACATCGTGCGCGGCGTCGGCACTTTCCTTGATCCTTACCATCTGGCCGTCGAAGTCACCGACGGCAGCGGCCAGGACAAGACCGGCGCCAAAAAGGTGGTGAAGTTCAAGCAGTGCATCATCGCCGCCGGTTCGGCGGCCGTGCATCTGCCCTTCATCCCGCAGGACCCGCGCATCGTCGATTCGACCGGTGCGCTGGAACTTCGCTTCGTGCCGAAGAAGATGCTGGTCATCGGCGGCGGCATCATCGGCCTCGAAATGGCCACGGTGTATTCGGCGCTGGGCGCCAAAATCGACGTAGTGGAAATGGCCGATGCGCTGATGCAGGGCCCGGACCGCGACGCGGTCAAGGTCTGGGAAAAGCTCAACGCCCAGCGTTTCGAGCGCGTCATGCTGAAGACCAAGACGGTCGCCGTCGACGCCAGGGATGACGGCCTGTGGGTCAAGTTCGAAGGCGAAGCGGCGCCGAACGCCGACGCCGTGCGCTACGACATGATCCTGCAAGCCGCCGGCCGCGCGCCGAACGGCAAGAAGATCGGCGCCGACCAGGCCGGCATCATCGTCGACGAACGCGGTTTCATCCCGGTCGATGCGCAGATGCGCACCAACGTGCCGCACATCTTCGCCATCGGCGACATCGTCGGCAACCCGATGCTGGCGCACAAGGCGGTGCATGAGGCGCACGTCGCGGCGGAAGTCGCTGCCGGCCAGAAATCGGCCTTCGACGTCCAGGTCATCCCCGGCGTCGCCTACACCCATCCGGAAGTGGCGTGGGTCGGCTACACCGAGGATCAGGCGAAGAAGGAAGGCCGCAAGGTCGAGACCGCCAAGTTCCCCTGGGCGGCCTCCGGTCGTGCCATCGCCAACGGCGCCGACTACGGCTTCACCAAGCTGATCTTCGACGCCGAATCGCACCGCGTCATCGGCGGCGCCATCGTCGGCCCGTCGGCCGGCGACATGATCGGCGAAGTCTGCCTGGCGATCGAGATGGGCTGCGACGCGGTCGACATCGGCAAGACCATCCACCCCCACCCCACCCTCGGCGAATCGATCGGCATGGCCGCCGAAATCGCCCACGGTTCCTGCACGGACGTCCCGCCGCCGCGCAAGAAGTAACGATCCTCTGCGTTACGCTAACCTCTAGCTAGCGTTCGTATTTGGCGACGGTTTCATCCGTCGCCTTTTTTTGTCCACCGGCGAGGGCGTGTTCACAGTAATCTGCGGGACGGCGTTTGGCGTGGCGGGATGGGCGCCAAGGCGCGAGGCGCTGGGAATGGTTGTTCCATTCCCGAGCCGAGCAACGCCGGCGACCGCCCGCCACGGCAAACCCGAAGGGCAAGGGGTTGGCGGGGCGCATTGCCGCGTTGCCGCTCGCTTGTGCAGATCACTGCACGGCGCGACCGGCGCCTTGCACTGCCTCCCCGCCAACCCCTTGCGCCGCCCGCTGCTTACTGTGAACACGCCCTAGGGATACCATGGGCAAAAACCGCCGGAAAGAACAACATGTCCCCGCCCCTCCCCACCGGATTCCGCCACCTGGTCTATGCGCTGGCCGATGCCCTCGACCTGGTCGGCATCGACGACGTCGGCCACGGCAAACGGGTCGGCATCATGGCCGCCGAAGTCGCCGAGACCCTCGGGCTGGCGCCGGAACGCCGCCTCTTCCTGTTCGAACTCGGCCTGCTGCACGACATCGGCGTCTCGTCGACCGTCACCCACCACCACCTGGTCACCGAATTCGACTGGGAAGGCGCGCAGGCGCATTGCCTGACCGGCGCCGAGCTGCTGCGCGACTTCGCGCCGCTGCAGGCTTACGCCGAGCCGATCCGCTACCACCACACGCCGTGGGCAAGGCTGCCCGCCGACCTGCCCGCCGACCTCCGCCAGGCCGCCAACCTGGTCTTCCTGGTCGACCGCGTCGATGCCTTCGCCGCACCGCATTACGGCGACGGCAGCCTGCTCATGTCGACCGGCGAGATCCGCGATGCGATCTGCCAGCACGACGGCAGCTACTTCGACCCGGCGCTGGTTGCCGCCTTCCTGCAGGCGTCGCGCTCGGAGGCGTTCTGGCTGCGGCTGGAAATGCGCAACGTCCAGGCCAGCCTCGCCGACCGCCTCAACGAACCCGACCAGCGTACCATCGCCATGGCGGAGCTGAAGCAACTGGCCGGCATCTTCTCGCGCATCGTCGACGCCAAGAGCGCCTTCACCGCCCAGCATTCGCTCGGCGTCTCGCGCCTGGCCGGGCTGCTTGCCGGCTATCTGGGGGTCGCCCCGGAACGCCGCGAGCAACTGGAAATCGCCGGCCTGCTGCACGACATCGGCAAGCTGCGCGTCCCCGACGAGGTGCTCGACAAGCCGGCCCGCCTCGACGCCCGCGAACGCAGCATCATGAACACGCACAGTTTCGAGACCTACCAGATCCTGCGCCTGATCCCGGGGCTGGAGGAAATCGCCTACTGGGCCGCCTGTCACCACGAGGAACCGGGCGGCAACGGCTACCCCTTCCATCTGGCGGCGGAGACCCTGCCGCTCGAAGCGCGCATCCTGCGCGTCGCCGACATCTTCCAGGCGATGGTCCAGGATCGCCCCTACCGGCGCGGCCTGCCGGCCAGCGAAGCGCTCGCCTTCGTCGGCGAGCTGGTAACCCAGGGTCGGGTCGATGGCACGATCGCCGCCACCCTCGCCAAGCATCTTGACGCCGCCTACGCCGCGGCCCGCCCGGAAAGCCCATGACCGCAACAGCACAGACACGGCGCAGCGCCGCCGAACAGCAACGCCTCGAAAGCCTGCTGCAGGAGATGTTCGAACACCGCATCAGCTTCAACGAAGTGCTCGGCCTCAAGGTCGCCTCGTTCGCTCCTGAAGCGCCGCAACTGCGCTTCGCGATGCGCCCCGAACTGGTCGGCCACTACCTCTACGGCCGCCTGCACGGCGGCGTGATCGCCGCCGCCCTCGACACCGTCGGCGGCTTTGCCGCGGTGGTCGGCATCGCCGAGAAGTTCTGCGGCGAGACTGCCGAACAGGTGGCGCACCGCTTCGGCCGCATCGGCACCATCGACCTGCGCACCGATTTCCTGCACCAGGGCATCGGCCACGAGTTCACGGCCACCGGCCGCATCGTTCGGCTCGGCGGCCGCATCGCTTCGATCCAGATGACGCTGGAAAACGAAAGCGGGCTGCTCATCGCCACCGGCAGCGCCGCTTACGTGGTCAGCTGAGCGCGTTCAGCGGCGCAGCGCGGCGACCGCCTCGGCGGTGCTGAGCACGCCGTTGGCGATCATCCCGAAGTTGACCAGCGCCGCCTGGTAGGCTGCTTCGCCGGGCGCGCCGACGGCATCCTTGACGACATAGACGCGAAAGCCGTTCTCCATCAGCGCCCGCAGGTGCGAGTCGACGCACAGGTTGGCGACCAGCCCGGCCAGCACCACGGTGTCGATGCCGCGGCTGCGCAACTGGTAGATCAGATCGTTGCTCTCCGGGCCGTAGAGCTTGTGCGGGGCGACGACGACGGTCGCCGGATCGTCGATGTAGGGCTTGAAGCGGGCGTAGAAGTCGCCACCGCCGGCGGCGTCGCGGCGTAGCGCCCCCATGTCGAGCAACTGGCGCTGCAACGCGCCGGCTTGCGTCCACTGGCCGTCGAGCGCGCCATAGACCAGCGGATCGACGGCGAACAGGTAGCCGCCGGCCTTCGCCGCCTGCATCAGGCGCTCCAGGTTGGCGACGGTGTCGAGGCGGGCGAGATTGTCCTTGAGCAGCCCGTAGAGCTTGCCGTCCTCGCGCAGGAAATCGTTCTGCGGATCGGTGACGACGAGGGCGCTGCGCCCGGGCTCGAAGTGCAGCGCGGCACCGCCCCCGGCACTGGCGGGAACGGCGGAGAAGAGCAGCGGCACGGCAAGGAAGAGCGAGACGAATGGCTTTTTCATGATGCATCCTTTCCTTCGGACAGGGATTGTGGCCGCCCGGCATGGACGGCCTGGCGGCATTCTCGGCAGCCCGGCGGACGCATTCCGTAGCTTTGGCTACACAAGCCGCCATCCCGCGCCAACGTAGCTTTTGCTACAGAAGGCCGGGCCGGCGCGGGCTAGCCTGCGCTCAGATCCCCGACCAAGGAGTGCCTCATGCCTGCCCCATCCGCCCCGAACGCAGCCATCCCCAGCGGGGGCCGGCCATGAACAGCGGCCTTTCCGATTTCCTGATGATCGCCATCCCGGCCATCCTGACCGGCGGCATCGTCCTCGCCCTGATGGTCCGCCGCGAACTGGCGCCGGCCGTCGGCCTGCGCGGCGAACAACGCTGGCTGCTCGGGCTGGCGCTGGGCATGGGGCTGGTCGCCTTCAGCATCAAGCTGGGCGTCGCCCTCATCCTCAGCAGCGCCCCCGGCGCCACCGTCGAACCACTCGCCGCGCGCGATTTCGGCAGCGCCGTCATGCCCGACGACGACAGCGTCGCGCTGATCAAAGCCTTCATCAACCCGGCCTCGGGCAACGGCCAGCGCTACGTCTGGGAACGCCTGCCCAACCAGGCCCCGGCGCCGGCCGGGCTGCCGACGACGGCGCCCCGGGTGGCGCTCGGCGAACGCCTGTTCAACGAACGCCGGCTGTCTGGCGACGGCACGCTGAACTGCGCTTCCTGCCACGACCTGACCGGCCATGCCGGCGCCGACGGGCGGCCGCTGGCGCGCGGCATCGCCGGTCAGGTCGGGCCGCGCAACACGCCGACGGTATGGAACGCCGCCTTCCAGTCGGTACTGTTCTGGGATGGCCGGGCGCCCTCGCTGGAAGCGCAGGCGGGCGGCCCCATCCTCAACCCGGTCGAGATGGGCCTGGCCTCGGCGGAAGAAGCCGAGCGCCGCCTGGGGGGCGATGCCGACTATCGCCGCCTGTTCACCGCTGCCTTCGGCGACGCAGCCGTCACCTTCCCGCGCATCGTCCAGGCGCTGGCTGCCTACGAGCGCACGCTGATCACGCCGGACAGCCCCTACGACCGCTTCGTCGATGGCGACGCCGGCGCCCTCAGCCCGGCGCAGCTACGCGGCATGGCGCTGTTCGAGAAGCTGGGCTGCATCCTCTGTCACCGCGGGCCGAACTTCAGCGACGCCAGCCTGCTCGGCGGCCAGAGCGCGCTGCGCTACTTCCCGGCCAATCCGACGCCTTACGAGAAGCGCTACCCGCTGCTTGGCGCCGACGGCCGCCCCGGCGTCTGGCGCGTGCCGTCGCTGCGCAACGTCGCGCTGACCGGTCCCTGGCTGCACAACGGCTCGGTGGACCGACTCGACGAAGTCGTCCGCATCATGGCCAGCGCCCAGCTCGGCCGCTCGCGCCAGTTGCAGGCGTGGATCGACGGCGAATCGGCGCTGCACCTCGCCGACCAGACGCCGCTGCCCGACGCCCAGGTCGCCGACCTGGTCGCCTTCCTCGAAGCGCTGAGCAGCGACCGCCTGCGCCGCCAGGCGGGCTTGCCGGAGGATACCCGCCCGGAATAAGCTAGCGGGCATGGACGACATGACCCCGATCACCGAAATCGCCCCCTTCCGCAACCTGTCCGACGCCGGCCGGGCCTTGCTGGCGCAGGTCCAGGTCAGCGTCCATATGCGCTCGCCGCAGGCGCTGATCCACAAGGGGCAGGCGGCGTCCGGCGCCTATTTCGTGCTCGCCGGCCGGCTGCGCGTCTACGCGCTGGCGCCGAACGGCAACGAGGCCACGCTGTACTTCATCGGCCCCGGCGAAACCTGCGTCTTCGCGCTGAACAGCCTGTTCAACGACCTGCGCTACCCGGCCTGGGTGCAGGCGGTCGAGGACACCCGGCTGGCAACCATCCCGGGACCGGTCTACCGGCGCCTGTTCGCCGTCGAACCGGAGGTCCGCGACCTGACGGTGCGCACCCTGTCCACGCTGGTCTTCCGGTTGATGGCCGAGCTTGAGGAAGTGCACGCCTACAAGCTGAACCAGCGGCTGGCCAACGCCATCCTGGTGCACGGCAGCGGCGAGGGGCTGCTGCGTATGACGCAGCAGCAACTGGCCGACCACCTCGGCACGACGCGCGAGGTGATCGCCCGCCTGATCGGCGAACTGGTCGACGCCGGCCTGATCGAGAGCCGCCGCGCCTGCATCCGCATCGCCGACGCCGCCGGCCTCGCCCGCCTGATCGCCGGCGAGGCGGCGGCCTGAGCCGCCGCCGCTCCCGGCTTAGAGGATGGGCACCACCGACTGCTCGCCGCGTTCATAGACGACGTTGGCGCGGCCGACGATCAGCGGATCGAGGTTGCCGATCAGCTTGGTGTCCTTGTTCGTGTACGGCAGCTTGTGCAGGATGTAGCGCATGGCGTTGAGCCGCGCCCGCTTCTTGCAGTTCGACTTGATCACCGTCCACGGCGCGTCGGCGGTGTCGGTATGGAAGAACATCGCCTCCTTGGCCTTGGTGTAGTCGTCCCATTTGTCGAGCGAGGCCATGTCGATCGGCGACAGCTTCCACTGCTTGAGCGGATGCACCTTGCGCTCGCGGAAACGGCGGCGCTGCTCCTCCTGGCTGACCGAAAACCAGAACTTGATCAGGTGGGTGCCGTTACGCACCAGCATGCGCTCGAACTCCGGCGCCTGACGGACGAACTCGGCATATTCCTGATCGGAACAGAAGCCCATGACGCGCTCGACGCCGGCCCGGTTGTACCAGGAACGGTCGAACAGGACGATCTCGCCGTTGGTCGGCAGATGCTGCACGTAGCGCTGGAAATACCACTGGCCGCGCTCGAGCTCCGAGGGTTTTTCCAGGGCGACGACGCGCGCGCCCCGCGGGTTCAGGTGTTCCATGAAGCGCTTGATGGTGCCGCCCTTGCCAGCCGCGTCGCGGCCTTCGAAGAGGATCACCACCTTCTGCCCGGTTTCCTTGACCCAGGCCTGCAGTTTCAGCAGTTCGACCTGCAGCCGGTACTTCTGCCGCTCGTAATTGCGGCGCTGCATCAGGTTGCGGTACGGGTAACCGCCGTCGCGCCAGTCCTTGGCCAGCTCCTCGTCGGGATTGAGGGCGCTGCCGTCGGCGCCGACCCGGCGCTGCTTGAGCAGGCTACGCAACAGGGTCAACGCTTCCTCGTCCGGCGAATTGGCGAGGATGTCGCGCATCGCCGCCAGCTTCGCTTCCTGCGCGGCGTCCACCGCCGCATGCACGGTGAAGGCTTCGATACCGGCCGCTGTCTGCGTCGGCGGCACGTCGCCCCGGGCGACCTGGCGGGGTTGCCGGCCGCTGCTGCGCTTGCCCGTCGTTTTGGCGGCTGCCGCCTTGCCGTTTGCGTTCTTCGTTATCGCCATGAACTCCCCTTTGTACTGGTTGTGGGCCAAAGGGCTTATTTCACGCCGACCGCGAAAGCTTGTCTACTCCAGGATTTCCACCGGCACCATGGCGCGCAGCACGGTCTGCGTATCGCCGCGCCGCAGGCGGTTGCTCAACCACCACAGCGCCCCCTTCTTGACGCTCCAGTCGGCCTCCTGACCGGCCAGCAGCAACGAAGCCAGGCGACCGAGGCCGGGCTGGTGGCCGACGATCAGCACCGATCCGCTGGCATCCGGCCACCCCGAAGCGGCAATCAGTTCCGAAACGCAGGTGTCCGGACCGATCCGGCGGTTGGTCTCGAACGGCAGGTCGAGCGCCTGCGCCGTCTGCTGGGTGCGGATCGCCGGGCTGACGATGATCCGCGTTTCCTTCGGCAGGCGCTCGCGCAACCAGCCGGCCATCCGTTTCGCCTGCCGCTCGCCGCGTTCGGTCAGGCGCCGTTTCAGGTCATCTTCGCCGTCTTCGGCTTCGGCGTGACGCCACAGCAACAAATCCATGATCTCCTCCTCAAACGCCGGAAATGATATAGCTGGATTATTACCGCCCCATGTCAGCGCCATGGAACTGCAGGATCACGCGAAGAGATCGGGCTGCGGCTGACGCAGGCTGTCGCGGCCGACGGTCAGCCGCACCTTGCTGCCGCGGCGGCCGATCGCCTCGACCACCATGCGGCCGGCGCAGGCTTCGGCGACGACGATGACGTTGCGCGTCTGCGCCCGCGTCCTGCCGACGTAGAGCGCCAGATTACCCGGTTGCGGTGTCCATTTGAGCATGCGCCATGATAGCCAGCCCGACGCCGCCTGTCAGCCCGCCGCCGCGCCGGGCTGGGCTGCCGTGTCGAGCATCTCGATGATCGCCTGCATGCCTTCGCTGGCTGCAGGGTCGTTACAGGCGTCGACGCCGAGATAGATGTTGCGCCCGAGGTTGCGCATGCGCCAGGTGACCTCGTTGACGATCTGCTGCATTTCCTCGAGCAGTCCCTGATCGCTGGCATCGGCGCCGGACAGGCTGGAGGCGTCGAGAATACCGGTAGAACGCAGGGAACGGGCAAAACCGTCAAGCAGATAGAGGGCCCGGCCGACGATCTCGACCAAAGGATTCGACAGCGCCTTCCCCGCCTCCGCCTGCAATGCGCTGCCAACCGCCTCGATATGCGCCAGCAGGCGGTGCGCCCGATCCACGCACTGCGTGTCGGAGGGAAGCTGCGGCGCCACCTTCAAGCGCTGCAGGCCGCGGATCAGCACATCGGCGGCGCTCCGATCGAACTCCTTGGGAACGATGCGCAAGGCCAGCGAAACCTGGCTGGCGCCGGAATTCCCCCGATTGATCAGCGCTGCCGCCGAATCGGCCACGGCCATCCAGCCCGACAGGTCATGCTGCTCCTTGCGCGTCAGGCGTGCCGGATAGCCGCTGCCGTCGTGGCGCTCGTGATGCTGCGCGACGCAGGCCAGCACCCCCTGCGGCATTGAGGTCAGGCTGCGGATCAACAGTTCGCCGACGCGGGGATGGGTGGCCACGTGCTTCCACTCCTGCGGCGAAAGGTGCCCCTGGCGCGTGATGTAATCCGGATTGACGTAGATTTCGCCGATATCGTGCAGGATCGACGCCACCAGCAGGGTACGGGCTTCGGCGGCGGATGCCTCGAGGTCGGCGGCGATGCCGGCGCAAAGCGCGGCGACCACCTGGGTATGCCGAAAGCTGTCGGCCGAGGTATGGCGCACGCAGGTCATCAGCAGCATCAGCGGCGGCGGGATGTGCAGATCCCTGCCGTCGCGCAGGATTTCCCGCGCCGCCCGGGTGCCGGCGATGCTCTCGAGCGCCGGATTCTGATCCACCAGTTCCAGCGCCCCCTGCAGGATTTCGGCGACCGTCAGGCCATCGCGAACCGACAGCGAGCTTTCCAGCGGCGCCCTCAGCTTGCGCAGCAACAGACGATCCTGCATGTCGCGGGAAACCTCGGCCCCCTTGGCCAGCAGCTTGAAGCCCTGCTCGTCGTAAATGTCCTGTGTCGCGACGATCGAATGTGTCTCGGAAAGATCGAGCAACTTCGCCACGCAATGCTGGTTTGAACTGTAGACCGCCATCGGACTCCGCACCTTGTCGCCACAGGGCTTCCCAATGGGGAATGCACACTGTTGCCTTATTCGTCACAGACGGTTTTTACACCCTTTCCGACAAAACCGCCACCCACCTTAATACCAAAGTCATAGCCCGCCACCTGACTTGCGGCCGCCCCGCCCCTCACAAAGCTGACAGAAGCGCGAAAGAAAGCTCAAGCACCCGCAGAAAAATCCCAAATGGATGAACCCCTTCAGCTTGTTTTAAGCCTCGAGTCATAAAGTTGCGTCAGTTCCCGATCCGGAACCTTTCCAGCAAATCCCTTCACGGAGTTGAAACATGAACAAACTGATCAGCGCACTCATCGCCACCTTAATCGCCGGCAGCGCCATTGCCGGTCCGACCTGCAACGTCCCCGAAGATAAGTGGATGAAGGAGGCCGACTTCAAGGCCAAGATCACCGCCCAGGGCTACCAGATCAAGACCTTCAAGGTCTCCAAGGGCAAGTGCTACGAAATCTACGGTTTCGACAAGGACGGCAAGAAGGTCGAGATCTACTACGACCCGAGCACCGGCGCCGAAATGGAACGCAAGTAAGCCTGTTCTGCAATCCGCTGGCTTCCTGCGGGAAGCCAGCAAAACCACCGGCGCCACCATGAACACACCCACCCCACCCCGCAGCATCCAAGTCTGGGACCGTTTCGTCCGCTTCTTCCACTGGAGCCTGGTCAGTTGCGTCCTGCTCAATTACTTTGCCATCGACGACGGCGAGACCGTGCACCAGTGGCTCGGCTACTTCGCCAGCGCTCTGGTCCTGGCCCGGATCATCTGGGGTTTCATCGGCAGCAAGCATGCCCGCTTTGCCGACTTCTTTCCGACACCGACGCGCCTGCGCCACCATCTGCAGGCAATGCGGACGGGAAAGGCCGACCCCCATCCAGGCCACAACCCGCTGGGCGCGCTGATGATGCTGACGCTGATCACCCTCGTTCTGGGGCTGGGCGTCACCGGCTACCTGCAGGGCACCGACATGTTCTGGGGCGAGGAATGGCTGCAGGAACTGCACGAAGTCCTGGCCTCGACACTGATTGGCCTCGCCGCGCTGCACGCCCTGGCAGCGATCGTGATGGGCCGCATCGAACGCACCAACCTGGTCCTGGCGATGATCACCGGCGTCAAGAAACAGGGCTGAGCCCGCTGACAGGCGAAAAGCACAAACAAAAACGCCCAACCAAAAGGTTGGGCGTTGCATTCTGGTGGCCAAGGGCGGAATCGAACCACCGACACGCGGATTTTCAATCCGCTGCTCTACCAACTGAGCTACTTGGCCAAAGGAGGCCGCATTATAGCGACGCCTCCTGACTGGCGCAAGAAGATTCTCGCCTTTTTGCATTCGCCTCAAGGACCGATCGGCGGCGACTGGCGGTAGAGTTCGGCATAGTCTTCCGGCGGTGGTCGAGGTGGCGGCGGCGGATGCCAGGCGCTGAAAACGACCCGGGCGACCGATCCCTTGCCACGAGGATTCGGCCGCAACATGGCGCGCGCCCCATGCTGGCTGGCGATTTCCTGGACGATGGCGAGACCCAGGCCGCTGCCTTCGGTGGTCGCGTCGTCGACGCGGTAGAAACGCTCGAAGACCAGCTCGGCCTGCTCTTCCGAAATGCCGATCCCGTCGTCTTCGATTTCCAGCAACACACTGACCTCGGTGACGATGGTGCGGCAGGTGACGTGACCGCCGGCCGGCGTGTAGCGCAGGGCATTGTCGATCAGGTTCTTGACCAGTTCGCGCAACAGGAATTCATTGCCGGAAATCATCGCCGGGCCGGGCGATTCAAAGCCAAGATCAATGCGTTTTTCCAGCGCGACGATCACCCAGTCCTCGACGACCTCGCGCAGCAACTGCGTCAGATCGGTGGGCGCATGCTGCTGCTGCCCCAGTTCCCCGCCCTCGGTGCGCGCCAGCGTCAGCAACTGGTTGACCAGGCGGCCGGCGCGGTCGACACCGGTGGCAATCTGGCGCAGGGCATGGCGCAGTGCCGCCGGGTCGGTTTCGCGGGCGGCGAACTGGGCCTGCGTCTTGAGGCCGGTGAGCGGGGTGCGCATCTGGTGCGCGGCATCGGCGACGAAACGCTGCTGTGCCTCGACGTTGCGCTTCATGCGTTCGAGCATCTCGTTGAAGGCCTCGACCAGCGGCTCGAGTTCTTCCGGGACGCGGCGCGTGGCGATCGGCGACAGGTCGCCGGGATCACGGTCTTCGATCGTGTGGCGCAGCCGGGTCAAAGGCCGCAGGCCGCGCGAGAGACCGAACCAGACCAGCATGACGGCGAGCGGGATGATGATGAATTGCGGCAGGATGACGCTGGCGACGATGCGGTTGGCGAGCTGGGTGCGCTTCTCGGTGGTTTCGCCAACCTCGACCAGCAGCCAGTGTTTGTCCGGCAGCTGCGGATCAAGCAGGTAGGAATAGGCGATGCGCAGTTCCTGCCCATTGAATTCGATGTCGCGAAAATAGACTTCGCCGGGCACCAGATTGCCCTTGCCGGTTCCCTCCGGAATCGGCAATTCCCGATCGCCGACCAGCAGCTTGCGGCTCTCGTCGACGACGTGGAAATAGACGCTGTCGATCTCGTCGGCGCGCAGCAGCGCCCGGGTCGAAGCGTGCAGGGCGACCACCGGCTTGTTGTCTACGTACTGTACCTGGCGACTGAGCGTGGCGACCAGTTCGCGCAGCGACTGGTCGTAGGGGAAATTGGCGACGTTGTTGGCGAAGTAATGCGTGAAAGCGATGCTCAGCGGCCAGACGAAGAGCAGCGGCGCCAGCATCCAGTCGAGGATCTCGCCGAACAGCGAGCGCTCGGCCTCCGGCGACGCCGTGCCGGCCCGCCCGGCGTCATTCGCCTTGCGGTCGCTCAAGACAGTAACCCAGGCCGCGGACGGTGGCGATCTTGACCCCGCCGGACTCCAGTTTCTTGCGCAGGCGGTGGACGTAAACCTCGATCGCGTTGTGGCTGACTTCCTCGCCCCAGCCGCACAGGTGATCGACCAGCTGGTCCTTGCTCACCAGGCGCCCCATCCGGCTGAGCAGGACTTCGAGCAGACCGATCTCGCGCGCCGAGAGTTCGAGCGGCACACCATCGATCTGCGCCACCCGGCCGACCTGGTCGAAGCTCAACGGGCCGCACACGATGGTCGGCGCCGTCCCCGAGGAACGCCGGGTCAGCGCTCGCACCCGGGCTTCCAGCTCGGCCAGCTCGAACGGCTTGACCATGTAGTCGTCGGCGCCGAGATCCAGCCCCTTGACCCGATCATGCGTGCCGTCGAGCGCGGTCAGGATGAGCACCGGCAATTGCGAATTGCGCGAGCGCAGGCGCTTCAGCACTTCGAGACCGGAAAGCTTGGGCAGGCCGAGGTCGAGGATCAGCAGATCGTAGGAAACCGTGAGCAGGGCGGTATCGGCGTCGTGCCCGTTGGCGGCCCAGTCGACGGCATAACCGGCCTGGCGCAGCGAACGGCAGAGACCGTCGGCGATGATCGTATCGTCCTCGGCAATCAGGATACGCATGATGCAGCCCCCCTGGCGGCGTAAGCATTTTGTAAGCGAATTGTAGTAACCTGCACGGGCTGTTCTCCTTTTATGGTCTCGGAGCCTCAGGTTGATCCTGGGCTCAGGGGGTAGGCCCGACCTGCACTGGGCAACCCCCTACCTTCTTTTTCCCGGAACTCGTCAAGTCTAACAAAGAAAACGCATCGGCGTTTTCCGGGGTCCGCCGGCTCAGTGCGAGCGGGCGGCCGACGCGCCAATGCCGGTTTCCGAGCGGATCAGTTGATCCGGGAACAAGGCGCGCTCGCGCGCCGCCTGTGGCGAACGGTCGAAGCGCGATACCAGCCAGATCGCCAGGAAAGCCAGCGGCATCGAAACGATCGCCGGCGAAGCATACGGGAAGGGCGCCGAGCCATGCGGATGACGCAGCACGCTCTCCCAGACCACCGGCGACAGCACGGTCAGCGCCACCGCCGCGAACAAGCCGAGGAAACCACCGACGGTGACGCCGCGTGTCGTGCAATCCTTCCACAGCACCGCCATCGCCAGCACCGGAAAATTGACCGAGCAGGCGACCGAGAAGGCCAGCATGACGATGTAGGCGACATTCTGCCGCCCGAAGACGATACCCAGCAGGACGGCGACGACGCCGAGCGCGAAGGTGGACAGTTTGGACACCCGTCGCTCCTGCTCCGAAGTCGCCGCCCCCTTGCGCAACACCGTCGCATACAGGTCATGCGACACCGCCGAGGCCCCGGACAAGGTCAGGCCGGCAACCACGGCAAGAATCGTGGTGAAGGCGACGGCGGCGATGAAACCGAGAAAGAGGTCGCCGCCCAGCACGCCAGCGAGATGGATCGCGGCCATGTTGGCACCGCCCTGCAGGCCGCTGGCAATCCGGCCGCCGACGAAATGCGATCCAGGATGGCCGATCAGCGCAACGATGGCGCCAAAGCCAATGATGAAGGTGAGGAGGTAGAAGTAGCCGATCCACATCGTCGCCCAGGCCACCGACTTGCGCGCCTCGCGGGCGTCGGCGACGGTGAAGAAACGCATCAGGATGTGCGGCAGGCCGGCGGTACCGAACATCAGCGCCATACCGACGGAAAGCGCCGACACCGGGTCCTTGATCAGACCACCGGGCGCCATCAGCGCGTCCTTCAGGCGATGCAGGTCGGTGGCCCGGGAAAACAGCGCGTCCGGGTTGAAATCGGCACGGTAGAGGACGAGCAACGCCAGCAGCGTGGTGCCGACCAGCAGCAGGACCGCCTTGTTGATCAGCACCCAGGTGGTCGAGATCATGCCGCCGAACAACACGTAAAGCGTCATCAGGGCGCCGACCAGGACCACCGCGTAGGTGTATTCCAGCCCGAACAGCACCCTGACCAGTTGCCCGGCGCCAACCATCTGGGCGATCAGGTAGAACAGCACGACCACCAGCGAGCCGAGCGCCGCCAGACTGCGCACCGGCTTTTGCGCGAAACGGTAGGCGGCGACGTCGGCGAAGGTGAACTTGCCGAGGTTGCGCAGCCGTTCGGCCATCAGGAAGGTCACCACCGGCCAGCCGACGATCCAGCCGACCGAAAAGACCAGGCCATCGAAACCGCTGGCGAAAACCAGGCCGGAAATACCGAGGAAGGACGCCGCCGACATGTAGTCGCCGGCGATCGCCAGGCCGTTCTGGAAACCCGAGATACCGCCGCCGGGCGTATATAGGTTGGCCGAAGCCCGACTGCGCGCGCTCGCCAGACGGGTCATCCACAAGGTCAGGCCGACGAAGAAGAAGAAGGTACTGATCGCCGACCAGTTGGTCGGCTGACGCAGGCCGATCTCGAGCGAGGGCATGGCAATGGCGCCCCCGGCCAGCGCGAGGCTGGCCACGGCCAGCACCAGGAAACGGAGGCCCGGCGTCATTTCAGCGCCTGGCGCCGGATTTCCAGTGCCTCCGGGTCGAACTCCCGATTGGCCCGGCGCACGTAGAGCACGGTCACCAGCACGGTCAGGGCGATCACGCCGAGGCCAAAGAGGATGCCGACGTTGGCCGTCATGCCGCGCGCCAGCGGGTGGGCGAGCCAGTCCGGGCGAAAGGCGATGGTCAGGATGAAGGCGAAGTAGGCGAGCATGATCAGGCCCGCCAGCGAAAAGGCATAACGGTTGCGTCGTCTGAGCAGCGACTGGAAGCGCGGGTTCTCGCGAACCAGCGCACAACTCACGGCGTGCTTTTGCATCGAAACCTCCCCGACCCCCCGGCCCGGTAAAGCGAAGGGCGCAAGAATAGCGCATTCCGGGTTTTGTTGCGATGCCGCAAAAACGGCCGCCGCTCACCCCCCGGCGGGACGCAGTTTGCCGCCTTCGAGCAGCAGCACCCGGTCGAATTCGGCCAGCCCGGTCGGCCGATGACTGACCCAGATCAGCGTCCGTCCGCGCAGATGCTGGCGGACGCGCGCCAGCAGCGCCTGCTCGGCGGCCGGATCGAGGCCCTCGGTTGCCTCGTCGAACAAGGTGACCGGCGCCTCGCGCAGCAAGGCGCGGGCGACGCCGAGCCGGCGCCGCTGACCGCCGGAGAGGCTGGCGCCCTGTTCATCGACCCAGGTCGCCAGGCCGTCGGGCCAGGCGGCGACAGTCTCGCGCAGGCCGACCAGATCGAGCACCGCCCACAGCGCCGCGTCATCGGCTTGCGGGTTGGCCAGGCGCAGGTTGTCGGCCAGGCTGGCGGTGAACAACCAAACCTCCTGCGGCGCGCAGGCGACGTGGCGGCGCAGCGTCGTCTCGTCGAGTTCGGGCAGCGCCACGCCGCCGAGGCGGATCGCGCCTTCCCGCGGGTCGCGCAGGCGGGCCAGCAGGTCGAGCAGGCTGCTCTTGCCCTCGCCGCTCGGGCCGAGCAGCGCCAGATGCGTGCCCGGCGGAATGGCGAGCGAAACGTCGTCGAGCAGGCGATGCTCGGGGCTGTGCCAGAAACCGAGCCCGTCCAGTTGCAGAGCGGCGTCCGCCGGCTGCGGCCCACGCTCCGCATAGGCCGGCGCCGGCGGCATGTCAGCGATGGCCTGCAGACGGCGCGCGCTGGCCACCGTGCCTGGCAACTCGAGCCAGGCCTGCGGCAGGTTCTGGACGATTTCCAGGCTGGCCAGGATCAGCATCAGGATCACCGCCAGCCACGGACCATCCGGCCCCGCCCCGGAAGGCAACGCGGCAAGCACGCCGATCACCGCCCACAGCACGATGCCGATACTGAGCAGCAACAGGCCGCGCAAGGCGGCGCCCCGGCGTTGCTGGCGCAACTGCAGGGCGACCCGCGCCGCGTCCAGTTGCAGGACGCGCTGGCGCTGTGCCTGCCAGGCCGGCGCGTGCAGCGCGTAATCCTCGATACCGTCCACCGCGTCGAGCAGTTCCCGGCGCAGTTCGAACTGCGCGGCGACCAGCGCTGGCGACAGCTTGCCGCCGATCCGCCAGGCCAGCCACGGCACGGCAATCAGGGCGAAAGCGACGAAGGCGGACCACGGCGCCAGCAAGGCCGGCGCCTGCCAGGCGAAAACCGCGGCGAGCAGCAGCAGGCTGAGCCAGGCGGCGATGCTGGGCAGCAGCAGGCGCTGGTAGAGGTTGTCGAGGGCGTCGATGTCGCGGGTCAGGCGACTGAGCAGGTCGGCGCCGTGCAGGCTGCCGGTCTGCGCCGGCGACAGGCGGCACAGCGCCTGGTAGAGCCAGACGCGCATGGCGCCGATCAGGCGGAAGGTGGCCTCGTGCGTGCTGACCCGTTCCGCCCAGCGGCTGGCGGTCCGGCTCAGCGCGAAGAAGCGGACGCCGGCCGACGGGTAGAAGAAATTGAAGATGTGCGCCGCTTCCGGGCTCAGGCCGGCGATCGCGGTCGCCGTCAGGAAGCCGCCGGACAAGCCGAGCAGTCCGAGACTGGTGAGCAGGCTGGTCCAGGTAAGCAGCAGGCCGAGCGCCAGCCAGCCGCGGAAGGCCAGCATGCGACCGAGGAAAGGCCGGAGCACGGCGAGCGCTCCCGGCACGATGGTTTGATCGAGCTTCATGCGCAGGCTCCCGCCAGGAAATCGTCGATTTCCTTGACCTTGCCCGGCTCGCCCTCGGCGACCAGACGCCCGCCGTCGAGCAGGGCGACCCGCTCGACCAGTTGCAGGGCGGCGCTGCGATGGGTCAGCAGCAACAGCGTGCGCCCCTCGGCCAGGCGTTGCAGGCCGGCCATCACCAGCGCCTCGGTTGCGCTGTCGAGGCTGGCCGTCGGTTCGTCGAGCAGCAGCAGGCGGGCCCGCCGCAGATGGACGCGGGCCAGCGCCAGGCGGCGCAACTGGCCGCCGGAGAGCAGTCGGCCGCCTTCGCCGAGGCGGGTCTGCCAGCCCTCGGGCAGGGTTGCGAACCACGGCAGCAGTTCGGCGAAGGCCAGCGCCTCGTGCATCGCCGCCTCGTCGGCGTCGTGCCGCGCCAGCCGCAGGTTGTCGGCGAGCGTCGCCGGCAGCAGGCGCGGGTGCTGGCTCATCCAGGCGATGCCTTCGCGCCAGGCCTGGGCGTCGAGCTCTTCGAGCGGCCGGCCGTCGATGCAGACAGTGCCGGGCGGCGCGCTCAATTCGCCGAGAATCAGCCGCAGCAGCGTCGTCTTGCCGGCGCCGCTATTGCCGACGATAGCCAGCGACGCGCCGGCCGCCAGGTCGAGCGACAGCTCGTGCAGCACCGGTACGCCGGGCTGGTGTGCAAAACTCAGACGCTGCAGACGGATGGCCGGCGCCTTGTCCGCCGGCTGCTGACTGCCGCCGTGGCATTGCGGCGAACTGGCGGCGAAGATCGGCTGCAACTGTTCGGCGGCGGCCAGCGCCTCGGCGCGCGCGTGGTAGTGCGTCCCCAGTTCGCGCAACGGCAGGTAGAACTCGGGCGCCAGCAGCAGGATGAAGAAGGAAAGCGCCAGGTCGGGCGGCGCCTCGTAGTAACCGAAATCGAGATGGCCGAGCAGCGAGAACCCCAGGTAGACAGCCAGCATGGCGATCGACACCGAGGCGAAGAATTCGAGCACGGTCGACGACAGGAAAGCCATGCGCAGCACGCTCATCGTGCGCACCCGGAACTCCTCGGCGACGGCGGCGACGCGCGGCGTCTGGGCGCGGTGCGCGTCGAGCAGGCGCAGGTTGCCCAGACCGCGCACCAAATCGAGAAAATGTCCGCTCATCCGGGTCAGCATCTGCAGTTGCCGGGTCTGGCGAGCCTGCGTGCCGAGGCCGACGAGGATCATGAACACCGGGATCAGCGGCGCCGTCAGCAGGAAGATCAGGCCGGCGGCCCAGTTCTGGGGGAAGACGACGCCCAGGATAAGCAAGGGAATGAGGACGGCGATGAACATCTGCGGCCGGTAACGGGCGAAATAACCGTCCAGCCCATCGACCTGTTCGAGCAGCGTGGACACCAGGCCGCCGCCGGTCTGCCCGGCCACCCAGGCCGGGCCGAGCGCCTGCACCTGGTCGAGCAGGTCGCGGCGCAACGCCGCCCGGATTTTCGCCGCCGCGCGCGCCCCCGCCTCTTCCCGCGCCCAGCCGGCGAGCGCCCGCCAAGCGAACGCAAACGGCAGGCCGTACCAGTACGCCGCCAATTCGGCGAGCGACTTGCCATCCATCACCAGGCCGTGGATCAGCGCGGCCAGCAAGGCCGCCATGACGATGACGCCGACGCCCTGCAGCACACCGGCGAGGATCGCCAGTTCGCGCCAGGGTCGTCCCCTGACCGCCAGTCCGTTGAGCCAGGCCTTTGCCGTGGCGTCGTTGCGCAATTGTCCTTTCACCTTCCCGCCGTCCTTTTGTCCCGGACTCGCCTGGCGGCGCGTCCGCATTGGTGGCGGCACCCCCTGACGGGAGCACCAAACAAAACACCCGGCCGCAGCCGGGTGTCTGTGCTTGCTTGAGCGATGCTCAGGCGGACATTATTACATGCCCATACCCATGCCGCCCATACCGCCCATGCCGCCCATGTCAGGCATGCCGCCGGCCGGCTTGTCTTCGGCCAGTTCAGCGATCATGCATTCGGTGGTGAGCATCAGGCCGGCCACGGAGGCGGCGTTCTGCAGCGCGGTGCGGGTAACCTTGGTCGGGTCCAGCACGCCCATTTCAACCATGTCGCCGTATTCGCCGGTCGCGGCGTTGTAACCGTAGTTACCCTTGCCACGGACCACCTTGTCGACCACCACGGACGGCTCGTCGCCGGCGTTGGCAACGATTTCGCGCAGCGGGGCTTCGATCGCCTTGAGGATCAGCTTGATGCCGGCGTCCTGGTCGTGGTTTTCGCCCTTCAGCGACTTGACCGCGGCACGGGCACGCAGCAGGGCGACGCCGCCGCCAGGAACGATGCCTTCTTCAACGGCGGCACGGGTGGCGTGCAGCGCGTCTTCGACACGGGCCTTCTTTTCCTTCATTTCGACTTCGGTGGCAGCACCGACCTTGATCACGGCAACACCGCCGGCCAGCTTGGCCACGCGCTCTTGCAGCTTTTCACGGTCGTAGTCGGAAG
>JAFIHA010000007.1 GCA_017848965.1 Dechloromonas aromatica (nom. nud.) | reverse complement strand
GTGGCTTTTTCTTTGGCTACTTTCTTTTTTCCACAAAAAAGAAAGTACGCCCGCGCGTCAGGCGCGGAAACCGGCGTCTCAAAAACCAAAGCCGCCCGCCGAAACGCAAAGGAAAACAGCGCCTCAGCAACCGACCACGCCCGCGCGCAAGCCCCCAGTCTCATATCACCCCCTGCCCCTCGGCCGCCGAAGCCGACGCCGCCTTGGTCGCGGCTTCCGCCGCCGCCTTGGCCGCCGCCGCGGCTTCCCGTTCGGCCTTGCGCTTGGCCGCCGCTTCCGCCCGTTCGCGGGCTTCGCGGTCGAGGCGTTCCTGGCGTTGCAGGGCGAGTTTCTTGGTCGCGTCGTTGCGCAGCTTGCTGCGATCCTGGGCGGCGAGTTCGCCCTTGGCATGGACGAAGTACTGGACCAGCGGGATCTGCGACGGGCAGACGTAAGCGCAGCAGCCGCAGGCGATGCAGTCCTTGAGACCGTAGGCGACCGCTTCGTCGTAGGCTTCGCTGCGGATGCGGGCGCTCATTTCGAGCGGCAGCAGGCCCATCGGGCAGGCCTTGACGCAGGAGCCGCAGCGGATGCACGGGTTCGGGTCGCGGGCCACGACCTCGTCGGCGTCGAGCGCCAGGATGCCGCTGCTGCCCTTGACCACCGGCACCCGCCAGTGTGGAATCTGCATGCCCATCATCGGCCCGCCGAGCACCCGGCGGGCGAGGCCGAGGCCGTCGCCCTTCAAGCCGCCGGCGAAGGCCAGCACTTCCTCGGCCAGGGTGCCGATGCGCACCTCGATGTTGCCCGGTTCGCTGGCGCAGTTGCCGTTGACCGTCAGCAGGCGCGAGATCAGCGGCTTGCCTTCGCGGATCGCGGCGCGCACGGCGAGCGCGGTGCCGACGTTATGGACGATGACGCCGATGTCGAAGGTGCGCCCGTCGGCCGGTACTTCCTTGCCGGTCAGCACCTGCACCAGCTGCTTTTCCGAGCCCATCGGGTAACGCGCCGGTACCGGCCGGATTTCGACCTTGTCGACGCCGGCTGCCGCCGCCTGCATGGCGGCGATGGCTTCCGGCTTGTTGTCCTCGATGCCGACCAGGGCGACGGCGGCGCCGGTGGCGTGGAGCATGATGCGGATGCCGTCGACGATCGCCGCCGCGTGGTCGCGCATCTGGCGGTCGTCGCAGGAGAGATAGGGTTCGCACTCGCCGCCGTTCATGATCAGCGTCGTCACCTTGGAACGCGAGGCGCCGTTGAGCTTGACCGCCGACGGGAAGGCGGCACCGCCCAGGCCGACAACGCCGGCGGCGGCAACCCGCTTGCCGATTTCCGCCGGGTCCAGCGCGAAGGGGTCGGCGCAGCCCACCAGTTCGCCCCATTCGTCAAGGCCGTCGGCCTCCAGGATGATCGCCTGCAAGGTCAGACCGGAGGGATGCGGGGCGGTGATTTCGGTGACGGCGGCGATGCTGCCCGAGGTCGGCGCGTGCAGCGGTGCCGAGATCATGCCCTGCGCCTCGGCGATCAGCTCGCCCTTCTTCACCTTCTGGCCGACCAGCACGACCGGCCGCGCCGGCGCGCCAAGGTGCTGCTGCAGCGGCAGGAAGAGCCTGGCCGGCACCGGCATCGTGCGCACCGGGCGATCGGCCGCCGGCCGCTTGTGATCTTCCGGATGGACGCCCCAGTCGTCGCCGAGGACATGCTTGAACAGATTCATGAAGCCCATGGTTTTCGCTCTCACGCAGTCAGCGGCTTGGGCATCACCCAATGCTGCAGGGTGACCGGGACCGGCTTCATGAGCAGCGCCTCGGTCGGACATTTCTCGATGCAGGCCGAGCAACCGGTGCAGGCCTCGCGGAAGACGTTGTGCACCTGCTTGGCGGCGCCGATGATGGCGTCGGTCGGGCACACCTTGGAACAACGGCAGCAGCCGATGCACAGCTCTTCTGCGACAACGGCGATCTTCGGACCGTCGTCGCCGAGCGCCGAAAGATCGACGGTGATGCCGAGCTTGGCGGCAATCGCCGAAGCCAACGCCTTGCCGCCGGGCGGGCAGCAGGTCGGCGGCGCCGTGCCGGCGACGATCGCCTCGGCCGCCCCGGGGCAACCCGGGAAGCCGCACTGGCCGCAGTTCGAGCCGGGCATCATGGCGATCAGTTCTTCGACGACGGGATTGCCCTCGACCTTGAGGACGCGGTTGGCAAGGCCGAGCACGACACCGAGCGCGGCGCCGAGCAGGGTCAGGCTGAGGATGGCGGCGATCATCGGATTCCTCCTTTTCAGACGTTGAGGCCGGAAAAGCCCATGAAGGCAAGGGCCAGCAGGCTGATCGTGACGAAGGCGACCGGCGCCCCGGCGAAGGCGGCGGGTACCCGGGCCAGCGCGACGCGTTCGCGCAGGCCGGCGAAGATGAGCAGCACCAGCGTGAAGCCGAGCGCCGAACCGAAGCCGTAGAGCAGGCTCTTGAACAGGCTGAACTGCTGCTGCACGTTGAGCAGTGCGACGCCGAGCACGGCGCAGTTGGTGGTGATCAGCGGCAGGTAGATGCCGAGCGACTGGTAGAGGCCAGGACTCGACTTCTTGATGAACATCTCGGTGAATTGCACGACCGAGGCGATCACCAGGATGAAGCAGAGGATGCGCAGGTAGCCGAGGCCAAGCGGCTGCAGCAACCAGTTGTCGAGCATCCACGAAGCGGCGCTGGCGAGCACCAGGACGAAGGTCGTCGCCAGGCCCATGCCGAAGGCGCTGTCCACGCTCTTCGAGACGCCCATCACCGGGCAGAGGCCGAGGAACTTGATCAGCACCACGTTATTGACCAGCGCGGTGGAGAGCAGCAATAAGAGGATTTCGCTCATGGACGGAAGTCTCGAAAGGAAGATCACCGCCAGTACTGCATAAGCCGTGCCATCCATCGCCAAGGCCCTGGGCGGGCC
Source organism: Dechloromonas aromatica (nom. nud.) (assembly GCA_017848965.1). Taxonomy (GTDB): domain Bacteria; phylum Pseudomonadota; class Gammaproteobacteria; order Burkholderiales; family Rhodocyclaceae; genus Azonexus; species Azonexus aromaticus_B. Next base: position 40,594 of record JAFIHA010000007.1, on the reverse strand, counting down.
ATTCCGTGCCCATTTTCCAGAGCGCACACCAAAGTGGTGCGTTTTCCCCGCAACACTTTGTCGCAAAGTCCACAGGAAAATTGTCGAATTCCCGCCCAAGCCCCGCCAAACCGTGCATTTCAGAAAATCCGCAGGGTGCGGCATGAAACCTGCTTTAAACACCGCATCGTTTTTGACGCCCCTGCGGAGTACCCCATGCCGGCCCAGACTCAACCCGAGACGCCCAGCCTTCAGGACCTGAAGGATCTCCTGCCGCCCGACGTCTATCGCCAGGCGGTCAGCCAGGCCGATCTGGCGATCTCGATCACCGACCCGAAGGCACGCATCCTTTACGCCAACGACAGCTTCAGCCGGATCACCGGCTACAGCGCCGAGGAAATCGTCGGCCTCAACGAATCGGTGCTTTCCAACCACACCACGCCGCGCGAGCTCTACCAGGAAATGTGGACCGCGCTGCAGGCGCACCAGCCGTGGTCGGGCAAGCTGCTCAACAAGCGCAAGTGCGGCGGCACCTACCTTGCTGAAGTGTCGATCACGCCGGTGCACAACGCCGCTGGCGAAATCACCCACTTCCTCGGCATGCACCGCGACGTCACCGAACTACACCGGCTTGAGCGTTCGCTACGCAACCACAAGCACCTGATCGAATCGGTGGTCGATGCGGCACCGGTCGCCTTCGCCCTGCTCGACCCGGCCGGCCGCGTCGTCCTCGACAACCAGGAATACAAGAAGCTGGTCACCGACATGCGCGCCAAGGAACCGGCGCACCGCCTGCTGGATGCGCTGGCGCCGGAATGGTACGAGGCGCTGGCCGGCGACATCCGGCGCTGCGAATTCACCAACCGCGAGATGCGCCTCGACAGCCCGGTCGGCCGCGCCCGCTGGCTGTCGGTCAGCGCCTCGGCGATCGAGATGCACAACGACTGCGCCGACAGCTATTTCTGCGCCGCCGGCCAGCCCGGCCTGCTGCTGGTGATTTCCGACATCACCAACCTGCGCGAGGAACAGGAGCGCGCCAAGGGCGCCGCGTTGAAGGCCTCGCTGGCCGACGAGGAACGCACGGCGGCGATCCGCGAGGGCCTGTCGGCCGCCGTCTTCCGCCTCGAGGAACCGCTCAACGTGATGGCGTCGGCGATCGCCGTGCTGCAGCGGCGCGACCCGGGCAGCGCCGAGATGCTGCGCCATGTGCTGGAAACCAGCCGCGAACACGTCGAATCGCTGCGCCAGGTGATTCCGCAGAGCCCGCAGGAAATGGTGGTGCGGGTCAATCTCAACGAAATCCTGCGCGACGTCCTCGAAGTGTGTACGGCGCGCCTGCTCAAGGCCGGCATCACCGTCGACTGGCAGCCGTCGGCAGTGCTGCCGCCGCTGCCCGGGCGACCGCTGCAGTTGCGCATGCTGTTCAAGGCGCTGGTCGAGAACGCGATCGAAGCGATGAACGTCAAGGGCTGGCCGCGCCGCGAGTTGCAGATCAAGAGCGAGGTGATCGACGACTGCATCCGCGTCTCGGTCCTCGACAGCGGCCCCGGTATCCCGATGGAGTGGCGGCACAAGGCTTTCGAACCCTTCTTCACGGCCAAGAACGGCAGCGGCAAGCATATCGGCACCGGCCTGTCGCGCGCCCAGCAGGTGGTCGCCGACCACGGCGGCATCATCGATCTCGACGAGAGCCCGAGCGGCGGCTGCGCCGCCATCGTCGAATTCCGCGTCGACGGCGACCCGATCTGATCAGGACCATGAGCATGCAGGAACACCACACCATCCACAACGCCGACGACTGCCCCCCGGAAGGCGGCTTCTGCCGCACGCACGAACTCAACATCCTGCTCCTCTCGGCGCTCTATGCGGTGAGCCGGGAACTGAGCCGGTCGCTCAACTTCCGCGAATCGCTGCGCGAAGTGCTGCGCGTGCTGCACGAGGAAGCCGGGCTGACGCGCGGCCTGATCGGCGTCGTCGATGCCGAAAGCGGCAAGCTCGCCGTCCATACCATCTACAACCCGGACGGCCCGGACGCCGACACCGCCCAGTACGGACCGGGCGAAGGCATCATCGGCCTGATCCTGGAGCGGCCGCGCAGCATCAAGCTGAGCCGCGTCGCCGACGAGCCACGCTTCCTCAACCGGATGCGCATCTACGAGCCGGAGCTGCCCTTCATCGCCGTGCCGATCAAGGTCGGCGGCAACCTGCAGGGCGTCCTCGCGGTCCAGCCGGAGGCGCCGGAAGACGGGCTGCTCGAGGAACGCGCCCAGTTCGTCGAAATGGTCGCCAACCTGATCGGCCAGAACCTGCGCCTGGCGATGGACGTCGCCCAGGAAAAGTCCTCGCTGCTCGAGGAACGCGACCTGCTGCGGCGCACCGTCCGCCACCAGCACGGCTTCGACAGCATGGTCGGCCATTCGGCGGTGATGCGCCGGGTCTTCGATCAGGCCCGGATGGTCGCCAAGTGGAACACCACCGTGCTGATCCGCGGCGAAACCGGCACCGGCAAGGAACTGATCGCCAACGCCATCCATTACAACTCGCCGCGCGCCCGCAACATGCTGGTCAAGCTGAACTGCGCGGCGCTGCCGGAAAACCTGCTCGAATCCGAACTCTTCGGCCACGAGCGCGGCGCCTTCACCGGCGCCGTCGAAGCGCGCAAGGGCCGTTTCGAGCAGGCCAACGGCGGCACCCTGTTCCTCGACGAAATCGGTGAAGTTTCCGCCGCCTTCCAGGCCAAGCTGCTGCGCATCCTGCAGGAAGGCGAGTTCGAGCGGGTCGGCGGCAGCAAGACGATCAAGGTCGACGTGCGCATCATCGCCGCCACCCACCGCGATCTGGAAACCGCTGTCGAGATGGGCGACTTCCGCGAGGATCTGTTCTACCGCCTCAACGTCATGCCGCTCTTCCTGCCGCCGCTGCGCGAGCGGATCGAGGACATCCCGGACATCGCCCGCCACCTGCTGGGCAAGATCGGCAACGACCAGAAGCGCAAGCTGACGCTGACCGACATGGCGCAGCGTCGGCTGGCCAGCCACGACTGGCCGGGCAACGTGCGCGAACTGGAGAACTGCCTGGAACGCGCCGCCGTACTCTCCGAAGACGGCCGCATCGACGTCGACCTGATCCGCTTCCCGAGCAGCCGCGAGCGCAGCTCCGGGCGGCCGCTGCGCAACGGCGGGCCGGCATCGTTCGCCAGCGCGCCGCCGGCAGCGCCCCCGGCGGAAGAGGTCGACCTCGCCGATCCCTCGCTGTCGGAACGCGAGCGGGTGATCGCCGCGCTCGAACAGGCGGGCTGGGTGCAGGCCAAGGCGGCACGCATCCTGGGCATGACACCGCGGCAGATTGCCTACCGCATCCAGACGCTGAACATCGAGGTCAAACAGTTCTGACCGCACCGGCGCGGCCGTGCTGGCACGGCCGCCGCGTCCTGCCGTAACATTCGCCGGCAAGAATCCCGCCGTCTCCGCCTCCATCCGCCAGGAAAGCCTCATGCAGCGTTCGCCCTTCATCACCAGCGCCATCGTCGAAGTCGTCTTTCTCAACGCCCTCCTCTTCATCGCCGGCCTGATCGGCATGGCCACCCACGGCTGGCTCGCCATCGACTGGCTGTGGTTCGCCTGCCTGATGGCCTTCGGCATCGGTAGCGGCTTCTTCTACCTGCACAAGCTGCGCGTCGCCCTCGACCCGCTCAACCATATTTCCCGCATCGCCGGCGAAATCGCCCAGGGCATCATCGGCAAGCGGATTCCGCCGAACAACCGGCGCGACGAACTGGGCACGGTGTGCAACAACGTCAACGCCATGCTCGACCAGATGGAAAGCTGCTTCGGCAAACAACGGGCCGCACTCAAGGCGGCGAGCGAAAACCGTTTTGGCGAAGCGATCGACAGCCAGGGCCTGTGCGGCGTCTTCCGCGAAGCGGTCGACCAGGGCAACCAATCGCTCGCCATCCTGCTGCGCAACTATCACCAGGAAATGCGCAACAACCTGCTGTCCCGCCTCGGCCAGTTGAACGAGGAAAACCTGTTGAAGAACATGCGGACGATCCAGAACGACATGCTCGGCATCGTCGCCGCCACCGACGCCCTGACCCGGCTTTCCACCGCCAACGCCGACGCCGCACAGGAAAGCAACACGGCGATTGCCGCCGTCGTCGCGGCGATGAACCGCCTGGTCGACAAGATCGAGGACACCGGTCACGCGATCGTCGAATTCAACGCCCACCGCGAGGAAATCGCCCGTTCGGTGACGCTGATCGCCAGCATCGCCGACCAGACCAACCTGCTCGCCCTCAACGCCGCCATCGAAGCCGCCCGTGCCGGCGAGCACGGTCGCGGCTTCGCCGTCGTCGCCGACGAAGTGCGCAAGCTGGCGGAAGACACGATCAAGGCGTCGACCGCGATCTCCGGCGTCATGCAGACGCTGCAGGGCGATGCCGAGCGCATGCTCGCCAACTCCGGCGAAATGCGCGACATCGCTTCCGAATCGCGCGCCACCATCGGCGATTTCGACACCCGCTTCGCCGGTGTCGCCAACGCCTCGTCGCAGGCGCTGGAGCAGATCCATTACATCCACGACGTCAGCTTCGCGGCGCTGGCCAAGGTCGACCACTTCATCTACAAGCAGAACGGCTACCTGGCGATCAACCACGGCGTCGACTCCGACAACGCCCGGGCAGTCGAGGTCAACGAGCAGTCCTGCCGCCTCGGCAAGTGGCTGGGCCAGGACGAAACCCTCACCATCTTCGGCAAACTCGGCAGCTTCCGCCGCATCAGCGACCCGCACCGCACGGTGCACCAGAGCATGCACCGGGCGATGGAACTGCTGGCCAGCGGCTGGGAGACCGACTACGCGATCCAGGAGAAGCTGCACGGCGCCTTCGAACACGTCGAATCCGGCAGCGACGGCGTCATCGCCGCACTCGACGCGATGGTCCACGAGAAGCACGGCAGCCGCTGAAACCCTGGCCTGCGTTGCTCTTGTCGCGAACCCGACAAGAGCAACGCAGGCCAATCCACTGAAAACAAAGCATTAATTACTGGCATCACCTTTGCTAAGGATTCTCCATCGACAAGGAGAATCTCATGCCAAGACCGAAGAAACACGTACTCGTCTGCGTCCAGGGCCGCCCCGCCGGCCACCCGCGCGGTTCCTGCCAGGACAAGGGCTGCGCCGCCACCTGGCAAGCCTTCTCCGACGAGTTCACCGCCCGCAACCTGTGGAATTCGGGCTTCCAGCTCACCAACACCGGCTGCCTCGGCCCCTGCCACCTCGGCCCGACGGTGATCGTCTATCCGGAAGGCACGATGTACGTCGGCGTCAAGCCGGCCGACGTCGGCAGCATCATCGACGAGGACCTGATGTTCGACCAGCCGGTCGAACGCCTGAAGGCCCCCGCCGACGTCTGGGCCTGACATCATGGCTCTCGTCCAGTACGAAATCGGCGACCTCGTCTATGCTGCCACCGACATCCTCAACGACGGCGGGATGCCCGGCGTCGAAGAGGAAGAAGGCCTGATCGCCGCCGCCGGCTCGCGCGGCGTGGTGGTGCAGTTCGGCCACGTCGAAGCCGACCCCGACCAGGAAATCTACCTGGTGCGCTTCGAGAACGGCCCCGATGGCACCCTCGGCGACCCGGTCGGCGTGTTGCCGGAAGAGCTGACCCAGGAACTCGTGGTCAGCGCCTGAGCATGGACAGGATCGGCATCTTCTTCGGCACCGACACCGGCCGCACCCGGCTGGTGGCCAAGCAGATCGCCAGGAAACTCGGCGAACTGGCCGCCGCCCCGGTCAACATCGGGCGCAGCACGCTCGCCGACTTCCTCGCCCACGACCGCCTGATCGTCGGCAGCCCGACGCTGGGCGACGGCGAACTGCCCGGCGCGTCGACCGGACTGAGCCAGCCGAGCTGGGAGGAATTCCTGCCGCAACTGGCCGACGCCGACCTCTCCGGCAAGACCATCGCCATCTTCGGCCTCGGCGACCAGCAGAAGTACCCGAACGAATTCGTCGACGCGATCGGCCTCCTGCACGACGCCTTCGTCGCCCGCGGGGCGACCGTGGTTGGTCGCTGGCCGGTCGCCGGCTACGAGTTCACGGCATCGCGGGCGGCCGACGGCGACCACTTCCTCGGCCTGGCGCTCGACCAGCACGGGCAAGCCAACCTCAGCGAGAGCCGCATCGACACCTGGCTGGAACAGATCAAACCGGAGCTACTGCGATGAACACCAATCCCTGGTCGCTACCCAAGAGCCGTTCCCTGCGCCGCCTGCTGGTCAGCCTCGACGAGCAGTTCGGCGAAGCCTGCGACATTGCCCCCGACAATGGCGCCGACCCCGACATCGTCACCCTGCGCCACCACGAACTCGCCAACCTGCGCGCCCACGTCTACCTGCACGGCCAGCGCCCCGGCACCTACGGCGTCTTCTTCGAATACCCGCATCCGGTGCCCGGCATCCTCGAAGCAGAGGAGAACCTGCCGCTACCCAAGGCGCTAAGCAGCCTGGCGCTGCACTTCGACGCCTGACACCGGCGGCTCAGTCGTCGGCCACCTCGGCCAGCACCCGGACAGGCGAGCCGCCGATGCTGCGCACCGCATCGAGCAGTGCGACCTCGCCCGCCGCTACGCCACGAAAGCGGCGCAGATGCACCCAGCCACCGTCCCGCACGGAAACCCGGTAGGTATCGGGACCATCACTTTCGTCGCACACCGACCATTCGCCCAGCGCCGCCCATTCGATGAAGAATTCGCCGATTTCGCCGGCCATCCACAAGCGGCCCATCGCCTCCGCGACACCGGGCAAGGCGAGCAGCGCATGGCGCGACACCAGCACGCCGTCGCTGCGTAGCTCGATCCAGTTCTTGCCGCAGGCGTAGCGCCAGGGTGCCGTCACCACGGGTCCGCCCGCCGCCGCCACCAGCTTGCCCTGCATCCATTCCGCTGCCAGCGCCGGCGGCAGACGACGCAGACGCCGATGGTATTGGCGGACCAGCACCGCCAGTCCGGCCAGCGGCAGCAGGCTCAGCCCGAGGCCGAGCAGCAGGCCAGCCTCGCTGACCTGGCCGACCACGGCAAAACCGATGAACGGACCGGCCAGTGCTGTCGCCAGACAAGCGAGGATCGCCCCCAGGCGAGGCTTGGGCGCGGCCGGCAGCGGCGTGCGCTTGTAAGGATGGTCGGCCATCTCAGGCCACCCCCTGCCCCGGCGTTCCCGGTGCATGCTGTTTCCACACCCGGCGCAGGTCGCGCGCCGAGGCGAAGCCGGCGCCCTCGGCGGCGCGCTCGACGCTCTGCCCCTGGGCAATCAGCTGGCGCGCCAGCTCGACGCGCAGGCCGTGGCGGTAGTCAAGAAGGCCGATCCCGGCCTCGTTGCGGAACAGCCGGCTGAGGTGGCGCGGGCTGACATGCACCTGCGCCGCGATCTCGCCCACCGAAACATCCGCTGCCGGATCGCGGGCGATCAGGTCCTGCGCCTTGTGCACCGCCGGATGCAGGTGGTTGCGATGGGCCAGCCAGGGCGACAGCTGCGGGTCGGCGCCGGTGCGCCGCAGGTAGATCACCATGCGCCGCGCCACCTGCGTCGCCAGCAAACCGCCGGCAAAGCGTTCGACGATGGCCAGCGCCAGGTCGACGCCGCCGGCGATGCCGGCCGAGGAGAACACCGATCCGTCCTCGACGAACATCCGGTTCTCCAGCACCTGCGCGCGCGGCGCCCAGTCGCGCAGCATGCCGATCAACGCGTGGTGCGTCGTGCACCGGCGACCGTCGAGCAGGCCGGCACGCGCCGCCAGCAAGGCGCCCGAGCAGATGCAGGCGAGCCGGTGGCGGGCCGGGTCGAACTGCGCGTGTAGCCAGTCGATGATCGCCCGCGCCGCCGGCGTCGCGTAATCGCGCGGTTCGTCCTCGGTGCCGAGCAGGAAGACCAGCGTCCCGTCGGCCAGCGTTTCCGGTAGCGGATCAACGCGATTGACGACGCCCAGCGAATTGACGCACTCGGCTTGCGGCCCGGCCACGCACAGGCGGAACGGCGCGCCGGCCTGCGCCGCCATGTGGATGACCTCGGCCGGCCCGGCGAAATCGAAGGCCGTGTGTTGCGGATGCAGGATGAACAGCATGTCCATGGAAAACTCCCGATCAGGCCGGACGCAGCAAACCCGGCGCGTCCGCCGCGCCAGTGTCGCACGAAGCACTACCGGGTAGTTCGGCGGCGTACCCCAGGCGGCGCAATTCGGCCACCAACCCGGCAGCGCCGACGCCGGCCACGATCACCCGCGCCCCCCGCCGCCGCCACAACCAGAAGCGCAACGCCAGCGGCACGCCGGCCCCGGCAAAGCGCCGCTCGACCGGCACCGGCCAGCCCTCGGCAGCCCCCAGCGCCACCGCCGCCGCGCCCTGCCACCAGCGCTCGAACACCAGCCGCAACAGCGACGAATCGCCATCGACACCGGCTGGCAACGGCAACAACAACAGGACTTCGCGTTCCATGATCGTCTCCCGTGACGGTTTCCCTGGAGACGAAGCTTAGGCGGCTGCCGAAACCCGCGACAGACCGGAACGGGACCAGAAGCGGACGGAATCGGACACGAAGGACGTTCAACCATGCTGTGCAGACATGCGCCGTGCCCCTCATCGGAAAAACTTTTTGTCATATGCCGATGGCTTCAACCTAGAATAGCGAGCAATCAATTCAAGCTCACCGAGACGAGGACAAGACATGGCAAACCAGATTGACTACAAATTCATCAGCGATCGCGAAGGCGGGAGCATCACCGAGGCCTACGTTCCGGCGAGCGAGGTGAGCAAGAGCGGCGTGACGGTCGCAACCGGTTTCGACCTTGGCCAGCGCAACGAATCGGACTTGAACAACCTCGGCCTGTCCGCCGACCTGGTCACCAAACTCAAGCCTTATCTCGGCAAGACCGCCAAGGCGGCGAGCGATGCGCTGAGCGCCAAGAGCCTGACCATCTCGGCGGCGGAGGCGACCGAGATCGACAAGGCGGTGAAGGCCAAGGAAGTCGATAAGCTGAAGCGTCGCTACGCGGCCGCCATCGACAACACCGCGAAAACCGACTTCTATTCGCTGCCGGCCGAAGCACAAACCGTCATTGCCTCGGTATCCTTCCAATACGGCGACCTCAGCGCCAAGACGCCGAAATTCTGGAAAGCCGTCAGTAGCCAGGACTGGGCCGAAGCGGTCAAACTGCTGCGAGCCTTCGGCGACGCCTACCCGACGCGGCGCGGACTGGAAGCCACCCTGCTGGAGAAAATCGTCAAGTGAAGCGCCTCCTCCCCCTCCTCCTCGTTGCCGCCTGCGCCGCCGTGCCGGGCAAGCCCGGCGAACACGAAATCTTCAACGCCGGCCTGCGCCAGGCTTGGGCGAACGAGGCGCAGACGATGAGCGCCGTCCGGCCGCCGCTGCGCTTCGCCAACGGCCGCACGGTGCGCGATTGTCACGGCTACCTGGCCGAGCGAGGCAGCGGCACGATCGACGAAGCGGTCAACAATCGCGCTATCGCCCAGGCCTACCTGGTGTGCGACGCGCTGACCCAGCTCGACCAGGCCAAGGCACTGGCGCCGGCGGCGGCGCTGCCGCCGTCCTACGGCCGCGAACTGCTGCAGCGCCTGGACCTGCGCAGCTTCCCGTCGTCGCTGCGACCGCGCCTGGGCGAGAAGTTCACGCTCGCCGCCATCGGTGGTGCCGTGCCGCAGATCGAAACGCACGCGGTGACGCTGGAGACCGAAGACTGGCGCTACCGCTTCGAGGTCATCGCCGACATCGTCGCCGCCGACGGTCGACGCGAATGGCTGGTCTGGTTCAGCGACGAGGCCAAGGCCGGCAACTATCGCGGCTACGCGACGCTGCGCCTGCCGGTGAGTACGTCCCGGGGACTGATCGCGGCGATAGCTGCGCCTTGATCCGGTTACGCCGCGCATCAGTCCGCCAACGAGGAATCCTCCGGGCAGCCCGTAGCCGGCAAGCTGCACCAATCGCCGTACCAGACATCATGACGCCCCAGCACCCGGATTGAGTGCTGCGGGCGTTGCGACGGAGGCGTCGCTTCCCCCCGCGTGAACGCCCAGGCCGCCGCCGAGGGATTTGTAGAGCGCCACCCGGTTGGCAATTTCCTCGTGGCGCAGCACCAGCATTGCCTGCCGCGCGGCGTCGAACTGGCGTTGCGCGTCGAGCAGTTCGAGACGGCCGTCGAGTCCGGCCTGATAACGTTGCCGGGACAAGGCCAGGCGACGCTCGGCGGCGTCCAGCGCCCGTTGCTGCGCGGCGATCTGGCGGTCGAAGGTGGCGGTACCGGCCAGGGCATCGGCGACTTCGCGGAAGGCGTTCTGAATGGCGCGTTCGTACTGGGCGACGGCCTCGGACTTGCGGACCTCGGCCAGGCGCAGTTCGGCGCGCAAACGGCCACCCTGGAACAGCGGCTGCGACAGTTGCGGGGCGAAACGCCAGACCTGGTGCCCCGGATCGAACAAGCCGCCAAGCGCGGTACTGGCGTAACCGAACGACGCAGTCAGCGAAATCTGCGGAAAGAACGCGGCCCGCGCCGCGCCGATATCGGCGTTGGCCGCCACCAGCATCTGTTCGGCCTGGCGTAGATCGGGCCGGGTCAATAGCAGCTCCGACGGCAAGCCGGCCGGCAGCCGGGCGATCACCGGCTGCCCGGCGAGCGGCAGGGCGGCCGGCAAGTCGCCGGGCAGTTCGCCGCCGACCAACAACTGCAGCGCATTCGCCGCCTGCGCCTCGGCCCGCCGGCGCGCTTCCAGTTCGGCCTCGGCCAGCGCCGCCTGGGCCTCGGCCTGGGCGACATCGAGGCTGCTGCTCTGTTCGGCCTGCTTGAGCAGGCGGGCCAGGGCCAGCGATTGTTGCCAATCGGCCAGCATGCGTTCCGCTAGCTGCCGTTGCTCGACGGCCAGCTGCTGCGCGAAGTAGGCCTCGGCGACGGCGCTGACGAGCGCGATATGAACCGCGTCGCGCCCATGTTCGCTCGCCAGGTAGCGCGCCAGCGCCGCATCGGAGAGCGCCCGCACGCGCCCGAAGAGATCGAGTTCGAAGGCGCTGACCGCGACATTCACTTCGGCCTGCCGGCTCACCGAGCGGGTCGTGTGGCCGCCGCCGTCGGTCGCCAGGGCCCGCTCGCGCGTCTGCGTCGCGGTCAGACCAACGCCGGGCAGCAGTCCGGCGCGCTGGACCCTGGCCAGCGCCTGCGCCGCCTCGACGTTGAGCGCGGCCAGGCGCAGGTCGCGATTGTGCTGCAGGGCCAGCTCGATCAGCCGTTGCAGACGCGGATCGCCGAACATCGCCCGCCAGCCGGGCGGGCCGGCCGGCGCGGCCTCGGTCGCCAGCGGGAAACTCGCCGGCACGGGCGACGGCGGCAGTTCCAGCAGGGGCGTCAGCGAACAAGCGGCCAGGCTGCCGCACAGGAACAGGCTCAGAAGCAGGCGGATCATTGCTTTTCCCCGGTCGGCGCGCTGGCGCCGCGTTGCGCGCGCCATGCGGCAATGCGTTCCTGCGTGCCGATGACAAAAACAAAGAAGGCCGGCACGAAGAACACCGCCAGCAAGGTACCGCTAAGCATGCCGCCGAAGACGCCGGTGCCGATTGCGTGCTGCGATTCGGCGCTGGCGCCGCGGGCCAGCATCAGCGGCAGGACGCCGAGGGTGAACGCCAGCGAGGTCATCAGGATCGGGCGCAGGCGCAGGCGCACCGCCGTCACCGCAGCATCGACCAGGGTTCGCCCTTCGGCATGCAACTGGCGGGCGAACTCGACGATGAGGATGGCGTTCTTGGCCGACAGGCCGATGATGGTGACCATGCCGACCTTGAAGAACACGTCGTTGGGCATGCCGCGCAGGATCACCGCGAGCACCGCGCCGAGCAACCCGAGCGGCACCACCAGCAGCACCGCCAGCGGTATCGTCCAGCTCTCGTAGAGCGCCGCCAGGACCAGGAAGACGACCAGCGCCGAAAGCAGCATCAGCAACGGCGCCTGCGCCGCCGACTGGCGCTCCTGCAGCGATTGCCCGGTCCAGGCAACGGCAAACCCCGGCGGCAACTGCGCCGCCAGACGCTCCATCTCGTCCATCGCGGCACCGCTGGAAACCCCGGGTGCCGCGCTCCCGGCGATACGTACCGCCGGAAACCCCTGAAAGCGCATCATCTGCTGCGGCGACTCGGTCCACTCAGCCCTCACCACCTCGCGCAGCGCGACCATGCCGCCGCCGGCGTTGCGCACGCGCAGGGCGAGCACATCGTCGAGCTGCATGCGCGCCGGCGCGTCGGCCTGGAGAATGACCTGCTGCATGCGCCCGGCGTTGGGAAAATCATTGACGTACAGCGACCCCATGGCTGCCGACAGCGTATTGCTCACGGCGGCGAAGGAAAGCCCCATGGCCTCGGCCTTCTGGCGGTCGATCTCCAGGCGGATGCTGGCGCCGGGCGGCAAGCCGTCAGCGTATACAGCGCTGACCAGCTTGCTCCCGGCGGCGAGCGCCAGCAGGCGGGCCTGCGCGGCCAGCAGCGCCACCTCACCCCGGTTGGCCCGATCCTGCAGATAGAGGGTGAAACCGGAGGAAGTGCCCAACTCGTCGATGGCCGGCGGCATCAGGCTCATCACCGTGCCTTCGACGCTGTCGGCCATCGCCTGCTGGGCGAGCGCCGCCTCTTCGCTCGCGCTGGCGCCGTTACGCCGCCCCCAGTCCTTGAGCATGGTGAAGGCCATCGCCGCATTGGGGCCGGAGCCCGAGAAGCTGAAACCCTGCACCACCAGGTTCACATCCAGCGCCGGGCGCGTCGCGACATGCGCCTCGAAGGCCTTGACCACGTCCAGCGTCCGTTCGCTGGTCGCACCGGTCGGCAACTGGATCGAGGTCATGAAGTACCCCTGGTCCTCTTCAGGCAGGAAGGACGACGGCAGCTGCCAGACGGCAAGCGTCAGCAAGGCGCAGACCACCGCAAACGCCGCCATCATCCGGCCGCTACGCCCGAGCAGGCGCCTGACCCGCTCGCTGTAGCCGGCGCTGAAGCGGTCGAAGGCGCGATTGAAGGCACCGAAAAAGCCGCGCTTGTGCTGATGATCGGGGGCGACCGGGCGCAACAGGCTGGCGCACAGCGCCGGCGTCAGGCTCAAGGCGAGCAGCGCCGAGAACAGGATGGACACCGCCATCGCCAGCGCAAACTGGCGGTAGATGACGCCGACCGATCCGCTGGCGAAAGCCATCGGGATGAACACGGCGGTCAGCACCAGGGTGATGCCGATCACCGCACCGGTGATTTCCCGCATCGCCTGCGCCGTTGCCTCCCGTGGCGAGAGTCCGTGGCTGGCCATCAGCCGCTCGACGTTCTCCACCACGACGATGGCATCGTCGACGATGATGCCGATGGCCAGCACCATGCCGAACATGGTCAGGGAATTGATCGAAAACCCGGCCACCAGCATCAGCGCGAAGGTACCGAGCAGTGCGATCGGCGCAACGATGGCCGGAATCAGCGTGTAACGCAGGTTCTGCAGGAACAGGTACATCACCAGGAAAACCAGCAGCATGGCTTCCAACAGCGTGTAGATGACCTTCTCGATCGACAGCTTGACGAAGGGCGCGGTATCGAACGGCACCGAGTAGGCCATGCCCGCCGGCAGGTTCGCCGCCAGTTCCGCCAGGCGTGCACGCACGGCAGCGGCGGTGCGTACCGCGTTGCCGCCCGGCGCCAGCTGGATGGCGGCACTGGTCGCCGGCACGCCGTTCTCGCGGTTGGCGAAGGCGTAGGACTGGGCGCCCAGTTCCACCCGCGCCACGTCGCCGAGCAGCACTTTCGAACCGTCGGCCCCGGCGCGCAGAACGATGGCGGCGAACTGCGCTGGCGTCGTCAGTTGCCCCTGGACGGTCAGCGGCACGGTCAGGCGCTGCCCGGGCAAGGCCGGCTCGTCGCCGATCCGGCCCGGCGCGATCTGCGCGTTCTGCTGCTCGATGGCCTGCGCCAGCTCGTTCATCGTCAGGCTGTAGGCGGTGAGCTTGTCCGGATCGACCCAGATCCGCATGGCCTGCTCGGCGCCGAACAACTGCACGCGGCCGACCCCGTCGATACGGCGCAGCTCCGGGACGACGTTGCGCGCCAGGTAGTCGTTCAGCGCGACTTCGTCGAACTGGCCGCCGGGCGAAGTCATGCCGACCATCATCAGGAAGCCGGACGCCGCCGACTCGACCTGCAGGCCGTTCTGCCTGACCGCCTGCGGCAGGCGCGGCTCGACCGACTTGATGCGATTCTGCACGTCCACCTGGGCCAGCTCGGGGTCGGTGCCTGGCTTGAAGGTGGCGGTGATCTGCGCGCTGCCCGAGGTATCGACCGAGGATTCGAAGTACAGCAGGTTCTTGACCCCCGACAGTTCGCGTTCGACCAGGGTCACCACCGAGTCGTTGAGCGTCTGCGGCGTGGCCCCCGGATAGCTGGCGTAAAGGCTGACCGACGGCGGCGCCACCGAGGGATAGCGGGCAATCGGCAGTTGCGGGATGGCGATCACGCCGGCGAGCACGATGAACAGGGCGATCACCCAGGCGAACACCGGGCGCTTGATGAAAAACTGCGGCATGGCGGGCGCTCCCGACTCAGTGAGCGGCGGCAGCGGGCTGCCAGACACGGGTGACGACCGGCGCATCCGGACTGAGGCGTTCGATCCCTTCGATCACCACCTGCTGCCCGGCGCTCAGCCCGGAGACTACGCGGTAGCGGCGCCCGACCAGTTCGCCCAGCTCGATCGCCCGCTGCTGCGCAAGGCCGTGCATATCGACCACCCAGACACTGGCCTGGCTTCCCCGCCGAAGCACCGCCTGCTGCGGCACGCTCAACGCCGCCGGATAATGTGCGCGCCCGATGCGGGCCCGGACAAACATGCCGGGCAGCAAGCGACGCTGCGGGTTGTCGACCAGGACCCGCAGCAGCACGTCGCCGGTGCCGGCATCGACTTCGATCCCGGAAAACAGGATGCGCCCGTTCAGCCCCATGGGCTTTCCCTCGCCGTCCAGGATGTCCACGGCCAGTGCCGACGCCGTCGGCTCGGCCTGCCGGCGCAGGGATTCCAGCGCCGCCGCCGACTGGCGCACGTCGACATAGACCTGGTCGATCTGCTGAATCCTCGCCATTGGCGAACTGTCACCCGGCGCCACCAGGGCACCTTCGCTGACCAGAGCCTGATCGACCCGTCCGGAGATTGGCGCCTCGACGCTGGCAAACTTCAAGTCCAGACGTCGGCGCGCCAGCGTTGCCTTGGCCTGGGCCAGTTCGGCAGCCGCCTGGTCGCGCAGCGCTACCGCGTCGTCGTAAGCCTGGCGGCTGACCGCCTCGGCCCGCATCAGCGGGGCCAGCCGGTCAACCTGGATTGCGGCCCGCGTATGCGCCGCCTCGCTCCGCTGCAAGGCGGCGGCGGCACTGTCGGCTTCGGCCGCGAACGGCGCCGGATTGATCTGGAACAACACGCTACCGGCGTTGACTTCGCTACCTTGCTCGAAGCGGCGGTGCTGCACGATGCCGCCGACCTGGGCGCGCACCTCGGCGCTGCGCAAAGCCGCCACGCGCCCCGGCAGGTCCTCGCTGACGGTCAATGCCTGTGCTTCGAGGGTCATCACCGAAACCTGAAGCGGCGCGGCGGGCGCTTTGTCTTCCGCCGCCGGGCCGCAAGCGGCCACCCCGAGCAGGAGCGCCCCGGCAAACAGGATGCGCGCAAAACCTTTTATGGAACTCATGCCAAACCTGACCTCGTCAATTGCCTTTTGCCGCCCGAAGGCGCGAGAAATACGACCGGAGGGCGAGTCTGGCGCACAGTTGTCGAGGCGGTTTCGAGGCTTTTTGGAGAAAGCATGGAGGCGGCGATAAGATTCGCCCATGCCCGAATCAAGCCCAACCGCCGCTCGCCCGCCTGCCGCACAGGCCCAGGCGCTCGTCCTGATTGCCGAAGACGAGCCCGAGATCGCCGAAATCCTCAGCGCCTACCTGCAACGCAGCGGGCTGCGCACCCGGCACGCGAGCGATGGCCAGCAGGCCCTGGCCATGCACCGGGCGCTCAAGCCCGATTTGCTGCTGCTCGATGTGCAGATGCCGCAGCTCGACGGCTGGAAGGTGCTCAGCGAAATCCGCACCCGTGGCGATACGCCGGTGATCATGCTGACCGCGCTCGATCAGGATATCGACAAGCTGATGGGGTTGCGCCTGGGCGCCGACGACTACGTGGTCAAACCGTTCAACCCGGCCGAAGTGGTGGCGCGGGTCGAGGCAGTACTGCGCCGCACCCGCGCGGCGCCCGCCGCCGCGACGCCTATCCTGCGGGCCGGCCCGTTCCAGATCGATCCCGACAGCCACGAAGCCAGCGTCTACCGCGACGGCCGGCAACAGACGCTGGATCTCACGCTGACCGAGTTCAAGCTGCTCGCCTGCCTGATGCGCGCGCCCAAACGCGTCTTCAGCCGCAGCGAACTGCTGGCCAACTGCCTGCCCGAAGGCGACACCCAGGAGCGCACCGTCGACAGCCACGTCAGCAAGCTGCGCAAGAAACTGGAGGCGCTGGGCATCGAAGGCGTCCCGACCAGCGTCTGGGGCGTCGGCTATCGCTTCGGCGGCGACGCATGACCCCCTCGCACAGCCTGCGCCGACAGATCATCCAGTCCTTCGTGGTGATGGCGCTGGGCATCATCCTGATCTCGGTCTTCGGCTCCTACGCCTTCTATGCGCTGGCCCTGGCCTATCTACCGGGCAGCATTTCCGACACCTGGATACCGTCGCAGGTCGAAACGGTGTGGATCGTCTGCACCGTCGCCGCCGCGCTGGCGATGGCGGTGTTCGCCGCGATCCGTCTGTCGCGGCGCATCCTGACGCCGCTCAACTCGGTCGCCCACAGCCTGCGTGAAGTCGCGCAGGGCAAGCTGGACGCCCGCGCTGTCATGGATGCGCAAGCCCAGGGCGAAACCGCGCAACTGGTCCGCGACTTCAACGCCATGGCCGAACGGCTGCAAGGCATGAGCAGCGAACGCGAATTCTGGAACGCCGCCATTGCCCACGAATTGCGCACGCCGGTCACCATCCTGCGCGGCCGCCTGCAGGGGCTGGTCGACGGCGTCTTCTCGCCGAGCAGCCAGTTGTTCGAAGGCTTGTTGCGTCAGGTCGAAGGTCTCAACCGCCTGATCGAGGATCTGCGCGTCCTCAGCCTCAAGGAAAGCGGCCACCTCGAACTGCAGCGCGGCCGGCACCCGCTAGCCGAAGAACTGGACAGCGTGCTGCAGGTCTTCTCGCCCCGCCTCAGCGCCCTGGGATTCACGCTGCACCAGGCAATTGACACCAATCTGCAGGTCGACTGCGACCCGGTGCGCATCCGTCAGGCGCTGATGGCCCTGCTGGAAAACGCCTTGCAGCACGCCACCCCTGGCCTGCTGAGCGTGCGGCTCGACCACTCGGAAGGGCTCTGCCGGCTGAGCGTCGAAGACCAGGGGCCGGGCCTGCCGGCCGAGATCGCCGCCAGCGTCTTCGAGGCGTTCCGGCGCGGCGATCCCTCGCGTTCGAACAAGACGGGCGGCAGCGGCCTCGGCCTAGCAGTGGTCAAGGCCATCGCCGAGGCGCATGGCGGCCAGGCGTACTGCCAGACCTCGGATCAGGGCGGCAGCATCTTCGTGATCGCCTGGCCAGGGTAAAAACCCAAGGGTTGACGGGATTCCCCGGGTTTTGCGAAACCGCTGGTGGCTGGCCACAAAATCGGGGGCGTTTGACTGACTCGAATCGAGCCAAAGCGGTAGTTGGTTAGTTGTGAAAGCAGATGTTCAACGTAGAAGCGAGCGGACTGCGCCGCTTATTGCGCAGGTCCACTCGACTACAGGGTTGGGCCACGGATCAACGAACGCCCTCCCTAGATTTGGATCAGAGCCCGTTCTAGTTGGCACCATAGGGGCGTTACTCCGGACTATTGTTTTCGGAAAGCGCGCGAACCTCATGTCGAAGTTTCGCCAGTTGAAGGCGCGCTGTTTCGTCTTGAATAGGCTGAATTTCACGATGCCATTTGAGAAATCCGTACGCCATCGTGAGCATGCCTAGTGCTGCGATAACTCCGAGGGCACGCAGAAAAAAAGTTTTGTCAGCGAGCGCCACTTCAACCCTCTTTTCAATACCCTCACGCTTCGCAACTTCGACGGTAGTCGGCTTTTCAATTGCCTTCAGCGTTTCGTATTCGATGGATGAGGTGAAGATCAGATCGTTCGTTGAGCGCGAGATGTAGATGGTGGCACCAACACAAAATACGAACACCAACAGCCCAAACAACGCGTAGAACTTATAGATGCTGTCGGTCGGAAGCGGAATTTTGTTTTCCATTGGCAGGAGCGTTAATTAGTGGCCCAACAGTTATTCACGAGCAAAATCGTCTGGGTCATTACTAATAATACGGACACGATTGGATCGTCGCTAAGGTTTTGAATGACATGGAGATTATCCGAAGCCGGTCTCCTTATCAATCAGCAATCATACGGACAGACCCTATGTCCGCTATGCGACGCTTTCGTGAGAGACAGCTTCTGGCCGCTTGTGGCCGAATACTGCCTATCGCCACCTGTCCAACACGTCAATATCGTCTGGTCAGATAAAACGGGATTTCGTGGTCAACACAATCGAGATTCCGCGGATTTCACGGTCGATCGCAAAATCCGGGCATTTTCAGCCGGCCAGCGCCCGTTCCAGCAGCACCGCCACATGCAGCGCGTCGCGCCCGCTGCCGTCCTTGATCTGGTGCCGGCAGGAGAAGCCGTCGGCGACGATCAGCGTTTCCGCAGCGGCTTCGCGCACCGCCGGCAGCAGCGCGAGTTCGGCCATCTGCACCGAGGCATCGTGGTGTTCGGCCTCCAGGCCGAAGCTGCCGGACATGCCGCAGCAACTGGCGTCGATGATCTCGAACTCGAATTCCGGAATCCAGCCGAGCACCTTCCTGACCGACTTCATCGCGCCGAAAGCTTTCTGGTGGCAGTGCCCATGGACCAGCGCGCGGCCGCCGGGAATCGGCTTGAGGGCGAGCTTCAACCCCTTGTTGCCTTCGCGCATCAGGAATTCCTCGAACAGGAAGGCCTGTTTCGATAGCTGGCCGACGTCAGGACCAAGGCCGAGGCTGTAGAACTCGTCGCGCAGTGCCAGCAGGCAGGAGGGTTCGAGGCCGACAATCGGCGTGCCGGCGGCGAGCGCCGGGGCGAGCGCGGCCATCACCCGGCGCGCTTCGAGCTTGGCTTCCTCGACCATGCCTTGCGACAGGTAGGTCCGCCCGCAGCACAGCGGGCGTTCCGGCTCGGCGTCGGTTTTTGCCGGTTCGAGCACGTCGACCGCATAACCGCCGGCGCGCAGCACCTTGAGCGCGGCGGTGGCGATTTCTGGCGTGTAGTAATGCGTGAAGGTATCGACAAACAGCACGACCTTGCCGCGCTCGCCCGTCGACGGCGCCGCGTCGGCCTTGAAGCCGGCGGCGACGATTTCCGGGATCGGCCGGCGGGCCGAGATGCCGAGCCACCGCTCGGCCAGCCGGGCGAGCCAGGGCGAGGCGTTGCGCCAGCGCACCAGCGGTACCAGCAACGACCGCCAGCCGTGCAGCCAGCGCGGCAACGCGCCGAACAGCCGGGCGCGGCGCGTGACGCCCAGGCGCTCGTTCTTCTGCGCCAGGTATTCGGTCTTGATCAGCGTCATGTCGACCGCGCTCGGGCATTCCTTCTTGCAACCCTTGCACGACACGCAGAGGTCCATCGCGGCCGCGAGGTCGGGATGGGCGAAAGGGTCGTCGCCGAGCTCGCCGTTCAAGGCCGCCTTGAATGCCTTGACCCGCGCGCCGGTCGAATGCGCCGGATCGTGCGTGATGCGAAAGCTCGGACACATCACGCCCTTGCCGTCGCGCTGGCACTGGTGGTTGTTCATGCACACGGCAACCGCCTTGGCGTAGTTGCCGCCGGTGGCTGGAATGCCGGCATAGGCGTCGCCGACGCCGTAGGTGTCGTAGGCCGACCAGTCGAGATGGGTTTTCATGACGTTCAGGCAAGCAAAAGCGGCGCCACAACAAACCTACGAAAAATCAATCACCTGCAGCGCCGCCGCTTGTCACGTTCACGACAATGGCGAACCCGGCCACCGGCGTTTGGAGGACGGTTCGACAGGCAAGCGCCATCCCTGAGAGAATCGCCCCATGACTCCCGCCGCCCCCAAAACGCCGCCGGCCGCGCGCAAGCCGCCGCGCTTTCACCGCTCGCCCGCGCTGCCTTTCGTCGAAGCGCGCAGCGCCGCCGACTCGCAGGCCTGCTACCGCCCGCACGCCCACGCCGAATGGTCGGTCGGCGGGGTCGACGCCGGCCACAGCCGGTTTTCCACCGGCGGCGCCAGCTACCGGCTGGCACCCGGTGACCTGGTTCTCATCCCGCCCGGCCAGGTGCACGCCTGCAACCCGGAAGACCGCGCCGCCTGGGGCTACCGCATGCTCTACCTCGACGCCGCCTGGATGGACGACTTCCTGGCGACGCACCCAAGCGGCGCCGCCTTCGCCAAACGCCCCTGGCAACTTGCCCGCGACCCGCTCGCCTATGAGCGTTTCGGTCAGGTTTTCGCCGCCTGCCACGATAGTGCTGACCCGGCCCCCTTCGCCGCCGCCCTCGGCCAATTGCTTGCCACGGCGGGCGAGGCGCTGCCCGTCGCCCCACCGGCGGCGGACCTGCCGCCCGCCATCGCCACCGTCCGCGACTGGCTCGACGCGCATTGCGACGCCGCCCTGCCGCTGGCCGAACTCGCCGCCCGCGCCGGCCTCA
This sequence comes from Dechloromonas aromatica (nom. nud.), assembly GCA_017848965.1. Classification (GTDB taxonomy): domain Bacteria; phylum Pseudomonadota; class Gammaproteobacteria; order Burkholderiales; family Rhodocyclaceae; genus Azonexus; species Azonexus aromaticus_B. Next base: position 19,809 of record JAFIHA010000007.1, on the reverse strand, counting down.
GCCCCTACCAGTTGATCCGCCGTTTCGTCCGCCATACCGGCATGACGCCGCACGCCTACTAGCTCGACCGCCGCATCCAGCGCGCCCGTCGCCTCCTTGCCGCCGGCACCCCCATCTGCGATACCGCACTGGCCACCGGCTTTGCCGACCAGAGCCACTTCCACCGCAGCTTCCGCGAACGCGTCGCCGCCACCCCGGGGCAATACGCCGGCCCGCGCTGAGGCGCGCAATTTCCTCCAAGACCGGCCGCCACCGGCTGGCGATACTCCGCCCATTTGCGGAAGCCGCCATGTCCTTCGACTTCACCCAGTTCAGCCTCGTCGCCAGCGCCCATTTCGTCGCCTTGCTCAGCCCCGGGCCGGATTTCTTCCTGATCATGCGCACGCGCATCGTCCATGGCCTGCGCCCGGCCATCGCCACCAGCCTCGGCATCGCGCTGGCCAACGCCGCCTACATCGCCCTCGCGCTCACCGGCGTCTCGCTGCTCGCCCGCTGGCCGCTGCTCTTCGCCGCGCTCAAATGGGCCGGCTGCCTCTATCTGGTCTGGCTGGGCGTGCTCTTCCTGCGCAGCAACGGCCATCTGGCGCTGGCCGACGCAAGCCCGGCGGCACCGGCAAAGCCGCGCGAAAAACTGGCGCCGCATCTGTTGCAAGGCTTCCTCTCCGGCATCCTCAACCCGAAGAACTCGCTGTTCTACGCCCTGCTCTTCGGCGCCCTCGTCGCCCCCGCCACGCCGGCCGGCGAACAAACCCTCTACGGCCTGTGGATGGCCGGCATCGTCTTCGCCTGGGACGCCCTGATCGCCCGCAGCGTCGGCCACCCCCGCCTGCTCACCTGGTTCCACCGCCACCTACGCCACATCGAACGCGGCTCAGGCGTGGTCATGCTGGCGATTGCGGCGGGGATTGCGGTGCGGTGAAGTGGAAGGCGAGGCGGGCTTGCCGAGTCTGGACTTCTCGCCGTCCCGGCATAGAATGGCAATAACTGACATTCCCCTGGAGTCCGCCATGTCCCTCAACGTATCTTTGCCGCTGGAGCTGGAAAACCGCGTCCGCCAGCATGTCGAATCAGGGCTCTACAGTTCGGCCAGTGAAGTGATCCGCGAAGCGCTGCGCCTGTTTGAAGCCTATCAAAGCGCCCAGTCGGCAAACCGCGCGGCACTCAAAGCTGACATTGCCCAAGGCGTAGCCGATATCGACGCCGGCCGCGTGCGTGAAGTGAGCATGTCCAGCATCAAGGAGCGCGGCAGAGCAATCCGCGCAACGGCGAAAACGGTCTGATGGCAAAACTGTTCTACTCCGCGAGCGCCGAAAACGACTTGCTGGAGGCCTGGTTGTACCTTGCCGAAGATAGCGTCACCGCCGCTGATCGCATGCTCGACCAGATAGAAGCAGAAGCCATTCGATTGCTGGATCAGCCGCTCATGGGGCGGGAGCGACGCGAACTCTGGCCAGGCCTAAGAAGCTGGCCGACCTCGACACCATACGTTCTGTTCTACTTTCCTCACGAACACGGGATTGTCGTGGCACGCGTGCTGCACCACGCCAGAGACATTGAGGCAATCGCTGACTGGCCTGCGCAATAAGACAACAGACGCAAAGGAGGCTTTCATGGCCGCTAACGAACGACGAACTGACACTGGCTTAGCGGCCGCCAAGCTGGCAAGCGCGCGTCGTCTGGTGACCAAGCTGGAAGCCGCACACCGCGCCGGTACGCTGAAGCCCATTAAGCCAGAAGCAAAGCCGGTCACCATGGCTATCCGGGTCAAAGCTGCCTGACCGGGTGCTTTCCCAGAAACGGAGCCTGCAGGCTCCGTTTCAATTTGTGGGCTACACGGTTTAAATTGCAGCTAGGGCTCGACAGTTCGTCGCTATCGTGTCTCGCCTGCACAAGAAAAACCGAGCCGGGCTTATTCAACAACTGGCTCAGTTCGCGACTCGCTTCGCGACCACGACTCAACTACAACCGTTCGGCCCCATGTATCTAAGGATGGGGCCTAGCAGCGCCTGCCTGCAACCGCCGAATTTCATAGTGAATACGCTCTGGCCACTTGGAGCCAAAGTGCTTGTTCAGCAACTTGTTGAGAGACACAAAATCAATCAACTCAATCATTTCGTTCTCAGACGCTTCCTGTCGGGCGGATGAAGTAAAGCTGCAAGTTGCAACAACGATGCCTTTATTTGCCTGTCGCCTAGCGACAACCCCCATTAGTTCTCGGACCGCGTGTACTCGAACAACACTTTCATATCTCTTGCACTGGACAAGAACGACTGCGCGCCCACCTGGCTCGTCTCGCCTCGCCTCTACATCGACGCCGCCATCGCGGGAAGCTTTAGTAACCACTACTCGGTAGTCCATGCGCTCGAACAACGCACCGATAAGATACTCGAACTCTCCCGGCCGTAAGGAAAGAAGTGATTCCCTCGGGTTATCGCATTGTAGGTATCGGCGACGAATAATGGCTTCGGAATCTGATAAACCATGCATTCGTCCATCTGGAAGCGTCTGACAGTGAGCAATGAAAAAGCCATCAAGTACGTCTAGAGCCTTCGTCGGGTAGTCCGGGAGAAGGTCGAGTATCCACGTAACGCCGTCCCATGGAAGAAAAGGTGGCTCAATCAGGCGGCGAAAAAACTCAGTTTCTTCGACTAAGCGGTCTCGTTCACCAGAATCCAGGCCACAAACCCAGCGACGCGTAACGTGATCTATACCCAAAGTTCCGCTTGGGACGAGAAAGCCACGGAGCAGTTTTCTCACCTGGCTTTCTGAGCGACCATGAATTCCGTCCAAGTATTCGTCACGATGCCGGTCGGTAGGAAACTGATAATCAACGATTTGATAGTTTCGTTCGTTCTCTGGCACCAGGACATGCGAAAGCCAATCCTCAAGGGATAGGGCTTCCGCTTCAATCACCGGCTTGTTCGTCTTCTGTTGTGGGCGGGGCATATTGCTCGTGCTGATTGCAGCCTAACGACGCAGTGGAGAAAATCCCTTCATGCCCGGATCGTGCCTTGAACCATATGGAATATCAAGATTCCAAGGCGCATCGTGGTTGCGAAACATGAGCATGGCGCCGCAGAGTTACCCCCCCAAAAAAAGCCAAGCCACTGTAAGAAACCCGCCCTCCTGCGCGACCAATCTCCAACTCAAGGAAATGCAATCATGCTCGAAGCCCTTTCCCCCGCCGTTCTCGGTCTGGCCTTGCTGGCCGGCAGTCTGACCACGCTGTCGCCCTGCGTTTTTCCCGTGTTGCCGCTGGTGGTTGGCGGTGCCGTGCAGCAGAACAAGCTGGCGCCGGTCGCGATGGGCGTCGGGATGGCGCTGTCGTTTGCGCTGATTGGTGTGCTGCTCGGGGCGCTCGGGCCGGCGCTGGGCATTGACAGCGAGCATGTGCGGACTTTCGGCGGCTGGCTGCTGCTGGTTTTCGGCCTGGTCATGCTGGTGCCGGCGCTCAATGCGCGCTTCACCGAATGGATGCTGCCCATCGCCAGTCAGGCGAATGCCGCGTCGGCGCGGCTGAATGGCGGTTCGCTGGCCGGCGCCTTTCTGCTTGGCGGGGTGCTCGGGCTGGTCTGGAGCCCCTGTTCCGGGCCGCTGCTCGGCGCCGCGCTGAGTCTGGTGGCGGCGGAAGGCGGGGCGCTGCGCGGCGGCGTGGTGCTCGGGTTGTTCGGAATCGGCGCGGCGGTGCCGCTGGTTGGCGTCGCTTATGCGTCGCGCGCCGGTTTCGGCCGTGTCCGGGGCTGGGTGATGCAGCACATCGGGCGCATCAAGACCTTGTTCGGCGCGCTGCTGCTACTGACCGGCATCGCCATCCTGAGCGGCGCCGACAAGTGGCTGGAAGCACGGATTGTTGAACATCTGCCGGATGCGTGGGTCCGACTCACCACGCTTTTCTGAAATCTTCTGTAAGAAACCCGGCCCCTGCGCCGACGAAGCAACAGGCAGGCTTTCTGCCCTCACCCCCACCTCAACGGAGATCATCATGAAAAAGCAAACTCTCACCTCGCTGGTCATCGGTTCCGCCTTTGCCGCCGTCGCCCTGACCCCGGTCGCCCACGCCGCCGACAACCCCTTCACCGCCAAGCAGCTGTCGGCCGGTTACCAGCTGGCGCAGGCCGATACCAAGGGCAAGGACGGCAAATGCGGCGAGGCGAAATGCGGTGCCGAGAAGAAGGCGGCCGAGAAGCAGAAGGATGGCAAGTGCGGTGAGGCCAAATGCGGCGCCGACAAGAAGCCGGTCGAAAAGAAGAAGGACGGCAAGTGCGGCGAAGCCAAGTGCGGCGCCGCCAAGTAAGACGCTGAACCCACGGGCCGGCGGCTGATGCCGGCCCTTTCAAGGAATTTCTCATGCCGCTATCCCTGATTCCCCGCCAGCCGGTGCCGACGCTCGATGTGCCGTTACTCTCCGGCACCCGCCTGAGGCTCGCCGCCAACGAGGCGCCGACCTTCACGCTGCTCGTCTTCTACCGGGGCTATCACTGCCCGCTGTGCCGCGCCTACCTGACCGAACTGAACCGCCTGGCCGACGAATTCACTGCCCGTGGCGTGGTCGTCAAGGTGCTCTCGTCGGATAGCGAAGAACGTGCCCGCCGCACCGCCGAAGAATGGTCGCTCGACCAGTTCGATCTCGGCTACGGCCTGAGCGAGGCCGACGCCCGCGCCTGGGGCCTGTACATCTCCACCAGTCGCGGCCTAACCTCGACCGGCGTCGAGGAACCGGCGCGCTTTTCCGAACCCGGCGTGTTCCTGATCCGCCCCGATCTCACCCTTTACTGGGCCAACGTCCAGACCATGCCCTTCGCCCGGCCGCACTTCAAGGACATGCTCGGCGCCATCGACTTCGTCATCGCCAAGGATTACCCGGCGCGCGGAGAAGCCTGATGCACGCCCGCTCGCCGCACGGCGCCGGCCTCGGTTTCCGGCGCGAACTGATCGCCCCGCTGCAGGCCGGCGTGCCGGCGGTCATCGATTTCTTCGAACTGGCACCGGAAAACTGGGCCGGCATGGGCGGCCGTTCGGCGCGCCAACTGCGCGCCTTCACCGAGCGCCACCCCTTCGTCTGCCACGGCCTGTCGTTGTCGCTGGGCGGCAGCGGGCCGCTCGACGAAGCGCTGCTCTACCGCATCCGCGATTTTATGCGCGAACACGGGATGGCGCTGTACACCGAACACCTCTCCTGGTGCGCCGACGACCGCCAGCTCTACGATCTGCTGCCGATCCCGCAGACCGAGGCGGCGGTGCGCTGGACTGCCGAACGCATCCTGCGCGCCCAGGACATCCTCGGCCGGCGGATCGGCATCGAAAACGCCTCAACCTACGTCGAACCGCCCGGCGCCGAGATGAACGCCGCCGAGTTCATTGGCGCCGTGGCCGAGGCCGCCGACTGCCTGCTCCACCTCGACGTGAACAACATCTACGTCAACAGCCGTAACTTCGGTTTCGACGCGCACGCCTTCCTCGCCGCGCTGCCGCTCGAACGCACCTGCTACGTCCATGTCGCCGGCCACTACGTCGAGCCGGACGGGCTGGTCATCGACACCCACGGCGCGCCGGTCATCGACCCGGTGTGGGCGCTGCTCGCCGACGCCTACGCGCGCATCGGCGGCGAGGTGCCGACCTGCCTCGAACGCGACTTCAATTTTCCCGATCTGGCGGCGTTGACCGCAGAGGTCGAAACCATCGCCCGGCTGCAAGCTGCGGCGAAGCAGCGCAAGGCGGCCTGAACATGACATTCCAGACTTTCCAGCACGCCTTCGCCCAACACCTGCGCGACCCGCGCCATGCCCCCCGCCCGGCCGGCGTGCCGGCGCGCGGCATGGGCGTGTACCGCGAACTGGTCGGCAACAACCTGCAGGGCTTCATCGACAGCGCCTTCCCGGTCTGCCGCACGCTGCTCGGTGAGACGCGCTGGCCGCGCCTCGGGCGCCGCTTCTTGCGTGACTGGCCGCTACAGACGCCGTGGTTCCGCGAAATCCCGCGCGAGTTCGTGCACTTCCTGGCGCAGACGCCCGGTCTGCGCCTGCCGCGCTGGTTGCCGGAACTGGCACATTACGAGTGGGTGGAACTGGCCGCCGACATCGCCGACGCGGCTATCCCGGCGCACGATCCGGACGGCGACCTGTGCCACGGCACGGTCGTCCTCAATCCGGTGCTGCTCAATCTCGCCTACGCCTGGCCGGTGCACCGCATCGGCCCCGACTGGCGGCCGCGCCGGCCGGCGGCAACGCATCTGCTGGTCCATCGCGACGCCGACGACGTCGTCCGCTTCAGCGAGACCAACCCGGTCACCGCCCGCCTGCTCGCGCTGCTCGCCGCAACACCGCAGAGCGGCGCAACCGCCGCGCGGCAGATCGCCGGCGAACTGCAACACGGCGACCCCGAGCGGCTGATCGATTTCGCCGTCGAACTGCTCGCCGACCTGCGCCGACAAGGCGTCGTGCTCGGCACACTGTAAGTTTCTGCGCCCCCGCTCCGACCAAGGATCAACCCCCTACGGAGCCTGACCATGTACCACACCCTCACCGCCCTCACCCGTCGCCTGTTCGACGGCCTCGACCTGATCGGCTTATGGATCGGCCTGCTGACCCTGCGCCTCGTGCTCGGCTGGGAATACTTCGAAGCCGGGCAGGCCAAATTCCTTGGCGAAAACTGGTTCGCCGACATCCAGGACCGCTTTCCCTTCCCGTTCAACCTCGTGCCGCCCGAACTGAGCTGGCAGATGGCCACCTGGTTCGAGCTGATCGGCGGCATCGCGCTGGTCCTCGGCCTGGCCACGCGCTTCTTCTCGCTGTCGCTGATCGTCCTTACCGTCGTCGCCATTCTCAGCGTGCACTGGCCGGATAGCTGGCAGACGCTGGGCGACCTGCTGCAAGGCTACGCAATCACCGACGACGGCCACGGCAACTACAAGCTGCCGGCGATCTTCCTCGCCATGCTGCTGCCGCTCCTCCTGCTCGGCCCCGGCCGCCTGTCGCTCGACCACTGGCTGCGCCGCCGCCTCGAACGCAGCGCCTGAAGCATCGCCCATCAAAGCCCGGTCAGGGTCGCTGGAATCCGCTTGTTGCATTTATTGAGACGACCGGTCTAAAATTCGGCGCATGGATACCCCAGCGCCCCTTACCCGCAAACGCGGCCGCCCGCCAAAGCGGCCAGAAGAAAGCTTCGAAACGCGCGAACTGCTGCTGCGCGCCGGGCTGGAGGTGCTTACCGAAAAGGGATTTGCGGCCACCGGGATCGACGAAGTACTGAAACGGGTCGGCGTGCCGAAGGGCTCCTTCTATCACTATTTCGACAGCAAGGAAGCTTTCGGGGCGGCGTTGATCGAGCGTTACGCGAGCTACTTTGCCCGCAAGCTGGAGCGCCACTTCAGGGACGAATCAATGACGCCGCTTGAGCGCATCACAGCCTTCGTCGACGACGCGCAAGCCGGCATGGCGCGGCACGATTTCCGCCGTGGCTGCCTGATCGGCAATCTCGGCCAGGAGATGGCCGCCTTGCCGGAAAGCTTCCGTGGCCGTCTCAGCGCCGTATTTGACGACTGGGAGCAGCGTCTGGCCCGTTGTCTGGAAGCCGCGCAACGACTCGGCCAGATTCCTGACGCGGTGGATTGCGCGCAGCAAGCCAGTTTTTTCTGGATCGGCTGGGAAGGGGCGGTCTTGCGCGCCAAACTCGAACGCAGCGCCAAAGCGCTCGACATCTTTACGCAAGGATTTTTCGCCGGGCTACAGCGGTCCTGATTTTTTGACTTTTTATAGACGATCGGTCTAAATCACCAAGGAGATGAACATGTTCAAAGGCATTCTGATCGAGAAGGATGACGCCGGCTATCGCGCCAATCTCAAGGACATCGACGAAGCGCAGTTGCCCGAGGGCGACGTCACCGTCCGCGTCAGCCACTCGACGCTCAACTACAAGGACGGCCTGGCCATTACCGGCAAGGGGCCGGTGGTTCGACGCTTCCCGATGGTGCCGGGGATCGATCTGGTCGGCACCGTTGAATCGAGCACTCACGCCGACTACCAGCCGGGCGACAGCGTATTGCTGAACGGCTGGGGCGTCGGTGAAGGGCACTGGGGTGGGCTGGCCCAGAAGGCACGGCTCAAGGGCGACTGGCTGGTGCCGCTGCCCAAGCAGTTTTCCCCGCTGCAGGCCATGGCGATCGGCACCGCCGGCTACACCGCCATGCTCTGCGTGCTGGCGCTGGAGCGCCACGGGGTGAAGCCGGAGCACGGCGAAATCGTCGTTTCCGGCGCCGCCGGTGGCGTTGGCAGCGTGGCAATCGCCGTCCTGGCCAGGCTCGGTTACACGGTGGTCGCGGTCAGCGGCCGCAGCGAAGAGGCCGATTACCTGAAACGTCTGGGCGCCAGCGAAGTGCTCAATCGGGCCGATTTCTCGTCGCCGGGCAAGCCGCTGGGCAAGGAGCGCTGGGCCGGTGCGGTCGACGTCGTCGGCAGCCACACCCTGGCCAACATCTGCGCCACCACCAAGTATCGCGGCGTGGTGACGGCATGCGGACTGGCCGGCGGGATGGATTTCCCGGCAACAGTGGCGCCGTTCATCCTGCGCGGCGTGACGCTGGCCGGCATCGACAGCGTGATGTGCCCACGCCCCGAGCGTCTCGAGGCCTGGCGTCGCCTGGGCACCGACCTCGACATCTCCAAGCTGGAGATGATCGGCACCGAGATTGCGCTGAGCGAGGCGATCCCCCACGCCTTCAAGCTCATCAATGGCGAGATTCGCGGTCGGGTGATCGTAGACGTCAATCGCTGACAAAGAGAGGCCGGTCCGGCAAAGGCTGGCAGCAGTGTAAGAATTCACCCCCTGGTTCCGACCAATCATCACCATCCTCAAGCCATCGGAGCCCATCGTGAAAACCATTCGTCTGCTCGCCGCCCTTGCCTTCACCACCCTCGCCGGTTTTGCCCAGGCCCTCGACATCGCCCCCTGGAGCGCGGACGATTTCGCCCGTCAGCAGGCGGCCGGCCACGCCGTCGCGCTGCACTTCCACGCCGACTGGTGCCCGACCTGCCGCGCCCAGCAACAGGTCTTCAACGGCTGGCGCGGCGACGCCAGCGTGCCCGGCCGCCTGCTCGTCGTCGATTACGACAACGCCCGCGAACTGCGCCGCCAGTTCGGCGTGCGCACGCAATCGACGCTGATCGTCTTCAAGGGCAGCAAGGAAGTCGCCCGTCTGGCCGGTGAGACCGACCCGGCCAAACTGCGCGCCGCACTGGAAGCCGCGCGTTGAGCTACCATGGCGGCATCCCTGCCCGTGCCATGGAGGCCGCCATCGACCCGTCTGCCGTCATCGACAACGCCTTCGTCGAACAGGTCCGCCACGACATGCTGGCCTTCGCCCAGCTCCAGTTGCGCGACGCCACGCTCGCCGAAGATGCCGTCCAGGAAGCGCTGACCGCCGCGCTCACCGGCGGCCGCGACTTTGCCGGGCGCTCGGCGCTGAAGACCTGGGTCTTCGGCATCCTGCGCCACAAGATCGTCGACCTGATCCGCCAGCAATCCCGGACGACGCCGATCTCTGCCTTCGGCGGCGATGACGACAGCCTCGACCAGGCCTTCGACACCCTGTTCAAGGAAAACGCCCACTGGCACCCGGCGCACCGCCCAGCCACCTGGGGCGACCCGGAAGCCTCGCTGCGCGACAAGCACTTCTGGGCCGTCTTCGACGCCTGCCTGACCCACCTGCCGAAGAACACCGCCCGCGTCTTCATGATGCGCGAATTCCTCGACCTCGATACCGGCGAAGTCTGCGCCGCCGCCGGCATCAGCACCAGCAACTGCCACGTCATCCTGCACCGCGCCCGCAGCGCCCTGCGCGGCTGCCTGGAAAAAGGCTGGTTCCTCGCCGGAGAACGCCCATGCTGAACTGCAAGGACGCCACGCACCGCATGTCGGAAGCCGAAGACCGCGACCTCGGCCTCACCGAACGCCTCGAACTCAGCCTCCACCTCGCCCTGTGCCGGGGCTGCCGCAACTACCAGCAGCATCTGCACGTGCTGCGCGACGCTTGCCGGGGGTATCGGGAGGAACTGACGGGCGGAGAAGCGGAAGGAAGCGGCACGAAGCGCTGACCTTCAAATCCAAAGACTGCAGGATTGAAGGGCATCAGCATGGCGCGACTTCCAGCGCGCTACCGACGGCGTCAAGAACGATGTTCAAGGCCTTGGCGGTCAGGTGGGCGCGATTGAACACGACGTCGCAAAGGAAGACAAAGGCGCCCGCCAGATAGCCAAGATACGCGAAGCCGACGTAGTCGCTGAAAACCAGGGTGTGCAGCCAGTTCTGGTTGAAAAGATAGAGGTAAGCCGTTGCCGACGCCGCCCCGAGGAGCGTCAGCGCCGCAGGGAGAAGATGCAGGTCGGCTCGGCGCTTGAGAACGACGGCAGCAATCAGCAACGCGAATACCAAGGCGTTCGTGCCGGTGAAGATGCGGAACTCGCGAGTCACCTGCTTGGCGGTATCCATGTATCTGGAGCGGATCAGCGACGTGAGGTAGTCCTGCGCCGCGGCCGCGTTGCCAATCCGGCCCTCCAGCCCGGCACGGAGATTCGTCTCTATCTTCTTCCGGCACTCGCAATCGAGGTTCCCCATTTCAGCAATGACGACCGCCAGGCGGCTCGGCAACTGTTCTGCCAGCAGCTGTCTGGTGCGCGCGATCTCTTCGGCATAGCCCTGAGAAAAGGCCGCCGCCTTGCGCGCAAGGAACTGACTATCCAGGGTGTCGATCTTTTCATGCACCTGCTTTTCGATTTCGTAGCGGATGATGTTTCTTGCGACCTGCTCGACGAAACCGGGCTTGGCGATAGAAGCAAGAAACGCCAGCGCAAAGAAGGTAGAACCGACGATGCCGAGGGCAAGGACCAGATGGCGGATCACTGGCATTGATCTACGCCCCCAAACCTTGGCGTTGCAGGGCCGGGAAACTACTACAGCATCCTGAACACGAAATATTGAAGGTCATTGGTCGCACTCGGGGTTGAACACGACAAAAGTCATGCTTGGTATCGATTTCGCCAAGAATGTATTCGATCCGCATCGCATTGACCAGCGCGGCCGACTCCCCCCATCTCCCCAGCGTCAAGGTTGTACTCGGGTGGCTCGAAAATCTGCGCTTCGAGCAGAACTGCAAGCGTGCCGGAGCGACTCTGGAATCGGCCGCCTTCAGGAACAATTCCCCGACTCACGCAGTCCAAACAGGCGTCAGAACGACCTCCCGGCAGTTGATGCGAATTGAGCACCCGGACGCCATCATCAGCAGCGAAAATCAGGAGACATCGCAATGCAGAATCTGACCCACTGGGAACGAAGCTACAGCGTTGGTAACTGGATGCTCGACAACCAGCATCGCAACATCATGATCCTGTGTCAGCAGACGATAGACCGGATCGCCGTCGACCAGCCCTTTCGGTCGGCTGGCAGCGAATTGCTGATCTTCACCGGCGAGCATTTTTCCGCCGAGGAAAGGCTGCTTGCGATGACCGGCTACGCCACGCTCGAGCATCACCGGGAAGAACATCGGCGCTGCCTCGCCGCGTTGGAACAAATGCTCGATGATGCCGCCAGCGGGCGGATTTCACCCGAAATGCTGGGCGATGCCCTGTCACGCTGGTGCGTGGGCCATATCCTCGATTCCGACCGCCAGTTCTCGCCTTTCATCCAGCGCCGGCACTGAAGCCGGGAAGCTTGCCCGATGAAACAAGGCGGCATTGCTACCGCCTGGCCCGCCGCGCCTTCCGCAAACTCCCCCGCCAAGCCGGGCATAGGCTAAATTTACGGCTTTGGCGCCGGTGGCGAATACAGACACTTCGCCGACCACAATAATGACAGAGACTCTCCCGCGCTTCGGCGCGGGCAGATCAGGCTGAAGCAAGCTGACTTCGAGATCGCGAGACATGAACACCATCAGAAAATTGATCGCCGTTGCCACGACCTTGGCCGTGCTCCTGATCCTGACGCTGGTCGCCGTTGCCTGGTTCGGCTTCGACCGTAATCTGGACGCGCTCAGGACGGAACGGGAGGTGACCCAGCCGGCGCTGCGGGCGATGCTGCAAGCCCGTTTCCATGTGGTGCAGATCCAGCAGTTTCTGACCGATGTCTCGGCGACCGGCGACGCGCAAGCTTACGAGGAAGCCAGGCGGAACCTGCAGCAGGCCAAGGCGCATCTGGCACGCCTGGCCGAACTGAACCCATCGCTGGCGGCCGAGCTCGGTCAGTTGCAGAAGGCACTCGACGATTTCCATACGGCCGGCGTCGACATGGCGCAGGCCTACGTCAGCGCCGGACGCGAGGCGGGCAACGCGAAGATGCAGGCGCCGGAGGTGGGATGCGACGCCCGGGCGGTGAAACTGACTGCCCAGTTGGACCGGATGGAGCAGGAAATCAGCGAACTCGCCGAACAAGCGGCGGCTACATCGCTGGACATGGGCGCATCGGCACGGACGCAAACCTTGTTGCTTGGTCTCGTCGTCGCGCTTTGCGTCGTCGGCGCCGGCCGCCATCTGCGCCGCCTGCTCTACCGCCAGCTCGGCGGCGAGCCGGCGCTGGCGGTCGCCGTGGCCAACCGGGTGGCGAACAATGAGCTGGATTTCGACATCCCGCTAACGGCCGACAACACGGACAGCCTGATGGCGGCCCTCAAGCGCATGCAGCGAAACCTGTTGGCGCGGACGCAAGCGGAACACGAGACAGCGCAGGAGATGCTGCGCGTCAAGATCGCCCTCGACAACGTCAGTACCGGCGTGATGATCGCCGATCCCGAACGCAAGATCATCTACGTCAACAAGGCGGTGCAGGCCGTACTGAAGAACGCCGAGGCGGACATCCGCCAGCAGTTGCCCAATTTCAGCGCCGACCAGCTGATCGGTCAGAACATCGACGCCCTGCACAAGAATCCCGCGCTCCAGGCCAGGATTCTGGCCGAGTTCACCCGCACCCATAGCGCCCAGCTACAGATCGGCGAGCGCCACATGACGGTGACCGCCAACCCGGTGATCACGGCCGATGGCACACGCCTCGGCGCCGTTGCCGAATGGCGCGACCGGACACATGAAGTGCAGGCCCAGGGCGAAATCCGCAGCATCCTCGACGCCGCCGTCCAGGGCGATTTCAGCCGCCGCATCAAGACCCGCGACAAGGAGGGTTTCTTCCTCGACATGGCCGTGGGCATGAACCAATTGCTCGGCGTCGTGCTGGAAGCGCTCGACGACGTTGCCCGCGTGCTCAGCGGCCTGTCGCGCGGCGACCTGTCGCAGCGGATCGAAAGCGATTACGAAGGCACGCTCGGTCAGCTCAAGGACGACACCAACGCCACCACCGAGCAGCTACGTTCGGTGGTTTCCCAGATCAAGTACGCGGCCGACGCGATCAATGTGGCGGCCAAGGAAATCGCCTCGGGCAACCAGGACCTGTCGCACCGGACGGAGGAACAGGCCTCCAGCCTGGAAGAGACGGCAAGTTCGATGGAGCAATTGAACAGCACGGTGCGCAACAATGCCGAACTGGCGAGCAAGGCCGCCGAACTGGCTGCCAACTCGAACCTTGCGGCGGAACGCGGCAGTGCGATGGTCGGTCGGGTGGTCGACACGATGGGCGGCATCCAGGCCAGTTCGAAGAAGATCGCCGACATCATCGGCGTGATCAACAGCATCGCCTTCCAGACCAACATCCTTGCCCTCAACGCGGCGGTCGAAGCGGCGCGTGCCGGTGAACAGGGCCGGGGCTTCGCCGTGGTCGCCACCGAAGTGCGCAATCTGGCCCAGCGCTCGGCCGATGCGGCGAAGGAGATCAAAGCGCTGATCGACGAATCGGTCGGCAAGGTCGAAGACGGCGTCCAACTGGTACACGACACCGGCGAGACCATCCGCGAGGTGGTCGTCGCCTTCCAGCAACTGGCGCGGCTGGTCAACGGAATTGCCGAAGCCAGCCGGGAACAGGCCAGCGGGATCGAACAGGTGTCGGGCGCCGTCTCGCAGATGGACGAAGTGACACAACAGAATGCCGCCCTGGTCGAAGAAGCTGCAGCGGCGGCGGAATCGCTCGAGGAGCAGGTCGAGGGCCTGAGCCGTTCGGTCAACATCTTCAGCCTGGACGGCAAAGCCCTCACCCTGGGTGGCTCGGGCGGGGTCGATTTCGACGCGATCATCCAGGCTCACCTGCAATGGAAGTTCAAGCTGCAGCAATACCTCGACGGCAAGGGCGAAGCGCTCGACCCCGCCGTCGTCGGCTGCGACGACAAATGCGCGATGGGCAAATGGATTTATTCGGACGGCAAGGCCAGCTACGGCAATGACCCGCTGTTCGAGGAAATGCGGCGCAACCACGCGGCTTTCCACTGTTGCGCCGGCGACGTGATCCGGCTCGCGCAAAAGGGCGAAAAGGCCGAGGCCGCGCTACGCCTGCGCGACGATTTCGCCGCCCAGTCGGCGCTCACGGTAGGCCAGATTCGCGCCATGAAAAAGCGCCACGGGCACGGTAAAACGCTTGCCCCGGTACCGCTGGCTCCGGCCGGAAAACGCGCTGCGCCCCCCAGCACCGTGCCGGCCCTGGCGCCGGCACGACAAAGCGGCGAAAACGAGTGGATCGAGTTCTGATCGGTGCCGGGGCCGCCCTGACGCGGCCCTTGCCTCAGTAATCGCCCGAGGCACCGCCACCGCCGGAACTGCCGCCGCCCGACGACGACGAGTCGCTGTCGCCAGAACGCCACGACGAGGACGACGAAACGCTATCCCAGTTGCTGTACGTCGTCCCACTGCCGCCGCCCTGGCCGGGTTTGCCGAACAGCGCGGGCAAGCCAAAAACCAGGCCGAACAACGCATTGGCACCGAGCAAGCCCCAGGCGATTTCCGGCGCATCGGAAAAACCTGCGAAAAGACACCGAAGAACACGCCAAAGAAAAACCCGAAGAAGGCAAACAGGACGAAAGCCGTGCGCGTCTTGCGCCCCAAATCGGTCGACTTCGGCACGCGCCGCCGGCTGATCAGCCAGTAAAGCAGCGGAAAAAGCAAATTGCCCAGCCAGAGGACAAACAAGCGTTGAAGGAAAATAGCGCCGTCGAGTTGCGCGCTCTGCTCAGCCGGGGCGCCGCCGGTCAGTTCGGCGAGCGCCGCCGGATCGCCCTGCATGCTGCGGCGCATCGCCTCGAAGCCGGCGAGCAGGCCATCGGCGTAGCGATTCTCGCGGAAAGCCGGCTGATAGATGTCGATGACGATGCGTTTGCTGAGTGCGTCGGTGAGCGTGCCTTCCAGCCCGTAGCCGACTTCGATGCGCATCTTGCGCTCGTTGGGCGCGACCATGACGAGCAGGCCGTTGTCCTTGTCGGCCCGGCCGAGGCGCCATTGTTCGAAGGTCTTGAGCGCCGCGTTCTCGATGCTGTCGCCCTGCAGGCTGCCGGTGATGAAGACGGCGGCCCAGATGCCGTCCTGGCTGCGCAGCTCGGCGATGCGCTGGCTGAGCGTCGCCCGTTCTTCGGCTGAAAGCAGCCCGGCCTGGTCAAGGACATCGCCCTGAAAAGCCGGCGGCGCGAAGGCGCGGGCGGCGAGCGCGAGCAAGGACAGGCAGAGCGCCAGCCAGAACTGGCGCTGCCAGCGCCGGGGATTCAGGCGGGAGGCTTGCATGGTTTCTTTTCTCCTCAGCCCGGCTCGGGCCTTTCGATCAGGCTGCGCAGCAATTCGCCACTGGGCAGTTGAAAGCTGAGCCCGATCGCCCGCACTTGCCAATCGCCACCGGGAGTCCAGCGTTGAAAGCCGGTCAGCACGCAGTCGGTGCTGCGTTTCTCGCCGGCTTCGGGCGGGCTGCCGAGCATCTGCGTGTAGGGCGTCAGCCCGGGCTGTTCGAGGATCAGGTGGGCGCGCGGGCGGGGAATCGGCGCTACCGGATCGACGCCGTCGGGCCGGAAGGCGACGGTGAATTCGGCGGCCGGCGGGGCGTTGGCGAAATCCAGCGCCGGCGTGAATTCCGAGCGCTGCCGGCCGGCGAAACCTTTTTCCCAGTGCAAGCGAAGGTAAGGCGGCGCCTCTTTGGCCGACCACATGAGGTGCAGGTCGTTGCCGTTGGTGCAGTAAACCGGATGGGCGCTGCCCTGATCGACCGGCCACAGCCCCCCTTGGCGCAGTTCGACGGCGAGCAGCCGGGTATCGGCCGGCGCCAGCAGGGACTGGCTGTAGATCAGCCCGACGCCGGGCAGGTGGTAGCGCTGTACCGGCTGCACGGTGTGGCGCAGCGGGATGTTGTCGGCGGGTAGCGTGCGCGCGCGGCCGATCTCGCGGGCGGCCGCGGAGAGCGGCGCTTCGGCGGCGAAGAAGGCGCTGCCGGGAATGGCCAGGATGGCCAGTCCGCTGACCGCCAGCGCCAGGCTCTCGCCGCCCGTCAGCGCTGGCCTCGCCCAGCGGCCGGCGAGCAGGTGGCTGCCGAACCAGAGCGGCGGGGCGACCAAGAGCAGGGCCACGTAGAACACCGCCAGCGCCTCCGGGCCGCCGACGCTGCGCGCCGGGACGATCAGTACGGCAAGCACCAGCGGGGCCGCCAGCGCCGACACCAGGCGCACGAAAAGCCAACCGGCGACGCGCCCGGAACGCTTGAAGCAGCGGCTTTCCAGCCAGAGCAGGCCAAGCATCAGAAGTAGCAGGCCGGCCGCCGCCAGCCACCAGAGCTGCTTTTGCCCGGCGGGCATGCGCGAGAAGGTATCGAGAACTTGCTGCCATTCCATGGCGAGACTCCGGAGAATGCCGCGGGCGACGTGTTCGCCAGTTTAACCGCGAGCGGGACCGGCTGCCGGCGCGCGCGGAAGCGATTGCCAGGCCCGGACGATGGAAACCGCGCTACCCATTTCCGGCAATTCCCGGGACAATTCCGCCTCGTTCCGGAAGCTTCCCCGTGCCCACCCCGCTCCCTGCCTATCTCGCCGGCGATCCGCCCAGCCTGACCGAACCGGTCGCCCACCTGCTCGCCGAGGGACGGCTGGGCGAGGCGCTGCGCCGCAAATACCCGAGCGCGCACACGCTCCGCACCGATCGGGCGCTGCACGACTACGTCCAGGCATTGCGTGCCGACCACCTGCGCAACGCGCCACAGCCGAGCAAGATCCTCTTCGACGGCAAGCTGCAGTCAGTCGGCCGGGCGCTCGGCACGCACACCCGGATCGCCCGCGTCCAGGGCGGCAAGCTCAAGACCAAGCACGAAATCCGCATCGCCGCGATCTTCCGCGAAGCGCCGCCGGAATTCCTGCGCATGATCGTCGCCCACGAACTGGCGCATCTGCGGGAAGGCGACCACGACAAGGCGTTCTACGCCCTCTGCTGCCACATCGAGCCGGACTATCACCAGCTGGAGTTCGATACCCGGGTCTATCTCTGCCATCTCGCCGCCGGTGGTACGCCCTTGTGGCCGACGGCTGTCTGATTTGCGACAAGCCACCCGACAGCGGGCCGGCGAAATTTTCGTAACAAACTGATTTAACAGGGAATACACCCCTGGCACAGCGATTGCTGAAATGACTGCGAACCGATTTCCAGGAGTCAGACCGTGGAACTTCCAGTCATCAGCAACAGCATCCCGCAAGCCGAAGGCGGCGGTTGTTCTTCCAGCGGTTGCGGCACGGCGCCGGACGCGCTGGCCCACCTGCCAGACCACATCCGGGCCAAGGTGCAGGACCACCCCTGCTATTCGGAACAGGCTCACCACTACTTCGCGCGCATGCACGTCGCCGTGGCGCCGGCCTGCAACATCCAGTGCAACTACTGCAACCGCAAGTACGACTGCTCGAACGAATCCCGCCCGGGCGTCGTTTCCGAGCTGCTGACTCCGGACCAGGCGATCAAGAAGGTGCTCGCGGTGGCCGCCGAGATTCCGCAGATGACGGTGCTCGGCATCGCCGGACCGGGAGACCCCTTGGCCAACCCGGGCCGCACTTTCGACACTTTCCGCCAGCTCTCCGAGAAGGCCCCGGACATCAAGCTGTGCGTGTCGACCAACGGGCTGTCCTTGCCCGAGCACGTCGACGAGATCGCCAAGCACAACATCGACCACGTGACGATCACCATCAACTGTGTCGATCCCGAAGTCGGCGCCAAGATCTATCCGTGGATCTACTGGCAGAACAAGCGCATCTTCGGCATCGAAGGCGCGAAGATCCTCATCGAGCAGCAGCAGAAGGGTCTGCAGATGCTGACCGACCGCGGCATCCTGGTGAAGGTCAATTCGGTGCTGATCCCCGGCGTCAATGACCAGCACCTCAAGGAAGTCTCGAAGATCGTCAAGGAAAAGGGCGCCTTCCTGCACAACGTCATGCCGCTGATCGCCGAGGCCGAGCACGGCACCTACTACGGCATCATGGGTCAGCCGGAGCCGAGCCAGGAAATGCTCCAGGAACTGCAGGACGCCTGTGCCGGCGACATGGCGATGATGCGCCACTGCCGCCAGTGCCGCGCCGACGCGGTCGGCCTGCTGGGCGAGGACCGCGGCGACGAGTTCACGATGGACAAGATCGACGTCATGGACATCGACTACGAAGCCGCCATGGTCCGCCGCAAGCAGGTGCACGACGAGATCATCGACAAGCTGGAAGCCGAACGCGGCGTCGCCAAGCCGAAGCCGACCGACATCCCGGAAGGTTCGCGGCCGGTGCTGATGGCGGTGGCCGGCAAGAACGGCCTGGTCGCCGAGCACTTCGGCCACGCCCGCGAGTTCCTGATCTACGAGGCTTCGCCGGAAGGTGTGCGCTTCATCAGCCACCGCAAGACCGAGCTCTACTGCGGCGGCATGGACGCCTGCGGCGACGGCGACCTGGTCGAAGCGGGCGGTACGGAATCGCTGCTCGACCGCAACATCCGGATTCTGTCCGGCTGCGAGGTCGTGCTCTGCTCCAAGGTCGGCTACGAGCCCTGGGCCAAGCTGGAAGCCGCCGGCATCGCGCCGAACGGCGAACACGCGATGGAGCCGATCGAGGAAGCGGTGATGGCGGTGTACAAGGAAATCGCGGCGACCGGCAAATTGCTGCCGCAAGCCGATTCTCTGAAGGTGGCGTAAATGGCACTGCAGATAACCGAATCCTGCGTCAATTGCTGGGCTTGCGTCGATGTCTGTCCGAACGACGCGATCTACGAAGACAAGCCGCACTTCCTGATCGAGCCCGACAAATGCACGGAATGCCTGGGCGACCACGCCGACCCGCAATGCGCGGCGATCTGCCCGATCGAGATGGCGATCGTCAATGAGCTGGGCGAGTTCCTGAACCCGCCTGGTTCGCTGACCGGCATTCCGATCGAGAAGCTGAAGGAACTGGGATTGTGGCGGGACGCGGCGTAAGGGGTTCTTCGCCGCTGGCGGCCGACCGGGTTGGGGCCTGGTCGGCTTTGGGCGCTTCTGGTCCGCGGACCTTGTTGGTTTCTGAAGCGCCGGTTTCCGCGCCCGACGCGCGGGCGTGCTTGGTTGTTGAACCGCTGTTTTCCGCCGCTGACCGGCGGGCGTACTTTCTTTTTTGTGGAAAAAAGAAAGTAGCCAAAGAAAAAGCGACCCCAGGTTGCGCGGTCGGCTGCGCCGACTCCCCTGCGCTACTCGAAGGGCCGGGCGGCTGCGCAACTCGGCCCTGCGGGCCTCAAACAGTGCTCGCCGACTTCCCCCGGCCCTTCTCCGTTGCTCGGCGCTCCACATGGGGACCCCGAAAGGCGTCTCTGCTGAATGGCCAAGGTTTAAATTTAATCCTTGGGTGTTTCCGTTCCGCTCGGTTTTCCGGGCCCCTTGGGAGGCGCCGAGCAACGCAGGCGTTGGCGGGAAAAGGGCGAGCACTGTCTGAGGGGC
>JAFIHA010000006.1 GCA_017848965.1 Dechloromonas aromatica (nom. nud.) | reverse complement strand
GTGGATCGACTCGGTGATCTTGGCTTGGTCGGGCGCCGTTTCGGTCAGGCAATGCACGGTGTCGCGCATGATCAGCGGCGGCTCGGCCGGGTTGATGATGATGATCGCCTTGCCCTTCTTCGCGCCGCCGACCTTCTCGACGGCACCGGCGGTGGTGCGGGTGAATTCGTCGATGTTCTTGCGCGTGCCGGGGCCAGCCGACTTGGACGAGACGGTGGCGACGATTTCGCCGTAGGCCACCGGCTGCACGCGGGACACCGCGGCAACCATCGGGATCGTCGCCTGGCCGCCGCAGGTGACCATGTTGACGTTCATCTCGCGCTTGCCGACATGCTCGACGAGGTTGACCGGCGGCACGCAGTAGGGACCGATGGCGGCCGGCGTCAGGTCGATCATCAGCACACCGAGTTCGTTCAGCTTGCGCGAGTTTTCGGCATGGACGTAGGCCGAGGTCGCGTCGAAGGCGATCTGGATGTTGTCTGCCAGCACATGCGGCAGCAAGCCGTCGACACCGCCGGCGGTGACTTTCAGGCCCATTTCGGCGGCCCGCTTGAGGCCTTCCGATTCGGGATCGATGCCGACCATCCAGGCCGGTTCGAGGAAGGGGCTGCGCTTGAGTTTGTAGAGCAGATCGGTGCCGATATTGCCGGGACCGATCAGTGCGCATTTGATTTTCTGGGTCATGGGGATAGTCCTTGTTGTCAGGGTCAACACATGGTGGAAACAACGCCGCCCTCGACGCGCAGCGCCGCGCCGGTCGTCGCCGACGCTCGCGCGCTGCAGACGTAGGCGACCAGCGCCGCCACTTCGGCGGGGGCTATCATGCGTTTGAGGATCGAGGTCGGCCGGCCCTCGGCGAAGAAGCGGCGCTCCATCTCGTCGACAGCGATGCCGGCGTCGGCGGCGAGCTTGGCGAAGAAATCGGCGACGCCTTCCGAGCGGGTCGGTCCGGGCAGCACGGCATTGACCGTGACGCCGGTGCCGGCGCAGCTCTGCGCCAGGCCGCGGGAAACGGCGAGCTGGGCCGACTTGGTCATGCCGTAATGCACCATCTCGCCCGGCGTGTTGATGCCGGATTCGCTGGAGATGAAGACGATACGGCCCCAGTTGGCGGCCTTCATCGCCGGCAGGTAGTGACGGGCGACGCGCACGCCACTCATCACGTTGGTGTCGAAGAAGCGCTGCCACTCGCTGTCGGCAATCGCCTCGAAGGGCGCCGGGTCGAAGATGCCGAGGTTGTTCACGACGATGTCGGCCTGCGGGCAGGCGGCAAACAGTGCGGCGCAGCCGGCGGCCGTTGCCAGGTCGGCGGCAACACCGCTGACGCGGGCGCCCGGCACCTGCTCACGCAGGCGGCCGAGCGCCGCATCGATGCCGGCCTGACTGCGGCCATTGATGGTGACCACGGCCCCCTCGCGCGCCAGTTCGGCGGCGATGGCGAAGCCGATGCCGGCGGTCGAGCCGGTGACCAGCGCCGTCTTGCCGTTGATTTGCAGATCCATTGCCGCGGCCTCAGACGAAACGCACGGAGCAGCCGCCGATGCCGCCGACGGTGACGCGCAGGCTGTCGCCGGCCTTGACCGGGAACAGCGGCGCCAGCGAACCGGAGAGGATGACCTCGCCGGCCTTCAGCGGAATGCCGAGCTTGCCCAGGGTATTGGCCAGCCAGGCGACGGCATTGACCGGCGAGCCGAGCGCGGCGGCGCCGGCGCCGG
The DNA here is from genome assembly GCA_017848965.1 of Dechloromonas aromatica (nom. nud.). Classification (GTDB taxonomy): domain Bacteria; phylum Pseudomonadota; class Gammaproteobacteria; order Burkholderiales; family Rhodocyclaceae; genus Azonexus; species Azonexus aromaticus_B. The sequence continues at coordinate 52,380 of JAFIHA010000006.1, read as the reverse complement.
TGCCGATGATCTCGCCGTTCTTCTCGACAACCATGCCGCACATCGTCAGGTCCAGCTTCTTCGGATCGACCAGGCGGTCGCCGAGCACGAAGACGCCGCACGAGGCGTTATCGGCGACGGTGTCCTGGATCTTGATCTTCCAGTCCTGGATGCGCGAATCGACGATCTCGAAGCAGGCCATGACGCCTTCGGTGGCGGCCAGCACGTCGGCGTTGGTAACGCCCGGCCCCATCAGATCTTTCTTCAGCACGAAGGCGATCTCGCCTTCCGCCTTGGGCTGGATCAGCGTATCCATCGGGATCGACTCGCCTTCGTTGTACACCATGCCGTCGAGCAGGTAGCCGAAGTCCGGCTGGTAGACGCCGAGCATGTCCATCACCACCTTGCTGGTGACGCCGATCTTCTTGCCGATCACCTTCTCGCCATTGGCCAGGCGGCGGGCCAGCATCTGCTGCTGGATGTGGTAGGCGTCCTCGATCGTGATGTCGAAGCCGCGCGAGGTCAGCGGGCTGATCGTCTGGCGGCTGGCCAGCGCCTCGTAGAGTTCGTCGCCCAGTTGCAGGATTTGTGCTTGTTCCATCGTCTTGTTTCCTCGTTTCAGTCGGCCAGGAAATGGCCGACCAGATGGTTGAAATCGGCGCTGTGCTCGATCTGCACCCAGTGGCCGCAGCGGCCGAAGACGTGCAGTTGCGAGTCGTCGATCCAGCGGTTCAGGGTCTGCGAGTTGCTCAGCGGAATGACCCGGTCGTCGCGGCCGTGAATGATCAGCGTCTTGTGCTGGATCGCCCGGATGTCGGCCTCGGCGCTGGCCATCGCATCGACCCAGCGCTGACGCGGGGCCGGGAACATCGCCGCGAACGATTCCTGGAAGCCGGGCCGGATGCTCGCCTGGTAGCGCAGCTCGGCCAGTTCGTCGGTAACCAGCCCGCGGTCGTGGGCGAAGATGTCGAGCAAACCGCGCATCGCCGCCAGTGACGGCTGGTAGCCCCAGACCGCGTCAAGTTCCGGCGTGATGGCAAAGGGCACGCCGACGCTGCCCATCAGCACCAGCCGGCGCACCCGTTGCGGATGACGGATGGCCAGCGCCAGCGCGATGGCGCCGCCGAAGGAGTTGCCGATCAGGTCGGTCCGCTCGATGCCCAGCGCGTCAAGCAGGCCGACCGCGTGCGCCACCCAGGCGTCGATGTTGTAGTCGATGCCGGCCGGCGGCTCGGTGTAGCCGAAGCCGACCATGTCGGGCGCAATCGCCCGGCAGGTCTTGCCCAGTTCCGGCAGCACCAGCCGCCAGTTGGCCCAGGCGGTGACGCCGGGGCCGGAGCCGTGGATCAGCAGCACCGGCGCCCCGCTCCCCACATCGTGGTAGTTGGTCGCGATGCCGGCAGCGACGATGCGCTGGCCGATTTCGGGAGAGTTGGCGGACATGCCGATGCGCCTTACAGCTTGATGCAGACGTTCTTGAGTTCGGTGTAGAACTCGAGCGAATGCACGCCGCCCTCGCGGCCGATGCCGGAGTTTTTCGAGCCGCCGAACGGCGTGCGCAAGTCGCGCAGGAACCAGCTGTTGACCCAGACCAGACCGGCTTCGATGCGCCCGGCGACGCGGTGGGCGCGATTGACGTCCTGGGTGAACACCGAGGCGGCCAGCCCGTAGTCGGTGCCGTTGGCGCGCTTGATGACTTCCTCTTCGCTGTCGAACGGCATCACCGTCGTACAGGGCCCGAAGATTTCCTCGCGCACCACTGCGGCGTTCTCGTCGATGCCGGTCCAGATGGTCGGCTGCACCCAGGCACCGTTGACCAGTTCGCCCGGCATCTCGGGCACGCCACCGCCGGTGACGACGGTGGCACCCTCGTCCACCGCCTTCCGGTAGTAGGAGAGCACCTTGTTGCGGTGCTCCTGGCTGATCAGCGGCCCCATGTTGGCGGAAGCATCGCCCGGCACGCCGAGCTTGAGCTTCTCGGCGCCTTCCTTGAGGCGAGCGACGAAGCTGTCGAACAGCGGGCGTTCGACATAGACGCGCTCGGTGCCGAGGCAGACCTGGCCACAGTTGGAGAAGCAGGAACGAATGGTGGCTTCGATGGCGACGTCGAGGTTGGCGTCGGCGAAGACGATGGCCGGATTCTTGCCGCCCATTTCCAGCGACACCGGCCGGGCGCCGTCGGCGGCGGCCTTCATGATGGCGGCACCGGTGCGCGTCTCGCCGGTGAAGGTGATGGCGTTGACGCCCTGGTTGGTGGTCAGGAATTCGCCGGCCGAATCGGGACCGAAACCATGCACGACGTTATAGACGCCCTTCGGCACGCCGCAGGCGTTCATCACTTCGCCGAGCAGGGTCGCCGTGGACGGGGTTTCTTCCGACGGCTTGACCACCACCGTGTTGCCGCAGGCGAGCGCCGGGCCGACCTTCCAGGTCATCAGCAGCAGCGGCAGGTTCCACGGGCAGACAACACCGACCACACCGACCGGCCGGCGCATCGCGTAGTTGATGGCACCCTTGCCGTCCGGCGTCGCCATTTCGAAGAACTCGGTCGGCGCGTTCTTGATCACGTCGGCGAAGATCTTGAAGTTGGCGGCGCCGCGCGGGATGTCGATATGCGAGGCGAGGCTCTTCGGCTTGCCGGTATCGGCGCACTCGGCGTCGAGGAATTCGTTGAAGCGACGGGTGATCTCGTCGGCAACGCGGTTCAGGATATCGGTGCGCTCGACCACGGTCATCCGCCCCCACGGCCCATCAAGGGCTTCGCGGGCGGCGCGCACGGCGGCATCGACCTCGGCCTTGCCGGCCTCGTGCACCATGCCGATCAGGCTGTTGTCGAGCGGCGAGCGCTTCTGGAACTGTTTGCCAGTGGCGACGAATTCGCCGTTGATGAAGTTCAGTATCTGTTTCATTCCCTATTGGTCCTTGTTGAATTCTTGTTGTCAGGCGAGGCCGATGGCGGCCAGGCCAGCCCTGGCGCATTCCTCGTCCTCGGCCTCGGAAGCGCCGGAGACGCCGATGCCGCCGAGCCACTCGCCGCCGTCGCCGGGCACCGGCAGGCCGCCGCCGAAGACGATCAGGCGCGGCTGGTTGGCGAAGCCGAGCTTCATCCCGTCGTCGTGGCCGATCGCCCCCATCCAGGCCTTGGTCGGAAAGCCGAAGCTGGCCGAGGTGTAGGCCTTGTCGATGGCGATCTGGATCGAGTGGATGAAGGCGCCCGGCTGGCGCAGGAAGGCCATCAGGTTGCCGCCGCGGTCGACGACGGCGACGTTGATCCGCCAGCCGCGTGCGGCGGCATGCGCCACCGCCGCGCTGCAGGCGGCTGCCGCCGCCTCGGCGGTGATGCCCGGGGTGCTGGCGGCGACTTGCATCAGCTGACCACCGTCAGGAAGCGGTCGTTGAGCTTGCGGTCGTGATAGAAGACGGCGGCGCCGACTTCGTCCATCGTCCATTTGGTCGGTTTGTTGTCCGGGTAGCACTGGTAACCGCCGCAGAAGGTTTCGAAGCGGTTGCCGTTGGGGTCAAAGGCGTAGATCGTCGTGCCGCGGGTGACGCCGTGACGGGTCGGGCCGATGTCGATCGAGACGCGGTTCATCGACATGATGTCGGCGGCGCGCAGCACCTTTTCCCAGCTTTCGAGCAGGAAGGAGACGTGGTGCAGCTTGCCCGGCTCGGGATGGCGGACGAAAGCGATGTCGTGCGCCTTGATCGAGCAGGACAGCCAGATCGCCAGGTCCTGGCTGTCGTCGAGCGCGATGTGCTCGACCAGGTAGAAACCGAGCACGTCGGTGAAGATGGCCTGCGCCTTCTCGATGTCCGGACCGTAGAGCAGGCAATGGTCGAGGCGGATCGGGGCGATGCCCTTTTCGGCGGCGGCGGTCCAGGCTTCCGGATTGACGTCGCTCATGCCGTTGCCGACTTCGCTCTTCTTCGAATAAAGCTCGATGTCGTGGCCGGTGGGCAGCGTGAAGCGCACGCGCTCGCCGGTTTCCAGCAGTTCGCCGGCCGGGATGCGCTTGGTGGCGACGCCGTAGGCGTTGAGGTCCTTTTCCAGCTTGTCGAGCGTCGCGCAGCTATCGACCTTGAAGGCGAAGAAGTCGATGCCGGCGCTGTCGGCCTGACGCAGGATCACGCTGTGATGATCGCGCTCGTCCCAGGCCTTGAAATAGACGCGCCCTTGCGCGTCGCGGCCGGTTTCCGTGAGGCCGAGCACGTTCGAGTAAAACTCCACGCTCTCATCGAGATCGAGCACCTTCAGCTGGATGTGCCCGGGACGAAGTACGCCTGTCATTGCCATTTGTCTGCTCCTCTTTATTGATGTGATTGATCGATCAATCGTGCAACCGATTTACTATTACGATATTTACAAGCAATCTCGATGTCAATACGTTTTCTCGAGATTTTTAAATTAACCCGAAAATTTCTGCGCCGGGTTAGAATTTTTCATCCTCGTTTTCCCGCCACCTCCATGAACATCAGCGCCGCTGCCGAAGGCTTCTCCGCCGAACCCAAAACCCTGGTCGAATCGGCCTACCGCGCCTTGCGCCGGGACATCATCGAAGGCACGCTGGCGCCCGGCGAGAAGCTGCGCGTCGAGCACCTCAAGGACAACTACGGGGTCGGCGCCGGCACCCTGCGCGAAGCGCTTTCCCTGCTCATCGCCGATGCCTTGGTGGTCAGCCAGGGCCAGCGCGGTTTCCGCGTCTCGCCGGTGTCGCTCGAGGATTTCGGCGACATCACCCGGACCCGCGTCATGCTCGAATGCGAAGCCTTGCGCCAGTCGATCGCGATCGGTGACGACGCCTGGGAAGCCAATCTGGTCGGCGCCTTCCACCGTCTCGCCAAGGCCGAGGAAAAACGCATCGGCAGCGACGCCCGCGAGGAATGGGAAGAACGCAACCGCATCTTCCACGAGGTACTGATCGCCGCCTGTCCGTCCCGCTGGCTCAAGCATTTCCTCTCCATCCTCTACTACCAGGCCGAACGCTACCGACGCCTGTCGCTCTACCTGCAGCCGATTCCCCGCGACATCCACGCCGAGCACGAAGCCCTGCTGCAAGCCGCCATCAAACGCGACGCCGACCAGGCCGCCGCCCTCCTCGCCGAGCACATCCTGATGACCTTCCGGTCGATCGAGGCGATCCCCAGCGAAGAACTCAACCGCAAGCCGGCCGCCTGAGACGCGACCGCCTTTACAGCGCGGCGGCCACCCCCGCCGTGCTCAGCCGGCAGACGTTCTTCGCCATCTTGCCCAGCACCTTCAGCGTGATGTCGCTGGTCGGCCTTACCCGGCAGGCCAGCACGCGATCCGCCGCTTCGTCCTCGACGCTGACGTAATCCCGGCTCATCACTCGCTTCAGATAGCTGCCCGAAACGATTTCCACCTTGCACACGCCGCAGCCGCCGCCCCGGCAGCCGACCGGAATGCCCTTCTTGCCCAGGCGTTCCATGCCGGCCAGCAGCGACTCCTGCGGCGAGCAGCGGTAGCTCTCGCCGGTTTCCTCGATCAGCACGTTGAAATAGATCATCGCCGCGCTCCCGCTCAGATGTTCTTGAACAGCGGACTCTTCAACTGCTGCGAGGCATCGGCCGCGGAGAAGAACTTCTCCATGTAGATGTCGCGCTCGAACAACCGGCCCTGCATCAGCGTCGTGACGCAAGCTTCGATCATCGCCGGCGGCCCGCACAGGTAGGCCTTGTGGCCACGGAAATCGTTGGCGAAGTGGGCCTTGGCCGCCTCGTGCACGAAGCCGCGCGCACCGTCCCAGTCCGACCCGGCCGGCTCGTCGGAGAGCGCCGGCACATAGCTGAAGTTCGGGTACTTTTCGGCAAGCGCCCGGAACTCGGCGTCGTAGTAAAGCTCGCCCCGGTTGCGCTGGCCATAGACGAGGGTCATCGGCAGCGTGCAGCCTTCAGCGAGCAGTTCCTCGATCATCGATTTTGGGCTGGACAGCCCGGAACCGCCGGCCATGAAGATGAGCGGCAGATTGGCCGACTTCTTGACGAAGAAGCGCCCGTAAGGACCGCTCAGCTTGAGCCGGTCGCCGACCTGCAACTGCTGGTGCAGCCAGGCGGTGACCTGGCCGCCCGGCACGATGCGCACGTTGAGTTCGACGACATCGCCGCCGTCCGGCGCGTTGGCCAGCGAGAAGGCGCGCGACTGGCCGGGGAAGGCCTCGACTTCCAGATTGATGTATTGACCGGCCTGGAACTGCAGCGGCCGGTCCAGCTTGATCCAGATACCGCGAATGGTCGGCGTCAGCGCTTCGATCCTGACCACCTCGCCCGCGTAGTCCTCGACCGGCAGGTTCTGCGAATCGGGATCGTCCTCGATCTCGGCTTCGATCACCACGTCGGATTCGAGCCGGGCGCAGCAGGCCAGGCACTTGCCCTCCTCGCGCTCGAAGTCCATCAGCGCAAAGGTCGACGCCTCGCCGTGATCGACTTCACCGTCCGTCACCTGCACCTTGCAGGTGGCGCACAGGCCGTGGCAGCAGGCGTGCGGCAGGTAGATGCCGGCGCGCAGGGCGGCGTCGAGGATGGTCTGGCCATCCTCGACTTCGATCGTCTGGCCCAGCGGTTCGATGGTCAGTTCGTAGCTCATGCCGCCCCCGGCTCAGAAATACGTGCCGTTGCCGTTCAGACCCGGCGTCTGCAGGCGCAGCACATCCTTGTGCTTGAGCCCCTGCTCGGCCAGCGTCTTGTTCATGTCCGGCTGGAAGGGCTGGCCGGACTTGAGCCAGACCGCCTTGGCGAAATCGATCTGCGCCCAGTCCGGGTGACGGCTGTAGGAATGCGGCAGGTGCTTCTCGACCAGCTCGGAAAACTTGGTGTCCGGCGGCAGGCAGTAGGCGAACGGGGCGCAGAACATCAGGTGGTCGTCCCAGCCGACGTAGAGCAGTTGGTTGCCGTGGAACTTGTCCTGGGTGTCGGCGGCCGGGTAGTTGTAATCGTAGAGGGCTTTGACAGCCATGTTTGTCTCCTTTTGTTGTAAGCGGGGGCACGCCGGCCCCCGTTTCTGATCGATCAGGTGTTCTGCGTTGCCATGCCGCGCCAGGCGGCGAAATTGGCCTGGTCGCCGGAACCTTCGTAGTCCATGTTGTCCTTGCCGTTCTCGATGTGGTACCACTCGAGCACCTTGAGCATCGGATCGAAGCCTTCGACGGTCGGGTCGGTGCCTTCCGGGAAGCAGTTGCCCTGGTAGATCTGGTGCACCGGCAGCCAGGCCTGGATGTACTTCTCCGGTTCGTCGTCGAAGATGTGCTTACAGCCGTCCGAACAGGTGTGGTACTTCTCGCCCTGATACTCGGATTCGCGATAGCAGATCTTGGTCGGGTCGTCCGGCTCGGTGAACACCATCGGAATCTGGCAGACCTGGCACAGCATCGGCAGCGTGTTGTTGTAGAAACGCTCGCCCTTGTCGGCCATTTCGCGCCACTGGGTGAAGCGCGGCCGGTAGTACTTGTCGAAGGTGTTCGGGTACTTGGCCGACAGCCAGTCCATTTCCTCGTCGTTCGGCAGCCAGGTATGGAAATCCGAGGCGTGGGCGTACTGGTAGAAGGTGGCCCAGGCCTGATGCGAGATGTGTTCCTTGTCGACCGTGCATTGGGTGATGCACTCCGGCACCTTGATGCCGTACTTGGCGAGGTCGTTGAACAGCGCGCCGCCGTTCTGCTCGAAATAGATTTCCCAGGCTTCCTTCCAGCTCATCACGCGCTTCGGCAGCATGTAGTCCATCATCATGCCGACCAGGGTGAGCACGCGGATGCCGCGCCAGGCCCACTTGTCGATCCACTTCTGGACGATCGGCAGGTTGTCCGGGTCCTGTTCCAGCATGAACTTGATGCATTCGAGGCCGAGCGTCATGTGGCGCGCTTCGTCGGACTGCGCCGAGAAACCGAAGGTGACGGTGGCCATGTCGCCGTTGTAGGCGGCGCCCGACATGAAGGGCACGAACAGCAGATTGGTCAGCACGTATTCGAAGGAGAAGCCGATGGCGATCATCCATTCGAAGGGACCGGCGCTGAAAGCGTCGTCGAAGAAGGACTTGGGCACCGACAGGTACCAGACGCGCTCGATCTGATGCGTGGCGCCGGCATGGAAACCTTCGTAGAACTTGTTGTAGTTCGACAACGCGTGAATCTGCGTCTGCGCGTGGCGGACTTCGTCGATCGACTGCATCAGGCAGGCGACGCGCGGGCCGACGCCGGGGAAGTTGCGGCCGGCGGCGGCAAAGCCGCGGTGGGCGACGTATTCCAGCGGCGAGATGCCGGTCAGGAAGAGCTTGACCGCGTTCAGGTAACGGGCGTCGGTGATGCCGAGGTGGCCGTTGTTCTGGGCGAAGGCGTCGAGCACCGCGTAGAGCTTGCGCTCCTTCTCGGCCTGGTACTTCCAGTAGGCGTCCATGGTCAGGCGGAAGGGGTCTTCCCACTTGTCCCAGTCGTGAATCTTGATGCCTTCGAAGGCAGCCTGCGGGAAGACCTTGTCCATCGGCTGGTAGGTGGTGTCCCAGCCGAGGCCGCGCGTCATGTGGGCGTACTTTTCCTTCAGGCCCAGCTTTTTCTTGGTGGCTTTCATGTCCATGAGAGTTCTCCTTGCTCAGTTTTTCCAGGCCAGCGTCAACTGGTCGTCGTCCTCATCCATGTTTCCGGAGAGCGTGATCAGGTTGACCTGCAACTCCTGCAGGTCGAAATCGCGGCCGATGCGCTCTTCGATCGATTCGCGCTTGATCACCAGGCTGCCCTCGGCGTTGATCTTGACCATGGCCGGCTGCTCGTCGAGCACGGCATGCGGGTTGTCGGCGAGGATCGACTCGATGATCGGCCGGGTGTCCTCGTTGGTTTGAAAGGCGATGAATACGGTAGACATGAAAACTCCTAGACGGCCAGGCCAAGCTTGGCGCAGCGGGCATTGAATTCGGCGGCGATGTCGGCCAGCACATCGGCCGACGGTTCACCAAAGGCGCGGGCGGCAATCGGCGCCAGCGCGGCGAGCGTGGCGGTGCGGTAGTGCTTGACCCAGTCGCTGAGAACGGCCTTGTTCTCGGGCGATTCGGCGGCGGCAACCTTGATCTGGGCATCGACCCACTTGGCGGTCTCGGTCGACCATTCGGCCATGAAGCGGGTCATCATCGAGATCGCGGTGCCGCCCTTGGCCGAGAAGTCGGCGTCGAGGTGGTCGTAGAGCAGCGGATTGAGCAGGCCTTCGAGGACCAGGTTCTGGGCGACGAAGATTTCGAACCAGTCCTGCAGCACCAGCAGGTTCTCGACGTGCTCGCGCAGCGGCTGCCAGTTCGGGCAGGACATCCAGGCGGACTTGGCGGTTTCCAGCGCGTCCGGGCCGTCGAGGACGAGGCCGATGCGGGTCAGGTACTGGGCGACGCCCAGGTGGTCCATCGCGTGATAGAGACAGGGCTGGGTGATCACCGTGCCGTAGCCGTAGGCGGCGATGTAGGAATTGCCCATGTTGCCGCCCCACTCGACATGGCGCATCGGCACCAGGACGTCGAGCGCGGTCTGCCGCAGTTCGGCAGGAATCAGTTCGGCCAGGCCGCGATCCTCGATCATCTCGAAGCTCGATTCGGCCGCTTCCTGCTGCCGGGCGCGGGCAATGGTGTAGGAGCCGTAGTAGTACTGGCGCGGGTCCTTCAGCGCGTACCAGTCCTGCATCCGGATCTTGGTGCGCTTCTTGTCGAACAGCACGTTGTCGGCGTCCCAGCTCGGCCGGTAGTGGAAGATGTGTTCCTGCTGGATGTTGTAGCTGCCTTCCTGGTAGCGGCTGGCCGGCTTGTCGCCGAACCGGTCGACCAGATGGTCGAAGGTGTGGCGCAAGGGTTTGATTGCCACGGTGCGCAGATCAATCTGCATGTTTGTCTCCTGTCGTTATTCCCGCGAACGGGGGTGTTGAAACTTCGTCAAACTGCGTCTTCAAAGCCCTGGCGCGAGGCGTCGTTCAACCGGGAAACCCAGTCGCCCTCCGACGTTGCCGGATCGAGCACGATCACCTCGTTGGCCAGGCAGAACTCGTGAAATGCCGATTCCGGCAACATCAGCTCGACAGCCAGTTCCGGATCGCCGATCGCGAACTCGAATTCGATGAATCCATCCGGACGACGCTTGCAGATACGGACGTAGCGACGCCCGGCGTCGAACGTGCTGCTCTGCCTCTCCTGCTGTCCCATCTTCTGTCTCCTGAAATCCGCACAGCGCACATCGCTGCCGCATCTTCTTTATCAAGGAGCGTGCCAGACAACTAAGGCATTGTTTTTATGGAAATCAGCAAAACCCGCCCAGTGCAATGCTGCGGTGCATCGTTACGATTAAATGAACTACTTTCCCGATGATTAACTAAATGATCAACAGCCCTGGTCTGGCAGCGAGACTGGAATTACGTATTGCGATATGCCCCACGAAAAGGGAAACCGTGAAATAATCTCGAGAAAATTACGGCAGCCCTTGCAGGCGCCTGCACCCCAATAAAAAGAGGCATCACCCACCCGGGCAAGCCCGCCAGGACAGAGAGACAAGATGACCATCATCCGTTACCCGGAATCGAACGACCTGCGCAACCTCGTCAAGTTCTGCGAGAAGGACGGCACGATCTGGCTTGCCGAAAACCGCATGGTGCTGATGCACACCACGGCGCTCGGCGCCCTGCGCCGCGAACTGGTCGGCTCGGTCGGCAAGGAACACGCCCGCCGCCTGCTGACCCGTATGGGCTACGCCGCCGGCGTCAGCGACGCCGAACTGGCCAAGCGCATCCGCGGCAACCAGTCGCTGCAGGATGCCTTCTTCACCGGCCCGCAGTTGCACATGCTCGAAGGCGTCGTGCGCGTGACGCCGGTCGAGATGGAAATCGACTTCGAGAAAGGCAGCTTCTACGGCGAATTCCTCTGGGAGAACTCCTGGGAACAGGACATCCACCTGCGCGAACTGGGCCGCTCGGAAGACCCCGTCTGCTGGTCGCAGATCGGCTACGCCTCCGGCTACACCTCGGCCTTCATGGGCCGCTTCATCCTGTTCAAGGAAGTCGAGTGCGTCGCCTGCGGCCACAACAACTGCCGCATCGTCGGCAAGCCGCTGGAAGAGTGGGAAGACGCCGAAGAGCACGCCAGCTACTTCGAATCCGACTCGATGCTCAACCGCCTGCTCGAACTGCGCCATCAGGTCGATTACCTGCGCACGACCATCGCGCAACAGGTGCAGACGCAGCAACTGGTCGGCAACTCGGTCGGCTTCAAGCACGCCTACGACCTGGTGACGCGCGCCTCCGGCACCCAGGTCACCGTGCTGCTGCTCGGCGAAACCGGCGTCGGCAAGGAACGCTTCGCGCGCACCCTGCACCAGATGAGCCAGCGCAAGCAGGGACCGTTCGTCGCCGTCAATTGCGCGGCGATGCCCAACGACCTGATCGAATCCGAACTGTTCGGCGTCGAGAAAGGCGCCTTCACCGGCGCGCATACCTCGCGCATGGGCAAGTTCGAGCGCGCCGACGGCGGCACCCTCTTCCTCGACGAAATCGGCGAACTGCCGCTCGCCGCCCAGGCCAAGCTGCTGCGCGTGCTGCAGGAAGGCGAGATCGAACGCCTGGGCGACGACCGCGTGCGCAAGCTGAACATCCGCCTCGTCGCCGCCACCAACGTCGACCTGCAGGCCGCGGTCAAGGAAGGCCGCTTCCGCTCGGACCTCTACTACCGCCTGAGCGTGTACCCGATCCAGATTCCGCCGCTGCGCGAGCGGATCGCCGACATCCCGCCGCTGATCGACGCCATGCTCGCCCGCTTCTGCACGCTCTACGAGAAGAAGCTGCTCGGCGTCAGCGACAAGGCGATGCAGGCGATCAAGAGCTACGGCTGGCCGGGCAACGTGCGCGAACTGGAAAACATGATCGAGCGCGGCATCATCCTCGCCCCCAATGGCGGCTGGATCGAGATCGAGCACCTGTTCGCCAACGTCGCCGTCAGCGACTTCCACGAAACGCAGATCAGCCAGGCGGGCAGCCTGGAAGCGCAACCGGAACCCGGCGCCAAGTCCGACCTGATCGCCGCCATCCTCGACAGCGGCATCGCCTTCGACGACCTGGAAACCCGCCTCATCGACGAAGCCGTCAAGCGCGCCGACGGCAACCTGGCCGGCGCCGCGCGCACGCTCGGCATCACCCGGCCGCAACTGCAATACCGCCTGAAGAAGAAGGACGGCGGCTGACGGAGCACGCGGCATGGAATTCCGCCAACTCAAGTACTTCATCGCCGTCGCCGAAGAACTCAACATCGGCCGCGCCGCCCACCGCCTGCACATCTCGCAGCCGCCGTTGACGCGGCAGATCCAGCAACTGGAGGAGGAATTCGGCACCCAGCTCTTCCTGCGCACGGCGCGCGGCGTCGAACTGACCGAGGCCGGCGAAATGTTCCTGCGCGACGCCCGCAACATCCGCGACCTGATGACCCAGGCCGTCGAACGCGTCCGCGAGGCCGGTCAGGGCAAGCGCGGCAAGATGGACATCGGCATCTTCGGTTCCGGCATCCTCGACGTCATTCCCAAGGTGCTGCACGCCTTCCGCGCCCGCCACCCGGACGTGCAGATCGCCCTGCACCAGATGAGCAAGAAGGAGCAGATCGAAGCCCTGCGCCAGCACCGCATCATCGCCGGTTTCAACCGCATGCTGGCGCCGCTGCCCGACATCGCCAGCGAACCGGTGATGATCGAAAGCATCATGGTCGCCCTCAACGAAAAACACCCGCTTGCCGCCAAGCCGGCGATCCTGCTCAAGGAACTGGCCGGCCAGCCGCTCATCCTGTTTCCGAGCGGCGCCCGCCCCAGCTTCATCGACAAGGTCTGGGCGCTGTGCGCCGGCGAAGGTTTCGAGCCGCAGGTCGCCCAGGAAGTCGGCGACGCGCCAACCAGCGTCGCCCTGGTCGCCGCCGGCTTCGGCCTCAGCCTGGTCCCGGAAGCGGCCAGCAGCCTGAGCGTGCCGGGCGTCGTCTACCGCCGCCTGGCCAACGCCCCCGACGCGGTCGTCGATCTCAGCTGCATCTACCGCAGCGACGAAAGCTCGCCGCTACTGCACGCCTTCCTGCAAACGATCCGGGAGTTCCGGGAAAGGCACGGCGGGCGACACTGAGCGCCGCCTCAGCCCGCCGCCGCGTCGATCGATTCGCCGTAATGCCGGAAGGCGTCGCGCACGGTGTGGATCATTTCCGCGTCGTCCCAGGGCTTGGTCAGGAACTTGTAGATCTCGCCACGGTTGATCGCCTCGGTCAGGCTGTCCAGCGCGGTATAACCGGAAAGCACCATGCGCACCGTCTTCGGGTGCATGGCCCGGGCGCGGGCGAGCAACTCGGTGCCGCTCATGCCGGGCATCCGCTGATCGATGATGATGACCCCGACCTGGTGCTCGGCCAGTTGCCGCAGCGCCTCCTCGCAAGTGCTGGCGGTCAGGATCCGGTAATTTTCCCGGCGCAGCAGCCGCGACAGCGAACTGAGGATGCCCGGCTCGTCATCGACCAGCAGCAGCGTCGACAGCCCCTCGTTGTCGACCGGAATCTTCGCCGGCTCGTAGGCGATCAGGAAACGCGTCATCTCTTCCGCCGGCAAGGGCCGGCTGATCAGGTAGCCCTGCATGACGTCGCAACGCAGCGAGCGCAGATAGCGCGCCTGTCCGCTCTCCTCGACGCCCTCGGCGACGACTTCGAGGCCGAGGCTGTGACCGAGGGCGATGACTGCCTTGACGATCGACGCGTTGCCAAGGTTGGTGGTCATGTCGCGGACGAAAGAGATATCGACCTTCAGCTTGTCCACTTCCAGGCGCTGCAGGTAGCCGAGCGAGGAATAGCCGGTGCCGAAGTCGTCGATCGACAGGCGGACGCCCAGCGCCTTGAGTTCCTCGAGCACCTTGAAGGATTGATCCCGGTCGACCATCAGGAAGCTCTCGGTGATTTCGAGTTCGAGTTGCTGCGGGGAAATGCCGGTCTCGACGAGGACTTCCCTGACCGACTCGACCAGTCGGCCGCGACTTAGCTGGACGGCCGAGACATTGACCGCGACCTGCCGCGACGCCAGCCCGTTGTCCGCCCACTGCTTGATCTGCCGGCAGGTTTCGCGCAACACGTAGTCGCCCAGCGCCACCACCAGCCCGCTCTCTTCGGCGAGCGGGATGAACTCCGCCGGCAGGATCTGGCCGCGCTCGGGATGCAGCCAGCGGACCAGCGCTTCGAGGCCGACGATGTCGCCGCTGATCAGGTCGACCTGCGGCTGGTAATGCACGCGCAGTTCGCCGTTGCTCAAGGCCTGGCGCAACTCCGCCTCGAGTTGCAGGCGTTGCTTGGCGCGCAGCCCCATTTCCGGCGAGAAGAAACGCAAACCGCCGCGTCCCTGGACCTTGGCCTGATGCAGAGCGACATCGGCATTGCTCTGCAGGGTCTCGGTGCTGCCGCCATCGCCCGGAAAAACGGCGATGCCGATACTGGCGCCGACATAGACGCTCTGCCCCTTGAGCACGAAAGGCGCGGCCAGGGCGTCGATCATCCGCTGGGCCTGGAGGTCGATCGCCGGCGCCTCGTCGCCGCAGTCGAGGATGACGCTGAATTCGTCGCCGGCGGTGCGGGCGATGGCGTCGCGCTCCGGCAGCAGGCTCTGCAGGCGCTGGCCGACTTCGATCAGCAACTGGTCGCCCAGGCTGTGGCCGAGGCTTTCGTTGATCATCGCGAAATTGTCGAGGTCGATGCTGAGCAGCGCGAATTGCCCCTGGCTGGTAGCCGCGTGCAGGATCGCATGCTGCAGCATCTCGGCGAACAGGACGCGGTTGGCGAAGCCGGTCAGCGGATCGCGGTAGGCCAGGGTGCGGTACTTCTCTTCGCTGACCTGAAGCAGCGCCGTGCGCTGGGCCACCAGATCCTCAAGGAAGCGGCGCAGGCGCGCCAGTTCGAGATGATTGCGGATGCGCGCCCGTACCTCGTCGATGTCGAAGGGCTTGGTGATGTAGTCGGCGGCGCCGAGGTCGAAGCCGCGGACCTTCTCCTCGGTGGCGTCGATCACCGTGACAAAGATCACTGGAATCCGGTTGCCCTGCGGCAGCGCCTTGATACGGCGGCAGGTTTCATAGCCATCGAGTTCCGGCATCACGATGTCGAGCAGGATCAGGTCGGGCAGCACGCTGCCGTGCAGGACATCGAGCGCCTTGGCACCGCTGCTGGCGACCATGATCGTGTATTCGTCCTTGAGCGCGGCGAGCAGTTCGTGGATGTTCTCCGGAACGTCGTCGACGACGAGCAAGGTCGGCGGATGCGCCGGATCGGCGTGGGCGGCGATGTCGAACAGCACCGGGTGCTTGCGGTAGCGCCTCAACTCCAGTTGATTGCGCACCCGCGCCTTGAGCAGTTCGGCATTGACCGGCTTGGTGATGTAGTCGGCCACCCCGAGCGAGAAGCCGCGCGCCTCGTCGGCCGCCTCGGCAAGCGCGGTGACGAAGATCACCGGAATCTCGGTGGTGACGGGATTGATCTTCAGCGCGGCGAGCACCGAGTAGCCATCCATGCCGGGCATCCTGATGTCGAGCAGGATGAGGTCGGGTTGTGGCTGCGCCTGCGCCAGTTCCAGCGCCTTCTCGCCGCTGGTGGCGGCGACGATGGCGTAGTCCTCGCGCAGAACGCCCATCAGCGCGTGCAGGTTCTCGGGAACATCGTCGACGATCAGGATGCGCGGACGCAGGCCGGTCGTTTCACTGGCGGTGGGGGTCATGACTGCGAACTCTCGTCAAGGGCGGCGATATTCTTCAATTGGGCAACGGCGCTATCGATATCGAAGACATCGACGTACGCGGCAACGGCATCGACCACCGGCACCAGCGGCGTTCCCGCCACCCCGGCGCGCAGTTCGTTGAGCAGCGGCTCGACGGCGCCGAGATCGTACTCCAGCGCATTGGCCAGACGCTCGAGCAAGGCGCGCAAGGCGGCGGGCGGCAGTGGCGCGGCAGCGGGCGAAAGCGCCGGCGCGGCCGGTGTGGCGAGCGAATCGATCGCCGCCATGGCCTGGCGCAACAGGGTTTCCACCTCGTCGAGCTGTTCCGGGGCAGGCGTCAGGCCGCGCTTGAGGAGATTGTCGATGACGGTGAATCTTTCATACAACGCGTGCGCCCCGAGGTTGCCGGTGACGCCCTTGAGGGTGTGGCAATGCGCCTCGGCGGCGACCGTGTCGTCCTCGGCTAGGCGTTGCCGCAGGATGCTCACCGCGTCGGCGTAGTTTTCGCGGAACCGCCGTAACTGCTTGCGGTAGGAAGCCACCTTGCCGCCGATCCGGCGCACCCCTTCGCGGGCGTCGAAAGCCGTCTGGGCCAGCAAGTCATCAGGAATACCGCCCGCCGACGCGGGGACTTCCGTCGGCGCCGCCACGGGGCTGACGGCGGGGGCTGAGCGGTCGACCCATTTGGCCAGAACCGCCATCAGCCGGTCGGGTGAAATCGGCTTGGTGACATGATCGTTCATTCCCGCCGCCTGGCTTTGTTCGGCATCCTGGGCCATGGCCAGCGCGGTCATGGCGATGATCGGCAGGCGGGCGTACTTCCCGTCCGGCAAGGCGCGGATCCGGCGCGCCGCTTCAAGGCCGTCCATGACCGGCATCTGGATGTCCATCAGCACCGCATCGTAGTCCTGCTGCCTGACCTTGCTGACGGCGACTTCACCATTTTCCGCGACGTCGACGACAATCCCTTCGTCACGCAGCAGCTCGCTGGCGAATTCGCGATTGATCTCATTGTCTTCGACCAGCAGCAAGCGCGCACCGGCCAATTGGCCGTGGGCCACGAGATGCGGCGCTACCGGCTGCCTCGCCTCTTCGTTCGCCCCGCCATCGCCGCCGAATACCCGGCCGCGCCCGAGCACGGTCAGGATCGTGTCGAGCAGTGTGGACGGCGGCACCGGTTTGATCAGGAAGGCATCGATGCCAGCCTGCTCCGAACGTTTGAACACGTCCTCGCGACCGTAGGCGGTGACCATCACGATCTTCGGCTGGCGCGCCAGCGAGAGGTCGCTGTGGATGCGCTGCGCCGCTTCGTCACCATTCATGCCCGGCATGTGCCAGTCCATCAGCACCAGGTCGAAGGGGGCGCCGCCCGCCGCCCGCAGGGCGGTCAAGGCCGCCGCGCCGCTGGCGGCGGTGCCGACGTCGAGGCGGAAGAAACGCAGCATCTCGGCCATGATCTCGCGCGCCGCCTCGCTGTCATCGACAACCAGCACGCGCACGCCCTGCAGCAACGGCCCGGCCCGCTCGACCAGCGCCCGCTGGTGCGCCTGCGCGGCCTGGGCAATCGGCAGGCGGAGGGTGAAGCAGATCGTCGTGCCGACGCCGGGCTGCGTATCCTCGACCCAGATCCGGCCATGCATCATCTCGATGAGGTTCTTGCTGATCGCCAGCCCCAGGCCGGTGCCGCCGAAACGGCGGGTGGTGGTCTGGTCGGCCTGGGTGAATTTCTCGAACAGCCGCTGCTGCACCTCCGGTGCCATGCCGATCCCGGAATCGCGCACGCAGACCTGCAGATTTACCTCGTCGTCGTTCACGCTGAGGCAGCGGAAGGCCAGTTCAACCTCGCCCCGCTCGGTGAACTTGACGGCGTTGCCACACAGGTTGAGCAGAACCTGGCCCAGGCGCAGCGGATCGCCGATCAGCCGCGACGGGATGGCGGGATCGTAGCGGATCAGGAATTCGATACCCTTGTTCTCCGCCTGGAAACCAATCGCGTCGGCCAAGCGCTCGAGCACGCCATCGAGACCGAACTCGGTCGCCTCCAGCTCAAGCTTGCCGGCCTCGATCTTCGAGAAGTCGAGGATGTCGTTGATGATGCCGAGCAGCGAATGCGCCGCCCCCTGCGCCTTGCCGAGCTGGTTGCGCACCGATGGCTGTAGCTCGACGTTCTTCAGCGCCAGGTAGAGCATGCCGAGGACGGCATTCATCGGCGTGCGGATTTCGTGGCTCATGTTGGCCAGGAACTCGCTCTTCACCCGCGTCAGACGCTCGGCTTCGTCCTTGGCGGCAAGGTATTGGGCGGTGCGCTGGCTGACCTGCTGTTCCAGGTTGGCGCGCTCCGCCTCCAGTTCGCTGGTGCGCAACGCCACCTGCCGGCGCAGCAGGAAACTCGCCGCCAGCAACAGCAGCAGCGCGCCACCGGCGACTGCCAGCGACCAAAGCAACCAGCGCGGCGCCAGGACTTCCGGCGGCATCGCCATCGCCCGGTGCAACGCGTCGAAATAGATCGACCCGGCATCGTGCCGCCAATTCACCAGATGGCGGTCGATGGCGTCCAGCAGGTCGCTGTTTTGCCCCTTGGCGGTGGCGAAATACAAGGTCGACGGCAGAAAGACGATCGGCGTCTCGACCAGATGGTAATTCTGGCCGTTGCGGGCGGCGAAGAAGCTGTTGGTGACTACCGCATCGGCCTCTGCGTCGCTGACCAGGCGATAGCCTTCGTCGAGCGACCTGACCTTGAGCAACTGGTAGGAAATCCCCGCGTTGTCGAGCAACTGCGTGATGAAAGATTCCTGGATGCCGCCGTCGAGCACGGCGATGCGCATCCCGGCGAGGTCGGGCAAGGTCTGGATGTTGCGCCGGGGATGGGCATAGATCTGCGACCAGCTACTGGCCACCGAGAACTTGTGGAAGGAAAAAATCCCCGCCCGCTCGACCGAGAAGGCGACGTCCGGCATCAGGTCGATCTCGCCCTGCTGCAAGGCTTCGAGGCACTTTACCCAGGTGCAGGGAAGGTATTGCAACTGCCAGTGTTCGGCGCGGGCGATCGGTTCGAGCAATTCGCCAAACAACCCGGCCGCCTTGCCCTGCGACGAGGCGAAGATTTTCGGCGGATTTTCGTAGACCCCGACGCGCACCACGCGCGCCTGCCCGGCGCTGTCCCCGCCGCAACCGACAGTCGGCAGGAAGAGCAGCGCCACGAGCCATGCGAAGAAGATTTTCCGGGCTTGCATGGCATAAGTCTAACCCCATTCGCAGCGCAAGCTGAGTGCATTTCAGCGCGGGCCGTACAGCCCGCCTGCCGGGCTCGCGGGCCGGCGCCACGGCCTTCGGAAGCCGCCCGGCGCTTCCCGCATCAGATGCGGAAGGAGCCGACCGATGCCGTCAATCGCTCGGCGAGCCGGTCCAGCCCCCGGGCCTCCTGCAGATTGACCGCCAGACTGGCCGTCGTCGCCTCCAGTGCCGCCGAGATGCTCTCCATGTTGCGGGCTATCTCGTTGCCGGCCACCGCCTGCTCCTTCACCGACAACTCGATCTCGTCGATCCCGCGACTTGCCTCGCCGACACGCCCGATCGCCGTTTCCAGCGCCCGCAGCGTATCGGCGAGCGATGCCTGGCCATTGGCCAGCGTCTCGACCCCGCGCTCCACCGAACGGGACACCGACTGGGAATTTTCGGACAAGCGGCGGGTGAGATTTTCGATGTCCTCGCCCGAACGCCGGGATTGCTCGGCCAGCTTGCGCACTTCGTCGGCCACCACGGCGAAACCGCGCCCCGATTCGCCGGCCCGCGCCGCCTCGATGGCGGCGTTCAAGGCCAGCAGATTGGTCTGCTCGGCAATCGCCTTCACCTGCTGCGTCAGGGCGGAAATCGAACCGGTATTGCGCACGAAAGCCTCCGTCGTGCTCCGGATGTCTTCGACCGCCTGCTGCGTTTCGCGGACCCCGGCGGCCAGCAACTGCATCTGGTCCCAGCCGCTGCGGGAGCAGGACAGGCTTTCCGCCGACAGGCGGCGAACCTCGCCGGCCCGCTCGGCGACTACCGAGATGCTCACGGCGAGCTCTTCGATCGTGCTCGAAATCCGTGTCACCGCGTCGTTCTGCAGCGTCATCCCGGCGGCGCCCGATTCCGACTGCTGGCGTACCGTCGTCGCGCTCGCGGCGATCATCCCGGCATCCTGGCGCGCCGCACTGACCAGCCTGGCCAGACTGGCATTCATTTCGGACAGGGCACGCATCAACTGCGACGCTTCGTCGCTGCCGGCGACCTCCCGCTTCTCGCTCAGATCGCCCGCGGCCACCCGCTGCGCCGAGGCAAGCGCTGCCGCCAATGGCAACAGGGTGCGCCGGCGCAGTCCCGTCGCCGTCAGGATCAGTGCCAGCGCGCAGAAAAACGACAACAGCGCAGCATTCATCTTGATGAACTGCGACGCGCGAAAGGTCAGCGGCGCGAAATCGCGGGAATTCCGCATCATTGCATCCATGCCGGGACGCAGCCGGAGCGCCAGTTCGCGCGACAAGGCACCGCTGGCGGCCGGATCGGCGGCAAGGATGGCGAGCATGCCGTCCACATCGGCGATGTCCTTGGCCGGCAGCTCGATCAACGGCGCAAAACCGAACAGGCCGAGCATCGCCTT
Organism: Dechloromonas aromatica (nom. nud.); assembly: GCA_017848965.1. GTDB lineage: Bacteria > Pseudomonadota > Gammaproteobacteria > Burkholderiales > Rhodocyclaceae > Azonexus > Azonexus aromaticus_B. The sequence goes on along the minus strand of JAFIHA010000006.1, from coordinate 32,034 downwards.
CTCCACGGCGAAGGTCTCGTCGCCCGCCTGGACGGCCAACGCGCGGGCATCGCGCAGCATTTGCGCGACATCGTCGACACGAATCGCCGCCGCATTGCCCGCCGCCTGCTCCACCGCCCCCAGCGCCGCGTCGATACGCAGGGCGAGTTCCATGTGATTGCGCTCGAGAAAATGGAAGGTGGCCGCCTTGCCGAGCAGACGGATGCCGTACACCTGGATCACGATCACCGCGACGATCGTCCAGATCGCCAGCGAAAACCGCTGCCGCAAAGACCACTGAGCAGCGCGGAAAAATCCCCCGAAATCATCGAAAACCATTGCATCCCTCTGCGGTGCCTCCATGCCGAGGACACGGACCACCGGTAATGGCCAGGCGAACGCCGGTCGCCTGCAAACCAGGATGGCGAAACTATCGTTCCCGGCCAGCGCCGGCCATTAGACTTTGGTTTAGATGGCGCCGAGCCATCGTCAATTTACGATTTCGGAAAAACCCCTGACTCTGACCTCGGTTATAATTGCGCCCTTTGCCGAATCCGTTCGCGCATGGAGCACCGGTCAATGTCCCATTCCCTCTTCCCGCCCTTGCTCCGCCGTTTCTGCGGCGTGTGCGCGGGAATTGCCGCGTTGGTCATGCCGCTTGTCGCAAGCGCCGACCTCGAGGTTCACCCGCGTCTGCAGACCTCGATCCCGTCGTCCTTCCCGACGCTGGGCGACGGTCTCAACATCATGGAAATCGGCCCGCAGCCCGAACTGCCGCTGACCATCGACCTCACGCTGCGCTCGTCCGACATCTGGGAACGCGTGCGCAACGGGTTTGCGATGACCGATCTCAACGACGACCTGGTCCTCCATTACCAGCAGTGGTACATGGCGCGCCCCGGCATGCTGCGGCAGATGATCGAGCGCAGCCGTCCCTACCTGCACCACATCGTCGAAGCGCTCGAAGAACGCGGCATGCCGACCGAACTGGCACTGCTGCCGATGGTCGAAAGCTCGTTCAACCCGATGGCGCATTCGCCGGCCGCCGCTTCCGGGCTGTGGCAGTTCATCCCGGCCACCGGCCGTCGCTTCAACCTGGAGCAGAACTGGTGGCAGGACGAGCGGCGCGACGTCTTCGCCTCGACCAACGCCGCCCTCGACTACCTGCAAACCATCTACGACATGCACGGCGACTGGCACCTGGCGCTGGCCTCGTACAACTGGGGCGAAGGCGCGGTCAAACGGGCCGTCGAGCGCAACGCCGCGAGCGGCCTGCCGACCGACTATCCCAACCTGCGCATGCCCAAGGAAACCCGGCATTACGTGCCGAAGCTGCAGGCGCTGAAGAACATCATCGGCAACCCGGAAACCTTCGCCCGCCTCAACCTGCCGCTGATTCCCAACGAACCCTACCTGGCCACCGCCGCCGCGCCGCGGCCGATGGACGTCAAGACGGCGGCCCGCCTGGCCAACATGAGCGTCGAGGAATTCCGCCACCTCAATCCCTCGCACAACCGGCCGATCATCAAGGCACACACGCCGCTGATCCTGCCCGCCGACCGCATCGCCATCTTCAACGCCAATCTCGCCAACAACCAGGCACCACTGACGCAGTGGCAGGCCTACGCGGTGAAGTCACCGCAGCGGATCAACGATATCGCCAGCCAGCTCGGCGTCAGCAGCCGCGAACTGATCCAGGCCAACGGTCTGCCCGGCAATGTTCGTCTGGCCGCCGGCTCGAAATTGCTGGTTCCCGGCAACGGCAATCTGGAAAGCCTGCAACGCATGCTGGGCATGGAATCCTCGCCGGCCATCATCGCCCCGGAACCCAGGGCCCGGGGCAAAAAGGGCAAGAAGGGCAAGGCCGGCAGCGCCAAGAACAAGAAATCGGCGGCGGGCAAGGCCAAGGCGGGCAATTCCCGGGCAAGCAAGGCCCGCAGCAGCGCGGGCAAAGGCAAGCCGACACCGCGCGGCAAGAAGAAGCGCTAGCGAGCTTCCCCTGCCAGCGGCGAAAGGCGCCAGGCGCGCTGGCCGCTCAAGCGGCGAGCACGCAGGCCACCGTATGCGTCGCCGAGACGGCGACGCTATCCGGATAGCGCTGACGACAGATTTCGCTCGCCCGCGGACAGCGCGGGTGGAAATGGCAGCCGCCCGGCGGTTTGGCCGGCGAAGGCGCCTCCCCGGCCAGCGCGATGCGCTGCCCGGCGCCATCCAGCCGCGGCACCGGCACCGCCGAAAGCAGCGCCTGCGTATAGGGATGGCGGGGACGGCCCAGCACTTCTTCCGCCCTGCCCTGTTCGACGATGCGACCGAGGTACATCACCGCGATGTCGTGCGCCAGGTATTCGACGACGGCGAAATTGTGGGTGATGAACAGGTAGGCGACGCCCAGTTCTGCCTGCAAGGTTTTCAGCAGGTTGAGGATCTGCGCCTGCACCGAGACGTCGAGCGCCGAGGTCGGTTCGTCGCAGACCAGCAGTTGCGGCTGCACCGCCAGCGCTCGGGCAATCGCGATGCGCTGGCGCTGGCCGCCGGAAAACTCGTGCGGGAAACGCTGCGCCGCGTCGGCCGGCAGGCCGACCTGCTGCAACAGCGCGGCGACTAGCGCCGCCGGGTCGCCGGCAACACCGAGCGCGGCGATCCCCTCGGCGATGATCTCGCCGATGCGCAGGCGCGGGTTGAGCGAGGCGAACGGGTCCTGGAAGATCATCTGCGCCTGCTGGCGGGCGGCGCGTAGCGCGCGGCGGTCGGCGCCGACCAGCTGGCGACCGGCCAGGGTGACGCTGCCGGCGGTCGGCGCGATCAGTTGCAGCAGCGCCTTGCCCACCGTCGTCTTGCCGCAACCGGATTCGCCGACCAGGGCCAGCGTGCGGCCCGGCGCGATGGCCAGCGAAACGCCGTCGACGGCGCGGACATGGCCGACGACGCGTTGCAGGATGCCCTGGCGGATCGGGAAATGCACTTTCAGGTCGGCCAGTTCGAGCAGGGGTGCGGCCGGCGTTGTCGCCTCCGCCACCGCGACCGGGGCGGGATCGGCCAGCGCCGCGCTGCCCTGCCAGTGGCAGCGCACGGCGTGCCCCGGCGCCGCTTCGCGCCAGTCCGGCGACTGCTCGCGGCAGACCGGCATGACCTGCGGACAACGCCCGGCGAAACGGCAGCCGGCCGGCATCGCCGCCAGCGCCGGCACCTGGCCGGGAATCGTGGTCAGCGCCGTGCCGCGCCGCGAGACCTCGGGCAGCGCGGCGAACAGCGCCTGGGTGTAGGGATGGCGCGGCGTCGTGAAGAAGTCCGCGCGGCTCGCCACCTCGACCAGCTCGCCGGCGTACATGACGCCGATCCGCTGGGCCATGCGGGCGACCACGCCGAGATCGTGGGTGATCAGCAGCATGCCCATGCCGCGCGCCGCCTGCAGGCCGGCCAGCAGGTCGAGGATCTGCGCCTGCACGGTGACGTCGAGCGCCGTCGTCGGCTCGTCGGCGATCAGCAGTTCCGGCTCGCCGGCCAGCGCGATGGCGATCATCACCCGCTGCTTCATGCCGCCCGAAAGCTGGAAGGGATACTCGTCGAGGCGCCGCTCCGGATCGGCGATGCCGACCTGGCGCAGCAGTTCCAGCATGCGCTGGCGCGCCGCCGCGCCGGCCAGGCCGCGGTGGCGTTCGAGCACCTCGCCGATCTGGCGGCCGACGGTGAGTACCGGGTTAAGGCTGGTCGCCGGCTCCTGGAAGATCATCGCCATGCGCCCGCCGCGATAGGCCCGCATCTCGGCTTCCGGCAAGGCCAGCAGCTCGCTCCCGGCAAAGCGCACCGAGCCGCCGGCGATCCGCCCCGCCGCCGGCAACAGGCGCAGGATGCCCTGCGCGGTGGCCGACTTGCCGCAGCCCGATTCGCCGAGCAGGGCGAAGGTTTCGCCGCGGGCGATGGCAAAGGAAATGCCGTCGACCGCGTAGAGCAGCCGCTCGCCGGCCAGGAAGCCGAGGCGCAGGTCGTTCACGGTGAGCAAGGGGGTATCGGCCATGGCGGGAATCGGTGACGGTGAGTTCAAACGCAACGCGCCGGATCGCGCCGGATCAGGATGCCGGTACCGAGCGCGGTGAGCGCCGCCTCACGGCAGGCCAGTTGGCGGAAATGGCGGCGGAAGCGGTCGGCGTCGCGCAGGACGAGGTTGGGCGGCTGGTCGTCGTTGCCGCTGAAGAAGGCCAGCCCGGCCTCGTGCAGCAGTTCCGCCATGCGGTCCGGATCGGCATCGCTGGCCGCGAATTCGGCTTCCGGCATGGCGAACACCCAGGCCGCGGCATGCACCGTGACGCCCGGCGCCAGTTCGCTGGCGAGCAGCGCCTGGACGGCTTCCGGCCCCTGGCGCTTGTAATCGGCGAGATGGATCAGTTCGGACATCGGCTCGGGCTCGGCGTTGAATGACGGATCATGCGGCACGCGGATCGAAAGCGTCGCGCACCGCGTCGGCGAACAGGTTGGCGGCCAGCACCAGGACGAACATGGCGACGAAGGCGGCGATCAGCGACCACCAGACGACCGGCTCGCGGCCGAGTTCCATGCGCGCGTTGTTGATCATCGTGCCGAAGCTCGTCATCGTCGGATCGACGCCGATGCCGACGTAGGACAGCACGGCCTCGGCCAGCACCAGCCCGGAGAAATCCATGACCAGCGCGATGATGACGATGTGCATGACGTTGGGCAGGATGTGGCGCAGGATGATGCGCCCGCTGGAGACGCCGAAGGCCTGCGCCGCCTGGATGTATTCGAGTTCCCTGAGCTTCAGCGTCTCGCCGCGCAGCAGCCGGCACAGCCCGGTCCACGAAGTGATGCCGAGGATGAAGCAGAGCGCCAAGAGGCGCAGGTCGGCGCGCTCGGCGGCGGTGGCGAACCATTGCGGGTGGGTGTCGATCACCACCTGCATCATCAGCACGGCGGCGGCGATCAGCAGCACGCCGGGAATCGAGTTGAGGACGGTATAGACGTACTGGATCAGGTCGTCGATCCAGCCCCGGAAATAGCCGGCGACGATACCGAGCAGCACCGCCATCGGCAGCATCACCAGCGTCGTCACCAGGCCGATGATCAGCGCCGTGCGCACGCTCTTGAGAATCTGGTAGAGGACATCCTGGCCGACCTTGTCGGTACCGAAGACGTGGTAGTGGCCGGCCAGCGCGAAGAGCGGCCCGAGCGTCAGGCAGAGGACGAGCAAGGTGAGCAGCACGGCGTTCCAGGCAAAGACGGTTTCGCCGCGGACGAGCTTGCGCCAGCCGCCGACCGCTGCCGCGCTGGCAGCAGCGAGCGCCAGCCAGAAGAGCAGACCGAGCGCCGCGCCGCCCGCTGCCCGCCCGGCGATATCGGCATTTGCCGCGGCCTCGTTGTCGCCGAGATGGGCGCCGCCGAACTTGAGACGCGGGAACTCGCGCAACGTGCCAACGCCCGGCCGCTCCACCGTCTCCTTGGCGTAGAGCCGGGTCGCCAGCGGCGCCGAGTAAGTCTTCTCGTTTTCCGTGCGCAGCGGACCGGCCAGCGCGTCGAGCAACGACAGCACCTCGATCGAATACTGCGTCTTGTCACCCGGCGCGCCGGGGAGCGCCGGCCGGTAGTGCAACGAATCGAGCAGGCCGACGATCAGGAACACGAGCAGCACGGTGGCCGACGCCATGCCGGCACGGCTGCGCCCGACCCGCCGCCAGGCGGCGAGCAGCAGCGGCGTGCGAGCGATCAGCACGCCGACCGCAACGCCGGTGATGAGCAACAGCCAGACCAGCAGGTCGGACCAGAGGACGACGATCTGCAGGCCCATCATGAGAAACGAATCCGCGGATCGACCAGGGTGTAGGAAATGTCGGTCAGGATCAGACCGACGATGTAGAGCACCGAGCCGATGAAGACCATCGAGCGCACGACGGCGAAATCCTGCGCCTGGATGGCGTCGATCGTGTAGCTGCCGAGGCCGGGAATGCCGAAGAAGGACTCGGTGAGCAGCGAGCCCATGAACAGCGTCGGGATGACGACGACGACGCCGGTCAGGATCGGGATCAGCGCGTTCCTCAGGATATGACGGAAGAAGACGACGGTCTCGTTCAATCCCTTGGCGCGCGCGGTGCGCACATAGTCCTTCGAGACTTCCTCGAGGAAGATCGTCCGGTACCAGCGGGCCGAGGCGCCGATGCCGGCGACGACGCCGATCGCCACCGGCAGGACCAGGAAGCGCCAGGCGTCGAGCCCGTCGCCATAGCCGGAAATCGGCACCAGGCGGAAGACTTTGGCGAACAGGTACTGGCCGCCGATGATGTAGAACAGCCCGGAAATCGACATCGCGGCGACGCACAGCACGACGCCCCAGACGTCGAAGGCGGTGGCGCGGAAGAAGGCCAGGGTCAGCGCCAGGCTGATCGTCACGAACAGGCCGAGGAGGAAGGTGGGCAGCGCGATGGCCAGCGACGGCCCCATCCGCGCGCCGATCTCGCGGGCGATGTCGCGGCCGTCCTCGGCGCGGCCGAAATCGCCGACGAAGAGACGGGCCGACTTCTCGAAGAAGATGGTGTCGGTCAGCGTCGCCAGCCCGGGCGCCGCACCGTTGATGAACAGCGGCTTGTCGTAGCCGCGCTCGGCCTTCCACTGGGCGATCGCTTCCGGCGTCACGCGCTTGATGCCGAGCTGCATGCGCGCCATGTCGTCGGGCGTATTGACGACGAAGAAAAGCGCGAAGGTGATCAGGTTCACCCCGATCAGGATCGGGATCGCGTAGAGCAGGCGGCGGAGGAGGAAGGCGAGCATGGCAACGGATTATCGCAGAAGTCGCCGCCGCTGCTCAGCGGCGGGTGCGCAGATCGGCGAGGAAGCGGCCGTAGATCGTGGCGAGGGCCCGCTCGCTGGCTTCGACGTGGGCGCGCAGGCCGTCGCCGCTGGCCGTTTCCTCGGCCGCATAGCGCCGGTCGAAAACCGCCTCCCGTCCCTGGACAACGCGCAGTTCGAGTTCGACCACGGCCTGCCGGCCGACGCGGTCGAAGCGCAGCACCCGGCCCTCGATCCGCCGCTCGGCGAAATCCGCCTGGCGGGCGCCCAGCGTCTGCGCCAGGTGGTCGCGCACCAGTTGCGCCGGCGGATAGAGCCAGAGGTGGTAGTGGTACTGGCGAGAGGTGTGCGGGTCGCCCGGGTCGCCGTAGACCAGCGGCCGCTCGGCGTAGATGCTGTCGGCAGTGAAACGACCGACCGCCAGTCCGGCGGCACCGGCGTCGGCGAGCGGCGCCGCCTGCAGGCGGTAGAACTGCTCCTGCGGCGCCGGCGCGACATTGCCGCCGCAGGCGGCGAGGCCGGCGAGGAGGACGAGGATGGCCAGCAGACGGATCACGGTTTTTCTCCCTGGGCGGTGGCGGCATCGACCGGCGGCCGGCTCTGGATCAGCGCCGCCGGATTGTTGCGGATGGTGCGGCTGAATTCGTTGAGGTTGCGGCCGGCGGCTTCGAGCTGGTGGAGCAGCGCGTCTGCGTGGCGCAGCGACTGTTGCAGGTCCTGGCCGCTGCCGGCGACGATCAGCCGGGAATCCTTGAGCAGGCCTTCGAGTTCGCGGCTGGCGCCGAGGATTTCCTGCGACAGTTGGGCGATGCGCAGCGAGGCGTCGTGGCCGTTCTTCAGCATGCCTTCCATGTGCTGGCGGTTCTGCGCCGAGAACATGTCGTCGACACGGCCGGCCGTGGCGTTCAGACGGGTCATCGCCGAGCGCAGCTCGCGCAGCGTCGCCGGCAGGTTCTCTTCGAGGCTGCCGCCGACGCGGTCGATGCGGCCGGCAATCTGCTCGACCAGCGGCCGGATGCCATCGTTGGCCAGAGCGCGCAAATCACCGGCCAGCCCGGCGACCGAATCGCTGAGACTGCCGCCGGCTTCGCCCGGCAGTTCGGCGCCGGCCGCCAGCATCTCCTGGCTCTGGCCGCTGCGGATGTCGACCAGCGGCGCCGCCAGCATGCCCGGCGCCGTGATGCGCGCCCGGCTGTCGGCCGGGATGCCGACCGCTTCGCGCAACTGCAGCGTCACCCGGTAGGCGTTGCGGCCGTCGCGCCGTACCGGCTCGATGCTGGCCACGTTGCCGATGGCGTAGCCGTCGAGGGTCACCGGCGAGCCGGCCTTGATCCCGGCGACGTTGGCGAAATGGGTGACGAAAGGTTCGCCGTTCGCCGCCTGGCCGGTGATCCGGTACAGCGCGTAGAGCAGGACGATGCCCATGAGCAGCACGAAGCTGCCGACCAGCAGGTAATTGACGTTGTCGCGTTTCATGCTCGGAAAATCTCCCGGGTCAGTCGTTCCAGGTAGGCATCGGCGTCCACCGCGTCGCTGCGCGGCGTGCGGTCGAGCAGCGCGCGGATGCGCGGATGGTCGGAAGCGCGCACCGCCGCCGCCGTATCCGACATCAGGATACGTCCCTGATCGAGGACGGTGATGCGGTCGGCGATCTTGAAGGCGCTTTCCAGTTCGTGGGTGACGACGACGATGGTCATGTTCATCGCGTCGCGCAGGGTCAGGATCAGTTCGTCGAGCTCCGCCGAGACCACCGGGTCGAGGCCGGCCGACGGCTCGTCGAAGAAGAGCAGGCGCGGGTCCATGACGATCGCCCGGGCCAGTGCCGCGCGCTTGATCATGCCGCCGGACAGCTCGGCCGGCATCAGGTCCTCGAAGCCGGCGAGGTTGACCACCTCCAGCTTCATCCGGCTCATGATGCGGATCGTGTTGTCGTCGAGCCGGGTGTGTTCGCGCAGCGGCAGTTCGACGTTCTCGCCGACCGTCATCGAGTTGAACAGCGCCCCGCCCTGGAAGGCGACGCCCATGTTCTTGCGCAGGTCGTACATCTGGTCGGCGCTCAGTTGGGTGATGTCGTGGCCGAGCAGGCGGATGCTGCCGGAAGTCGGCCGGTGCAGGCCGAGCAGGTGACGCAGCAGCGTGCTCTTGCCGGAACCGCTGCCGCCCATGATGACCATGATCTCGCCCTGGCGGACGCTGAAATTGATGTCGTCGAGGATCTTGCGCGCGCCGTAGTGGGTGACCAGGTGCTCGACCTCGATCGCGTATTCGAAGGCGGATTCGGTGGCGGCCATCGTTCAGCGGCTGGTGAAGAAGGTGAACACCATGTCCACCAGGATGATGGCGATGCAGCACAGCACCACCGAGCGCGTCGTCGCCCGGCCGACGCCCTCGGCGCCCGCGGTGACCGAGAAGCCGTTGCTGGCGCCGATCAGGGTGACGACGACGGCAAACAGCTGGCTCTTGGTCAGGCCGTCGAGGACATCGGCGACGCGCAGGATGGTGAAGGTCCGTTCGAAGAAGATGCCGACCGGCAGGTTGAGATCGCCGGCGCAGTAGAGCGCGGCGCCGAGCAGCGCCAGCAGGTCGGCAAGCACGGTCAGCGCCGGCAGCGTCAGCAACATCGCGGCGAGGATCGGCGCCACCAGGTAGCGCACCGGGTTGATGCCGATCACGCGCAGGGCGTCGATCTCCTGCGAAATCTGCATGGTGCCGATGCGCGCGGCGATCGCCGAACCGGAGCGGCCGGCGACGAAGATGCCGGTGATCAGCGGCCCGAACTCGCGCGCCACCGAGAGGGCGACGCCGATCACCACCTGTTCCTCGGCGCCGAAGGTGCGCAGCGTGTAGACGCCCTGGATCGCCAGCATCATGCCGGTGGCGAAAGCCGCCAGGCCGACCACCGGAATCGCCGCGACGCCGACCCCGACCGCCTCCCGGAAAACCGCCGGCAGGCGCACCGGCTGCCGCCGCCAGTGGCCGAGCAACAGCCAGTAGCAGGCCTCGACGAGGAGCGCCGCGATATAGCCGAATTCGGCCAGCGCCGCCGCCGTCCGGCGGCCGAGCGCCTCGACGCGCTGGCTCAGGAACTCAGCGGCCACCGGCCAGCGCCTCGTCCACCGTGGCGTAGAGCGTGAATACCTTGTCCAGCCGGGCCAGGCGCAACACCGCAAGGACCGGCGGTGCCACCGCCACCAGCGCGAAACGGCTACCCTGCCGGCGCGCCGTCTGGAAGGCCTCGACCAGGCAGGCGACGCCCGAGCTGTCCATGTAGCTGACGCCGGCGAGATCGACGAGCAGGCCGTTCTTCCCCTGCAGCGCGTCGAGCAATGCCTTGCGCACCTGCGGCGCGGCGTGCATGTCCACATCGCCGGACAAGCCCAGCCAGTCGTATTCCCCCGCCTTGCGCGTACTGATTTCCACCCTGTCCCTCATGCCTTGAGTCGTTTGCTGATCTGCAACAGATTATCGTAGCCCGGCGGCGGCGGCAGGTAGGCGATGCCGTCGCTCAACTGGCGCATGAAATGCACCCCCAGCCCGCCCGGGCGCAGCTCGTCCAGTGCCCGCGGACAGAGGTCGTCCAGCCTGGCCGGGCGGCCGTGGTCGAGCAGGTGCACCTGGAGCATGCCGCCATCGCGCCACAGGCGCAAGCGGAAAACCTGACCTTCAGCATAGGCGTAGCCGTGCTGGATGATGTTCATGCACGCCTCGTTGACCGCCAGCACCAGCTCGCCGACCGCTTCGGCGGCAAGGCCGACGCCGTTCAGCGCCGCCTCCAGCGTCGCCCGGACTTCGGCGAGGACGCCGGATTCGGCCGGAAATTCGCGGTCGAGCAAGGGCGGCGGAGCAATCGCCAGCAAGGTCAGGTCGTCGCGCAGGCGGCGCCCGCCGGCCTGCAAGGTGTCGGCCACCGCCGCCAGCTGGGCGGCGGCGTCGGCGCCGGCGTGGGCATCGAAGATCGCCTGCAGGCCGGCGAGGCCGAGCATGCTGCCGTCCTCGCGCAAACCCTCGGTGACGCCGTCGGTGAACACAAACAGGCGGCCGCCATCGAGTTGCAGCGTCACCGCCTCGTAGCTCATGCCGGGCAGCACGCCGAGCGGCGGCCCGGCGGCGGCGAACTCGGCGTAGCTGCCGTCGCGCCGGCGCAAGAGCGGCGGCTGGTGACCGGCATTGACCAGGCGCACCGCGCCGCTCGCCGGCTCGTAGGTGCCCAGCACCATGGTGACGAACATGCCGAACAGCGCGGTTTCGGCAATCTCGTCGTTGAGGTCGGCGAGCAGGCGGCCGATGTCGGGCTCGCGCTTGCCCAGGCAGCGGAACAGGCTGATCGTCTTGGCCATCAGCAGCGCCGCGTTCATGCCCTTGCCCGATACGTCGCCCAGGCCCCAGACGATGCGGCCGTCGGGCAGCGGAAAGAAGTCGTAGAAATCGCCGGAAACCTCGAGCGCCGGCAGGTTGATCGCGCACACCGGAAAACCGGGCGGCGACTGCGGCAGCAGGCCGCGCTGGATTTCGCGGGCGAGGTCGAGGTCGCGCCGCATCCGCTCCTGCTCGACCAGCGCTTCGGCCATCCGCGCATTGTGGATGGCGAGCGAGACGACGCCGGCAAGCGCCTGCAGCAACTGGCAGTCGCCGGCATCGAAGTTGGCGTCGGCGGCGCGCTTGTTGATCACCTCCAGCGCCCCCAGCTTGCGCCCCTTGACCTGCAGCGGCGCGCACAGGATGGAACGGGTGCGGAAACCGGTCAGCGCGTCGATCGCCCCGGAAAAGTCGCCGTCGGCGGCAACGTCGCGCACCAGTTGCGACTGGCCGCTGCTCACCGCGCGGCCGACGATGCCCTGGCCGTTGGCGACGGTCAGGCCGCGGATATCGACGGCACCGGCGCAGGCCAGGCAGGTCAGCGTCGCCTCGCCGGGGTCGAGCAGGAAGATCGACGCCGCCTCGACCTCGAGGTAGCTCATGATCTGGGCGATGGCGTTGTCGAGCGTCTCGGGCATCGACAGCGAGGCGGCGAAATCCTGGCTGAGGCTGGCCAGCCACTGGATGTCGCCGGCGGCGTCGGGCGTCAGGGAATGGTTGCTGGAAGTCACGGCGGGTCGCTCGGAGGACATTGGAATCGCCGCACAGGCGGTCGGCACCAATGTAAACCCAAGCGCCGCCTGGCTCAAGCCGGGCTGGCGCGGCGGCGGACGAAAAAAAGCCCCGTCGGCAGGGACGGGGCGCAAGCAGCACAGCGGCTGGAGGAGATCGTTGGTCGCTCAGTGGTGGGCGGTGGCTGGCTGCGGCGTGTGCGCGATGTCCGGCGCCGGCGCGTCGTCGAGGACCAGTTCGGGATGGTCGGCCTCGTCGACCGTCTCGTTGTTGAGGACGGCGCGCAAGCGCTCCTGGTCGAGGGCACCGCACCACTTGGCGACAACCAGCGTGGCGACGCTGTTGCCGACGAAGTTGGTCAGCGCGCGGGCTTCCGACATGAAGCGGTCGATGCCGAGGATCAGCGCCAGGCCGGCGACCGGCACGGTGCCGACGGCGGACAGCGTTGCCGCGAGCACGATGAAGCCGCTGCCGGTGACGCCGGCGGCGCCCTTCGAGGTGAGCAGCAGGATCAGCAGCAGGGTGATCTGGTGCGACAGGTCGAGCGGCGTGTTGGTCGCCTGGGCGATGAAGACCGCCGCCATCGTCAGGTAGATCGAGGTGCCGTCAAGGTTGAACGAGTAACCGGTGGGGACGACCAGGCCGACCACCGACTTCTGGGCGCCGGCGTTTTCCATCTTCGCCATCAGGCGCGGCAGCGCCGATTCCGACGACGAGGTGCCGAGGACCAGGAACAGCTCCTCCTTGATGTACTTGATCAGTTTCCAGACCGAGAAGCCGTGACCCATGGCGATGGTGCCGAGGACGCCGAAGACGAACAGCACGCAGGTCAGGTAGAAGGCGCCCATCAGGCTGGCCAGTTGGGCCAGGCTGCCGACGCCATGCTTGCCGATGGTGTAGGCCATGGCGCCGAAAGCGCCGACCGGGGCGACCTTCATGATGACGCCGACGATGCGGAAGAAGACGTGCGACAGGCGCTCGATGAAATCGAACACTGGCTTGCCGCGCTCGCCGAAGGCGTGCAGCGCGTAACCGAAGAGGACCGAGAAGAACAGCACCTGCAGCATGTCGCCCTTGGCAAAGGCATCGACGACGCTGGTCGGGATGATGTTCAGCAGGAATTGCGTGGTCGTCTGCATCTGGCCGGGCGCCGCGTACTTGTCGATGGCCGAGGTGTCGAGCGAGGCCGGATCGACGTTCATGCCGACGCCGGGAGCCCAGACATTGACGACGATGAGGCCGATGACGAGGGCGATCGAGCTGACCACCTCGAAATAGAGCACGGCCAGGCCGCCGGTCTTGCCGACCTTCTTCATGTCTTCCATGCCGGCGATGCCGACGACGATGGTGCAGAAGATGATCGGCGCGATGATCATCTTGATCAGCTTGATGAAACCGTCACCCAGCGGCTTCATCGCCGCGCCGGTTTCCGGATAGAAGTGCCCGAGCAGGACGCCGATCGTGATGGCGATCAGCACCTGGACGTAGAGGCTCTGAAAAATCTTCTTCACTGCATTCCCCCGATCAAAATGGACATGTCGGGAACCCATCCCCGAGCGATGGGCCGCGAGTATGGTGGCTAGGCGAATATCGGGAAATTGTGGCTTTCCGAATTGTGGTTAACCACAATCCGCCCGCCGGACCCTGGTCTATAATCCGGGCGCCCGCATTTTTCCCGACCACCGCCGATGTCCGACGCCCGCCACGACCGCCCTGCCCGCCTGCCGATCCCGGCAGGCAGCGGCGCGTCCGCCCGGCGCCCGGCGTTGCAACTCGCCTTCAAGGTCACGGGGTCGCCCGCCGTGCTTTCCACGGCCGTGCGGGCGCGGCCCGGGCACTAGCCCGGGCGCCCCGCACGGCACCTTGCCCGGCGCCCTTTCCGGCGCGCCGTTCATCGTGCAGTCCTGGCCGCGCAAGGCCCCCTCCCGTCCACCGGCATCCGCCGCCATGACTGCCATTCCGCCGCCGCGCCGCGAAGCCCGGCGGCTCAAGGTCATCGTGGAGACGCCATGCAACTCACCAAGAGCCTGATCAAGGCAAAACGCCCCTGTCGCGAGGGATTCCGCTGGTTCGCCCGGCATTACACCGAACACGGCCACTACCAGGAACTGCTCGACGCGCTGGTCGCCGACGGACGCAGCAACGACGCCTGCTGGCTGCTCGACCAGTTCGGGCCGACCGACGAGGTGCGCGTCGTCGATGCGCTCACCGCCGACAGCCTCGTCTTTGCCGGCACGCTGCAAGTGCTCGGCAACGCCGAGGCCGGCGCCCTGCTGCGCGTCGGCCGCCAGCTACGGGTCGCTCGCGGCCTGCGCGTCGACGGCGACCTGGTGGTCGGCGAAGACCTGCGCAGCGACGGCGGCATCCGCTGCGCCGGCAAGCTGACGGTCGGCGGCGAACTGCGCGCCGACTGGAGCATCGACGCCGGCGGCGCGCTGCGTTGCGGCGGTCGCTTGCGCGTCGGCGGCGATTTGCGCTGCGCCGCCAGCCTGGAAGCCGCCGACCACGTCAGTGTCGGCCTCGATCTCGAAGTGGCGGCCGCCGTCGTCTGTGCCCGCGGCCTCCAGGCCGGCGGCCGGGTCGCCGCCGGCGGCGCTCTGCGCGCCGGTCACGGCATCCTGGCTGGCGGGGCGATCGAAACCGGCCGTCACCTCGAAGCCGGCTGGGGCATCCGGGCCGGCGAGGACATCGCTGCCGGCGGCAGCATCCGCGCCGGCGAAAGCCTGAGTGCCGGCGGCACGATCCGCGCCGGCGCCGGCTACGGCATCTTCGCCGGGCTCGACGTGGCGCTCGCCGACTGGGCACAAAGCGCCCGCGTCAGTGCCGCCGTGCATCCGCCCGACCTGATCAGCGGCCACTGGTCCGGCCCTGCCGCCGGCTGAGGGAGGACACGCCATGCTCCTTGCCCTGCCCGCTTTTTCCTTCCCCGCCCTGGCCTTGCGTCGACCGTTGCGAAGCGAACTGCGGATCGACGTCGAGCTGCCGCCGGCCAGCCTCGAAGCCGAACTGGCGGCGCTCGACCGGCGCCTGCAGACGCCCGGCGACGCGTTGCACGCCTGCGCGACCTGGCCGGCGCCGCTGCCCGGTCTGCTCTTTCGCCACCGCGAAGCCGACGGCGAGCACTTCGTCTATGTCGTCGATGCCGCCAGCGGCCGGCTCGCCGGCTATACGGTGTTCAACCGGTTGATCGAGATCGACCGCCGCAGCGACCGTCACGTCCGCTCGCCGCATTCGAAGTACGCACCGGCCTGGCAGGGGCGCGGCCTGGCCAGCGCCGTCTATGCCTGGGCGTTGGCACGCGGCATCTGCCTGGTCAGCGGCGCCCGCCAGTCGCCGGCCGCCTTCGCCCTGTGGCGCTCGCTCGGCCGCCGCCAGCCGCTGCGCTACGTGGATATCCGCGACAAGCGCATCCATGACCTCGGACCGACGGTGGACGCCGCGCAGCACGACCAGTTGACGACGCGCATGTTCCTCGCCGGCAACGGCTGGTCGGCACTCCGCCTGCGCCGTGCCGGCGTCCTGCACGACGCCCGATGAGCGTCTCAGAAACCCGGGCGGACGCGCTCGACCAGCTCGTGCAACGCCGCCCGCAGTTCGCCTTCGGCGCAGCCGAGCAGGATGCCGTCTTCGAGCGCGTCGCGCAGCACCTGCGCCAGTTCGCGGTAGTTCTCGTCGAGGACGCGGATTTTCTCGACACAGGCTAGCGGCCGGCCGTCGGCGTGCCGCCAGAGCGGCGGCACATCCTCGTGACGGGTCATGGCAGCGCGAAACTGCTCGCTTCGTCGACGCGCAGCGCCGGATCGTCGACGGCGCTGACCGCGAAGCGGATCGGCACGATGCCGGCGCGCTGCTCGCCGGCCGGCGCCGCAACGGTGACCGCGACCGGGACCAGGCTGCCGGCACCGACCGCGAACTCGCTGGCGCCGACGATTTCAAGCGGGAGCGGGCCAGCGACCGCAACAGTGAAGCGGCGCGGCCGGTCGGCGATGTTGACGAGTTTCAATGTGTAGGCGTTCTCGATCCGGCCGTCGGCGGTCTCGCGGGCGAGCGCGCCGCGGTCGCGCAGGACGTCGACGCGCAGCAGCGAGCGCTCGGCCAGCGTCCACGCGGCGAGGCCGGCGACAGCGACGAGAACGCTGGCGTACACCGCCAGGCGCGGCCGCTGCCGCCAGCCGGCGCCGGCACGGCCGCTCAGCTCGTTCTCGGAAGCGAAGCGGATCAGCCCGCGCGGCGCGCCAATCCGGTCCATCACCCGGTCGCAGGCATCGATGCAGAGGCCGCAGTTGATGCACTGGTATTGCAGGCCGTCGCGGATATCGATGCCGGTCGGGCAGACCTCGACACAGATGCCGCAATCGATGCAGTCGCCGTGGCCGGCGCCGCGGCTGCCGCGCGGTTCGCCGCGCTGGCGGTCGTAGGCGACGTTGCGCGTGGCCGGATCGAACATCACGCCCTGGAAGCGCGAATACGGGCACATGTGCTGGCACACCGCCTCGCGCGCCAGCCCGGCCTGGACGTAGGTGAAGGCGGCGTAGAAGATCAGCCAGAAGGCTTCCCAGGGGCCGGTGGACAGCGCGGCGATGCTGGGCAGCAACTCGCGGATCGGCGTGAAGTAGCCGACGAAGGTGATCGCCGTCCACGCCGCCAGCGCCGCCCACAGCAGGTGCTTCGTGAGGCGCAGCGCCAGTTTGCGCGGCCCGGGCGGGCTGCGGTCGAGCTTCAGGCGGGCCAGGTGATCGCCTTCGACGCGCGCCTCGATCCAGGTGAACAGCATCGTGTACACCGTCTGCGGACAGGCGAAGCCGCAGAACAGCCGGCCGGCCAGCGCCGTCGTCAGGAACAGCGCGGTGGCCGCCAGGATCAGCGCGAAGGCGAAGAGTAGCGCGTCCTGCGGCCAGAGCACGAGGTCGAACAGGTAGAGTTTTTCGTGCGCGATGTCGAACAGCACCGCCTGCCGGCGTCCGGCCTCGCTCTCCCAGGGCAGCCAGCAGAGGCCGTAGAAGATCGCCTGGGTGAACCAGACCATGCCCCAGCGCCAGCGGTTGAAGCGGCCCTCGACCGAGCGGGCGTGGATCTTCCCATGCTTGCGATACAACTCCAGCTTGGCTTCCCTGACCTTGCTGACCGGCTTGTTCATGCTCCCGCTCCTCGGTGTTTGACGGCCGCCAGTAGACCACCGGCCGCCAGACAGGAACAGATTCAGAAACTGCAATTTGTTATAGGCACAGATTGTGCCTACCAGCCCCCTGTACCGATCGCCATTCGCGCCATCTGTCCCTGTGCGCCGCCGCCGGCGATGGGGCGATGGCGGTATCGCAATCCGGAACGCAAGATCATGGCAACCGCGGCCCTCGCCACACACGCATCCCCGGCAACAAGGGAATCTGGGTCGGCATCTGCTGCGAGTTCGTCGAGTTTCTCGTGCTGTTCACGGTCTACTTCGTCGCCCGCGCGCATTTCCCCGAGGCTTTCGCCGAGGGCGCCGAGCGCCTGTCGCGCACCGCCGACACGGCTATCACGCTGCTCATGCTCAGCAGCAGCTTCCTGATCGCCTGCTCGGTGCAGGCCATCGGCGCTAGTCGCCGGCGGCTGTCGCTATACGGGCTGAGCGGCGGCCTGCTGGCCAAGCTCCTCGAGATCCGCTGGAACCTCGCCCACGGCATCAACGGCGAATCCGGCATCTTGTTCACCGTCTACTACTACCTGACCTTCAACCACCTGGTGCATGCGCTCTGGGGCATCCTCGGCATGTTGTGGGTGCTCGCCTGAACCATGACCCCGACCGCCCCCGCCCCGCGTCTGCTGGCGCCGACCCTGGCCTGGCTGGCGCTGCTTCCTCGAAGCGCCACTGGCGCATCCGTTCATCCGCCGCGTGCTGGCCGGCTTCGTGCTGGCGGTGCCGGTGGCGCTGGTGCTGGTCGCCCTGTTCGGCGCCGAATTCGCCCGCTGGGCGACGCTTTAGGCGGCTACAGTGGAATCTCGATGGCGTTGACCGCCGAAACTTATCCCGGCTGACCACGCAATATCGTCATCGTGACCAGAAGCTCTCTGGCAGCACCCGGCCACGAGCGCTCTCTCAAGAAAGCGTCGCATAGCGGACGTTGGCCCCGGGCGTAGGCACAGAGGATGACCTGGAGCAGCATCCCGGGAGGGTAGGCCGGCGCGCCGTTCAGGTCGTTGCGGTAGCGGGCGGCAAAGCCACCGAGGTCGATTTCATGTTCGAACAGATGATGCACCGCATGCTCGAAACTGCCCGGCAACAACTGCTTCGCCAGATCCACCGCCAAGAAGCGGGGGCTGGTGTCGATCCACTTCTAGCGCGCCATGCTGCTGCTCCCCAAACCCAATGCGCATTGGAACCTTGATATTCCATATGGTTCACGGCACGATCCCGGCATGAAGAGAATTTTTCTACAGCTTCGTTGGGCCGTATAGGTATGTCCTATCAATCATCTGCTGTCTTCGCTGGTGATGAGGATGCCCTCCTCACTGAATGCAAGCGCATCGGACCGACCGGAATTAATCCCCTCAACGTAGGGAGGGCAAACTTTGCAACTACCTACTCAACGAGCTTCTGCGAGTTGGTAGCTGACCTTCTTCTCTTGTACAGAAGCCACTCAGTTCCCGACCCAATCGCCCGGCTATCTGAGAGCTTTCGTCGATTGAAGATTAACTCCTGCCGCGGGGCGGAGATGACATACGCTCGTGTTGAATATCTCGTCAACGGCAATGTTGCACGGCTTCGGAAGGTGGAAGGCTACAGGGTTCTGAATCGCCTTGTAAAACAAAAATGCCCTGTGTGCGGCCTTTGGAAGCGTGGGCTTGTACAGCATTTGCAAATGGTGCATCCCGATGCAAAGCCCAGCGCCTAAGACCGATGACTTGCGGCCCAATCCATCAATCCACCGGACGCTACGTGATGAAGCCCCTCCTCGCCGGTGAATACAAACGTTCCTGAACGTCTGCTTTCTCAATTCGCCAGTATCCGCTTTGGGTCGATTCGAGCCTGTCAAGTTGATGCGACTCAGCGGTCAACTTCGCCAAGAACCTGTGCTCTGGTCAGTGCGATTCTGCGGCTACACCGCGGCCGCGACCAGGCGGCCCAGGGTCGCCACTGCCGCCAGCTGGGCCTCGCCAACCGGATGGCCGAAATTCAGCCGCAGGTGGTGGGCGAACTCGCGCTTGGCCGAGAAGATCGGCCCCGGCGCGACGCTGATGCCGCGCGCCAGCGCCTCGCGGTGCAGGCGCAGCGCATCGACCTGCGGCGGCAGTTCGAGCCACAGGAAATAGCCGCCCTGCGGCCGGGCCAGCCGGGTGCCTTCCGGGAAATGTCGCTCGACGGCGGCGACCAGCGTCGCCGCCTGCTCGGCCAGGCGCCGTCGCAACTGGCGCAGGTGCTTGTCGAAACCGCCCTGGCGCAGGTAATCGGCAAGCGCGATCTGCACCGGCACCGAGGTCGCCAGGCTGGTCGCCAGTTTCTGCCGGCGGATCGCCTCGGCGTAGCGGCCGGCAGCGACCCAGCCGAGTCGGTAGCCGGGCGCCAGACACTTGGAGAACGAGGAGACGTGCATGACCAGGCCGTCGCTGTCGGCGGCCTTGCTGCACAAGGGCGCCTGGCGGTCGAAATGCAGTTCGCCATAGACGTCGTCTTCGATCAGCGGCACCTGGTGGCGGCGCAGCAACTGCAGCAGTTCCTGCTTGCGCGGGTCGGACAACAGGCTGCCGGTCGGATTGGCGAAGTTGAGCATGAACAGGCAGGCCTTCACCGGATGCTCGCGCAGCGCCGCTTCGAGCGCCGTCAGGCTGACGCCCTGGCGCGGATGGCTGGGAATCTCGATGACGCGCAGGCCGAGGCGCTCGCTTGCCTGCAGACCGGCATAGAAGGTCGGCGATTCGACGGCGATCAGGTCGCCCGGCCGGGTCACCGCCTGCAGGCAGAGGTTGAGGCCTTCCATCGCACCGGCGGTAACGACGATCTCCTGCGGCGACACCGAGGCGCCCTGCGCCAGGTAGCGCAGCGCGATCTGCCGGCGCAAGGCCTCGTTGCCCGGCGGCAGGTCGCTCAGCGTGGACTGCGGATCGAGCCGGCGGGAGGCGCTGGCCAGACAACGCCCGAGCTTGTCGAAAGGAAACAGCGACGCCGCCGGAAAGCTCGAACCGAGCGGCACGATGTCCGGATCGCGCACGCTGTCGAGGATCTGGAAGATGAAATCGCTGACCTGCAGTTCGGTGGCGCCGCCGGCCGGATGCGTCATCGCCGGCTCGGGCAGCTTCTGGCCGAGGCGGGCGCGCACGAAATAGCCGGATTTCGGCCGCGCCTCGATCAGCCCGCGACTCTCCAGCAGCGCATAGGCCTGGGTCACGGTGATCGGGCTCACGGCGTGCGTGCGGCAGGCCTGGCGCACCGACGGCAGGCGCTCGCCCGGGCGCAGTACGCCTTCGCCGATCAGCTTTTCGGTACGCGCAGCAATGTCCTGATAGAGACTCATGGCGCACATCGTAGCAGCCCGGCTGGCGGAGAAATCGGGAAAAAGCGGGAAAACCACCGCAGTGGTGCGTCCTGACGGATTCGAACCATCGACCTCCACGATGTCAACGTGGCGCTCTAACCAACTGAGCTAAGGACGCCGGAACGGAAAGGCTGTGGAGCGGCAGAAGAGTCTCGAACTCTCGACCTATACCTTGGCAAGGTATCGCTCTACCAACTGAGCTACTGCCGCGTTTCCGTGTGCGAGGCGCGCATTCTACCGATTTTCCGGAAAACGCCAAGACCTTGACAGCGAGCGGCTTTCCGGCTCTGCAGTCAACTCGGTCTGAGGCAGGCGCCGGCACCTTGGCGACGGACGATGCCAAGGAAGATGATGGCGCCGAGATTCATCGTCAGCGCGTAGACGACGCTCGGCACCGCCAGCTCCGGGCGCTGGAAGACGGCGAGCGCGACGAAGATGCCGAGACCGGCGTTCTGCAGACCGCATTCCAGGCTAATGGCGATCGCCTCCCGGCGCTGCAGCCCGCCGGCCCAGGCGAGCAAGACGCCGCCGAGCATGGTCAGCAGGTTGAGCAGGACGGTGGCGCTGCCGACCTTGGGAAAGCCGTCGATGATCGTGCTGCGGTGCGCAACGAAGGTGACGACGACGATGGCGACGAAGAAGCCGGTCGCCAGTCGGCCGACGATGCGTTCGCCGCGCTCGCCGATCAGCTTGAAACGCAGGCGCAGCAGCATGCCGACGACGATGGGCAGGGTGGTGACGACGAGGACGCCGCCGAACAGCTTGCCGAGCGGCATGTCGCCCGGCGAGAACGACGGCGCGGCGACGCCGGCCGCCTGCCAGCCGAGCAGCAGCTTGATCACCAGCGGCAGGCTGAACACCGCGAGCAGGCTGCTCAACGCCGAGACGACCAGCGACAGCGCGGTGTTGCCGCGCGCCAGGTGGGTCAGGAAGGCGGAACTGACGCCGCCGGGGCTGGCGGCGATCAGCATCAGGCCGAGCAGCATGGTCGGCGACAGGCCCAGGCCGACGCCGAGCGCGGCGGCGAGCAGCGGCAGCATCAGGATCTGGCCGGCGAGACCGATGAGCAGCGCCCGCCAATGGACGACGACGCTGCGAAAATCGTCGGCGCGCAGCGCCAGGCCGAGCGAAAACATGATGAAGGCGAGCGCCAGCGGCAGGAACAGGGTGTCGATCATGGTCGGCCGATTATACGGACACCCCGGCACCACCAACAGGCTTACAATACCCCTAAAAAACCAAGGCCATTAGGCGTATTGACAAGCCGAAACGGCGAAACGGGAGAACAATGAAATTCTGGCTGGCGCTGTTCCTCGCCGCCCTGCCCTTGTGCGGACTGGCGCAAGAGACCCTGACGCTGGGCATCCTCGCCTTCCGCCCGAAACCGGTGATGGCCCAAAAATACGACATGCTCGGCATTTACCTGAGCGGCGCCACCGCCGGCCATGTCGTCCGCGTCGAATATCTGGACAATGCCGAGATGAACGCGGCGATCGCCGCCGGGCGCATCGATCTGGTGTTCACCAACCCGGCGCATTACATCCAGTTGCGCTACGGCAACCGCCTCTCCGGTGCCATGGCCACCCAGCAGTCCCTGGAGAATGGCCGGGCCACCGCCCAGCTCGGCGGCGTCATCATCACCCGCGCCGACAGCCAGATCCACAAACTGCGCGATATCCGCAGCACCCGGGTGGCGATTCCCGGCGCCGGCGCCACCTTCCTCGGCGGCTACCAGACGCAGGCCTACGAACTGCAACTGGCCGGCATCGACTTGCCGGATGAGGCGAAACTGATCGCCGTCGGCAGCCACGACAAGGTGATTCATGCGGTGCTCGCCGGCGAAGCCGACGTCGGCTTCGTGCGCACCGGCATCCTGGAAACCCTGAGCCACGAAGGCAAGCTGCAACCCGGCGCGTTGCGCGTCATCAACCCGCAGCGCTTCGCCGGCTTCCCCTTTGCCACCTCGACCCGGCTCTACCCCGAATGGGCCTTCGCCGCGCTGCCCAAGGTACCGGAAGACATCGTCAAGCGCGTCAACCGGGCGCTGCTGCTGATCACGCCGGACATGGCGGTAGCGCAGGCGATGGGCATCCATGGTTTCACCATCCCCGGCGATTATCAGTACGTCGACCAACTGACCCGCGCCCTGCGCCTGCCTCCCTACGAGGAGGCCGATTTCCGCATGCGCGATGTCTGGCAGCGTTACCGCTGGCAGATTCTCGCCGGCATCCTCGCCCTGCTGACCATTTCGGCATTGACCGCACGCCTGTGGCACATGCGTCGGCACCAGGCACGCGAGGCGGAACGGCTGCGCGCGATCACCGACACGATCGCCGACGGCATCTACGTGCTCGACCGCGGCGGGCGGGTCCTGATGGTCAACCCGGCGTTCACCGAAATCCTCGGCTATTCGACCAAGGAGGTAATCGGCGCCATCGGTCACGATCTCTTCCATAACCACGGCAGCAACCCGGTTCCGCTGGCGCAGTGCCCGCTGTTCGAGGCAGTGCGCAACGGCCGCGCCTTCCATGGCGAACTGCAGTTCCGCCATCGCAACGGCAGCCTGGTCGATGTCGAGATTGCCGCCCGACCGATCCGCGACCCGGTCGGCCGGGCGACCGGCGGTTCGGTCAGCGCCTTCCGCGACATCAGCGAGCGCAAGCGCACGGAAGCGGAACTGCACCGCCACCGCGACCATCTCGAAGCGCTGGTCGAGGAACGCACCGCCGCCCTGATCCAGGCCAAGGAAAGCGCCGAGGACGCCAGCCGCGCCAAGAGCACCTTCCTCGCCAACATGAGCCACGAACTGCGCACGCCGATGAACGCGATCATGGGCATGACCTGCATGATCCTGCGCCAGACCAGCGAGCGCCAGTTGCGCGAGCAACTGGGCAAGATCGATGGCGCGTCGAAGCACCTGCTGCACGTGATCAACGACATCCTCGACATCTCCCGGATCGAAGCCGAGCGGATGAAACTCGAGGAAACCGATTTCCGGCTCGGCAGCGTGCTCGAGAACCTGCACAGCCTGACCGCCCAACGCGCCGCCGAAAAGGGACTGGCCCTGCACATCGACGTCAGCGACGCGACCAGGGGGCTGTCGCTGATTGGCGATCCCTTGCGCCTGGGCCAGGTCCTGCTCAACCTGACCGGCAACGCGATCAAATTCACCCATGCCGGCCAGGTCACCGTGCGCTGCCAGGCCGGCGAAATCATCGACGGCAACGTGACCCTGCGTTTCGCGATCGAGGACAGCGGCATCGGCATCGCCGATGAAGCCCGGCAACGCCTATTCACCGCCTTCGAGCAGGCCGACAACTCGATGACCCGCAAGTACGGCGGCAGCGGCCTCGGCCTGGCGATCAGCAAGCGCCTGGTGCACCTGATGGGTGGCGAAATCGGCGTCGACAGCGTCGCCGGCCAGGGCAGCACCTTCTGGTTCACCGCCCGCCTGCGCCACGACGACAACGCGCGGGTAGCCGACACGCCGGGCAGTTCGGCCGAGTTGCAGATCATCCGCGAATTCCTGGCCAGCCGCGTCCTGCTCGTCGAGGACGAGCCGATCAACCGCGAAGTGGCGCTCGGCCTGCTCGAGGATTGCGGCCTCTGCGTCGACACCGCCGAGGACGGCGGCGAGGCGGTGGCGCTGGCGCAGCGCGAAACCTATGCGCTGATCCTGATGGACATGCAGATGCCGACCCTCAACGGCATCGAAGCAACGCGCGCCATCCGCGCCGCATCGCTGAACCGCGAGACACCGATCATCGCCATGACCGCCAACGCCTTCGCCGAAGACCGCCTACGCTGCCTGGAAGCCGGCATGAACGACCACCTCGGCAAACCGGTGGCGCCGGAACGGCTGTTCGAAACCCTCCTCCAATGGCTACGCCAGTCGCGGCCGGGGCAATGATCGGTACGACCATCGTACAATTCAAAGGGAATAATGAAGCAGGGATAATCGGCGCATGTCCGCTTCCCTCATCCTTGTTCCGCTGCTCTTCATCGGCACTGTTCTGATGCTGCTTTACCTGCTCGGCTGGATCTGGCCCGGGCCGGGCGAATAGCCGGCGCCCGCCGCCGACTCAAGAATCGCGCATTTCCTTACCAATGCGGCACGGCCCTTGCGGTAACATCGCCGCAAGATTTCTGCCCAGCGGGGAATTCATGCTTGCCAAACGCTATTCCAACGAAAAACAGGACGAAAAAAAAGCCAGCCTGAAAAGGGCCGGCATCTCAACTTTCATCGTCAATCGTTTGCTGGCGGAGAGGGAGGGATTCGAACCCTCGGTACCTTGCAGTACGCCTGATTTCGAGTCAGGTACAATCGACCACTCTGCCACCTCTCCGCAGCGGCCGAGATAATAGCACAAGTTATGGCGCGGTTTAACAGCCTTGTCGCATTTCTGCTCACTCTGCTGCTCGCTGCCTGCGACAGGGGATGGCCGGTACCGCTTCCCTACCCGACGCCGGGCAAGCAGAACCTCGTCGTATTGACGCGCCCCGGCCCGCTCACCTACCAGCTCGACGAATCGGGCAGCATCAGCGGGCTGGAATACGATCTGGTCAACGGACTGGCCGAAGAACTGGGCGTCCCGGTCAAATTCAACGTTCTCTCACCCGGCGAACTCAGCCGGCAGTTGCTCAACGGCTCCTACCACATCGCCGCCTCCTGGCTGTCGCCGGGAAGCAATCCGGAGATGCAGAGCGGCCCGCCACTGTTCAAGACCTACGATGTGCTCGCCCAGCACGAGGCCTCGTTGCCGCTGACCTCGCTCGACCAACTGGCCGGCAAGACCGTGCACGCGCTGGCCGGAACCCGGCAGGCAGCAACGATCCGCCGTCTGATGGAAAAAATCCCCGGCCTGCAATTGATCGAAATCGGTCAGGGCGACGTCATCGACCTGCTCGAAGCGCTCGGCGAACAGAAGATTTCCTACGTCGCGATGGACGGCAAGTTCGCCGACATCGCCAACCAGTATGTTCCCAGCCTGCGCACCACCCTGCCGCTGAGCAGCGAGGCGCCGGTCGTCTGGTGGCTGGGGCCGGTGCCGAATCCGGAACTGAAGGCGCGGATCGAAGCCTATCTCGAAAGAATCCGCGCCGATGGCACGCTGGCCCGCCTAGAAGAACGCTATTTCGGCCACGTCCGCCGCCTGCAGCAGGACGACGTCGAAAAATTCCTCGGCCACATCAAGACCACGCTGCCACAGTTGCGCAAGCATTTTCTGGATGCGGAACGGCAGACCGGCATCGACTGGCGGCTGATCGCCGCGCTGGCCTGGCAGGAATCGCACTGGGACCCGTTCGCCACCAGCTATACCAATGTCCGCGGGCTGATGATGCTGACCGAGGAAACCGCCGACCGGCTCGGCGTCAGCAACCGCCTCGACCCGCGCGAGAGCGTCCTGGCCGGCGCCCGCTACCTGAACATGATCCGCAACAGCCTGCCGCACGACATGCCGGAACCCGACCGCACCTGGCTGGCGATCGCCGGCTACAACATCGGCCCCGGCCACCTCAACGCGGCACGGACCATCGGCAAGCAATTGAACGCCGACCCCGGCGCCTGGTACGACATGAAGCGGGTCCTGCCGCTGCTGGCCAAGCCCAAGTATTACAGCCGGCTCAAATCCGGCCGGGCGCGCGGCGGCGAAGCGGTGATCATGGTCGAAAACATCCGCAGCTATTACGACATCCTGGTCCGCAACGCGCCACCGCTGACCGCCGCCATCTCGCCGATGGACGGCAAGATCGGCATGAGCGGCGAGGCGCCGGAACTCAAGCTCGGACGCTGAACCGGCGCCGCAACGATCAGCACGTCGGCGTCAGCTGTTCCAGACCACCCATGTAGGGACGCAAAGCTACCGGTATGGTGACGCTGCCGTCGGCCTGCTGGTTGTTCTCGAGAATCGCCACCAGCGTGCGGCCAACCGCCAGACCGGAGCCGTTCAGCGTGTGGCAGATTTCCGGCTTGTTCTTGTCGTTGCGGAAGCGCGCCTGCATGCGGCGGCCCTGGAAGGCGCCGAAGTTGGAGCAGGAGGAAATCTCGCGGTAGGTGTCCTGCGCCGGCAGCCAGACTTCGAGGTCGTAGGTCTTGGCAGCGGAGAAGCCCATGTCGCCGGTGCACAGCACGACGCGGCGGTAAGGCAGTTCCAGTTTTTCGAGGATCACTTCGGCGTGGCGGGTCAGTTCCTCGTGCGCTTCGGCCGATTTTTCCGGATGGACGATCTGCACCAACTCGACCTTGTCGAACTGGTGCTGGCGGATCATGCCGCGCACATCGCGGCCGCCCGAACCGGCTTCGGAACGGAAGCACGGGGTGTGGCAGACGAACTTGAGCGGCAGCACCTCGGCGGCGAGGATTTCGTCGCGGACGATGTTGGTCACCGGCACTTCGGCGGTCGGAATCAGGTAGAGCGGATCCTGCTCGCCGCGCAGCACCTTGAACAGGTCTTCCTCGAACTTGGGCAGCTGACCGGTGCCGTAGAGGCTGGCGGCGTTGACCAGGTAGGGCGCGTAGAGCTCGGTGTAGCCGGGCTCGGCGGTGTGCGTGTCGAGCATGAACTGGGCGAGCGCGCGGTGCAGACGGGCCAGACCGCCCTTCAGCAGCGAGAAGCGGGCGCCGGAAATCTTGGCGGCGGTGGCGAAATCGAGCTGACCGATGGCCTCGCCGACATCGGTATGGTCCTTGACCGGGAAGTCGAAAACGCGCGGCGTGCCCCAGCGCTTGATCTCGACGTTGGCGCTCTCGTCGGCGCCAACCGGCACCGATTCGTCGGGGATGTTGGGCAGCGCGGCGAGGATCGCGTTGAACTCGCCGAGCAGTTCGGCCAGGCGCGCTTCGGAAGCCTTCAGTTCGTCGCCCAGGGCGCCGACCTGGGCCATCACCTCGGAGGCATCCTTGCCCTGCCCTTTCAACATGCCGATCTGCTTGGACAGGCTGTTGCGCTGCGCCTGCAGGTCCTGGGTGCGCGTCTGCAGCGTCTTGCGCTCGGCTTCCAGCGCCGCGAAGGCGGTGAAGTCGATGGGTTTGCCGCGCTTGGCCAGACCGGCGGCGACGGCATCGAGATTGGAACGGAGTTGTTGGATGTCGAGCATGATCATTTTCCTGGATGGGGCCAGGCGGCAGCGGATTCCCCTGGAATCAGCCGGCGCCAAATCAGCCGGTGATTATACGCGACACGCCAACGCCCAGAATCGGACTGACCCGGTTATCATTACGCCTCGCTCATAAATATTCAAAACGCATGACTCGCCATTTCATCCCAACCCTGCTTTCCGTGACACTTGCCGCCGCCTGCATCGCTTCCGCCTCAGCCAACCCAGCCCCCCCCCCCCCCACCCCCCCCAGCGTCACCCCCGCCTGGTGCGGCGACCCTGGCGCCCGCCCGCACAGCGTCGACGCCGACCACTGCCGCAAGCAGTCCTTCGTCACCGGCAGCGAGCGTACCGCTGGCGGTCGCGCCCTGGTCTGGCGCGACATCAAGGCGGTCAGCAAGCACCCGGACAAGGCACCGCGCGTGCTGGTCGTCGGCGGCATCCACGGCGACGAACTGACCGCCGTTTCCATCGTCTTCCGCTGGCTCGAATGGGTCGGAGAGGATTCCGGCAAGAAGTACCACTGGCGGATGATTCCGGCGTCCAACCCGGATGGCCTGCTGATCCGCCCTTCAACCCGGGTCAACAGCAAGGGCGTCGATCTCAACCGCAACTTCCCGACCCCGGACTGGGACAGCGACGCCAAGAAATACTGGATCGAACGCACCGGCCGCGACCCGCGGCGCTTCCCCGGAGAATCCGGCGGCTCGGAAATCGAGACGCGCTGGCTGGAGAAACAGATCGCCGACTACAAGCCCGACGTCATCATCAGCATCCACGCCCCTTACAACCTGCTCGACTACGACGGCCCGGCGCCGCAACCGCTGCGCTTCGGCCGCCTGGCGCTCAACCGTCTCGGCGTCTACCCGGGTTCGCTGGGCAATTACGGCGGCCTGCACAAGAACGTGCCGGTGGTCACCATCGAACTGCCGAACGCGACGATGATGCCATCGCCGCGCGACCAGCGGGCGATGTGGGTGGACATGCTGAAATGGATGGACCGCAACATCAAGGCCGGCAACGGCAGTGCCAAGGAAACCGCCAAGCGCCCGGAAAAATACGGCGAGCCCGTCTTCAAGGGCAACATCGATCACAAGAAGATCGACTGACCCCAGCTACTTCTTGCCCGCCTTGCGATCCAGATCGCGCAGGTGGGCGAGTTTTTCACCGATCTTGCCCTCCAGCCCGCGCGGCGTCGGCGCGTACCAGCCCGGCTCCGCCATGCCGTCCGGCAGGTAGCTCTCGCCAGCGGCGTAGGCTTCCGGCTCGTTGTGCGCGTAGCGGTAGGCCTTGCCGTAGCCGAGTTCCTTCATCAGTTTGGTCGGCGCGTTACGCAGATGCACCGGCACCGGCCGTGAGCCATCCTTGGCGACGAAGGCGCGCGCCGCGTTGTAGGCGTTGTAGCCGGCGTTCGACTTGGCCGCCACCGCCAGGTAAGTCACCGCCTGCGCCAGGGCCAGCTCGCCTTCCGGCGAACCGAGGCGCTCGTAGGTTTCGGCCGCGTCGTTGGCAATCTGCATCGCCCGCGGATCGGCCAGGCCGATGTCTTCCCAGGCCATGCGGATGATCCGCCGCGCCAGGTAACGCGGGTCGGCGCCACCATCGAGCATGCGGCAGAACCAGTAGAGCGCGCCGTCCGGGCTGGAACCGCGCACCGACTTGTGCAGCGCCGAAATCTGGTCGTAGAAGGCGTCGCCGCCCTTGTCGAAACGACGCAGGCTCTGCGCCATGGCGGCTTCGATGAAAGCGCCGTCGACCGCAGAAACGCCCGCCGCCCGCGCCGCCGTCCGCACCTGTTCGAGCAGGTTGAGCAGGCGCCGCGCGTCGCCGTCGGCCAGGCCGATCAGGCGCGTCCGCGCGGCCTCGTCAAACGCCAGATCGGCCAGCGCCTGCGCCCCGGCGCGATCGAACAATTGCCCCATCTCGGCCTCGTCGAGCGACTTCAGGACATACACCGAAGCGCGCGACAGCAGCGCCGAGTTCAGCTCGAACGACGGGTTTTCCGTGGTCGCGCCGATAAAGGTGAACAGCCCACTCTCGACAAAGGGCAGAAAACCGTCCTGCTGCGCCTTGTTGAAACGATGGATTTCATCGACGAAGAGGATGGTCCGCTTGCCCTGCACCTTCCACAGTTCGGCCTGCGCCACCGCCTCGCGCACTTCCTTGATGCCGGAAAACACCGCCGACAGCGCGATGAACTCGCACTGGAACTGCGTCGCCATCATCCGCGCCAGCGTCGTCTTGCCAACGCCCGGCGGTCCCCACAGGATCATCGAATGCGGCTGGCCGGACGCAAACGCCAGACGCAAGGGCTTGCCCGGCCCGAGCAGATGCTGCTGGCCGATCACCTCGTCCGGCGTCTGCGGACGCAACTGTTCGGCCAGCGGCGCGGAACGGTCGACTTCGGTAGAAGAAAACAAATCGCTCAAGGTTCAACCACGCAAAAGGTTCATGAATTGATCGGTGCTCATCCCCTTGAACCGCACCGCATTGGCCGAACCGCGCACGCGCGCAAACGCCTCACGCACCCTGCCGACAACCGCCGGTACCGGGCGAATCACCACCTCGCCGTTATCGCGCAGTTCAAACTCGACCTCGCCATGCGGCAACAGGCCGGCCTTCTCGCGGATTGCGCGCGGAATCCTTACCTGCCCCTTGCTTGATATCCTCATTACTCCTCCACCATCCAGCTTTTGCCGGAGAGTATTGCCGAAGCCGGCTACTGTAAAGCACGCACCGCGTCGAGCGGCGACACCACGCCCCGCCCGCCCCGGTTGAGCACATGCGTGTAGATCATCGTCGTCGACACATCCGAGTGGCCCAGCAGTTCCTGCACGGTACGGATGTCGTAACCCGACTCCAGCAAGTGGGTGGCGAAGGAATGGCGCAAGGTGTGCGGCGTCGCCGGCTTGGCAAGACCAGCCTCCCGGACAGCCTGCTTCATCGCACGCTGGAATGCCTGATCAAGGAGATGATGGCGCCGAATCTCGCCAGTGCGCGGATCTTCCGACAACCCGGCGGCCGGAAACACGTACTGCCACCCCCATTCACGCCCGGCCCCCGGATACTTCCGCGACAGGGCATAAGGCAGGAAAACCGGCGCCACGGCATCAGCCAGATCGCGCTCATGCAGTTCGCGAACCCGCAGCAAATGCGCCTGTAGCGGTTCGATGGATGAGGCGGGAAGCATGGTGACCCGATCCTTGAAGCCCTTGCCATCGCGAATGAGGATTTCCCGCCGCGAAAACTCGATGTCCTTCACCCGTAGACGCAAGCACTCCATGATGCGCATCCCCGAACCGTACAACAAGCCACCGATCAGACGATGCGTTCCGATCAAACGATTCAGGATGGCATGCACCTCATCCCTGGTCAGCACCACGGGCAAACGTTTCGGCGCCTTGGCGCGCTCGACGTTATCAAGCCACGGAAGATCGATTTCAAGAACTTCGCGATACAGGAACAGCAAGGCGCTTTTGGCCTGATTTTGCGTCGACGCCGCCACCTTTCCCGCCACCGCAAGATGCGTCAGAAACGCCTCCACCTCAACAGCGCCCATCCCATCAGGATGGCGCTTGCCATGATGCAGAATAAATCGTCTAATCCAGTCGGTATAAGCCTCTTCGGTGCGCAAGCTGTAGTGCTTCAAGCGAATTTTCTCGCGCACGCGGTCAAGCAACCTGGGGGCCGTAGTGCCAAGGTGCTTCTGCAACGAAGGATTCAAGGTGTTCATCGCGCCCCCCTAAAATCTGCCAAGTCACTGAAACAACATAATACTGGTTTTTTATCCAGCCTATATGACGGATAGCTTCCCGTCAATTAGGTTCCACATTTAACGCTAGGCGAAAGGAAACCATGAGCATCGGCCTGATAGTTGAACGGCGTGGAGAAGCCACCGAACGCATCTCTGTGGACGAATGGAAGCAATTCGTCTCGAGTCGGGACGACGTTCGTCTCAGAACAGAGCCCTACGTTGCCGTCAATCCACTGACCTCACAGAGAATCTCCATTCCACTTGGGGAGGCCGATTCAGAAATCTTGGTCAGCGGTGAATGGCTCCCCTTTCTTCGATACAAAAGGGGGAAACTCATCACCGAATACCAAGAAGAGTTTGACGACCCATCGAATGAAATCCGCATCATGATTGCCTATGCTGCTAGGGCATTTCAGGCGGTCATTGGTACAGACCTCGGTGACGAAGTGTTGGATTGAAAACTGCCGTGAGCCATTCGCCTAATCGGGTAGCCAGAGGTTTCTCTCCCCCGGCCCCCACACCACCCACCGTGCGGGTCCGCAGTGGGCGGTTCAACGAGATGGCTCGCTCGACTAAGACGTGTAGCCCTGTGCCTTGCACCATAACCGCTTGATGCTCGGCACGCCCTGGCGCTCAAGCCAGTCATTGTTCAACGCTTGCTGCATTGCCGGCGTGCGTGCCATGTGCCAGTAGCTCTTGCTGCTGACGCCATGCTGGATCGCCGTCTTCAGGCTGACGCCCAAGGCCAGTAGGTGGCTGATCTTAGTGCGCGGCCAGCGCCATTGTTTCCAATAGCACATCCGGATGCGCCTT
>JAFIHA010000068.1 GCA_017848965.1 Dechloromonas aromatica (nom. nud.) | reverse complement strand
TCTCGAATTCGTCCATCGTGATTCTCCCTTTCATGTGCTTGGCGGCTCACGAAGGGGAGTTTCCTCCGATGGACTCCCGAATACGTCAAACGTCTACTGCCTCCCCGGCAGAGCCGGGGGGCCTCCCTTGGTAGGCTAGAGATCATGAAAATACCCGTGATAAGTTGAGCAAAGACACCTGGCTCGCCGCTGCGGTAGTCAGAACTGAATATCAAAGAGGTTGGTCTTTGACAGAAAACGTGCCGCGACCCCGTGCGCCGAAGAAGCGAGAGCACTGCGCCCCAGATCGCTGTCGAAAAATTCGTACAGTTTTTCCCTGTGCTCATCAATCGGACGGAGCGCAAAGACGCAGTCGCTGATCACGCAGGGGCCATAAACCACCAGTGCAAGTCGGTCCTGTAAGCCACGCCCGACGCGAGCGAGCAGGATGTCACCGGGCAAGGCCAGACGTACCTGGGTAGCAGCCCGCTGAGCCTCACTCTCATTCAGAGCAAAGTAATTCGGCACAATTCGAACTAAGTTCTCAGGGGACGGGGCGGCGAAGTCACCCAGGTGGAAAACGGGCACGCGAAACGCCGCAATGTCCGATGAGCACACTGTTCCTCGGACGATGTCCGTCAGCGCCTCACGTACCACCATCTTTCGACAGCCGCCACCAGAACGCTTCGCTGGACAGACTTGAGCGTGGAAGGTGTAATCCAGGCGTTTCTCGGCCGCATCTTGAGCAACCTGCACTGGCTCGCTAAGACGACCATCAAGAGACATCCGTCGGAGCGTCACTTGATTGGTCTCGCCTCCCATCTTGGACAGCACAACCAGATAGGTCTGTGCTTCGGTGCCTTTGAAGACATTACGTGGCAACTGGACGACCTGTTCTACAAGATGCTGACGCAGCAGGGCGCGGCGAACACGGCAAAACTTCTCAGCGGTCACTAACCCATCGGGAAGGATGAGGCCGAGCTTGCCGTTGCGCCGGAGCAGGCGAAGATTCTGGGCGAGGAAAAGCAGGTCCGCGCCGGCGTCATGGAGCGATGTCAAGGCACCGGACAGACCGGCACCTTCTAGAATCTTGCCGAAGTCAGCGCGCCAACGCGGTCGGATGTAAGGGGGATTGCAAACCGCAACGTCCACGGAGTCAAGTTGTAGGCCAATCTTGTCAGAAAGTGCCTCATCCAGAACGTCATGGACGAAATGAGTGTGCCGCACTTGGCGACCAATGTGTGCGGCATTCAATCGATTGGGAGCTTGGCGGTCAACGTCGACGGTGACCAGTTGTGCATCATGCCACCGGGCGGCGGCGGCCGTGCATAAGGACCCAGAACCAGATCCCAACTCGAGGACCAGTCTGGGCTTGTTTGCCTCGATGTTATCTATCAGGGACTGGCTGATCACGGACGATGTGTAGTACCTCCCCCAATGGTCGGAGGTCTGGCTGGCCCGCGCCAGATTTTGATTGGATGCACCCGATGACATCGTCACTTTTTCTCTTCGCGCTGAAACGCAGTTATCTGAATCAACCTAAAGACCGCGTGTTTCTCGATGCCGAAAGTATACCGACTCCACGAACAAACGGTTATCCGCTGCCGTGCGCCCTCTCTCTGTGGCCTTCCCAGGCAGAAAATCCGCTATGCGTGACCACTGGTCATCGGTGAGCATTCTGCGATCCATGTCTTATATCCAAAAGACAGGGTGTAAACACAATTCCGCAAATGTGAACAGCCCCTAGCACCGTCTCTGCTTTGAGCCAGCCATACGGCCTTGACGAAGCCGACGCGTAGCGCCTTCGATTCAGAGCAAACCAAAATCCCACCCATTTACACCCATTCAGATGCTGCGCTACCTCCAAAAAACGGGGAACGCTTATCTATATTTGCCCACCTCGCCCGCAACAACCCGAACATCAGGCAAATGCGCGAAACATGGCCACCCATAACCTCAGGCAACCTCTGTCAGCGATAGATGAGGCGAGCTAAGGCCCGCGCCGCACTTCCCTGACCAACTCCGAACTGGCGATCTCGTCCAGGGGGCGGAAGGCTGAGGCTAGCTGGTTGATCAGCAGGCCGGGGGCGCCGAAGGTCTCGAAGACGGTTTTCCATTGCCGGACTTCGCCCCAGACGCGGCGGATGATGGCGATGGCTGCGGCGCGGTCGGCCAGGAAGGCGGTGGCGTGGCTGAGCGCGTTGTCGAGGGTGGCGGCCTTGCCTGCGGCGCCGATGTGCAGATGGAGGCGTCGTTCGAACGCCAGCCCGGGGCGGGGAACGACGTCGTACAGCGGGCTCAGTTGCCAGCCGCCGAGGCGCGGGTCGCGGATGAAGCCGTGGTTGCGCAAGTGGTCGTCGTCGTTGCTGACGAAGATGTTGAAGACCATGCGGGCGAAGAGTTCTTCGTTGTCGCGGGCGATGCGCTCGGGGTGCACGTAGCGACGGATGGCGCGCGCCAGGTCGCCATAGCTTTTGTCGGGGGATTCGTATTCCGAGCAGCCAACCAGGGTCAGCCCGCTGACGAATGGCAGGCGTGACTCGATCAACTGGCGGCCGGGACGGGTCTCGTGCAGCGGGCCGGCAGCCGGGTACTGGCCGGCCGGCGCCCAGAAACGGTCGAAGCGGCGAATGAGCATGACCGAGCGCTGGCCGATGTCGCAGTGGCGGACCTCGGGCACGGTCAGGCCGCAGTTGCGCGCGAGCTCCAGGGTACAGGCTTCGGCACGGGCGACGTCGAAGGTATCGTTGCGGGCAGGGAACTTGGCGAGCCACAGGCCGCCTTCGTCGTCGCGGACGGTAGCCTTCGGCCGGGCGCCGCCGGCAGATGAACCGGCGCCGAGGATGTCCATCAGTTGGGCCGGAACGGGCAGCCCGGCCTCGACGGCTTCGGCGGCCTGCAGCAGATATTCCAGCGAGCGCAAGTCACTGGCGGACGGACACGGCGGCGCATCCAGCGCTGCACGAACATCCAGCGCGCCGACGCGATCGCCCCCGGCTTCCAGCAGATAGTCGGCCTCGGTCAGGGTATTGGCCGGCACCCTGCGCCGGGCTTCGATGACGCGCCGGCCCCAGGCATCGGGCGCGGCGTCGCGCAGGCCGCCAAATTCCGGCAGTACATTGACGGGATAGAGGAGCTGACCGCGCACGGCAGCGCGGTCAGCCAGGCTCAGGCTGACGGGGTCCAGCTCGAAACTGTCCGGCCGCTCCAGATAGCGGGTGCCATAGGCGAAAGCCGAGGCAAGCTCACGCGCCGCCGGGTTGGGGCTGGGCGTTTCGGTGAGCGTCAACCGGCCGGCCGGCACGAAGCGGTTTTCAGCGCCGGCCAGGTAGGCGAAAACGATGAGGTCGCGGACGCTCGCCATCAGAAGTCGAGATCCTTGAGTTCGGCCGCGCTCAGCGGTCGGGCGCGGCGGCTGGTTTCGCGGGCGGCGAGGGCGCGCAGCGCGGGGTCTTCTTCCTGCAGCAGGGCAAGGAGGCTGAGCCCCGGGGCGACGGCCTCAAGGTAGCGCAGGACCTGGGCCAGGGTGCGCCCCGGGTCGCCTTTCTCGATCAGGGCGGCGGTCGACCGCGAGAGGCCGGCGCGCGCCGCCGCATCCGCCTGGCGAATCCGGCGCGCCAGGCGCAGCCGGGCGAGCTTCTCGCCGATGGACCGGGCTTCGGCGGTTTGCTCTGGGGTCATCAAGGGGATTTCATCGCGCTTCATGTCTGCAATCCTGGTCATTAATCAGATAATGCCTGTGATTACGGACAAAATACTGCGCAGCACGTATTGCGTCAAGCCAGTCGGCAAACGCAAAAAGGCCGACCCGCAGGTCGGCCCCATTTCTTGAGCACAAAGTGCCTCAGGCGCTCGCCCCGGCCAGCGCCGGGCGGCGGCTCATCAGGGCGCTGTAGAACACCCCGCCGAGCAGGCAGCCGATGAACCAGTTGAAGTCGGCCACCGCCTTGACGCCGGACAGGGTGATGGCGATGCCGATCAAAACTGCCGGAATCAGCGCGTAGACCGCCCGCTTGTTCACGCCCTTGTCGTACCAGTAGGCGCCGTTCGGGCTTTCCGTGTACAGGTCGTCGACGACGATCTGCTGCTTGCGCACCAGGTAGAAATCGACCAGCAGGATGCCGAACAAGGGGCCGATGAAGGCGGCCAGCATGTCGAGCGTGTAGTGGATCACTTCCGGCGAGTTGAACAGGTTCCACGGGGTGATGAAGATCGACGCGACGGCGGCGATGAAACCGCCGGTACGGAAGCTGATGTACTTGGGCGCGACGTTGGAGAAGTCGAAGGCCGGCGAGACGAAATTGGCGACGATGTTGATGCCGATGGTCGCGGTGACGAAGGTGAAGGCACCGAGCACGGCGGCGGTGGTGTTGTCGATGCGGCTGACGGTTTCGATCGGGTCGGTGATCATGTGGCCGAAGACCGGGATGGTGCCGGAGGTGATGACGACGGTGACGACCGAGAAGGCGAGGAAGTTGACCGGCAGCCCCCAGAAGTTGCCGCGCTTCACTTCTTCCATGGTGCGGCCGTAGCGCGAGAAGTCGCCGAAGTTGAGCATCGGGCCGGAGAAGTAGGAGACAACCAGGGCGATGGCGGTAATCATCATGCCCAGCGATTCGAGGCCGCTGTACTTCACTTCGCCGAGGTTGAGCGAGATGTTCTCCGGGCCGGCTTTCCAGACGATCCAGGCGGCCAGCGCGAACATCACGACGTAGACCGCCGGGCCGGCCCAGTCGATGAAGCGCTTGATCGCTTCCATGCCGTGCCAGAACACGGCGGCCTGCAGCACCCACATGGTCATGAAGCCGACCCAGCCGAGGTAGGAAAGGCCGAGGAACTGGCTGTGCGCCAGGCTTTCCAGGCCGGGGAAGAAGCGCAGCAGGACGATGCTCAGCGCCGACGAGGCGAGAAAGGTCTGGATGCCGTACCAGGCGACCGCGATCAGGCCGCGGATGATGGCCGGGATGTTGGCGCCCCAGATGCCAAAGGACATGCGGCAGGCGACCGGGTAGGGAATGCCGGCCATCTGGCTGGGCCGGGCGACCAGATTGCACAGGATGTTGACCAGGACGATGCCGACCAGCAACGAAACCAGCACCTGCCAGCTGCCCAGCCCGAGCGCGAACAGGCTGCCGGCGAAGACATAGCCGCCAACGCTATGCACATCCGACATCCAGAAGGCGAAGATGTTGTACCAGTTCCAGTTCTTGTCCTTCAACGCGGCGAGATCCTCGTTGTAGAGGCGATCGCTGTATTCGGCCGGCTTTATATTGTTCATGGGATTTCCTTTCTAGGAAAAGGCAGGGGTTTCAGGTACTGTTGTATACAATTTCAAATCCGGTTAGCGACAAACAGAACCGGTTTTGTCCAGAAACCCAGAGCAATCGCCGTGCCAAATTCTAGCGGCCGCGACCGACAGATCGACCAACGAAAGCGGCAAGCGTGAAAAAACAGCGACTTGTATTCGATAGAAAACAATTTTGTTGCATACAACGCAATTAGTTGTATACAATTTTATCGACAAATCAGTTACACATTTGGTGCAATTCTGAACAGGACTGCACCAAAAGTAAGCCACCGAGCCCGTCAGGAAACGCCGTACATGACCAAGACCGAACCCCTCAAGGACGCTGCCCAGGAGCGCGACGAGATCATCTACCAGCATCTGCACGCCGCCATCTGCGATTCGCGCCTGCTGCCCGGCACCCGCCTGCCGGAAGACACGCTGGCCGAAACCTTCGGCGCCAGCCGGACGATCATCCGCAAGGTGCTGCAACGGCTGGCCTACGAAGGCCTGATCGAGATCCGCCCGAATCGCGGCGCGCAGATCGCCGAGCCGTCGGTGCCGGAAGCGCGCGACATCTTCGCCACCCGGCGCATCCTCGAATGCGGCGCGCTGGCCGAGATGGCTGGCAAGGTCAGCGCCGCCGATCTTGAAGCGCTGAAAGCGATCAACGCGGCCGAGGACGATGCCCAGTTGAAGGGCGACCGCGCCGCCGCCATCCGCCTTTCCGGCGAATTCCACATCCACCTTGTCGGCCTCGCCGGCAATGCCGTGCTGAGCGAACTGGTCGCCCGCCTGATCGCCCGTAGTTCGCTGATCATCGCCACCTACGGTTCGCCGATCTCGGTCACCTGCCGGCATTCCGAACACGAGCAGATCATCGACCTGATCGCGCGCGGCGCTTTCGCTGAGGCGGCCGACTGGATGGGCGAACACCTGACCACCATCGAGCGCAGCCTGCGCTGGGAACAGGAAACCCCCGACCTGCAGGCGGTCCTGCGCGAATTCATCGGCGGCTCGGCCGCCAAGCCTTGAGGCCGACGATGCGCATCCACGTCATCAACCCCAACACCTCCGCCGCGATGACCGCCAGCATCGGCGCCGCCGCGCAACGCGTCGCCGCGCCGGGCACGCAGATCGTCGCGGTCAACCCGGCTGACGGGCCGATTTCCATTGAAAGCCATTTCGACGAGGCGGTGGCCGCGGTCGGCGTCTGCGAGGAAATCCTGCGCGGCGAGGCGGCCGGTGCCGACGCCTACGTCATCGCCTGCTTCGGCGACCCCGGCCTGGCCGCCGCCCGCGAGCTGACCAAGGCGCCGGTCATCGGCATTGCCCAGGCCGCCTTCCAGGTCGCCGCCATGCTCGCCACCCGCTTCTCGGTGGTGACGACCTTGCAGCGCACCGTGGTCATCGCCGAACACCTGCTCGCCGCCTACGGCTACGCCCACCAGTGCCAGCGCGTGCGCGCCGCCGAAATCCCGGTCCTTGAGCTCGAAGACGGCGCCGCCTGCAGCGGCGTCCTGCTCGACGAAGCGCGCCGCGCCCGCGACGAAGACGGCGCCGGTGCCATCGTCCTCGGCTGCGGCGGCATGGCCGACTACGCCGGGGCGATGGGCGAAGCGCTGGGCATTCCGGTGATCGACGGCGTCACCGCCGCCGTCAAGCTCGCCGAAGCACTGGTCGGCCTCGGCCTGCACACCAGCAAGCACGGCGATTACGCCTTGCCGCCCGCGAAACCCTTCGCCGGCCGTTTCCAGCATCTGACCCGGAGTGCCTGACATGTCACCGACCCCCAGCTACCCGCGCGACCTCGCCGGCTACGGCCGCAATCCGCCGCACGCCCAATGGCCGGGCCGGGCCCGCATCGCCGTCCAGTTCGTCCTCAACTACGAGGAAGGCGGCGAGAACTGCGTGCTGCACGGCGACGCCGGCTCCGAGCAATTCCTTTCCGAGATGTTCAACCCGGCCAGCTACCCGGACCGCCACCTGTCGATGGAGTCGATCTACGAATACGGCTCGCGCACCGGCGTCTGGCGCATCCTCAAGGAGTTCGAAAAGCGCGGCCTGCCGCTGACCGTGTTCGGCGTCGGCATGGCGCTGCAGCGCAGCCCGGAAGTCACCGCCGCCTTCGTCGAACTCGGCCACGAGATCGCCTGCCACGGCTGGCGCTGGATTCACTACCAGACGATGGACGAAGCGACCGAGCGCGAACACATGCGCCTGGCGCTTGAGGTCATCGAGCAGATGACCGGCAGCCGGCCGCTCGGCTGGTACACCGGCCGCGATTCGCCGAACACCCGCCGCCTGGTCGCCGACGACGGGCGCCTCCTTTACGACAGCGATTACTACGGCGACGACCTGCCGTTCTGGACCGAAGTCACCAGGACCGACGGCAGTACGGTGCCGCACCTGATCGTGCCGTACACGCTCGACACCAACGACATGCGCTTCTGCCTGCCGCAAGGCTTCAGCCACGGCGACCCGTTCTTCCAGTACCTGAAGGACAGCTTTGACGTGCTCTACGCCGAAGGCGAGGAAGCGCCGAAGATGCTCTCGATCGGCATGCACTGCCGCCTACTCGGCCGGCCCGGCCGCTTCCTCGCGCTGCAGCGCTTCCTCGATTACATCGAACGGCACGACCGCGTCTGGGTCTGCCGTCGCCTCGACATCGCCCGCCACTGGCAGGCGACCCATCCCTACCGCCAGGACCAAAAATAATGATCCACGCCGCCCCCATCGTTTCCGCCGCCGCCGACCTGCCCGACTGGGCCAAGCGTTCGGTCAACCTCGCCGATACCCGCATCGGCGCCCGCGCGCTGTTCGCCACCGACGAATTCTTCGCCCCGCTCGAACGCATGCTCAACCCCGAGCCGGCGGTTTTCGTGCCCGGCAAGTACGACGCCAACGGCAAGTGGATGGACGGCTGGGAAACCCGTCGCAAGCGCACCACCGGCTACGACTGGAGCCTGGTCAAGCTCGGCCGACGCGGCATCTTGCGCGGCTTCGACGTCGATACCAGCCACTTTACCGGCAACTTCGCGCCGGCCGTGTCGATCGACGCCACCGACTGCGAATCCGACGACCCCGAGGTGCTGGCCAAGGCCCGCTGGACGCGCATCCTGCCCTCGACCACGCTGAGCGGCAACAGCCACCACCTGCTCGCCGTCGACAGCGCCGACACCTGGAGCCACCTGCGCATCAACATGTACCCGGACGGCGGCATCGCCCGTCTGCGCGCCTACGGCCAGCCGGTCGGCGTCTTCGACGCCAACGAGCCTGACCGTATCTACGACCTCGTCGCGCTGGAAAACGGCGGCCGCGCCGTCGCCTGGAACGACGCCCACTTCGGCTCGGCGGCCAACCTGATCGCCCCGGGGCGCGGCATCAACATGGGCGACGGCTGGGAAACCCGCCGCCGCCGCGAACCGGGCAACGACTGGTGCATCCTGCAACTGGGCGCGCCCGGCATCATCGAGCGGATCGAAGTCGACACCGCCCACTTCAAGGGCAACTTCCCCGACCGCTGCTCGATCCAGGCGGCGCGCATGGACGGCGGCACCGACCAGTCGGTGATCACCCAGAGCATGTTCTGGCCGGTGCTACTCGGCGAGCAGAAACTGTCGATGGACGCCATCCACACGTTTGAAGGCCTGGCCGACCTCGGCCCGGTGACGCACGTGCGCCTGAACATCATCCCGGACGGCGGCGTTTCAAGGTTGCGCCTGTGGGGCAAGGTGGCGCGGTGAAAAAACTGCTTCCCGAACCGCTCACCGCGGCCGCCTTCGCCCCCTTCGGCGAGGTCATCGCGGTCGCTGCCGCGCAGCGGCGCTTTCCGATCAACGGCGGCAACACCGAGCGCTACCACGACCTCGCCGAACTGGTCCCCGGCCCGGACGGCAAGCTGATCGTCAGCCTCTTCCGTGGCCAGCCGCGCGCCCTGCCCTTCGCCATCGAAATGCTGGAACGCCATCCGCTCGGCTCGCAGGCCTTCATGCCGCTCGGCGACCAGCCCTATCTGATCGTCGTCGCACCGCCCGGCCCGCCGCCCGGCCCCGGCGACCTGCGCGCCTTCCTCGCCCAGCCCGGCGAAGGCGTGAACTACGCGCCCGGCACCTGGCACCATCCGCTGCTGGCGCTCAACGAAGTTTCCGACTTCCTCGTCATCGACCGCAGCGGCCCGGGCAACAACTGCGAGGAAACGGCGATCGTGCCGGCGGTGCTGCTGACGCTGCCGGCCGCCAGCGCCTGACGCAGCTGGGAGGCAGCCGGCCGGCGCCAGGGCGTCCCGCTTCAGGCGGCGCGCTTCGCCAGCCAGTGCAGCAGCGTCATGTAGAGGTGATCGGGGTCGATCGGCTTGGCGATGTGGTCGTTCATGCCGGCATTGAGACAGACCTGGCGATCCTCGTCGAAGGCATTGGCGGTCATCGCCAGGATCGGCGTCGCCGCGTTCGGGCCGCCGGCGCGGATCGCCCGCGTCGCATCGAGGCCGTTCAGGTTCGGCATCTGCATGTCCATCAGGATCAGGTCGTAGCGTTTCTCGCTGGCCAGCGCCACCGCCTTCTGCCCGTCTTCCGCCAGGTCGACCGTCAGGCCGACGTCGCCGAGCAGGCCGAGCGACACTTCCTGATTGATCGGCTCGTCCTCGGCCAGCAGCACGCGGACGCCGGCGTAGTCCTGCAGCAGGCGGGCTTCGGCGGAGAGCGCCTCGTCGCTCGGCGCCGCCTCGACCGCCACGTCGCCGGCCTTTTCCAGGCGGACCGTGAACCAGAAGCGGCTGCCCCGGGCAAGCGCGCTTTCGACGCCGATTTCGCCGCCCATCATCTTCACCAGGCGCCGGCTGATCGCCAGCCCGAGGCCGGTGCCGCCGTATTTGCGGGTCATCGAGCTGTCGGTCTGCTCGAAAGCATTGAACAAGCGCTTCTGGTCCTCGGCCGCGATACCGATGCCGGTATCGACGACCTCCCAGAGCAACTGCAGTCCATTGCGATTTTCTTCCAGAACCCGGCAGCGCAGGACGATCGAACCCTGCTGGGTGAACTTGATCGCGTTGGCGGTCAGGTTGATCAGCACCTGACCGAGGCGCACCGGGTCGCCGAGCACATGGCAAGCGGCGAGATCCGGCGCCAGATCGACATCGAGGCGCAGCCCCTTTTCCGTCACCTTGTGGCCGATCAGGCTCAACAGGTTTTCCACCGGCTCGCCGAGGCGGAACCGGGTGCGCTCGAGGATCAGGCGCTCGGCTTCGATCTTCGAGATGTCGAGGATGTCGTTGATGACGTGCAGGAGATGGCGCGACGCCGAGTCGATCTTTTCCAGTTGGTCGCGTAGCCTGGCGTCCTCGGCGTGGCGCAGGGCGATTGCCGTCATGCCCATGATGGCGTTCATCGGCGTACGCAGCTCGTGGCTCATATTGGCGAGGAAGGTGCTCTTGGCCCGGCTTGCCGCCTCGGCGATGTCCCTGGCCACTTCGAGTTCGGCGGTGCGCGCCTTGACCAGCGATTCGAGGTGATGGCGGTGGGCGTCGAGCTCGGCTTCCGCCCGCTTGCGCTCGCTGATGTCGACGTGCGTGCCGACCAGGCGCAGCGGCTTGCCGTCGGCGTCGCGCTGGAGAAAGGCGCGGGAACGGATGTCCACCCAATCGCCGGCCTTGTGGCGCATGCGGAATTCGACGTCGAAGACCCGGGCACGGCCGCTCAGCACGTCGTCGATCAGGCGCATCGTGCGTTCCCGGCCCTCGTCGTCGGTCAGCCTTTCCCAGGTGGCGAATTCATCCGCCAGTTCGTGCTCGCCGTAGCCCAGCATCGACTTCCAGCGCGGCGAGAAATAGACCTCGTTGCTGACCAGATCCCAATCCCAGATGCCGTCGTTGGCGCCCTGCAGGGCCAGCGCCATGCGTTCCTCGCTACGCGCCAGCGCTGCGCGCGAGGCCCGGAGTTCGTCGAGGATCTCCCGCACCCGGGCGATCATCGAGTTGGTGCCGCGCTGCAGTTCGCCCAGTTCGTCCTCGCTGGTGACTGGAATGCGCTCGTCGAGCGCCCCCTCCTCGACGCGCTTGAGGACGGCCAGCGTCGCGCTGACCCGGCGGCCGATGAAACGCTGGGCGACGACGATCAGCACGGCCGAACTGAGGACGATGAAGAACAGCGAACCGATGACGCCGAGCAGGATGATCGACTGCTTGCGCGCCGATAGCGCCTCGGTACTGACCGCGATGATCGCCGTGTACAGCGGCGCGCTGGCGGATTCCCCGTGCAGGTGCTGGACACTGGTCAGGCGGTCGCCGGCGGCGATCCACTGCTCGTCCGGCGCCTCGGCGGCCAGCCAGCGCGGGTCGATCCCCGGCAGCGATGCGGCGTCCCGGCCAAGCAAAGCGCTGTCGGTGGCCACGATGACGCGGCCGTTGCCGCCGACGGCCAGGCCTTCGAGGTAGGGGGCGCCAACCAGGTCGGCGATCAGACTTTCCTGCGACAACGAGCTGATCGGCAGGCTCTCGCTCGCCAGCATGCGCCCGACGTTGCGCAGGCCGGCGATCATCCTTTCGTCGAGGGCGCTGCTGAAACGGCTGACGTAGAACCCGCCCAGTATGCCGAAGACGACGATTTCGACGAGCACTACCAGCAACGCGATGCGGCCAATCAGGCCAAATTTCCCGGTCATGGCTCAGGGCGAATATCTCGGTGTTTCGGCCAGGGATTCCAGCCGGGTGTTTTTTTCCGGCGCGTGCC
Source organism: Dechloromonas aromatica (nom. nud.) (assembly GCA_017848965.1). Taxonomy (GTDB): domain Bacteria; phylum Pseudomonadota; class Gammaproteobacteria; order Burkholderiales; family Rhodocyclaceae; genus Azonexus; species Azonexus aromaticus_B. Next base: position 29,419 of record JAFIHA010000068.1, on the reverse strand, counting down.
GCGCCTGTTCCGGACTGACGCGGCCGACGATCTCGATGCCGCGCTCGGGGCGGGCCGGATCGGGCTTCCAGCGCGCGATGTAGATGGTCTGCTGCAGGTGATGGCTGACCGGGTCCATGTAGGCGGCGTCGTGCTGCATGCGCGAGCGCGGCTCGGCCCGGTATTGCTCCAGTTGCGCGATGATGGCGTGGTTGTCGGTGGTGCCGGCCCTGGCGATGGCTTCGAGCAGGGCACGGGTGGCCAGATAGGCGGCGTGCGTGACGTCGCCCGGCCAGTCGAGCCGGGTATGGCCGTAGCGCTTGCGGTAGCGCTCGACGAAGGCCTGGCTGCCCGGCGTATCGAGATTCCAGGCCCAGGTCGTGCCGAACAGCGGACGCGGCGTCCCCGGCGCCGGGTAGAGCTCTTCCCAGTCCACTTCGCCGACGATCCAGAACTGCCGTTCGAGCACCCTGGGGTCGATCCGGGAAAACAGCTTGATCTGGTTGTCGCCGCTGATCACCACGGTGACCACATCGGCCGGAATCGCCGCCACCTGGTTCAGCACTTCGGTCGGATCGCTCAGGTTTTCCGGGGCCAGCACCTCGCCGACCAACTGCCCGCCGTATTCGGCGATATAGGGGCGCATCGCCTCGGCATTGCTGTGACCGGCCGCGTTATCCTCGATCAGTTGCAGGACGCGTTTCGATTTGCGGTCCTTGAGCGCGTACTTGAGCAGCGCCCGGTTGAAATTGGCGCCGCTGGCATCGAACACGAACTTGCTGCGATGCGCGTTTTCCAGGGATTCGGAAGGCGCCGAGGAATTGGTGTTGATGAAGATCACGCCGTATTTCTGCGCCACCGCCGACATGCTTGCCGCGACGTTGGAGGCGATGGCGCCGACCATGAAGCCGACCTTGTTGCGGGTGATCAGCGTCTCCGCTACCTCGGCGGACTTTTTGGCGTCCATCGTCGGATTGCTCGAAATCAGGACGATTTCCCGACCCAGCACGCCGCCCTGCCGGTTGAAATCCTCGATCGCCATCTCGGCGCCGCGCCGATCCGCTTCGGCATGCAGGGCAAAGCGGCCGGTGGTCGGCGCAACGTGGGCGATCAGGATCGGCGGTAACGGCCCGGCTGCGGCGGGGGCGCTCAGGAACAGCGCCAACGCCAGAATGCCAAATGGCTTTTTTATCCGCATTTGCGATTCGCTCCCTGATTCCAGCTTGTTTTCCCGAATCATACTCCGCTATCTCGCCACGGAGCGACCGGCCGGACCGATGGAAAACTGCGCTGGAAGAGCAGGAACGGCCGGCGGCCAGCAGTCCGGAGGCTGCCGCAAGCGGGGAAGACGGCCAATCGCCATGCGTTTGGCATCACTCCTTCCAGGCGCGCCAGGCATCGTTCGATGGCCGGCGCGGCGCAGCTACCTGACCGGCAGATCCCCGGCCGAGCGCTCAGGGCATCCAGAAGCGGGCGTCGGCGCTGCCGCTGACCGCCGGTTCGGCGCCGTCGTCTACGACGAAGACGATGCGGTGGGCGCCGGCCGCCAGGCTGCCGGGTTCGGCGCGGACGACGACGGTGGCGGCGCCGGTTTCGCCGCCCGGCACCTGCAGCGCGGTATCGCCGGCGACGGCCAGCGGCGCCTCGCCGCTGACGGCGATGCGCAGCCGGCGGGCGTCGTCGCCGGTGTTGAGGATTTGCAGCCGGTAGATGTTTTCGATGGCGCCGTCGTCGGCCTCGCGGGCCAGCGTGTTGCGGTCCTTCTCGACGTTGATGCGCAACGGCGGCCGGTGCGCCAGCGACCAGGCCATGGCCAGCGTCAGCCCAACCAGCAGCGCCGCGTAGATCAGCACGCGCGGGCGCAGCGCCCGGCGCAGCACGCTGGCCGGCGTGAGACGCTGGGCAATGGCGTTCTCCGTCGAATAGCGGATCAGTCCACGCGGGTAGTTCATCTTGTCCATCACCTGGTCGCAGGCGTCGATGCAGGCGGCGCAGCCGATGCATTCGTTCTGCAGGCCGTCGCGGATGTCGATGCCGGTCGGGCAGACCTGCACGCAGATGCCGCAATCGACGCAGTCGCCCAGCCCGAGCACCTTGGGATCGGCCCCCTTGGGGCGGGCGCCGCGGGCGTCGCCGCGCTGGCTGTCGTAAGCGATGATCAGCGTGTCCGGGTCGAGCATGACGAACTGGAAGCGGGCATACGGACAGATCTGCCGGCACATCTGTTCGCGCAGGAAACCGGCGTTGCCGTAGGTGGCGAAGGCGTAGAAGACGACCCAGAAGCTCGCCCACGGCCCGGCGGAAAAGCTTGCCAGCTGGCCGACCAGCTCGCGGATCGGCACGAAGTAGCCGACGAAGGTGATGCCGGTCCACAATGCGAACAGCCCCCAGGCCAGGTGCTTGCCGCCCTTGATCGCCAGCTTGCGGGCGCTCCACGGCTGGGCGTCGAGCTTGATGCGGCGGGCACGGTCGCCCTCGATCAGCTTCTCCAGCCAGAGGAAGATTTCCGTGTAGACCGTCTGCGGGCAACTGTAGCCGCACCACAGGCGACCGGCGACGGCGGTGAACAGGAACAGCGCCAGCGCGCCGACGATCATCAGGATCACCAGGTAGATCGTGTCCTGCGGCCACAGCACCAGGCCGAAGAGGTGGAACTTGCGGGCGTCGAGATCGAACAGCACCGCCTGCCGACCGTCCCAGGGCAGCCAGCAGGTACCGTAGAAAACCGCCTGCGTCAGCCAGACGAAGAACCAGCGCCAGCGGGTGAACGGCCCGTCCACCGAACGCGGGTAGACCTTGGCCTCGGGATCGCCGGCGGGACGGATGTCGATGATTTTTCTCGGGGTGGGGTGGGCCATTTCTGCGCTGCCTGAAAACTCCCCGCCAGACGAGGAAATCATAAGTGGAATAATAAATTCCGCTTTATGGTAGCGACTCGCCTCCTTATAATCAACATTCAAAATTCCCCTTATGGAACCGGCATGCGACTGAGCACCTTTTCCGACTACAGCCTGCGCGTCCTGCTCTACCTGGGCGAGCGCCCGAGCGGACTGATCAGCATCGGCGAAATCGCCGCCTGGCACGAGATTTCGGAAAGCCACCTGATGAAGGTCGTCCTCCACCTCGGCCGCTGCGGCTACGTGCAGACCGTGCGCGGCAAGGGCGGCGGCCTGCGCCTGGCGCACCCGCCGGCCGCAATCGGCCTGGGCGATGTGCTGCGCCAGACCGAAACCGACTTCGCGATGGCCGACTGTTTCGGCACCACCTACCCCTGCCGCATCGACGGCATCTGCCGAATCAAGGGCGTGCTGCGCGAAGCCTTGCAGGCGATGTTTCTGGTCCTCGACAGCTACACGCTTGCCGACCTGCTGGCCGACCCCGACGCCCTGCCCCTTGCCACACCAGCCCGCGAGGACGCCCGCCATGCGTGAATTCTCGCCGCCGGTCGGCGAGGAACTCGCCATCGACGCCGACCACGAACCGGAGTTGTCGGATGCCGACATCCTCGACGCCATGCAGCAACTGCCCGGCTACATCGACATCGGCACCGAAGACTTCCGGCTGATCTACCACCTCGCCTGGCGCCATGCCATCGAGCGCCTGCGCCAGCGCCAAGCGGGCCGGGACGACGCCGCGTGAGCCCGCCGGAAAACCGGCTGCGCGCCTACTTCCGCAAGTGGCGTGGCAGCACCGCCGGCAGCCCGCCGCGCGTCAACAACAGCGAAATCCTCTGGTCCTGGCTCGGCGCCTTCGCCGGCATCGGCCTGCTCGCCTGGCTCGGCCAGTACAGCTTCAGCGCCTACAGCCTGCACCTGCTGATCGGCTCCTTCGGCGCCTCCGCCGTCCTCCTCTTCGGCGCCCCGCGCAGCCCGCTCGCCCAGCCGCGCAACCTGCTCGGCGGCCACGCCCTCTCCGCCGCCGTCGGCGTCATCTGCTGGCAACTGCTGCACAACCAGCCGGTGCTCGCCCAGGCCCTCGCCGTCGCCAGCGCCATCGCCCTGATGCACCTCACCCGCTGCCTGCACCCTCCCGGCGGCGCCACCGCCTTGATCGCCACCCTGGGCAGCGCCGAGATCGAACGCCTCGGCTACTGGTACATCCTCTGGCCCGCCACCACCGGCCCCCTGCTCCTGCTGGGCGTCGCCCTGGTCGTCAACAACCTGCCGGCCTCGCGAAGGTATCCGCTGGTGTGGTGGTAGGGGAAGCAAAGCCGTCGGCAAGTCGGCAAACTGGCGCCCGCTAGTAGCCTGTCGGACTTGAGCCGACCGGGCCGATGAAACTGAGGCTCGAAGTCGATCCCCGCCAGCAGATCGACAATCCTCTGCCCAGCACCGATCAAGCGCTGATACTCGTCGATACTCAGCAGCACATGCGCCAGCCGACCGCGGTCGGTCACTAATTCCCCTCCTGCTGTTGAATGCGCCGACCACCAACAAGCTGCCAGCATTGCGGCGCTATCCGCCGGCGGTGGTTGGCAGGAATCGGCCAAAACTGACGCTCGCTGTCAGGGTAAGCAATGGCTGCATTACACAGCATTCCAGAGAGGCTCGAACTTCAGGTACGGGCAGCATTGCTCAATCGATTCCCCCCGCTTGGCACGCCGGTTACCGGGGCCATGCCATAATTCCGTTGGAGTAAAGGGAACTCATCCCTCGAATGGTTTGTGCAACAAGGCCTTTTTTGCCCTCGCTCCACCTTGTTACGCCCAGCCTTTTCTCTTTTCCGCATAACCCGCTCAGGAGAATTCCATGCTCTCTCCCTTTCCCAAACCCCGGCGCACCGGACAGCACTGCCGTTATCTTGCCTTGCTGGCGGGTTTGCTGTATGCCACAGGCGCACACACCGAGTCAGCACACCCGCTGCCTGCGGCCAGCCTCACTGACGTTTCCGGCCTCCAGGTCGGCAGCTACACCCTGCCCAGCGGCACTACCGGCTGCACCGTCATCCTGGTTGCTGGAGAAGGCGCCCCCGGCGGCGTGGCGCAGCGCGGTGGCGCCCCCGGCACACGCGAGACCGACGCCCTCCACCCACTCAACCTGGTGGATAAGGTCAACGCAATCGTGCTCTCCGGCGGTAGCGCCTTCGGGCTGGATAGCGCCAGTGGCACGGTGCGCTGGCTGAAGGAACAAAAACGCGGCTGGGATGTAGGCATCGCACGCGTGCCTATCGTCCCGGCAGCGGTCCTGTTCGACCTGCCGGTGGGCGACAACGCCCGCATCCAGCCCGATGTCGAATGCGGCTACAAGGCTGCCCAAACGGCCAGCACTGCGCCGGTGCAGCAAGGCAGCGTCGGTGCCGGCGCCGGTGCCACAGTGGGCAAACTCGGTCAGCCCATGCGTGGCGGCCTGGGCAGCTTCGCCTACCGGATGCCCAACGGCCTGGTGGTCGCAGCGCTGGTCGCCACTAACGCGCTGGGCGACATCGTCGACCCGGACAGCGGCCGCCTGCTGGCCGGCGCACGCGACGCAGAAGGAAAGTTGCAGGACGCGCGCCAGCTGCTGCGCGATGGCCGCCTGTTTGCTCAAACCATGCCGCGCATGGGAGAGAACACCACCATAGGCGTGGTCGCCACCAACGCCAGACTCAACAAGGTCGAGGTCAACCGCCTCGCCCTGATGGCCGACGACGGCTACGGTCGTGCCATTTATCCGGTACACACCATGTATGACGGCGACACCGTGTTCGCACTGGCAACCGGGCACTGGGAGGGCAAGGCGGACATGAGTTTGATTGGCGCCCTGGCCGCCGACGCCATGGCTCAAGCCCTCAAACAGGCAGTCCTGCAAGCCAGTTCGCTGCCCGGAATCCCGGCTGTCAAGGATCTGCTGCCTGAGCGCAAACCCTGATAACCATCACAAGCTGCCCGATCAACCACACAAACCCGGGTCTGTGCCGCTCAGCCCGTGTTGGATGGGTACGTCAGGCGCCTCAGCCCTTTTTGGCGTGGGGATTATGGCTGCTGTCAAACCGGATGCATCATTCGGCGGAGATCAAGGATTTCCTGCCGCCAGCCATTTTCGACTCTGGTTGGCGATGACTGGCGGCTTAGCACTAGGTTGCCGCTTTACACCTAACACCAACTTATGGGCCAATGGCCGTTATGGCGGCCCCCAGCCATTCCCCCCCCCCCAAAAAAAAACCCCCGACCAAGGTCGGGGGCTTTTGCTTTTCCGCCGGCAGAAACCGGCGTGATCGTCTTCCCGCTTACTTCGGAATCGCGCCTTCGACGCCTTCGACGTAGAAGTTCATCTGCTTCAGTTCCGGGTCGGTAAAGGTCTTGCCGGCGGCGAGGACGAGCTTGCCGGTCTGATCCTTGAGCGGGCCGCTGAACGGATGGAGGGTGCCGGCCTTGAGGGCGTCGCGGCGTTCTTCGGCGAGCTTCTTGACGGCGGCGGGGACGGCCGGGCCGAAGTTGTCGATGTTGACCGCGCCTTCCTTGACGCCCCACCAGATGTCGCCGCTCTTCCAGGTGCCGGCGGAGACGTCGTCGAGGGTCTTCTTGTAGATGACGCCCCAGTGCAGGATCGACGCGGCGAGCTGCGCCTTGCCGCCGAACTTGCTCATGTCGGAATCCCAGCCGAAGGCGAGGACGCCCTTTTCCTGGGCGGTCTGGACGACGGCCGGGGAATCGGTGTTCTGCATCAGCACGTCGCAGCCCTGGGCGATCAGCGCCAGCGCGGCTTCGCGTTCCTTGCCCGGGTCGAACCAGCTATTGACCCAGATGGCGCGGGTGGTGATCGCCGGGTTGACGCTGCGCGCGCCGAGGGTGAAGGCGTTGATGTTGCGGATGACTTCCGGGATGGGGATCGAGGCGACGACGCCGAGCTTGTTGCCCTTGCTCATCTTGCCGGCGACGACGCCGAGCATGTAGGCGCCCTCGTAGGTGCGCACGTCGTAGACGCCGAGGTTCTTGCCGGTCTTGTAGCCGGTGGCGTGCATGAAGACGGTGTTGGGGAAGGCCTTGGCGACCTTGACCATCTGGTTCATGTAACCGAAGGAAGTGGCGAAGACGACCTTGTGGCCCTTCTGCGCCATGTCGCGGAAGACGCGTTCGGCGTCGGCGGTTTCCGGCACGTTTTCGACGAAGGTGGTCTTCACCTTGCCGCCGGACTGCGCTTCGACCTGCTTGCGGCCGACGTCGTGGGCGTAGGTCCAGCCGTGGTCGCCGGTCGGGCCGATGTAGACGAAACCGGCCTTGAGCGGCTCGGCGGCCGACGCGCCGGTGATGCAGGTCAGCGCCAGCAGGCCTGCGGCGGCAAGGGTCTTGAAACTTTTGGGAAGCATGTGCTTATCTCCTGTGCGGGGTCTGTTGGATCGCCTTCACTCTAGCAACGCGCGCCGCGGCAACCTATCCTGCCAACGTTATGAACAGTATGGCTCGCCGCTGTCATCACTGGCCGGTCCGACGCCGGATAATGCCAGACAAAATCGATCGGGAGTTTCCCCATGCACCGGATCAGGGTGATCAACTTTCCGAAGTAGGCGGCATTGGCGGCTTGCCCGCTGCCAGCGACGCGCTGGCAGCCGCCATGGCGGCCTGTACCTGCGCCTGCGCCTGGGCGACCGCCTCAGCCTGCGCCTGGATGGCTTGTTGCATCGCCTGCTGCACAGCCGAAACATTGGCTTGCAGCGCACTCTCGGCTTGCGCGACCGCCTGTGCGGCGGACTGGGAGTCGGTGAGGTGAGCGGTAGCAGCGACGGCGGCCTGGGCAGCAGCAGCGGCACCCGCCACGGCGGCGTCGATCTGGGCTTGTGCGATCATCATGGCTGCGCCCGTCGTGTCGACGGCGGTGGCGCCAGGCGCTTCGTCGGGCGTCGGGGGCGGCTCCGGGTGAGACAGGGAGGGACGGGATGGGGTGGGCTTGACCATGGGAACTACTCCGCTATCGACATGCGAGGGGAACTGGCCAAGCCTGAGGCCGCATCAAGCGCCACCGATGATCCAAACTTGTGCAACGACAGCAGCCGTTCCGCGCTGACGTGCAGCACCGCCTGTTGAGTTTCGTTCTGCAGTGTGAAGGTGAGGCTGGCGCCGTCTTGCCCCAGGCGGTTTAGCTGCAAACGGTTGCCAGCCAGGAAGTCTTGTGCCGTTCTGAGGTAGAGGTCAAACATGCGGCGCGCATCCATGCCGCTTTCGTCGCGGAAGGTGGTTTGCGTGACCATCTGCAGCACGGCCTGCGACAGGCGTGAAAAGCCCAGTGTGTGCCCCCGGGCCAGCCAGTTGCGCAGGCACTGCTCGACCTCGACAGGCGACGGCAGGTGGTCCGGCAGTTGCGGGCACTCCATCGCGCCGAATGCCAATGGCAGCAAGGTCTGCACAGCCTGACTGCAAAGCTGGCTGCGCGCTGCCGCCGTGCCGCCCAGCGCGTTCATTTTCCTGGTGTGAGCCAGGTACACCTGGTAGTAATCGCAGAACTCGGGCACGGTGCGGGCCTGCTGCACGCCGAAGACCGCTGCCTCCTGGCGCAGTTGCGCCGGGTTGTCGCCGTCCTGCCCCATGGCTGCTGCGGCCAGCGTGTGCAAGGCCACGCGGTCGTTGAAATCCAGCGCCTGGAACACGGGCGCATCGGCCACCCCAAGGTCTTGCAGAAACCCGCTGGCACTGTGCAGTTGCTGCGCGTTCAGCAGGTGGTGTTCAGCCATGATGCGGTCCGTCTGTTGCACCACGGCGATGCTGGTGTCGCCGGCTTCGGCCCGGACGAGTGTGCGCAGATTGGCGCTACCCAGCGACATGAGCTTGACCGGGCTGACCCACAGGCCCAGCCCTGGCAGCAAGGCCATGGGCGACGCGTGCAGTCGCTGCTGAACCTCGGCCAGCAGCGTGGTTTCATCGGCCACTTCGTAGCAGACCATGGGGTTGGGTATGGCCCAGGCGAGGCACTGCGAGCCTCCGTCGATGCAGGTCAAGGTCTGGCGCGCCAGCTCAGACAGTTGTTCGCTCTTCTGGATCAGCTTGCCAGCAACGATGACAGTCATGACGTAAGTTCCTTCACCGATCTGTGAGGCGCATGGCGACACCCACTGGGTCAGCCCGCCGGGCATCCCTTGAGCATAGAGGCAGCTATGGCAGCGATCTTGCCGAGGGACAGGAAATATCAACGCGACATAAGAAAGTAGCGGGAGTATCTTCTCCCCTGAGCTTTCCTGTCAATCGCCGGTTTCGCCCCCTCTCCCGCCCGCTTGCCAGCGCTGACGAGGCGGTCTAGCGTACACACAGTGACGTACATACACGAAGTGCATGATGATGACCCTGAGCACCCGCGTTTTCAACAACGGCAACAGCCAGGCGGTGCGCATTCCGGCCGAGTTCCGTCTCGATGCCGAGCGAGTCAGCATCTCCCGCGACGAGGCCGGCGACCTGATCATTCACCCGCTGCCGACGCCACGCGATAGGGCGCTGTTGCAGGCCCTGCGGGCATTGGGCGAGGTTGACGAAGCGTTTGTCCAGGCGCTGGAAAACGGCCAGGCATCGCCCTTGCCGGCGCAGGAGCGCGAAACGCTGTGATCTACCTGCTCGATACCCATATCCTGATCTACCTGATCAAGAAGCAGCCGCCGGACATCGCGCGGCGCATCGATGCCCTGCCCGAAGAAGACAAGCTGGGCATGTCCTTCGTCACCTGGACGGAACTGCTCAAGGGTACCGAGCGCAGTACCAGCAAGAGCGACGTCCTGCGCCGGCTGGAAGCGCTGGCCCGCCAGGTGCCCGTGCGTTACCCCGGCGGCCCGGCCATCTGCCGCCACTATGCCGAACAGGCGACCCGCCTCAAGGACAATGGCACGCCCATCGGCGCCAACGATTTGTGGATTGCCTGTCACGCGCTGGCCGAGAACGCGACCCTGGTCACGCATGACACGCGCGAGTTCGTCCGCGTGAGCGGCCTGAAAATCGAAGACTGGGCGGCGTAGACCGTAATGCCGCTCGATTACGCCAGCCTCACTGCCCTACGCACCTACCACCCGGCCTGGCGCCTGCTGCGCTCCGACCACGCGGCACTGGTGGCGAGCTTTCTGCACCGCGTGTTCGTGGCTCCCAACCAGCGCGTCATGGCCGCCGCCAACCTGGCCGAACTGCTGGAAGACGAGTTGTATGCCCTGCGCCTGCAACTGGGCGACTCCGCCTTTCCCAAAGCGGCCATCGACTACCTGAACGACTGGGCGGCGCCCGACAAGGGCTGGTTGCGCAAGTTCTACAAGAGCGGCACCGACGAAGCCCAGTTCGACCTGACGCCAGCCACCGAAAAAGCCCTCGCCTGGCTGGCGCAACTGGCCGAAAGGCAGTTCGTCGGCACCGAATCGCGCCTGCTGACGCTGTTCGATCTGCTCAAGCAGATGCGCGAAGGCAGCGAAACCGACCCCGCCGCGCGCATTGCCGAACTGCAGCGCAAACGCAACGAGATCGACGCCGAGATCGCCCGCGTCGTCGCCGGCGACCTGCCGATGCTCGATGACACGGCGCTGCGCGAGCGTTTCCAGCAATTCATCCAGGGCGCGCGCGAACTGCTCGGCGATTTCCGCGAGGTCGAACACAATTTCCGCCAGCTCGACCGCCGCGTCCGCGAGCGCATCGCCCTGTGGGAAGGGGGCAAGGGCGCCCTGCTCGAAGAAATCATGGGCGAACGCGACGCCATCGCCGATTCCGACCAAGGCAAGAGCTTCCGCGCCTTCTGGGATTTCCTGCTGTCGAGCCGCCGCCAGGAGGAACTCGGCGATTTGCTCGAACAGGTGCTGGCCCTGCCGGCGGTCGCCGCGCTGCGCCCCGACGCCCGCACCCGTCGCGTCCATTACGACTGGCTGGAAGCCGGCGAACACACCCAGCGCACCGTAGCTTCGCTGTCGCAGCAATTGCGCCGCTTCCTCGACGATCAGGCCTGGCTGGAAAACCGCCGCATCATGGACATCCTGCATGGCATCGAAAGCAAGGCACTGGCGCTGCGCGCGCACTGGGGCGATGGCTGGCCACCGGCCGGCCCCGTGATGGAAATCGCCGAAGCCCGCGCCGACATCGACCTGGCGATGGAGCGTCCGCTATTCACTCCCGCCGTGAAGCCGCTCCTGAGCAGCCTCGCCCTGCAAGCCGGGGACGAAGACATCGACCCTGCGGCCCTCTTCGACCAGATACTGGTCGACCCGGCGCAACTCGTCCGCCACATCCGCCACGCCCTGCAGGACAAGACCCAGACCACCCTGAGCGAACTGGTCGCCAGCCGACCGCTGACGCATGGCCTGGCCGAACTGGTGACCTACCTGCATCTGGGCAGCGACACCTTCAACGCCGTCGTCGACGAAGACCACCCGGAAATCATCCACTGGCAGGCCCGGACCGAAAACGGGCAATCAATCACCCGCTCGGCCCGGTTGCCACGGGTGATTTTCCTGGCCTCTCAAGCAGCAAAAAAACCTGGCGCGACAGCTCGACAAGAGAGTTTTTGAAACGATCTGCCCGATCGCTTACTATCCAGGCTGAAATCGACGAGATAACGATCATGGCAAGTCACAGGCAAATCGATCGGAAGACTGAAGAAGCGGTTCGCCGCTTCCTGCAGTTGATCGCCGGTCGATACGAGATGACAGGCGCAATCGTCTACGGCAGCCGGGCTCGAGGCCCGCACCGCCCGGATAGCGATGCCGATGTCGCCGTACTCCTGAAGGGCGAGCACCAGCGCATTTTGCCAACCACGCTGGCCATGGCGAATTTCGCCTACGACGTCCTGCTTGAGACAGGCATCAATATCTCGCCACTGCCCGTCTGGCAGGACGAGTGGGAACACCCGGAGAGCGCGGCGAATCCCTCGCTGTTGCGTAACATCGCCAGGGAAGGTATCCGGATTTGAAAAGTGACGCCCGCGTAATCGTCGAACAAGCTGAGCAGTTCATCAACACTGTGCGCAACGAACCGACGCTTGGCCCCCTGCTGGCTCCCCATGACGAGTCCGGCACCTGACCCCCAGCACAAGCTGATGGAAGCCTCTCCTGCCGAAACCCCGGCGCCCGACCTCTCGGCCCTGCTGATCGCATTGCTCAAGGGGGTGCTCTACCGCGCCGACGACGAACGGCAATGGGCCGGGCTGTTGCACCTGCAGGCTCGGGTGCGCGACTACGTGACGGCGCTCAACCTGGAGCTGGTTCTCGACGAGGCCGAAGGGCACGCTTTCCTGAAAAGCCGCCCGGACCCGGAAGACGATGCGACGCCGCGCCTGCCGCGACTGGTCGCACGGCGTCCGCTATCCTTCCCGGTCAGCCTGCTGCTGGCGCTGTTGCGCAAGAAGCTGGCCGAGTTCGACGCGGGCGGCGGCGACACCCGCCTGGTCCTGAGCCGCGACGAGATGGTCGAACTGGTGCGGGTTTTTCTGCCGGACGGCCCCAACGAAGCACGCCTGATCGATCAGATGGAGACGACGATCAACAAGGTGGTCGAACTCGGTTTTCTGCACAAACTCAAGGCGACGGGCGGCAAGAGCGTGCCGGCCGGCTACGAAGTGCGGCGCATCCTGAAGGCTTTTGTCGACGCGCAATGGCTGGCCGAGTTCGATGCCCGGCTGGCTGCCTACCAGACGGCTTTTGCCGGCGCGAAGAACAAGCAGGAAGGCGCGAGCGATGACTGATCCGCAAAGCCTGGCCCTCGATTTCGCGACCGACGACAGCTTGTCCGGCTTTCGCCTGAACCGGCTGGAAGTATACAACTGGGGCACTTTCGACAGCCGCGTCTGGTCGCTGCAGCTCGATGGCCGCAACGGCCTGCTCACCGGCGACATCGGCTCCGGCAAATCGACCCTGGTCGACGCCGTCACCACCCTGCTGGTGCCAGCCAACCGGGTTGCCTACAACAAGGCGGCCGGTGCCGACAGCAAGGAGCGCAGCCTGCGTTCCTACGTGCTGGGCCATTACAAGTCGGAGCGCAACGAAACCACCGGCGTCGCCCGACCGGTCAGTCTGCGCGACCACAACAGCTATTCGGTGATCCTCGGCGTCTTCCATAACGCCGGTTACGACCAGACCATCAGCCTGGCCCAGGTCTTCTGGCTGAAGGATGCGCAGGGCCAGCCGGCCCGCTTCTTCCTCGGCGCCGAGAAAGCCCTGTCGATCGCCGCCGACTTTGCCGACTTCGGCAGCGACATCACCCAGTTGCGCAAGAAGCTGCGCGGCCTGGGCGCCGACATCCACGACAGCTTCCCGCCCTACGCCGCCTGGTTCCGCCGCCGCTTCGGCATCGACAACGAGCAGGCGCTGGAACTCTTCCACCAGACGGTATCGATGAAATCGGTCGGCAACCTGACCGACTTCGTGCGTCAGCACATGCTCGAACCCTTCGACGTGGCGCCGCGCATCCAGGCCCTGATCGGCCATTTCGACGACCTCAACCGGGCGCACCAGGCGGTACTCAAGGCGCAGCAACAGGTGGACCTGCTGACGCCGCTGGTCGCCGATTGCCACCGCCACGCCACGCTGAGCGAAGCGGTCGCGCAATGGCGCCGGTGCCGCGACGACCTGCGCCCCTACTTTGCCGGCCTCAAGCTCGACCTGCTCGACAAGCGTCTGGAAAACATAAACGAAGACTGGCGCCGGGCCGACCAGCAGGTGCGCCGCCTCGACGAACAGCGGGAAACCCAGACGCAGCAGATCGGCGAACTGCAGCAGGCGATCCGCGACAACGGCGGCGACCGCCTGGAACGGCTCGCCGCCGAAATCCGCCAGCAGGAGCAGGTGCGCGACCAGCGCCACGCCAAGGCCGTGCGTTACGGCGAATTATGCACCGTGCTCGGCGAACCGGCGGCCAGCGAAGCAGCCGCTTTCGCCAGCCAGCGGGCGCACTTCGGCAACTGGCGGGAGGAACTGCAGCAGCGCGATGCCGACGCCGAAAACGCCCTCACCGAACACGGCGTCAGTTTGCGTCAGGGCCAGCAGGAACACGCCCAGTTGAGCGGCGAAATCGACAGTCTGAAGCGTCGGCGCAGCAACATCGACGACCACCAGATCCAGATTCGCAACGCCCTGTGCAAAGCGCTCGACCTCGACCCGGACGACATGCCCTTTGCCGGCGAACTGATCCAGATGCGCGATGACGAACGCGACTGGGAAGGGGCGGCGGAACGCCTGCTGCGCGGCTTCGGCCTGTCCTTGCTGGTGCCCGACAGCCACTACAAGGCGGTCGCCGACTGGGTGGACCGCAACCATCTGCGCGCTCGCCTGGTCTATTTCCACGTTCGTCCGCGCAAAGGCGCGGCAAACCCCGAACTGCACCGCGATTCGCTGGTGCGCAAGCTCTCGGTCAAGCCCGACTCGCCTTATTACGACTGGCTGGAACGCGAACTCGCGCAGCGTTTCGATGTTGCCTGCTGCGCCACTCAGGAGCAATTCCGCCGCGAGACCCGGGCCATTACCCAGGCCGGCCAGATCAAGGACCCGAGCGGCCGGCACGAGAAGGACGACCGCCACCGTATCGACGACCGCAGCCGCTACGTGCTCGGCTGGAGCAACCAGGCCAAGATCGCGGCGCTGGAGGAGAAACGCCGGCAACTGGAAAGCCGGCTCGGCGATCTCGGCGTCCTGACCGGCAAGCTGATCGCCGAACGCCAGGGCCTGCGCGCCCGGCTCGATGCCCTGGTCGCCCTGTACGAATTCGCGCTGTTCGACGAAATCGACTGGGCCAGCGTGAGCCGGCGGATCGCCGTGCTGGGCGAAGAACATCGCAGCCTGGCTGCGGCCTCCGACATCCTCAAGGAACTCGACCAGCGCTTGCAGGCACTGCAGCAGGCTGCCCGGGAGAGCGAAACGAGCCGCCATGAAGCGCGCGATAAACGCTCGAAGATCGAGCAGAAACGTACCGACACGCTGGTATTGCACCAGGAGGCGCAGGCCGTGCTGGAAACTGCCGCAGCCGACCCGGCACGCGCTGCCCTGCTGGAAGAACTGCGCCCGGAAGCGCTCGGTGAACACCAGTTGAGTGTCGAATCCTGCGACAACCGCGAGCGCGAAATGCGCGACTGGCTGCAGAAAAAGATCGACAACGAAGACGACAAGATCCGGCGGCTGGCGGAAAAGATCATCAAGGCGATGTCCGCCTTCAAGGAATCGTTCAAGCTCGAAACCGCGGAGATCGATGCCAGCCTGGACGCTGCCTTCGAATACGAGAAACTGCTCGGCGAGTTGCAGCGCAACGATCTGCCGCGCTTCCGCGAAAAATTCAAGGAACTGCTCAACGTCAACACCATCAACGAAATCGCCAACTTCAACGCGCAACTGGCCCGCGAGCGGGAAACGATCAAGGAGAAGATCGCCCACATCAACCAGTCGCTGGGCGAGATCGACTACAACCCCGGCCGCTACATCGTGCTCGAATCGCAGCCCAGCCCGGATGCCGAAGTCCGCGATTTCCAGCAGGAACTGCGCGCCTGCACCGAAGGCGCGGTCAGCGGTTCCGACGACGCCCAGTATTCGGAAGCCAAGTTCATCCAGGTCAAAGGCATCATCGACCGCTTTCGCGGCCGCGACGGCCTCTCCGAAGCGGACCGGCGGTGGACGACCAAGGTCAGCGACGTGCGCAACTGGTTCCTGTTCGCCGCCAGCGAACGCTGGCGCGAAGACGACAGCGAACACGAGCACTACTCCGATTCCGGCGGCAAATCCGGCGGGCAGAAGGAAAAGCTCGCCTACACCATCCTCGCCGCCAGCCTGGCCTACCAGTTCGGCCTGGAATGGGGCGCGGTGCGCTCGCGCTCCTTCCGCTTCGTCGTCATCGACGAGGCCTTCGGTCGCGGCTCGGACGAATCGGCGCAATACGGCCTGCGCCTGTTCAAGCAGCTCAACCTGCAACTGCTGATCGTCACCCCCTTGCAGAAGATCCACATCATCGAACCCTATGTCGCCAGCGTCGGCTTCGTCCACAACGAAGGCGGCCGGGCGTCGAAGCTGCGCAACCTGAGCATCGAGGAATACCGGGCACAAAAAGCCGCAACGCCGGAATTCGCCGCATGAACTGGAGCACGCCCGCCGACCTCAGGACGCAACTGGCCCGCCTGTGGGAGCGCGGTGAACTGCTGCGCGACACGCTGAGCGGCACGCCGCGCTTTCCCCTGCGCCTGACGCTGAAAACCCCAAGCTCCAGCGACCTCAGCGAACGCTTCGAGGCCGTGCGCCAATGGACGGCCACCCTGACCAAGGCACCGCTGCGCATCGAATGGCAGGAAGTCCGCCACCGCGTCCAGGGCAGGCAGCGCTTACCGGCGGCAGCCTGGATCGACACGCCGGAAGGCGCCATCGCCTGGCTGGGCAAGCAGGACGACTGGGCGCAATTCGCGCGCCTGACCGAGCGCACCCGGCAAGCCTGCCCGGCCCTGCTGCCCTGGCTGGAGAAACGCCCGCTCCAGGCGCTGACGCTGGCCGAGGCCTGGCCACGCCTGCTCGCCGTCGTCGCCTGGCGGCAAGCCCATCCCCAGCCCGGCATCTACCTGCGCCAGGTCGACCTGGCCGGCATTCACAGCAAGTTCATCGAGGCCCACCGGGCGGTGCTGGCCGAACTCTTCGACCTCGCCCTGCCTGCGGAACAGATCGATGCCAGCCGCAGCGGCAGCGGCCAGTTCGCCGCCCGCTACGGCTTCCGCGACAAGCCGCTGCGCATCCGCTGGCGCCTCCTCGACCCCGACATCGCGACCCTGCCGGGGCTGCGCGCCCCGGACATCAGCCTCGACGCCGACAGTTTCAGCCGCCTGACGCTGCCGGTGCGCAGCGTCATCATCACCGAAAACGAAACCAACTTCCTTGCCCTGCCCGAGCTACCCGGCGCACTCGCCATCTTCGGCGCCGGCTACGGCTGGGAAGCGCTGGCCCGGGCCAGGTGGCTGGCCAACTGCACCCTCCTCTACTGGGGCGACATCGACACCCACGGCTTTGCCATCCTCGACCAGCTACGCGGCCATTTCCCCAGCGTCGAATCCTTCCTGATGGACCGGGCGACGCTCGACGCCCACGCCGCTTTCCGGGGCAGCGAAGACAAACCGCTGAAAATCGACCTGCACCGCCTGACGCCAGCGGAACAGACGCTCTACGACGACTTGCGGGACAATCGCATCGCTGACAGCCTGCGTCTGGAACAGGAGCATCTCGGCTACGCCTGGGTGCTGGCGCATCTGCGCCAACGTCTGGGCCTGGGCCCCGGCTGTGCGGAACAATCTGCCGACTGAGATTGCTCGCCCGGTAGCCGGCAAGCGAACCATAAGCCAGGGCGCATAGTCCTTATCCATGGCGGGCGCTGCCCGGCGCGTTTGCCCTGTGCTAATTTCGCTCCATGCCATCAACGAACTTTCCGTCCATGTCCGAACGTCCGATCCAGTTCTATTTCCGCGGCGCCATCCAGTCGGTGCAGGGGCCGGCGCCGACGCGCACGGTGCTCCAGTACCTGCGCGAAGACCTGCAGCAGACCGGCACCAAGGAAGGCTGCGCGGAAGGCGATTGCGGCGCGTGCACGGTGGTGATCGGCGAACTGGTCGGCGAACCCGGTGCCGAGGAATTGCGCCTGCGCGCGGTCAATGCCTGCATCCAGTTCCTGCCTTCGCTCGACGGCAAGGCGCTGTTCACGGTAGAAGACCTGGCGGCCGGCGAGCAACTGCACCCGGTGCAGCAGGCGCTGGTCGACCGGCACGGCTCGCAGTGCGGTTTCTGCACGCCGGGTTTCGCCATGTCGCTGTTCGCCCTCTATGAAAACCAGGACCATTGCCCGGAACGTGACGAGATCGACCACACGCTGTCCGGCAACCTGTGCCGCTGCACCGGCTACCGCCCCATCGTCGATGCCGCGCGCGACGCCTACGCGCTGCCGCGCCGCCGCCTCGACCGCCTGCCGGTGATCGCTGCCTTGAAAACACTGGCCGACCTGCCGCCGCTCGATTACCTCGGCGACGGCCGGCGCAGCCACAGCCCGCGCACGCTGGCCGAACTCGCCGAGTTGCGCGAACAGCTGCCGAACGCCGGGATGGTCGCCGGCGGCACCGATGTCGGCCTGTGGGTGACCAAGCAGGGACGCGATCTTGGCGAACTGATCCTGACCGGCGCCGTCGCCGAACTCAAGCGCATCCAGATCGGCCCCGGCCGGCTGGAAATCGGCGCCGGCGCCACCCTGACCGATGCCTTCGCGGCGCTCACCGCCTTCGAGCCGCAATGGGCCGAACTGGCCCGCCGCTTTGCCTCGACGCCGGTCAAGAACGCCGGCACGCTCGGCGGCAACGTCGCCAACGGCTCGCCGATCGGCGACTCGATGCCGGCGCTGATCGCCCTCGGCGCGCGCATCGTGCTGCAGCGCGGCGCGACGACGCGCGAAATGGCGCTGGAAGATTTCTACCTCGATTACCAGAAGACGGCGCTGGCCCCCGGCGAATTCGTCCGCGCGCTCGTCCTCGATGCGCCGGCCGCCGGGCTGCAACGGCATTTCCGCAGCTACAAGGTGGCAAAGCGGCTGGACCAGGACATTTCGGCGGTCGCCTGCGGGCTGGCCGTCCATGTCGACGACGAAGGCTGCATCCGCCGCGCCCGCCTCGCCTTCGGCGGCATGGCGGCAACCCCGAAGCGAGCCGCCGCTGCCGAAGCGGCGCTGCTCGGCCGGCCCTGGGACGCCGCCGCCGTGCGCCGGGCGATGGACGCGCTGGGCAGCGACTTCGCCCCCTTCACCGATGTGCGCGCGAGCAGCGCCTACCGGCTGAGCGTCGCCGCCAACCTGCTGCAACGCTTCTGGCTGGAAACCTCGGGTGCCGCCGACGCGCCGGTGCGCCTCGCCGCGCTGGCGCCGATTGCGCCGGAGGACCAGCCATGAGCGCCTCGCTGATCGGCCGCCCGCTGCCGCACGAAAGCGCCCGCCTGCACGTCAGCGGCAAGGCCCACTACGTCGACGACCTGCCGCAAGCCACCGGCACGCTGCACGCGGCGCCCGGTTTATCGACCATCGCCCGCGGCCGCATCCGCAGCATGGACCTCAGCGCCGTGCGCGCCTATCCCGGCGTGCGCGCCGTGCTTACCGCCGCCGACATTCCCGGCGACAACAACTGCGGGCCGATCCTGCACGACGACCCGATCCTCGCCGATGGCGAAATCCGTTTTTACGGCCAGCCGGTCTTCGTCGTCGCCGCCGAGACGCGCGACATCGCCCGCCAGGCGGCGCGTCTGGCGAAGATCGACTACGAAACCGAACCGCCCATCCTCGACATGGACGCGGCGATTGCCGCCGAATCCTGGGTGCTGCCGCCGTTTTCCATGCAGCGCGGCGCCGTCGATGCCGCCTTTGCCGACGCCCCGCACCGGCTGAGCGGCAGCGCCGTGCTCGGCGGCCAGGAGCATTTCTACCTTGAAGGCCAGATTTCCTGCGCTCAGCCGGGCGACGACGGCACCCTGCACGTGCTCTGTTCGACCCAGCACCCGACCGAGATGCAGCAGATGGTCGCCCACTGCCTGGGCTGGCGCGCCCACCGCGTCAGCGTCGAATGCCGGCGCATGGGCGGTGCCTTCGGCGGCAAGGAATCGCAGTCGGCGCAATGGGCCTGCCTCGCCGCCCTGCTTGCGGTCAACACCGGCAAACCGGTCAAACTGCGCCTCGACCGCGACGACGACATGGTCGCCACCGGCAAGCGCCACCCCTACCGCTACCAGTGGGAAAGCGCCTTCGACGACAGCGGCCGCCTGCTCGGCCTGAAACTCGAATTCGCCGCCGACTGCGGCCACTCGGCCGACCTCTCGGGGCCGGTCAACGACCGCACCATCTGCCACGTCGACAACGCCTACTACCTCGACGCGCTCGCCCTGAAGAGCCTGCGCTGCAAGACCAACCGGGTTTCCAACACGGCGTTTCGCGGTTTCGGCGGGCCGCAGGGGATGTTCGTCATCGAGAACGTGATCGACGACATCGCCCGCCACCTCGGCCGCGACCCGCTGGACATCCGCCGCGCCAACTTCTACGACGTCGAACCGGGCGCGCGCAGCAGCACGCCCTACGGCATGACCGTCGAGGACAATGTCGCCCCTGCGCTGGTCGCCGAACTCGAACGCGATTGCGCCTACGCCGCCCGCCGCGCGGCGATTGCCGACTTCAACGCCGGCAGCCCGGTATTGAAGCGCGGCATCGCGCTGACCCCGGTCAAGTTCGGCATCTCGTTCAACGCCACGCATTACAACCAGGCCGGCGCGCTGGTCCATGTCTATACCGACGGCAGCGTGCTCGTCTCGCACGGCGGCACCGAGATGGGCCAGGGCTTGTACACCAAGGTGCGCCAGATCGTCGCCCACGAATTCGGCCTGCCCTTCGCCGACGTCCGCCTCTCGTCCACCGACACCCGGCGTGTCGCCAACACCTCGGCCACCGCCGCCTCCAGCGGCACCGACCTCAACGGCAAGGCGGCGCAGGCGGCGTGCGCCAACATCAAGGCGCGGCTCGCCGCCTTCGTCGGCGAACTAACCAACGGCACGGTCGCCGCCGCCGACGTGCAATTTGCCGACGGCCGCGTGCAGGCGCCGGGTTTCGACGAAGCCTTCGCCGACCTCGTCATGCGCGCCTACCGCGCCCGCATCCAGTTGTGGGACGCCGGTTTCTACAAGACGCCGAAAATCCATTTCGACCCGGTGACCAAGCTCGGCCGCCCCTTCTTCTACTTCGCCTACGGCGCCGCCTGCAGCGAGGTGGCAATCGACACGCTGACCGGCGAGAGCCGCGTGCTGCGCGTCGACATCCTCCACGACGCCGGCCGCTCGATCAATCCGGCGCTCGACATCGGCCAGATCGAAGGCGGCTTCGTCCAGGGCATGGGCTGGCTGACCAGCGAGGAACTGTGGTGGCGCCCGGACGGCAAGCTGATGAGCCACGCCCCGTCGACCTACAAGATCCCGACCGCCAGCGACCTGCCTGAGGTCTTCAACATCCGCCTCTACGACAACGCCAACGTCGAGGACAGCATCCACCGCTCGAAGGCGGTCGGCGAACCGCCGTTCATGCTCGCCCTCTCGGTCTACCAGGCGCTGCGCGACGCGGTTGCCGCCGCCCTGCCGCCCGGCCAGCCCTTGCGCCTCGACGCCCCGGCAACGCCGGAAGCGATCCTGCGCGCACTCGCCGGCGGGGAAAGCTGAGATGGCCGCCGACTGGGTCGCGCCACTGGCCGCCCGCCTTGCCGCCGGCGAGGATGTCGTGCTGGTCACCGTCGCCGCCGTCCAGGGTTCGGCGCCGCGCGACGCCGGCACGACCATGCTGGTCGGCGCCAGCGACACCGAACTGACCATCGGAGGCGGCCATCTCGAATGGCAGGCGACCGCCCACGCCGACCGTCTGCTGGCCGGCGGCGGCCGGCCGCAGGTGGTGCGCTACGCGCTCGGCGCCGGGCTCGGCCAGTGTTGCGGCGGTGTCGTCTGGCTCGCCTACGAGAAGATTCCCGCCAACGAGGCTGCCGCCTGGGCGCAACGCAGCGCCGCGCTGGCCCGTGGCGCCCGCCTGCAACGCCGGCTGGCCGCCGGCGACAGTGCATCGACCTGGCAAACCGGCGCCGCCGCCTGCGCCACCGCCTTGCTCGGCGGGCCGGAAGACTGGCATTTCGTGCAAGACATCGCCGGCAACGCCTTCCCGGTGTGGATTTTCGGCGCCGGCCACGTCGGCCGCGCGCTGGTCCGCCAGTTGCAGCCGCTCGGCGCCGCCATCACCTGGATCGACACGCGCGACGAGGCTTTTGCCGGGTTCGACACTGCCGGCCTCGACCTGCGCACCACCGACCTGCCGGAAAGCGAAGTAACGCAGGCGCCGGCCGGCACTTTCTTCGTCGTCATGACGCACAGCCACGCGCTCGATTTCTCCCTCTGCGAGGCGATCTTCCGCCGCCGCGACTTCGCCTATTTCGGGCTGATCGGCTCGCGCAGCAAGCGCGCCGGTTTCGAGCGCCGCCTCGTCGACCGCGGCCTCGCCCGCGAACGCCTCGGCGAGCTGACCTGCCCGATCGGCATCCCCGGCATCGTCGGCAAGGAGCCGGCGGCGATCGCCCTGGCGGTTGCCGCCGAACTGCTCAGCCTGCATCATGCACGCCAATTGCTGCACCAGGCCGGCCGTCCGCGCCTGAGTGCCACCCCCGTCCGCCCCGACCAGCCGGAGTAAGCATGAGCCCGCCCGAACCCCGCCTGAAACTGTTGCACATCAGCAAGCGCTACCCGAGCGTCGTCGCCAACGACGACGTCAGCCTGAGCGTGATGCCCGGCGAGATCCACGCCATCCTGGGCGAAAACGGCGCCGGCAAGAGCACGCTGATGAAGATCATCTACGGCGCGGTCAAGGCCGACAGCGGCGAAATGCTGTGGGACGGCCGCCAGGTGACCATCGCCAACCCGGCGCAGGCGCGCAAGCTGGGCATTGGCATGGTGTTCCAGCATTTCTCGCTGTTCGAGACGCTGAGCGTGGTCGAGAACATCGCCCTGGTCCTCGATGAGCCCTTCGACCTCGCCGGCCTAGCGATCCGGGTCAAGGAAGTTTCCGAGCGCTACGGCCTGCCGCTCGATCCGCACCGGCGGGTGCATAGCCTGTCGGTCGGCGAACGGCAGAGGGTCGAGATCGTGCGCTGCCTGCTGCAGGACCCCAAGCTCTTGATCCTCGACGAGCCGACCTCGGTGCTGACACCGCAGGCGGTGCAGAAGCTGTTCGAGACCTTGCGCCGGCTAGCCTCCGAAGGCGTCTCCATCCTCTACATCAGCCACAAGCTGCACGAAATAAAGTCGCTGTGCGACAGCGCGACCATCATGCGCGGCGGCAAGGTGACCGGCGACGCGATCCCGCGCGACGAAACGCCGGCCACCTTGGCACGCATGATGATCGGCCGCGAACTGCCGGTCTGCGAGGCGCCGCCCTACCACGGCCCGGTCCATCCGGTACTGCAGGTCGAGCGCCTCAGCCTCGCTTCCGACGATCCTTTCGGCACTTCGCTGCACAACGTCTCGCTGACCGTGAATGCCGGCGAGATCGTCGGCATCGCCGGCATTTCCGGCAACGGTCAGGCCGAACTGCTGGCCGCCTTGTCGGGCGAAACGACGGTCGACCGCGAGGCGGTCTGGCTGGCCGGCGAAGCCATCGGCCACCTCGACGCCGGCCGGCGGCGCGACCGTGGGCTGGTTTTCGTCCCCGAGGAGCGGCTGGGGCGCGGCGCGGTGCCGGCGCTGCCGCTGGATCGCAACGCGCTGCTCACCGGCCACCGCCAAGGCATGAAGCGCTGGGGGCTGGTCGCCTTCGCCAAGGCGCAGGCCTTCGCCGAACAGTGCATCGCCCGCTTCGACGTCCGCTGCAGTGGGCCGGGCGCTGCTGCCCGCTCGCTGTCGGGCGGCAACCTGCAGAAATTCATCGTCGGCCGCGAGATCATGCTGGCGCCCAAGCTGATGATCGTCGCCCAGCCGACCTGGGGCGTCGATGTCGGCGCCTCGGCCTTCCTGCGCCAGACGCTGCTCGACCTGTCGCGCACCGGCGTCGCCATCCTGGTCATTTCCGAGGAGCTTGAAGAGTTGTTCGAAATCAGCGACCGCATCGCCGTCCTCGCCGCCGGCCGCCTGTCGGCGCCGCAGCCGCGCGAGCAGGCCGATGCCGAATCGGTCGGCCTGCAGATGGCAGGACTGTTCAACGAAGGCAACGCAGCGGAGACCGGCCATGCACCTGCTTGAACCTCGCGCCCAGCCGTCGCAGTTGATGCGCTGGACGGCACCGCTGATCGCCATCGCCGCCACGCTGCTGGTCGGTTCCGTGCTGTTCGAGGCGCTCGGCAAATCGCCGCTCGCATCCTTCCATGTCTTTTTCATCGAACCGCTGACCACCGACTACGGCTGGAGCGAACTGCTGATCAAGGCTTGCCCGCTGATCCTCATCGCCCAGGGCCTGGCGATCGGCTTCAAGGCACGCATCTACAACATCGGCGCCGAAGGCCAGTTGATCGTCGGCGCCCTGTGCGGCGGCGGCATCGGCATCGCCTACGGCGAAACCGGCGGCGCCTGGGTGCTGCCGGCGATGGTCGTTGCCGGAGCCATCGGCGGCGCGCTGTGGGGCGCCATCCCGGCGCTGCTCAAGACGCGCTTCAACGCCGAGGAAACGCTGACCACGCTGATGCTCACCTACGTTGCCACCCACCTCCTGTCGTACCTGATGCACGGCCCCTGGCGCGACCCGGAGGGGATGAACTTCCCGCAGTCGGTGATGTTCGGCGACGCGGCGCTGTTCGGGCTGCTGGCCGAGGGTTTGCGGATCAACAGTTCGCTGTGGATCGTCATTTTCGCGGTGCTCGCCTTCTGGCTGTTCAACGCCCGGAGCTTTCTCGCCTACCGCCTCGAAGTCGGTGGCCAGGCGCCGGCCGCGGCGCGCTACGCCGGTTTCCCGGCGAGGCAGACGGTGTGGTTCAGCCTGGTCGTCTCCGGGATGACCGCCGGCCTCGCCGGGGTCGGCGAAGTCGCCGGGCCGGTCGGCCAGTTGAACCTCAACATCTCGCCCGGCTACGGCTTCGCGGCGATCATCGTCGCCTACCTCGGGCGCCTGCACCCGCTCGGCATCGTGCTCGCCGGCAGCCTGATGGCGCTGATCTACCTGGGCGGCGAAGCGGCACAACTAAGCCTGCAGATGCCGGCAGCGATCACCGGCATCTTCCAGGGCATGCTGCTGTTCTTCCTGCTCGGCGCCGACGCCTTCATCGACAACCGCCTGCGCCGCCGCGCCCGCTGACCGGAGACCGCGATGCTCGACTACCTGCCCCTGATCCTCGCCGGCACCCTCGCCGCCGCCACCCCGCTGATCTTCGCCGGCCTCGGCGAACTGGTCGCCGAACGCAGCGGCGTCATCAACCTCGGCGTCGAAGGCATGATGCTGATCGGCGCCATCGCCGGCTTCGCCGCCGCGGCCGAAACCGGCCACGGCGTCGCCATCGGCCTGCCGGCCGGCGCCCTGGCCGGCGCCGCGGCCGCCGCCGTGTTCGGCTTCTTCGCGCTGTCGCTGGCCGCCAACCAGGCCGCCTGCGGGCTGGCCCTGACCATCTTCGGCATCGGCCTCTCGGCCTTCATCGGCCAGCACTACGTCAGCTACAGCCTGCCCGGCCTGCAGCCGATTGCCATCCCGCTGCTCAGCGACATCCCGCTGCTCGGCCCGGCGCTGTTCAAGCAGGACTGGGTGGTCTATCTGTCGCTGGTCGCCTTCGCGCTGGTCGCCTGGACCCTGGCGAAAACCCGGCTCGGCCTGCTGCTCAAGGCGGTCGGCGAAGCGCCGGACGCGGCGCACGCGATCGGCTACCCGGTGATCGCCATCCGCTACGGCGCGGTGATCTTCGGCGGCGCCATGGCCGGCATCGCCGGTGCCTACCTGTCCACGGTCTACACGCCGCTGTGGGTCCAGAACATGAGCGCCGGGCGTGGCTGGATCGCCGTCGCGCTGGTCGTCTTCGCCACCTGGAAGCCGACCCGGCTGATGCTCGGCGCCTACCTGTTCGGCTTCGTCACCATCCTGCAGTTCCACGCCCAGGGCCTCGGCATCGAGGTGCCGGTGCAACTGCTGGCGGCGCTGCCTTACCTGGCGACCATCGTCGTCCTGGTGCTGATCTCGCGCGACCGCAAGCTGCTGCAACTGAACCTGCCGGCTTCGCTGGGCAAACCCTTCCTCCCATGACCACGCTGCTGCTCAAGGACGCCGACGTCCTCGTCACCATGGACGCTGCCCGCCGCGAAATCCCCGGCGGCGGCGTCTTCATCCGCGACGGGGTGATCGAGGCGGTCGGCCCCAGCGATCAACTGCCAAGCGAAGCCGATCAGGTCATCTCGCTGGCCGGCACGGTCGCCCTGCCCGGCTTGGTGAACACGCACCACCACATGTACCAGAGCCTGACCCGGGCGATCCCCGGCGCCCAGGACGCCGAACTGTTCGGCTGGCTGCGCCGGCTCTACCCGATCTGGGCCGGACTGACGCCGGAAATGATCCGCGTGTCGACGCTGACCGCGATGGCCGAGCTGATCCTCTCCGGCTGCACCACCTCCAGCGATCATCTCTACCTGTACCCGAACGGCAGCCGGCTCGACGATTCCATCGAAGCCGCCGCAACCATCGGCATGCGCTTTCACGCCGCGCGCGGCAGCATGAGCGTCGGCGAAAGCCAGGGCGGCCTGCCGCCGGATCGCCTTGTCGAAAACGAAGCGGCCATCCTCAAGGACACCCAGCGCCTGATCGAAACCTGGCACGACCCGAAGCGCCACGCCATGCAGCGCATCGTCGTCGCGCCCTGCTCGCCGTTTTCGGTCAGCCGCGAACTGATGCGCGACGCCGCCGAACTGGCGCGCAGCTACGGTGTTTCGCTGCATACGCATCTGGCCGAGAACGACAACGACGTCGCCTACAGCCGCGAAAAGTTCGGCATGACGCCGGCCGAATACGCCGAATCGCTCGGCTGGGTTGGCCACGACGTCTGGCACGCCCACTGCGTCAAGCTCGACGCGCCGGGCATCGATCTCTTTGCGCGCAGCGGCACCGGCGTCGCCCACTGCCCGTGCTCGAACATGCGCCTGGCTTCCGGCATCGCGCCGATTCCGGCGCTGCGCGCGGCCGGCGTCAATGTCGGCCTCGGCGTCGACGGCTGCGCCTCGAACGACGCCGCCCACCTGCTCGGCGAAGCGCGGCAGGCGATGCTATTGGCCCGCGTCGGTCATGGCCCGGCGGCAATGAGCGCCCGCCAGGCGCTGGAACTGGCGACGCTGGGCGGCGCCAAAGTGCTCAACCGCGACGACATCGGCGCGCTGGCCCCGGGCATGAGCGCCGACCTCGTCGCCTTCGCTACCGGCGGCCTCGACCAGGCCGGCGCCGCCGTGCACGATCCGGTCGCCGCGCTGGTCTTCTGCACGCCGCAGACCGTGCGCCATTCGATCATCAACGGTAAGCCGGTGGTCACCGACGGCCACTTGCTGCCGCTCGACCTGCCGCCACTGGTCGCCGAACACAACCGGCTGGCGCGGCAACTGGCCAACACCGCGCACTGAGCGCGCCCCCAGGACACAACGCCATGACCGCTCCGTCAACCGCCCCGGCCGACAGCCGCAACACGCTGGTCTTCGGCCGCGTCCTCCACTTCCTCGCCGACCCCGGCGAGCAGGACGCTGCCGACAGCTACGAGTACTTTCCCGACGGCGCGCTGTGGATCGTCGCTGGCCGCATCGCCGCCGCCGGCCCGCGCGCCACGGTCGAAGCCGGCATCGCGCCGGCCGAACGCGCCGCCGCCGAGGTCATCGACTATGGCAACCAGCTGATCCTGCCCGGCCTGGTCGATACCCACTGCCACTACCCGCAATCGGCGGTGATCGCCTCCTTCGGCCGGCAGCTGCTCGATTGGCTCAACGACTACACCTTCCCGGCCGAAACCGCCTTCGCCAACCCGGAAGTCGCCGCGCGCACCGCCGATTACTTCCTCGACCGCCTGCTCGCCCACGGCACGACCACCGCCGCCGTCTTCTCGACCGTGCATGCCGGGTCGGTCGACGCCTTCATGGCCGGCGCCGAAAAACGCCGTTTACGCATGTTGACCGGCAAGGTCATGATGGACCGCCACGCGCCGCCGGCGCTGTGCGACACCGTCGCCGACGCCGAGCGCGACTGCCTGGCGCTGATCGAGCGCTGGCACGGCAAGGGCCGGCTGCGCTACTGCGTGACGCCGCGCTTCGCGCCGACCTCGACCCCGGCCCAACTCACGCTGGCCGGCGAGCTTTACCGGAGCAAATCGGACCTGCACGTGCAATCGCACCTGGCAGAAAACCTCGACGAGATCGCCTGGGTCAAATCGCTGTTCCCGGCAGCACGCGACTACCTCGACGTCTACGACCGCCACGGCCTGCTCGGCCCGCGCAGCATCTACGGCCACTGCATCCACCTGTCGCCGGCCGAAGCCGCGCGCATGGCGGAAACCGGCACGGCCGCCGCCTTCTGCCCGACCTCCAACCTCTTCCTCGGCAGCGGCTTCTTCAACCACGCCGCCGCTGTCGATAGCGGCATCCGCGTCGGCCTCGCCACCGACGTCGGCGGCGGCACCTCGTTCAGCCTGCTGCGCACGCTCGACGAAGCCTACAAGGTCTCGCAAGTCCACCGCCGCCCGCTGCCGCCGCTGCGCGCCTGGTTCCTCGCCACGCTGGGCGGCGCCCGCGCCCTCTACCTCGACGACTTCATCGGCAACTTCACCGCCGGCAAGGAAGCCGACTTCATCGTTCTCAACCCGCGCGCCACGCCGGAACTCGACTTCCGCCTGGAAAGGACCGACGAACTGGCGGCAACGCTGTTCGCGCTGATGATCCTCGGCGACGAACGCTGCGTGACGGCGACGCATGTGCTCGGGGAAAAGGTCGCGGCACAGCGCTGACCCGGAAATTCCGCCCGCTCAGGCTGGCGGATTCCCCTTCCCCGCCAGCAGCAGATCAACACCGCACGCGCGAGTCCGGGGGCTTTCTGAAGGTACTCCCGCCAAGCCTTGCCCCGACACATGCCACCGCCTCGCCCAAACCAGCCGAGCAAGAGCGAGTAACTCGGTGTGAGTCGAAATGGTGCCAGCAGTGCTGTCACCAGTTCGCACATTCTCTCAACGCTGCCGGACATTTCCCCAGCCCGCGGTGGCACGCGGGAATTGTCGCGCCGGTGGTGAGACTTTCTTTTATCGTTCAAGCATTACAGCCGCCCGAAATCCTGCGCCACCGATTGCGTGATCGTTTCGGCCAGCCCCGCCTGGCGGGCGAATTCTGGCCAGTGGGCGATGATTTCCTGGGTCTTGTCGATAATCTTCGACGCCGGACCGATGGCGTAGCGGTCGGCGAGGTGGAGCAGGTCGTCGCGGCTGATGTTGCCGAATTTCCCATTGACGCCCAGCAGGTGCTGATAGGTCCATTCGCCCTTGGGGTTGTAGGCGTGGGTGATGTCGTAGGCCGGGGCAAGCTGCCATTGCTGGCTGCCGGCGGGGAGCAGGAAGCCGAAGTTCTTGCTGTGATCGTCGCAGTTGGCGGTCAGCACGTTGAAGACCATGCGGCGGAAGGCTTCGGCCATGGCATCGTGGTCCAGCTTGAGACGCTGGATGGTCTGGAAAAGCTGGGCGTAGTCGTGCGTGGCCTTCTGCTTGTAGTCAAGGTGGGCCATCGCGCAAAGGCTTTGCATGTGATGCTTGACGGTTTTGCCATCGGCGCCGGGCTCGCGGTCGAAACGCCGCGTCATGAAGTGGGCGCGGCCGCCTTCTTCCAGCAGCCGGCAAGGCGCCATGTCGATACCGGCGGCCTGTGCCATCAGGGAGTAAGCGTATTCGATACGTCCGTAGTCCTGGGAAGGTAAGTATCCCCCGGCAAAGCCGGGGGCTTTAGATTGTGAGCCGCTCAAAGCGGCAATCTGGGGTCGCTAACGCGGCCCCGATTCGTTGGGGCCACCGTAACGGTGGCCGATCAGCGCCATAAGTTCATTTGCTCC
>JAFIHA010000067.1 GCA_017848965.1 Dechloromonas aromatica (nom. nud.) | reverse complement strand
GCGGGGCAACGGCCCGAGGACCGCCATGAGACGCTGCATCAAGCCCCTGCTGACGGTTTCTCCAACGGATGGCCAGACCATTCTCGGAAGGCTTCGCCCTGCGGCCTACCCAGTGATTCCCGAGCAGCTACGCAAGCATGATCGAGCCGGTTTGCTTCTCCCGAATCCTCTCTCCGCAATGCCTGGCGCGCACCAATCCACCGCCTTGTTTCATGCCATCCGATTGACTTCGGAAAAGCCCGCCTTACAATCCCCATAACCATCGCCCGTCCGGCGGTCCAGTCCAACGAGGTTTATCCGCCGATATGACTTCACACCTTCTTCAAACTCGTCCGCGTCGGCGGATAAACGCTATTCGTTGGGCCTCTTCGATATGTTGAGCAATCCGCCGCCGTCAGTTGCCCTTGCTGCTTTCTCGTTGGGTCTATCCAGAAAAGGGCTTGTCCAGAGATGTCAATTCTGAAACGAATCATCCATTTTTCTTCCAGCTACCTCGAGTACGTGAACGGGATACGCTTGACAGCACTTGTCGCTCAGTGGATTGGCGGATTCATGGACGAAATCCTCAAATCGAAAGTCAATCAAATTTCTATTGTGCTCGCAGTAATTGGGATAGCCGGGGCACTGAGCGCAGGATATACCTACGTAGTGGAACACCCCATCGTAGTTCTAATCGCGCTGGCATGTGGTGCGGTGCTTTTTGTTGGACTTACTATGTACGACTTTGCATTAAGACAGCGCATGACGATTAATGAAGAGGATGCTAACGACGTGACTCTAGAACGCATGCTTTCAATTCTTATTAATGCGCGGTCAAAAACAAAGAACGAACTCAAGACCAGCCTTGGCAATATGCAGAGTGGCTTTCCAGACGCCCTAAAAAAGGGGTTAGCGGAAGGATGGGTGGAGTACTCCAGCGGAGCACTAAGAATCCCTGAAGCAATGAAACCAATCGTACGGCACAGGCTAAGAACCAAATCCAAGAAGGAGGAGTAAAACATGGCAAAGCGATCCAGTATTGCGACTATTGAGGGAAGATGGCTCCAGACGGCGGGGGAACGTATCGCGTTCATTCCCGACCTCCGAATCTTAGAGCTTGCGACACCCCGCGAATGTCTCGACATGTTCATCAAGGATTGGGGGGAAGCAGATCAACCACCCGCAATTGCGCTGCCGCTTGTAGGAGCCGCAGGTGTAGCTTTTGACAACCTCCTTTGCCAACGACTAGACGTGTTGGTCAAGACAAACCACAACCAAGCCACACCGAAGAATTTGGGGCAGATATGTCGCGATTTCGTTGACTTGGGGTCTGAGGTCTATCTATATGTCTGTCCGTCCATGGAATTTCTGCAAGTTGAAGCGTGCCATGTCGTCGACATCAGAAATATAGGAAGTCCTAAGGCTTGTGTTAACAAAGAGAAGACGAGAGAGTTCCTCGGCTACTTTTTGGGCAAGGGCCTCGATCACATAACGGAGCACCTTGAAGGTCTCGAAGAAAAATTGAAGGGCGTTGTGATCGATCTCACTGATCTTTGGGGAATGGGGGGGGATGACGAAAAACTATATCTGACCTGTTTCTGCGAGGAATGCCGAAGCTATTTCAATGGCAAAGGGATCAATTTGACGGACTTTGAGACATCACCAAGTCCGTGGAACCTCGCGCTAAAGAATTCCGGAACCGGTATTTCGTACATTGACAACCTTTCGAGGGGCGAAGTTGCAGCGAGTATTGTTGGAAAATCTGCGCTGAGGGGCTTCGACAGCGACTTCAGCACAGATCAAGATAAGGCCAAAGCTGCAACTGCACTCATGGATTACATGGTAGCCCGACACGAGATGGTTGAAGACTTTCTGACGGCAGCGTTTGCTGAAGCAACCCTCCAGACCGTAGGGGGAGAAAGCCGGAGTCTGAAGAAAATTGGGATCGTAGAGGGCGTTGAGTACGACTGGACCGCTGGAGTGTTTCCATCGTCCCTTTCCGCTGAAGTTGTTGACGAACTCTGGATCGATCCATCCGACAAAGTGCCAACGATAAAGGCACCGCACAAGATGTTCATGTGGAGAAGGGCGTCTTATTTCTTGGTCGCCTTTTTCCAGTCGCTTTCGAATGCGGCTAATACTCGGATGAGAACAACTACAAGGCTGGCTCATTTCTCAGAGGATCAGATCGTGGATTTGCTGCGAACACGAGCAGCCCAAGCGATCAATAACGAGCTTCGAGGTCCAAGTCAGTTAGCAGCGTTACCAATACTAAGTCCGTCTGGCCGGAATGGTTTCGTGGGGGTTGTCTTGTCGCAGGATATTTTGGATGGATTGTTGCGCAATCCCAAGATTGCTCAAGGATTGGCTGAGACTGCGGGGCCAAACCAAAAGGAAAAGTTGCTAAGGCAATTGCTGAGTTTACGGAGCGCATTTGGATCGACACCGGGTAAGGATGATTGAATACATTTGTACTTATTACTGCTTCACTCGGTGACTGTTGGCGTGTCTGTTTCGCCGTGTTGGCAGCGCCGACTTTTATTGCTGTCCTCTTCGCTTCTTGCGGCCGCGCGTGTTTGCAAGCCGCTGTGGGTATTGTCGTAGAGTTGTCGCACGGGTCGTCAGAGGCCCAACCCTGCGGTGCAGAGGACGCTGCGCGATAGAGCCGCGCAGCGTCCTCTGACCTTGAACTACAAGGGCTTCCCCGTTTTCCGCAAGCGGCATTCTGAATTTTTATCGTTTCATTCCTGATCCTGTCTTCCTGCGATTCGTCCATTCCTGCCGTGTCGGTGCGAGAAGGTGAAGGACTGCGGTACTACAACCGGTCATTTTGGGCTTTTGCCCGGACCCTGATGAAAGACGCGCGCGGGGGCCTCATTCGTTAGCCGAGAGTAACTTCCTCTCCTGGAGGTAATCAGGCTCTCCCCGCGCGGGTCCAACCCGCTTCACATCAACGCTGGCAGTGCTTCGCTGGTCTTGGGCTGCCAGCGATCAGCCGGTGATTCCTTTCCTTTTTTTTCCTACAGACGATTTTTTTGGTTCAGGCGGTCTCTTCGATGCGTCGGAAATCGTCGCCGTAGTGCAATACCGCCCAGGCAAGCCGCAGGTTCTTGGCGGCGATGGCAACCGCCGCTTTCCAGTAACCCCGTCGCTCGACCAGGTTTCTGGCCCAGCGGCTGAAGCGATCCTGCTTGTCGCCCAGTCCGGCGAGAACGGCGCGGGCGCCCATGACGAGCAGACTGCGCAGGTAGGCGTCGCCCGCCTTGGTGATCCTGCCCAAGCGGGCTTTGCCGCCACTGCTGCATTGGCCGGGAACGAGCCCGGCCCAGGCGGCGAGTTGCCGACCATTCTTGAAGTCGTGGCCGCCGCCCAGGCTGGCAACCAGGGCGCTGGCCGTGGTCGGGCCGATGCCGGGGAGTTGCATGAGTTGTCGGCTTCTGGCGTCCTGGCGGGCAGCCTGGGCAATGGCTTTGTCGTATTCCTCGATGCGTTCATTCAGGCGGTCGGCGTGTGCCAGCAGGTCGCCGACACAGCGATTGGCCCAACCGGGAAGTGCTTCGAGATGGGCACCGATTTCCCGGCGCAGGCGTTCGACTTTCTGCGGCAGGACGATGCCGAATTCGCTGATCAGGCCGCGCAAGCGGTTGTAGAGCGCGGTGCGTTCTTCGACAAAGCCCTGCCGGGTGCGATGCAGGCAGAGGATGGCTTGTTGATCGATATCCTTGACCGGCACGAAGCGCATGTTGGGCCGGGTGACGGCTTCGCAGATGGCGGCAGCGTCGGCCGCATCGTTCTTCCCGCGTTTGCCGCTCATCCGGTACGGCGCCACGAACTTCGGCGCCATCAATTTCACGGTGTGGCCGTAGCGGCTGAATTCCCTTGCCCAGTGGTGCGCGCCGGAACAGGCTTCCATGCCGATCAGGCAGGGCGGCAAGTGGGCAACCATTTCCAGCAGCTGGCTGCGCGCCACCTTGGGCTTGATGAAAACCGCTTTGCCGCTCTGGTCAACGCCATGCAAAGCGAATACATTCTTGGCGAGATCGATGCCGACGGTGACAATATCCATGGACTTCCCCTTTCGAGCGAATGATTTGGTGTGGAAACTCAATCATGGCAGCTACCGCTGCACGCGGCTTCCGCCGCTACCTCGGGACGGGGAAGTCCCTTTCATTCGTTAGGCGCTAGCCAATGCCAATCGTCGAGCTCGCAGCGTCGTCAGCGGTCAAGGGCGATCCCCTTGAGTTGAGACTGCACCACGAACAAGGCACCGAGTACGCGCAACTACAAGTAGAGGTATTCGACTGTGGTGTTCCCAATCCGTCTTCGAAACTGGGTTTTGGTACGACGCCGAGGAGGATGGCGGAGGACAAGGTAGCCGTCGACATTGACACGCGTCACCTTGCAACTGGTGTTTATGAAGTTCGGCTCGTGAGGCTCCACGACGGCGGCGAAGCGAACGAGAAACCGCACCGCGATCTAGTGGCAGGACGAGACTTCCCGCGTACGTTCTTCGAGGTAGTCGACTCATCGGAGGCTGCTAGGCCTTTGGCGCTCATCCAACAGGACGTGAGGCGGCTCGAACAGGAGGTCGAACGGCGCTTCCTAGAGCCGGTCGATATACGGAAAGATACCTCCGTGCCTGGCGCAATGTACACGGCATTTGTCTTCATAAAAGACGTTCTGGTTGGAACGCGCATTCGATTGGACCGCGTAGAGCTGATCCCGACAAATGACGGGATTGGTGTTCGAGACTCACACGAATTTGTGAACAGGTTTCTTGAGCACAATACATCCACAGGCATCGTTTTTGAGTACGGGGGGCAGCTTGAGGCGCAATCGCGACGCGCAAGCCCCGTTTGCGTTGTTCATTTCCCAGCGGTTGCATCGAACTCGCTTGATGCCGCGCGGGATTACTGCGTCGAGAAGACGAATGCGCTATTGCTCGCGCTTACGCTTTCTAGAGATGCCGCGGGATCGATCTTTGATGCTGTTCTTATCGACCGCAGCACAGGGCAGTCGACCAAGTTTACGATCCCACCAGCCTACGTTGGCAATCTCCTCACCGGTCAGCTTGCGGGTGAATCGGCGACATCGTTGGAAGCGTATGTCAACGGCCTCTCCGCAGACTCCATGGGCGCGTTTCTGGTCGAATTGTTTAGCGAGGCGCGTCGCGAGCGTGATCCGAGATATCAGTACATTCGCCTGTGGCAGCTGCTTGAACTTCTGGCAGATCAGGAGGGATTCGACCCAGACGAGCCTCTCAGGGATTATGAGGGCACGGTGATGGAGGAGAACGGGAGTCCTCGCCTCAGCAGAGGATCTGTTCACACTGTGTTCCGTCTGCTTAGAGAAGCTCAACTCGGGTCAACTGAGCAGACGTGGAAAGACGTCAACGTGTGGTTCGCTTTTAGGAGCGCAGTAGCTCATTACGGTGCGCTCTCGGAATTTAATCGCCTGTCGAGAGCTGCAGTAAAGAACTGGGCGCAGGTCGGAATCAATGCGATTGCAGAAGCTCAGGGGCATGACCAGTTTCTGGATAGCCTTCGGTGGACAGCCCGCCTGCTGCTTATGCGGCGCCTAGTCCGTGCAGCCGCTGGAGCCTCGCAATGAAATCGCACCTAACTAGTCGTCGCAGCGGATCGCCTCCGGCGACCGCTGAACTTCTGCGTGTGCGCCGGGCATGGCGCGTTACTTCGTAGGTGAAAGTCCTACGGCCAGGTATGCAGAGCCGAAGGCAAGGAGAAGGGCAAGGGCGTTGCCGCGAGGCGGGGTCTGAAGGAAGCCCAATCCGAAACTGCGGGGCGATGAACAAAAATCGGATATGAGGCGTGGTGCATCTGGGGCGAGCGGGCACGTGACCGCGAAGCCCTCCATCTGCGGCAACAAGATGTACTTTGTAAATCCGGCGTCTATGCAGGGAAGGTAACGTGTCTTACCCCGGGAGATCTCCCCGGTGCTTCAAAGGATCGAAGCTGGGCGTCTGGCAACGGACGCTGAATACCGTGGAGAAGTCAGCAGAGGGCATAGTAGGCGGCGCCCCCGCCGAAGGCCCGAACGATGAAAGACAAAGGAACGTGGCAAAGAGAGACGGGAGAGCATCTGAGCATCTGCGCAAGCAGGCTGCGGCGACGCCGCAGGATGAACTCGTCGCTGGATCGCCACGACACCCCGAGTCGATTCACACCCAAGCGCTGTTTGCCCAAGTCTTGGAACGGGGCAATCTATAGCGCGCATTGAAGCAAGTGCGCCAGAACAAAGGCGCGTCTGGCATCGACGGCATGACGGTCGATGCACTGCCGGAGTACCTGAAACAGCACTGGCTGGAAATCCGCGCGCAACTGGAAAGCGGGCGCTATCGCCCGCAACCGGTCAAGCGAGTGGAAATCCCCAAGCCGGATGGGAAGACCCGACCTCTGGGCATTCCTACGGTGTTGGACCGCTTCGTTCAGCAAGCCATCGCGCAAGTCGTCAGTGCGCAATGGGAACCCCACTTTCACAATCACAGCTACGGATTCCGGCCAGGGCGCTCGGCCCATCAAGCCGTGCGTGAAGTGCAGGCGACCATCCGTGCAGGGTATGGCTGGGTGGTGGATATGGACCTGCAAGCCTTCTTCGATCGGGTCAATCACGACCGGCTGATGGCGCGACTGAAGAGTCGCTGCCCGGATGCCGATCTGTTGCGCCTGATCAATCGGTTCCTGAAGGCAGGCGTGAGCGTGGCTGGCAGCATCGAAGCCACGAAGATGGGCGTACCGCAAGGCGGCCCACTCTCGCCGGTGCTGGCCAACGTGGTGCTGGATGAACTGGATTGGGAGCTGGACCGGCGCGGCCACCGCTTCGCCCGCTATGCCGATGACTGCAATATTCTGGTCGGGAGCAAACGGGCGGGAGAGCGGGTGATGGCCAGCGTGACCCGCTATGTCAGCGACACACTGAGACTCACAGTGAATCGGCTGAAGAGCGCGGTGGATCGGCCCATGAACCGCAAGTTCCTGGGCTTCACGGTCAGCCGTAACGGAGCGAAGCTGAAGGTGGCCGACAAGGCACTCGAGAAGCTGAAGGACCGGGTGCGGGAACTGACCCGTCGTACCAGAGGCAACACCATAGCCAAGATCGTTGCCGAGCTGAGAGAAAGCCTGCTTGGTTGGAAAGCGTACTTCGGCATCGCCGAGGTACTGAGTCCTCTGCGCGATATTGACAAGTGGGTACGACGCAAGTTGCGCTGCTATCTCTGGAAGCAATGGGGAGCAGCCGGTTACCGGGAACTGCGCAAGCGCGGGGTTACTGTCCGCGAAGCGTGGAACACCAGCAAATCGGCGCATGGTCCGTGGCGGCTGTCCAAGACACCGGCATTGGCCTTTGCGTTACCATTGCGCTACTTCAACAACTTGGGACTACCCAGCCTTGCGCCACGGTAGGAATTCAATTCATCGAACCGCCGGATACGTGACCCGTTCGTCCGGTGGTGTGGGAGGGAGGGGCCGTGAGGCTTCTTCCTATCCCGATTAGCACTCAAAATATGAACCGACTACGCTTACTCCTCTCGCTCATTATCTTTGTTGTCTGTTGTCCGGCGATTGCAGCTTTATCAGATGGGTCTGCTGGTGTGCACGATGACTACGAAGTAATACGTGCCGAATTCGGCGTCTTCAACCAAGGGAATTCCGGCAAGCCTGTGTTTGTGCCGGCCACAGTGGTGCCACTTACGCCAAATCAAGGTTATGGCTGGGTTATGTTTCTCCGCACTGCGAAAAAACGAATTAAGTGGCGAGAGGAATTCATTCTTCCAGCTAAGCCCAACACGTGGGGCGATCCTGAGCCGCTTGGAACGAGATCGGTGTCTACGGATGGGCGCATCTCAGTAACAGAGCGAGAGGTTTCACCCAATCAAGGGGTTATCTTCAATACTTGGGCAGTTGCCCCTGGCGACCCGAAAGGTCGTTATGTCATTCGTATATTCGTAGAAGGCTCTCTAGCAAAAGTCTTCGAGTTTGACGTGAAATGAGTGGTAACGATTAAGGTTAGATCGTGATCGCGAAGCGAGCCGCGATCTGAAGCGCTTGTTGAACAAGCCCGATTCAGCTTTTCTGGAAACAGCTTTTTGTCGTTAGCCCGGAAACCGGGCCGGAGGTCCGGCAGCGCTGCCGGGCAGCGCCGGATTCGGCGCCCTGGCCTGAAAGATCAGGCGATTTTCCCGCCTGATCGGGCGTTTTCCCCGTTTTCCGGCCGAGCGCGGCTGTGGCGCCGGCGGGTGCGTCGTTTTGCCGGGCGGCTTGGCTTACCCGGCTGTCTCCGTGGCTGCTTCAGTGTCTCGTCGTCGCTTTCCGGTGGGGGCGATGCGTCGCCGGGAAAAGGGGAAAAGGGGCCAGGTTCGTCTTTATTCCTCCAGCCCGAAAACCCACGGCCCGTCGCGTTGCGCGGCGAGGCCGGCGAGCGCCTGCTGGCCGGCGGGACTGAGCAGGTATTCGGCGAGGCGGTGGGCGCGGGCGCGGCGTTCCGGGTTGGCCGGGTGGCGGGGGCCGGGTTCGACGGCGACGTAGACCCGGCGCATGCGTGGGTCGCCCTTGAGCAGCACGCGCTGGCCGGCGTCGGGCATTTTGCCGAAGGCGACCGGGATGTGGCCGACGACGACGTAGGCGTGTTGGGCGGCGGCGGCCTTGAGGATGCCTTGCGGCGATTCGTGGTCGTCGAAGCGCATCTGGTTGGCGCCCAGGCGTAGCCCGGCGGCGCGCAGCAGGCCGGCGACGATGGTGAAGCTGCCGGGGTCGCGAAAGCCGATCATCGGCGCGTCGGCGGCTATGATGCGGCGCAGCGCGTCGGTGCCGTCGCCGGCGTGGGCGATGTCGGCCGGGTCGTCGGGCGGGCCGACGAAGACGTGCTCGTTCTTCGCCCAGGCGCGCAGCGGCGCCGCGTAGCCGGCGGCCTGCAGGGCGTAGGTCTCGTCGCTGCCGTGCATTAGCAGCAGGTCGGCGTCGCCGTTGCGGAAGGCGGGAACGACGCCTTCCTTGGGCGCGGCGGCGACGGTTTCGATGGTCAGGCCGGTGGCTTGCGCGGCCTGTTCGGCGAGCGCCGGCCAGATGCCGCTGAGGACCAGCCCGCCGACCACGGCGACGCGTACCGGCGGTTCGGCGGCGACTGCCGGGGCCAGCGCGAGCAGGCCGAGCAGGGCGGCGAGCGCCGCCCGTCGCACCCGGGCCGGCCTCATGCGGTGAGTGCCGCGCCGTAGCGGGCTTGCGCTTCGCTCCAACTGATGCGTACCGGCTGCGCCTTCATCGTCCGCCGGTTGATCATGCGCACCGACATCGCTTCCAGCCAGGTCCACCATTCTTCGCGCAACTCGGCCGGGAAGCTGGTTTCGTGCATGGCGATGAACAGGTGCTCGATCCACACTTCGCGGCTGCGTTCGTCGACGGAGAACGGGAAGTGGCGGGTGCGGATGCAGCCGCCGCCGCGCGTCGCGGTGTAGTTGCGCGGTCCGCCGCAGGTCTCGACGACGAAGTCGGCGATCAGGCCGCACAGCTTCTCGAACTGCGCGTCGGGCACGTCGAACATGTGGCCGATCTCGCTGTGGCGCAGGCGGCCGTGGTGGTGGAAGACGAGTTCGCGCAGACCTGCCTCGCCGACGGTGGCGAGGACGCGGGCGCTGGGAAATTGCACTTCGGGCAGGTCGAGGTCGTGCGCCGCCGGCACCAGGCGGCCGACTTCGGGGCGGTGCGTGCCGCAGGCATGGGGGACGGCTTCCGGGGTCGGGCTGGCGGACGATTGGCACATGGTGTTCTCCTGGGAATGGAAGGATGGAATCAAGTGGAAAGGCAGGGGGCGACGACCAGTCGCCCGTCGGGCAGGCGCACCGGTGCGATGGCGACGCCGTACAGTTCGCTCAGGCGCGCGGCGGTGAGGACGTCGGCCGGCGCGCCGTCGGCGACGATGCGGCCGTGCTGGAGCAGGGCGACGCGATCGGAACCGGCCAGCACATGGTCGGGGTGGTGGGTGGTCTTGAGGATGCCGTAGCCGTCGACGGCGAGCGAGTGCAAGAGGTCGAGCAGGGCGATCTGGTTGCCGTAATCGAGCCCGGTCGCCGGTTCGTCCATTACCAGCAGGCGGCTGCCCTGCGCCAGCGCCCGGGCGATCAGCGCCAGTTGCCGCTCGCCGCCGGAAATCTCGGTATAGGGCCGGGCGGCGAGATGTTCGATGCCGAGCCGGGCGATCGCCTGCTCGACGGCGTCGCGGTCGTCCCCGGAAAGCGCGGCGAACAGGCCGCTCGCCGGCAGCCGGCCGAGGCTGACGATCTGCCGCACGGTGTAGGGAAAGGGCGTGGCATGCACCTGCGGCACGTAGGCGAGCTTGCCCGCCAGTTCGCGGCGCGCGTAGGCGGCGAGCGGCCGGCCGTCGAGGCTGACGCGGCCGGCGCTCGGCGTCAGCAGGCCGAGCAGGATGCGCAGCAGCGTGCTCTTGCCGGCGCCGTTGGCGCCGAGCAGCGAGACCACTT
This sequence comes from Dechloromonas aromatica (nom. nud.), assembly GCA_017848965.1. Lineage (GTDB taxonomy): Bacteria > Pseudomonadota > Gammaproteobacteria > Burkholderiales > Rhodocyclaceae > Azonexus > Azonexus aromaticus_B. The sequence goes on along the minus strand of JAFIHA010000067.1, from coordinate 1,545 downwards.
CGCCGGGGCGCAGGGCGAGGCTGGCGCCGTCCAGCACGACGCGGCCCCGGTAGGCGTGCTCGATCGCCTGGCCGCAGAGCACGGGCGCGCCGTTCACAGCCACCCCCGGCGCACGCGGCCGAGAACCAGGACGAAGGCGACGACGCCGATCAGTTCGGTGACGATGCCGATCGGTACTTCGGTGGTCGCCACGGTGCGCGCCAGGCCGTCGGCGGCGAGCAGGAAGCAGGCGCCGAGCGCGGCGCTGGTCGGCAGCAGCACGGCGTTGCCGGGGCCGACCAGGAGGCGGGCGATGTGCGGCACGATCAGCCCGACCCAGCCGATGATGCCGGCCAACGATACGGTCAGTGCCGAGATCAGCGTCGCCAGCGCGACGATGCCAAAGCGCAGGGCGCGCACCGGCACGCCGAGCGCGCGCGCCTCGTCGTCGCCCATGCTGAGTGCGTCGAGGCCGCGCCCGAGGGTGCCGAGGAGGAGCACGCCGACGCCGATCGGCACCGCCAGCACGCCGATCTGGCCGAGATCGGCGAGCGCCAGGCTGCCCATCAGCCAATGCACGATCGCCGGCAACTGGTTGTAGGGGTCGGCGGCGTACTTGACCATCGACAGCAGCGACGTGAACAGTGCGCCGGAAATCACGCCGCCGAGCACCATCATGATGATGCTGCCGTTGCCGAACAGCGTCGCGATGCCGACGCCGACGCCGACCGCGGCAACGCCCATGGCGAAGGCCAGCGCCTGGACCAGCGCCCAGGGCAGGTCGAGCAGGATGCCGAGGGCGGCGCCGAAGGCCGAACCGGCGAGCACGCCGAGCAGCCCGGGCGACACCAGCGGGTTGCGGAAGACGCCCTGGAAGGCGGCGCCGGCGCTGGCCAGCGCGCTGCCGACGAGGATGGCGGCGAGCACGCGCGGCAGGCGGATGCGGACGATCAGGTTGAACAGCGTGTCGTACTCGCGCGCCGGCAGTTCGACGAGGCCGAGCGCGGCGCCGAGGAAGCGCAGGATGTCGGCGAGCGGCAGCGGGTAGCGGCCGATGCACAGGGCGAACAGCATCGCCGCGGCGACCGCCGTCAGCAGGCCGGCGCCGAGACGCGGCCAGGGCAGCGCGGCGGCGCGCATCAGCCGGCCTCCTGCAGGCTGAACTGGACCGGCACGACGACCCAGGCGGCGATCGCCTGCTCGCCCTGGCGGGCCGGTACGAAGCGCCAGCGGCGCACGGCGTCGAGCGCCGCCGCGTCGAGCCGGTCGTGGCCGCAACTCTGCTGCAGCACGACTTCGTCGGGCTGGCCGGAAGGCAGCACGCGGACGCGCAGCAACACGCGCCCCGCCTCGCCGTAGCGGCGGCTCGTCGCCGGGTAGGCGGGCGCCGGGTTGCGCAGGTAGGCGGCGTTGAAGACGGGGGGCGAGGTAGGTTGCTGGCTGGGTTGCGATGCGGGTTGCGAAGTCTGCTGCGGTGCGAGCGGGGAAGCGGCTGCTGCGTCCGGCGCGGCGCTCGGTGATGCGTTTGGCGGCTCCGCGCTGATGGTGGGCGGGGGGCTGGGCGGG
>JAFIHA010000066.1 GCA_017848965.1 Dechloromonas aromatica (nom. nud.) | reverse complement strand
TCTCGAATTCGTCCATCGTGATTCTCCCTTTCATGTGCTTGGCGGCTCACGAAGGGGAGTTTCCTCCGATGGACTCCCGAATACGTCAAACGTCTACTGCCTCCCCGGCAGAGCCGGGGGGCCTCCCTTGGTAGGCTAGAGTTGTTCGAAGCCGTGCTCTAATCAGCGATCAGTGCTCACGGCCGTCGATGCGCGGCGCCAGCAGGAGCGGCACGTAGCGCCAGGCGAGCAGGCCGAAGGCGAGCAGCCAGCAGAGGGCGGCGGCGTCTATCCACAGCAGGTAGTGCGTCGGCGCCAGTTGCGGCAGCAGGGTGCGGATCGCCAGCGCCGCCAGCATGAGATAGAGCACGCCGCGGTCGGCGGCGTCGAAACTCACCTTGCGCCCGGTATGTCCCTTGGCGATGCGGACGATCATCGCCGGGATGACGCAGCCCATCGCGCCGAAAGTGAACAGGTGGGTCGGCAGGGTGCCGACCCAGGCCGGGCCGAAGAAATATTCCCAGGCATGCAGCAGCAATTGCCCGGCTATCGCCAGGTAGCCGACGAACATGATGCCGATGTCGATCCGGCGCAGCGCGCGCAGCGGGTGCCAGAAGGGCAGGCGGATCAGGAGCAGGGCGGCGAGCGCCAGTGCCAGGCCGGCGGCCAGCGCGCCGGGCAGCCAGGGGGCGGCCACCAGCAGCAGGCCGAGCCCCTTGATCGCCAGGTCGAGCCGGGCGTCGCGGCGGATCTCGACCTGGAAGGCAGCGCGCATGAACTGGGTCAGCGTGCGTTCGAGCATGAGCAGGAAGGCGAGCCGGAACAGGGCCAGCGTCATTGCTGTGCCGGCCGCGAAATCGCCATGCAGCAGCAGCGTCTTGGCGACGATGAAGACCGGCAGCAGGACGATGAAGAAGAGGTTGTCGCGGTAGCTGTCCTGGTTGCGGTGGCGGATCAGCGTCCACAGCAGCAGGGCGACGATGCTGCCGAGGAAGAGCTGTTCGCCGATCAGGCACAGCACCACCGGCCAGTCGGCGCCGAGCAGCAGGGTGGTGCGTTCGAGCAGCCAGGCAACGCTGAGGAAGATGAGCCGGCCGCCGTGGTGGCCGCGCACATTGACCCAGTTCTTGGTGGCGGTGAGCAGGAAGCCGCCGAGGATCGCCCAGCCGAAACCGTAGAACATCTCGTGTGCGTGCCAGCGCAAGGGCTCGACCGGACTCGCGGCAAGACCGGCGTGGCCGCCGAAGAGCAGTGCCCAGCCAACCGGCAGGATGGCGCCGGCGAGCATGCCGAGAAGGAAGAAGGGGCGGAAGCCGACCCGCCAGAGTGGGTGCGTGAGAAGCGGCATGGGAACTCCGGGAAACGGGAGGGATCAGCAAAATACGTCGCAACTTTACCAAGCGGGAGTGGTCGATTCTTTGATTTATCCGATGGCGGCAAGCAGGCGCCGGGACATTGGCGTAAAATCCCGAGCTTGCCCGTCAGCGAGGGGGAGATGAATCGCGACGGACGGTTTTTCCAAGGATGAAGATGAAGCGTGTGGATGACTTCCGCTTGCGATTTGGCAAGCACGAGCTGGTTCCCATCATGATCGGCGGCATGGGCGTCGATATCTCGACGGCCGATCTGGCCCTGGAGGCCGCCCGGCTCGGCGGCGTCGGCCATATTTCGGACGCAATGATCAACACCGTTTCCGACCGCCGTTACGACACCAAGCACGTCAAGGAAAAGCTCGCGCTGTACAAGTACAACGTGAACAACGAGGACAAGTCGTCGGTCAAGTTCGACCTCGGCCGTCTCGAGGAAGCCACCCGTCTGCACGTCGAAGCGACGATGACGCGCAAGCAGGGCAGCGGCATGGTCTTCATCAACTGCATGGAAAAGCTGACCATGAACGCGCCGCGCGAGACCCTCAAGGTCCGCATGTCGGCCGCGCTCGATGCCGGCATCGACGGCATCACGCTGGCGGCCGGCCTGCACCTCGGTTCCTTCGCGCTGATCGAGGACCACCCGCGCTTCCGCGATGCCAAGCTGGGCATCATCGTTTCTTCCGTGCGCGCCCTGCAACTTTTCCTCAAGAAGAGCGCCCGCACCAACCGCCTGCCCGATTTCATCGTCGTCGAAGGCCCGCTCGCCGGCGGCCACCTCGGCTTCGGCATGGACTGGGCGCAGTACGACCTGGCGACCATCGTCGCCGAGGTGATGCTGTACCTGAAGAACGAAGATCTGGACATTCCGGTGATTCCGGCCGGCGGCATCTTCACCGGTACCGACGCGGCGCAGTTCCTTGATGCCGGTGCGGCTGCCGTGCAGGTGGCGACGCGTTTCACGGTGGCCGAGGAATGCGGTCTGCCGACGGCGGCCAAGCAGGAATATTTCAAGGCGACCGAGGACGACATCGAGGTCAACCAGATTTCGCCGACCGGCTACCCGATGCGCATGATCAAGTCCAGTCCCGGCATCGGCGACGGTATCCGGCCGAACTGCGAAGCCTACGGTTACCTGCTCGACGCCGCCGGCAAGTGTTCCTACATCACCGCCTACAACCGCGAGGTGGCGCTGCATCCGGGAGCCCGCAAGGTCAAGGTGATGGACAAGACCTGTCTGTGTACGCACATGCGCAACTTTGAAATCTGGACCTGCGGTCAACTGACCTGGCGTCTGAAGGACACCACGCACAAGCTGGCCGACGGCAGCTACCAGATGCTGACTGCCGAGCACATCTTCAAGGATTATCAATTCAGTACCGATAACCAGATCGCCCTGCCGACGGTCGTCCAGGCTTGAGCCTGGTCAGTCCGGCGGCGTGCCACCGGGTTCTCGGATAACGAGCGGGCCGTCAGCCGGCCGGGAGATTTCGCCAGAAATGTTCATGCTGAAACGCAGTGATCGATCCGGTGCCGGCCGACGAGCCGTGATCCTGGCGGCCTGCCTGCAGGTGTTTGCTGCTGGCGGCGTCCAGGCGGAAGACGAAGGGAATTTCACGGTTCGCGGTTTCGGTACGCTGGGCGCCGTGCGCACGACGACCGACGATGTCGAGTTCGTTCGCGACTTGTCGCAGGCGCGCGGGGCAACCGACGAATGGACGGCGAAGACCGACAGCGTCCTCGGTCTGCAGGCCGACTGGCAGGCAACGCCGCAATGGCTGGTGGCGGTGCAGGCGATCAGTCGCTATGACCAGCACCGCAGTTTCAATCCGCAACTGGCCTGGGCCTTCGTCAAGTACGATCCGACGCCGAACCTGAGTCTGCGCGCCGGGCGGCTGGGTACCGAGTTCTTCATGATGGCCGATTCGCGCTGGGTCGGCTATTCCTTCCTGACCGTGCGGCCACCCGGCGATTATTTCTGGTACCTGCCTTTCTACAGCATCCATGGCGGCGATGTTGCGCTGACCCTGCCGCTCGGCGAAGGCATCGTCCGCGGCAAGGCGTTTTACGGCCTGTCGCGCGGCAGCATTCCGCTGGGCGACGAACAGTGGAACATCCGCAATTCGCCGATGGCCGGCGGCTATCTGGAATATCAGTCGGGGCACTGGCAGGTGCGTGGCAGCTACGCCAACATCCGCTTCGAGCACGATCTGCCGGTGGCGACGGTGATGGCGAAAAAAGGGCTGACGCTGTCGGCCGCCGATGCCGATTACCTGCGGGCTCGCGGCACTCGTACCCACTATTACTCGTTCGGCGTGGTCTATGACCGGGGGCCGGTGCAGGCGCAGTTGATGCTCAACCATATCGAGCAGGGTTCGCACGCGCTTGAAAGTTCGGATGCCGCCTATTTCCTGTTCGGTTACCGGCTTGCCGACTGGACGCCCTATCTGGGCTATTCGACGGTGCGTTCGCATCGCCGGGGGCGTTCGGCTAGCGCGGTGGTGAATTACGTGATGGAGGATTCGCATTCCGATCAGGACACCGTCTTCGCCGGGGTGCGCTGGGATTTCGCCCGCAACGTGGCGCTCAAGGCACAGTGGGATGGCGTGCGCGGTTCGGCGGCATCGCTCTTTCCCTACCGGCGCGACGACCGGGCGAACTGGGATGGGCGGATGAACGTTTTCTCGATGAGTCTGGACTTCGTTTTCTGAACGCATGATTGGACGCTGGCTGAGATTCCTGCTGCTGACTGCCTTTTGCCTGGGCAGCAGCGTGGCGACCGCCGAACTGGTCGTCGTCGTCAATGCGCGCAGTGGGGTGGCGGCGATGACGCGCAACGAAGTGATCAACATCTTTTTCGGGCGCAATCGCCAGTTCTTCAATGGCACTGAGGTGCAGCCGGTCGACCTGGTCGACGCCAACCCGCAGCGGGCGCAGTTCTACCGCTTGCTGGTCGGCAAGGATCTTTCCGAAATCAACGCCTACTGGTCGCGGCAGATTTTTACCGGGCGCATGCAGGCGCCGCCGCGCGTCGATAGCTCCGAAGATGTCCTCAAATGGGTGGCGGCGCGCCCGGGCGGCATTGGTTTCGTCGAGTTGAGCCGGGCCGACGCCCGCGTCCGCGTGGTCTACGAACTGAAGCCCTGAGCGGCTTGCGGTCGGCTTCATAAAATCTCAATATGGCAGCGGCAGACTGGCCTTGGCCAGGCGCCGGCCGGCGACATAACGTCCCGGACCCATAACGATGAGGAGACCCGAAATGACTGCACGCCCTTTGCTTGAAATCATTGCCGACCGTCCGCTGGTGACGGCGGCACCGGAAACCACGGTACGCGATGCCTGCCGCCTGATGGCGAGTAAACGGATCGGCGCCCTGCTGATCGTCGACGGCGGCCGGACCGTCGGCATCTTCACCGAGCGCGATGCGCTCAACAAGGTGCTGGCCGGCGCGCTCGACCCCGACAGCACGCCGCTCTCGGCGGTGATGGTGCGCGACCCGCAATGCGTCCGGGCCGACCGGCCGCTGGCGCACGCCTTGTTGCTGATGGCCGAGGGTGGCTTCCGCCATGTGCCGGTGATTGACGCCGATGGGCGGGCGATCGGCATGGTGTCGGCACGCGACGCGCTGGGTCGTGACCTGGTGCAGCTCGAACACGACATCGAGCGCCTGGAAGCGTTGGAAAACTCGATCGGCTACTGAGCTTCCGACCAGCCGAAGCGCCCGAGCAGGGCGGCGAATTCGCCGCCCGGTGGGGCGTCGATGGTGATCGCCAGTTGTGTGACCGGGTGTCGGAAGGCGAGGCGGGTGCACGCCAGCAGCAGCCGGTGGCAGTCGAACTCGTCGGCGAAGTAGCGGTTGTGGCGGCCCTTGCCGTAGGTCGCGTCGCCGATGATCGGGTGGGCGATGTGCTTGAGGTGACGCCGTAACTGGTGCTTGCGCCCGGTGACCGGGTTGAGTTCGAGCAGCGCGTAGCGGCTGCTCGGGTAGCGGTCGACGGCGACCGGCAGTTCGATCGTCGCCAGCCGCCGGTAGTGGGTCAGCGCGGCTTGCGCTTCCTGGCTGCTGCGTTCGCCCTGGAATTCGTAATCGTCGCGCTGCCGGGTCAGCGCGTGGTCTATGCTGCCACTTGCCGGCGGATGGCCGCGTACGACGGCGAGGTAACGCTTGGCGACCGTGCCTTCGGCAAATTGCCGGCCGAGCGCGCTGGCGATCTCTGCAGAAAGACCAAAGAGCAGGACGCCCGAAGTGCCGCGATCGAGTCTATGCGCCGGCCAGACCTTCTGCCCGATCTGGTCGCGTAGTAGCTGGATCGCGAAGCGCGTCTCGTGGCGGTCGATTTCCGAGCGATGGACGAGCAGGTTGGGCGGCTTGTCGATGACGACGATGTGCTCGTCGCGGTAAAGGATGGGTAGCTGTTCAGGCAAAGAAGCGTTGCCGGGCGGTATCGGGCAGGTCCATGCCAGTGACGTGGGCGCGCTCGAGCAACTCCCAGTAATAGCGGTAGGAGGCGCGGTCGTGCAGCTTGTCGGCGTGCTGGATCGGCCCCCAGTCCTTGTCCTGGGCGGCGCTCAGGATTTCCGTGGCGGCTTCGACCTCGGAGAAGTCGGGGCGCATCGCTTCGACGATCGGCAGGATCTGGTTGGGGTGGATGCTCCACATGCGCAGGTAGCCGAATTCGCGACGGGCGCGCAGCGCGTCGTTGCGGATGTATTCGACATCCTTCAGTTCGGTGGTGACGTTGTGCGCGGGGACGACGCCGCTGGCCAGCGCGGCGGCGCTGATCTCGCACTTGGCGCGGGCGACCAGCGGATGGTCGAACTGGCCGGGGCTCTTCATCGCGCTGCCGGGGATCGCGCCGTGGTGGCCGGAGACGAAATCCATCAGGCCGAAGTCGAGCGATTCGACGCCGGGCAGGGCGGCGATTTCCCAGACTTCGCGCAGCGCGCCGTGGGTCTCGATCAGCACATGCACCGGAATCCGTCGCTCGACGCCGGCGGCGCGCTCGATCTCGCGCAGCGCCTCGAGTTGCGTCTGGACATCGCCGACGCCGCAGGGTTTGGGCAGGGTGATGAAGGGCAGGCGGTTGCCGGCGCCGCCGACCAGGATTTCGAGGTCGCTCCGCCAGTGACCATGGGTGACGTCGTGAATGCGCGCGCCGACGCGGTTGAACCGGTTGTCCGCGCTGTTGATGACCTCCACCACCATCGCGGCGTGTTCGCGTTCGGCGCCGGCGTGCGCGCCGTCCTCGCAGTCGCAGGTGATGTCGAAGATCGGCCCGAGTTCCTGCTGCAGTTGCAGGGCCTTTTTCATCAGCTTTTCCGAACCCGCGTAATGATCGACGGCGGGCAGGATGGGGAAGGGCTTTTCGCCCGCGAACAGGACGTGCTTGGGATGGCGCATGGAATATCGTCGGACAAATGAAAAAGGCCGCGGTATTTTACCGCGGCCTTCTGTTGGTGCCGAAAAACGATTACAGCATGCCGGCAACGGCGGCGCGCTCGTCTTCCAGTTCCTTCAGGGTGATGGCGATCTTGCCCTTGGAGTATTCGTCGATTTCCAGGCCCTTGATCAGGGTGAAGGAACCGTTCTTGCACTCGCAAGGCAGGCCGAAGACCAGGCCTTCCGGGATGCCGTAGCCGTTGTCGGCCGGGGCCGGGATACCCATGGTGACCCATTCGTCGGAGCCGAGGACCCAGTCGCGGACGTGATCGATGGCGGCGTTGGCGGCCGAAGCAGCGGACGACAGGCCACGGGCGTCGATGATGGCGGCGCCGCGCTTGCCGACGGTCGGCAGGAAGACGTCGTTGTTCCAGGCGGCGTCGTTGATGATGTCCTTGACGCTGTCGCCGTTCGAGGTGACGAAGCGGTAGTCGGCGTACATCGACGGCGAGTGGTTGCCCCAGACGACCAGTTGCTTGAGCGAGGAGACGGCGCGGCCGGACTTCTGGGCCAGTTGGGTCAGCGCGCGGTTATGGTCGAGACGCAGCATGCCGTGGTAGTTGTTCGGGTTGGTGCGGCCAACCTTGATCGCCGCGGCGCGGGCGATGTAGGCGTTGGTGTTGCAGGGGTTGCCGACGACCAGCACGCGGACGTCTTCCTTGGCGTTTTCGGCGATGGCCTTGCCCTGAACGGTGAAGATCGCGCCGTTGGCTTGCAGCAGGTCGGCACGTTCCATGCCGGGGCCACGCGGACGGGCACCGACCAGCAGGCAGACGTCGGCATCCTTGAAGGCGACGTTCGGGTCGTCGGTGGCGACCATGCCGGCGAGCAGCGGGAAGGCGCAGTCGTCGAGTTCCATCATCACACCTTGCACGGCCTTCTGGGCTTGCGGCAGGTCGAGCAGTTGCAGGATGACCGGCTGGTCCTTGCCGAGCATTTCACCCGAGGCAATGCGGAACAGCAGGCTATAACCGATCTGACCGGCGGCGCCGGTCACGGCGACGCGCATGGGGGCTTTGGACATGTATCGCTCCTGAATTTAAAGCAGCTTGGTTGAATTATTGGTCGATTCCGGGAGCCGACTAATTCTCCTTGCGTCGGATCGGCTAGCGGAATTCGCGATGGTAGAAGTTCGATCTATCCGTGTCAATTGATTCATGTGTCTTATATAAGACAACTTTTGGTGGACGCTGGCGCTGAATTATGCTGAAATCGAGGCCCATGACCCGAGAGACCCTGCGTTCCGCTGCCCGCGCATCCGCGCCGACCTTCAGCCCCTTGTACCGCCAGATCAAGGATTTCCTGATCGGCTGTCTCGAGCGCGGCGAGTGGCGCCCGGGTGACGTGATTCCCAGCGAAGGCGAGCTGGCGCAGCGCTTCAATGTCAGTCAGGGGACGGTGCGCAAGGCCATCGACGAGATGGCGGCGGAGAACCTGCTGGTGCGGCGGCAGGGCAAGGGAACCTTCGTTTCCACCCATAGCGACCCGCGTGCCTACTATCGTTTCCTGCGCCTGATGCCGAATGACGGCATCGCCGTGCCCTCGGTCAGCGAACCCTTCTATTGCCAGGTGGTCGATGCGCCGCCCGAGGTGGCGGCGGTGTTCGGTCTGGCGCCAGGGGGGGCGGTGGTGCATATCAAGCGTTTGCTGCGTTTTGGCGGCGAGAAGGTCGTCTTCGACCAGATTTTCCTGCAGGCGGAGTTTTTTCCGGGCTTGACGCTAGAACTGTTGCGTGCCGGCGAGCGTTCGCTGTACAGCCTGCTGGAGAGTGATTTCGGCGTACGCATGATCAGCGCCGAAGAGCATCTGCGTGCCGTGGCTGCCGACGAGGAATGCGCGGCGCTGCTCGGCGTGCAGTGCGGCGAGCCGCTGTTGCTGGTCGAGCGCACCGCCTACACCTACGGCAATCGGCCGGTGGAGTGGCGCAAGGGCCTGTACTGCACGCGCAACCATTATTACCGAAACGAACTGGGGTGATCGCTGAAACTGCTGCAAGGGCCGCCAACTGGCGCATCGGGGCTCGTTTGACTGTATAATTACGGCTCTTTTCAAACCACATACAAGCGGAAATCCGCACTCTTCGCGAGGGAATATCTTCATGGCAGAGATGATGATAAAGAAGGAGCGTCCAAGAAATCTGGACCTGGCTTCGCTGCGTAGTTACAAATTGCCGCTTCCGGGCAAGGTTTCCATCTTCCACCGGGTGAGCGGGGCGGGGCTGTTCCTGATGTTGCCGGTCATTCTCTGGCTCTTTCAGGCCAGCGTGACCTCGCCGGAGACTTTTGCGGTCTTTCAGGGGTTGGTGGCTTCCTGGCCGGTCAAGCTGATTCTGGCGGGTCTGATCTGGGCCTATGCGCACCATTTCTGCGCCGGCATCCGTTTCCTGCTGATGGACGTCCATGTCGGTGTTGATAAGCCGCAGGCACGCAAGTCCGCCGCTGCCGTGTTCGCGGTCAGCATTCCGCTGAGCATCATTCTGTGGGGGGTTCTGCTGTGATCAACCGTATCGTTGTCGGCGCCCATTACGGCCTCAAGGACTGGGTCGCACAGCGCGCCACTGCCGTCATCATGGCTGTCTATTCGGTCATCCTGGCTGCCGTGCTGCTGGTGTTTCGTCCTTCCACCTTTGAAGCCTGGCAGGCGGTTTTCGCCAATGGCGTCATCAAGTTCTTTACCTTCCTGTTCTTCGTCAGCCTGTTCTACCACGCCTGGATCGGCGTGCGTGACATCTGGATGGACTACATCAAACCGGTCGGCCTGCGCCTGACCCTGCATGTCCTGACCATTGCCGCGCTGGTGGGTTACGCCGCGTGGGCTGCTGCGATTCTCTGGAGGCTGTAAGCGTGAGTATTCCTGTTCTGAAGTTTGATGCGGTCATTGTCGGTGCCGGTGGCGCCGGTCTGCGTTCCGCAATCCAGTTGTCGGAAGCCGGCCTGAAGACGGCCGTCCTGTCCAAGGTCTTCCCGACCCGTTCGCATACCGTTGCCGCTCAGGGCGGCGTTGCTGCCTCGCTCGGCAACTCCGAGGAAGATCACTGGCACTGGCACATGTACGACACCGTCAAGGGTTCCGACTGGCTCGGCGACCAGGACGCGATCGAGTTCATGGTGCGCAAGGCCAACGAGTGCGTGGTCGAGCTTGAACATTACGGCATGCCGTTCGACCGTACCGACGACGGCAAGATCTACCAGCGTCCGTTCGGCGGCCACATGTCGAACTTCGGCGAAAAGCCGGTGCGCCGTTCCTGTGCCGCTGCTGACCGTACTGGTCACGCCATGCTGCACGCTATGTACCAGCGCAACGTCAAGGCCAATACCCAGTTCTTCGTTGAATGGATGGCCCTCGACCTGATCCGCGATGCTGATGGTCATGTCGTCGGCGTCACGGCGATGGAAATGGAGACCGGTCAGGTTGTCATCTTCCACACCCGCGCCACCATCTTCGCGACCGGCGGTGCCGGCCGTATCTTCTACTCTTCGACCAACGCCTTCATCAACACCGGTGACGGCCTGGGTATGGCGGCGCGTGCCGGCATCCCGCTCGAAGACATGGAATTCTGGCAATTCCACCCGACCGGCGTCGCCGGTGCCGGCGTGCTGATCACCGAAGGCGTCCGTGGCGAAGGCGGCATCCTGCGTAACGCCAACAAGGAACGCTTCATGGAGCGCTACGCGCCGAACGCCAAGGATCTGGCGTCGCGTGACGTGGTTTCCCGCGCCATGACCACCGAAATCAACGAAGGCCGCGGCTGTGGCGTCAACAAGGACTACGTCCTGCTCGACATCACCCACCTCGACCCGAACACCATCATGAAGCGCCTGCCGGGTATCCGTGAAATCGGCCTGCAATTCGCCGGCGTCGATTGCATCAAGGAACCGCTGCCGGTCGTGCCGACCTGTCACTACCAGATGGGCGGCATCCCGACGCATTACTCGGGTCGTGTCGTGGTCAGCGAGAACGGCGATCACAACACCGTCGTCCCGGGCTTCTATGCCGCCGGTGAATGCGCCTGCGCCTCGGTGCACGGTGCCAACCGCCTCGGTACCAACTCGCTGCTCGACCTGCTGGTCTTCGGCAAGTCGGCCGGTGACTCCGCGGTCGAAGATCTCAAGACCGGCCAGGCTCACCGCGATCTGCCGAAGGACGCTGCCGAGAAGTCGCTGGCCCGGATTTCCGCCATCGACAACCGCAAGGGCGGTGCCAACGTGCACGAAACCCGTCTGGCCATGCAACGCACGATGCAGAACCACGCCGGTGTGTTCCGTTTCGGCGACCTGCTCAAGTCCGGCGTCGAGAAGATCCTGGAAGTCGAGAAGGCGGCCCGCGCGCTCGAGATCAAGGACAAGTCGATGGCCTGGAACACGGCCCGCACCGAAGCGCTCGAAATGGAAAACCTGATCGAAGTCGCCAAGGCAACGATGCTCTCCGCCGAGGCCCGCAAGGAATCGCGCGGCGCCCACGTCCGCGACGACGCCCCGGATACCCCGGAATTCCCGAACGGTCGTAACGATGCCGAATGGCTGAAGCACACCCTGTTCAATCCGGTGGATAACTCGATCACCTACAAGCCGGTCACCATGCAGCCGCTGACCGTCGAACCCATCGCGCTGAAGACGCGTTCGTACTAACGGAGAAGAACATGAGCAAACGCATGGTTCAATTCAGCATCTACCGCTACGATCCGGACAAGGACGACGCACCCTACATGCAGGACATCTCGGTCGAACTCGAGCCGACCGATCGCAAGCTGCTCGACGCCCTGACCAAGCTGAAGGCGAAGGACGACACGCTGTCCTACCGTCGTTCCTGCCGCGAGGGTGTCTGCGGTTCCGACGCCATGAACATCAACGGCAAGAACGGTCTGGCCTGCCTGACCGACATCGACGAACTGAAGCAGCCGATCGTGCTGCGTCCGCTGCCCGGCCTGCCGGTCATCCGCGACCTGATCGTCGACATGACCCAGTTCTTCAAGCAGTACCACTCGATCAAGCCCTACCTGATCAACAACGATCCGCCGCCGGAACGCGAACGCCTGCAGTCGCCGGAAGACCGCGAAGAGCTGAACGGTCTCTACGAGTGCATCCTGTGCGCCTGCTGCTCGACGTCGTGCCCGTCGTTCTGGTGGAATCCGGACAAGTTCGTCGGCCCGGCCGGCCTGCTGGCTGCTTACCGCTTCATCGCCGACACGCGCGACCAGGCGACCAACGAGCGTCTCGACAACCTCGACGACCCGTACCGCCTGTTCCGTTGCCACACCATCATGAACTGTGTTGACGTGTGCCCGAAGGGTCTCAACCCGACCAAGGCCATCGGCAAGATCAAGGACCTGATGGTTCGCCGCGCCGTCTGATGGAAAGAGCCGACTACGAACGCCTGCGTTGGCGTTGCATCCGCCGCGCCCTGCTCGAACTCGATATCGCGCTGACGCGTTTCCTGGATAACGGGTTCGCCAAGCTGTCGGACGAGCAGCAGCAGGTGTTCGTGGAAATGGCCGACATGGAAGACCACGATCTCTGGTACCTGATCAGTGGCCAGACGGAGTGCGAGGATCCACGCTATCTGCCGATTCTGGTGGCGATACGCGAGAGTTAACAGAAACTTACGGCAGCTCTGAGTAAGTCTTAAGTAAGGTTGATGCACTAAGTTGTGACATTGACCAAATTTGGCAGTGCAGTGATAACCAACACCTGACAAGGGAAAAACCATGACGACCGAACGCAAGGCAACCCTGAGCATCGACGGACTAGCACCTGTCGATTTCCCGATCATGTCCCCGACGCATGGCAATGATTGCGTGGATATTCGTAGCCTGGGCGGCAAGACGGGGCTGTTTACCTATGACTCCGGTTTCCTGTCTACCGCGAGTTGCCGTTCCAAGATCACCTTCATCGATGGCGACAAGGGCGAACTGCTCTATCGCGGCTACCCGATCGAGCAACTGGCGGAAAGCTGCAACTTTCTCGAAGTCGCCTACCTGCTGAAGAATGGCGAATTGCCGGATGCCACCCAGAAGGTCAAGTTCGAAAACACCATCAAGAAGCACACGATGGTGCATGATCAGCTGACCCGTTTCTACAACGGTTTCCGTCGCGATGCTCACCCGATGGCCGTCATGGTCGGTGTGGTCGGCGCCCTGTCCGCCTTCTACCACGAAGCGATGGACTACTCCGACGCCGAACACCGCAACATCAGCTTCAACCGCATCGTCGCCAAGCTGCCGACGATCGTTGCCATGGCCTACAAGTACAACCGTGGCATGCCCTTCATGTACCCGGACAACGATCTCGACTACACCGCCAACTTCATGCGCATGATGTTCGGTTCGCCGTGCGAGAAGTATGTGCCGAACCCGGTGCTGGTCCGCGCCCTGGACGTCATTTTCACGCTGCACGCCGATCACGAGCAGAATGCCTCGACCTCGACCGTCCGCCTTGCCGGTTCGTCGGGCGCCAACCCGTTTGCCTGTATCTCGGCCGGTATCGCCTGTCTGTGGGGCCCGGCGCACGGCGGCGCGAACGAAGCCTGCCTGCAGATGCTGGAAGAAATCGGCGACGTCTCGCGCGTTGGTGAATACATCAAGCGCGCCAAGGACAAAAACGATTCCTTCAAGCTGATGGGCTTCGGCCACCGCGTCTACAAGAACTTCGACCCGCGCGCCAAGCTGATGCGCAAGGTGTGCAACGAAGTGCTGTCGGAACTGGGTCTGGAAAACGATCGCCTGTTCAAGCTCGCGATGGAACTGGAAAAGATCGCTCTGGAAGACGAATACTTCGTCGAGAAGAAGCTCTACCCGAACGTCGACTTCTACTCCGGCATCGTCCAGAAGGCGATCGGCATCCCGACCGAAATGTTCACCTGCATCTTCGCGCTGGCCCGCTCGGTTGGCTGGATGACGCAGTGGGAAGAAATGATCTCCGATCCGGAATACAAGATCGGTCGTCCGCGCCAGTTGTATGTTGGTGCAGCCAAGCGCGACGTGGTACCGCTTGCCCAGCGCGGCTAATACAATAAACGGGCGGCTCGCGGGCCGCCCTTTTTTACATGCGGAGCATCACCGGTGCGCGTCAATGCGTGCCGCAGGAAAATAAAACCCATACAGGGGACGCTTATGACTACGATGAATGACAAGTTCGACAGCACGCTTTACTTTGGCGGTAACGCACCCTTTGTCGAAGAAGTATATGAAAGCTACCTGAACGATCCGACTTCCGTTGCCCCGGAATGGCGGGATTATTTCGATCGCCTGGCCCAGATGCCGGGCTTCGTCGCCCGTGACGTGGCGCATGCGCCGGTCGTTGCCGCCTTTGCCGAACTGGCGAAGGATGGTGGCTTCAAGCACAGTGCGCCGGCCTCGTCTTCCGCCGAACACCGCAAGCAATCCGCGGTCGGTCAACTGGTCACTGCCTACCGTTCGCTTGGTACCCGCTGGGCTGATCTCGATCCGCTCAAGCGCCTGCCGCGTCCGAAACTCGACGAACTGGAGCCGTCGTTCTACGGTTTCACCGATGCCGACCTGAAGCAGACCTTCAACGTCGGTTCGCTCAAGGGCCTGCCGGAAAACGCCAAGCTCAGCGACATCCTCGAAACGCTGAAGCAGACCTACTGCGGCACGATCGGCGTCGAGTACATGTACATGACCGACTACAACGAGAAGCGCTGGCTGCAGGAAAAGCTGGAGAGCATCCGTTCCCGTCCGTCCTACACGGCCGATCAGAAAAAGCGCCTGCTCGAGCGCCTGACCGCCGCCGAAACCCTCGAACGTTACCTGCATACCAAGTACGTCGGCCAAAAGCGCTTTTCGCTTGAAGGTGGCGAATCGCTGATCGTCGCCATGGACGAAGCGATCCGCACCGGCGGCGCCAATGGCGTTGACGAAGTGGTCGTCGGCATGGCTCACCGCGGCCGCCTGAACGTGCTGGTCAATACCCTGGGCAAGGCACCGTCGATGCTCTTCGCCGAATTCGAAGGCAAGAAGAAGAGCGATCTCACCGCCGGCGACGTCAAGTATCACCTCGGCTACTCGTCCGACGTTGCCACCCCGGGCGGCCCCTGCCACCTGACGCTGGCCTTCAACCCGTCGCACTTGGAAATCGTCAACCCGGTGGTGGCCGGTTCGGTCTACGCGCGCCAGGTCCGGCGCGGCGAGGGCAGCAAGTCCAAGGTGCTGCCCATCCTGGTTCACGGCGACGCCGCCGTCGCCGGTCAGGGCGTCAACCAGGAAATGCTGAACTTCTCGCAGACCCGCGGCTACGGCGTCGGTGGCGTGCTGCACATCGTCGTCAACAACCAGGTCGGCTTCACCACTTCCGACCCGCGCGACTACCGCTCCGGTCACTACTGCACCGACATCTTCAAGATGGTCGATGCGCCGATCTTCCACGTCAATGGCGACGATCCGGAAGCCGTCGCGCTGGTTACCCAATTGGCCATCGAGTACCGTCAGCTCTTCCAGAAGGATGTCGTCGTCGACATCATCTGCTTCCGCAAGCTCGGCCACAACGAGCAGGACGAGCCGATGGTCACGCAGCCGTTGATGTACAAGATCATCAGCAAGCATCCGGGCACGCGCAAGCTCTACGGTGACAAGCTGATCGCCGAAGGGACGCTGCCGGCTGACGGTCCGGACCAGATGATCGCCGAATACCGCGCTCACCTGGACAAGGGCGAGCTGCTCTACAACCCGGTGCTGGCCGGCTACAAGCACCCGATGACGATCGACTGGACGCCGTTCCTGGCCAAGGATTACATCGAGACCTGCGACACCACCGTGCCGAAGGCCGAGCTGCAGCGTCTGGCGCAGCGTCTGTCGACGCTGCCGGAAGGCTTCACCCTGCACTCGCGGGTCAAGAAGATCGTAGAGGATCGCGCGGCGATGGGCGAAGGCAAGCTGCCGGTCGATTGGGGCATGGCCGAGAACCTGGCCTACGCTTCCTTGCTGGTTTCCGGTTACGGCGTGCGCATTTCCGGTGAAGACGTCGGGCGCGGCACCTTCTTCCACCGCCACGCCGCCTTCCATGACCAGAATCGCAGCAGTTGGGATAGTGGCACCTACCATCCGCTGAAGAACCTGCAGGAAAAGCAGGCTGGCTTCCAGTGCTATGACTCGGTGCTGTCGGAAGAAGCTGTGCTGGCTTTCGACTATGGTTACGCCTCGGCCAACCCCTATGAACTCGTGATCTGGGAGGCCCAGTTCGGCGACTTCGTCAATGGCGCCCAGGTCGTCATCGACCAGTTCATCACTTCCGGTGAAGCCAAGTGGGGCCGCGCCTGCGGTCTGGTCATGCTGCTGCCGCACGGTTACGAAGGTCAGGGTCCGGAGCACTCGTCGGCTCGCCTTGAGCGCTTCATGAACCAGGCCGCCGAAATGAACATGGAAGTTTGCGTCCCGACCACGGCCGCCCAGGTTTTCCACATGCTGCGCCGGCAAGCCGTGCGCATGCAGCGCAAGCCGCTGGTCGTGATGTCGCCGAAATCGCTGCTGCGCCACAAGGATGCCGCGTCGTCGCTCGACGAACTGGCCAATGGCGAATTCCAGCGCGTCATCGGCGAAGTCGACGAGATCGACGCGAAAAAGGTCAAGCGTGTTGTGCTGTGCTGCGGCAAGGTCTATTACGACCTGGTCAACGCACGTCGTGAGAAGCAGATCAAGGATATCGCCATCGTCCGTATCGAACAGCTTTATCCGTTCCCCTCGGGTTCCCTGGCCAAGGAATTGGCCAAGTATCCGAAGGCGACGGAAATTGTCTGGGCGCAGGAGGAACCGCGCAACCAGGGTGCCTGGTACTGGTTCGCCTCGCGTCATCATCTGGACAGCGGCCTCGACGCCAAGCAGAAACTGCTGCTGGTTGCGCGTCCCGCCTCGCCGTCGCCGGCGGTAGGGTATCTGGCCAAGCACAACGAACAGCAGAAAGCATTGGTCGAGTCCGCACTGGGCAAGATCGACTACTAATAACGAAAGCAGAGTGGAGTCACCCATGAGCATCATTGAAGTCCAAGTTCCGCAACTGTCCGAATCCGTCGCCGAAGGCACGCTGGCTTCCTGGAAGAAGAAGATCGGCGAAGCGGTCGGCCGCGACGAAATCCTGATCGACATCGAGACCGACAAGGTCGTCCTCGAAGTGCCGTCGCCGGCGGCTGGCGTTCTCGTTGAAATCATCAAGGGCGATGGCGAAACCGTCGTTTCCGGCGAGCTGATCGCCAAGATCGACACCGCCGCCACCGCTGGCGCCGTCGCGCCGGCCGCTGAAGCACCGAAGGCTGCTGCTGCTCCCGCCGCTGCTCCGGCGCCTGCCGCAGCCGCTCCGGCTGGCACGGCCAGCCCGGCCGCCCGCAAGATCCTCGACGAGAAGGGCATCGCTGCCGCCGACGTCGCCGGTTCCGGTCGCGGCGGTCGCGTCACCAAGGAAGATGCCGTTGCCGCCCAGGCCAAGCCGGCTGTCGCTGCTGGTCCGGTCGTCGCTGCCAAGTCGACCACCTCGCTGCCGGTGCCGCCGACCGGCGTCGCCCTCGGTGACCGCACCGAAGAGCGCGTGCCGATGACCCGTCTGCGTGCCCGTATCGCCGAGCGCCTGCTGCAGTCGCAACAGACCAACGCCATCCTGACCACGTTCAACGAAGTGAACATGGCCCCGGTCATGGCCCTGCGCAAGCAGTACGGCGAGAAGTTCGAGAAAACCCACGGCGTCCGCCTCGGCTTCATGGGCTTCTTCGTCAAGGCCGCCGTTGCCGCGCTGCAGAAGTTCCCGATCCTGAACGCCTCGGTCGACGGTAACGACATCGTCTATCACGGCTACGTCGATATCGGTATCGCCGTCGGTTCGCCGCGTGGCCTGGTCGTGCCGATCCTGCGCAACGCCGACCAGATGTCGATCGCCGACATCGAGAAGAAGATCGCCGAATTCGGCGCCAAGGCCAAGGACGGCAAGCTGTCGATCGAAGAACTGACCGGCGGCACCTTCTCGATCTCGAACGGCGGCATCTTCGGTTCGATGATGTCCACCCCGATCATCAACCCGCCGCAGTCCGCGATCCTCGGCATCCACGCCACCAAGGACCGTGCCGTTGTCGAAAACGGTCAGGTTGTCGTGCGTCCGATGAACTATCTGGCGATGTCCTACGATCACCGCATCATCGACGGCCGTGAAGCCGTCCTCGGTCTGGTGACCATGAAGGAAGCGCTGGAAGATCCGGCCCGCCTGCTGCTCAACGTCTAAGCCAGCATCGCCGGCGCCAGTGTTCCCGCACGGGCGCTGGCGCCTTTGCACATCTGAAATCTGAAAGGTTGATCCATGTCCAAGCAATTTGACGTGCTCGTTATCGGCGGTGGTCCCGGCGGCTACGTGGCCGCCATCCGCGCCGCCCAGCTCGGCTTCAACACTGCCTGCGCCGAATCCAACGCCTACGCCGACCCGAAGGGCGAACCGCGTCTCGGCGGTACCTGCCTGAACGTCGGCTGCATTCCGTCCAAGGCCCTGCTGCGCTCCTCCGAACTATTCGAAGAAGCCAATCATTCCTTCGCCATGCACGGCATTTCCGCCAAGGGCGTTGCCATCGACGTGCCGACTATGATCGGCCGCAAGAACACCATCGTCACCCAGCTGACCGGCGGCATCCGCGGCCTGTTCAAGAAGAACAAGGTCACCGGCCTGAACGGCCACGCCAGCTTTGCCGGCAAGGAAGGCGAGTTGTACAAGGTCAAGGTCGGCGAGGAAGAAGTCCTGGCCAAGCACGTGATCATCGCCACCGGCTCCAAACCGCGCCACCTCGATGGCATCCCGGTCGACAACAAGGTGATCTGCGACAACGTCGGCGCGCTCGATTTCGACGCCGCACCGAAGCGCCTGGGTGTCATCGGTGCCGGCGTCATCGGCCTGGAAATGGGCTCCGTCTGGCGCCGTCTCGGTACCGACGTGACCGTCCTCGAAGCCGCCCCGGATTTCCTGCCCTTCGTTGATCAGGATATCTCCAAGGAAGCGCTCAAGCTGTTCACCAAGCAGGGCCTGAAGATCACCACTGGCATCAAGCTGGGTAAGGTCTCGGTCGCCAAGAAGGGCGTCACCGTCGAGTACGAGGACAAGGACGGCGCCAAGAAGCTCGAATGCGACAAGCTGATCGTCTCGGTCGGCCGCATCCCGAACACCGACGGTCTGAACGGTGATGCCGTCGGCCTGAAAATCAACGAGCGCGGCCAGGTCGAAGTCAACGGCCACTGCCAGACCAATCTGCCCAACGTCTGGGCGGTCGGCGATGTCGTGCGCGGTCCGATGCTGGCGCACAAGGCCTCCGAAGAAGGCGTCATGGTCGCCGAACTGATCGCCGGCCAGTCCGGTCACTGCGACTTCAACACCATTCCGGGCGTCGTCTACACCCACCCGGAAATCGCCTGGGTCGGCAAGACCGAACAGCAGCTCAAGGCCGAAGGCATCGCCTACAAGCCGGGCAAGGTGCCGTTCCTGGCCAGCGGCCGGGCGCTCGGCCACGGCGACGCCAGCGGCTTCGTCAAGGTCCTGGCCGACGCCAAGACCGACCGCATCCTCGGCGTGCACATCATCGGCAACAACGCTTCCGAACTGATCGCCGAAGCCGTCGTCACGATGGAATTCGCCGGCGCCTCCGAAGACCTCGGCCGCATCTGCCACGCCCACCCGACGCTGTCGGAAATCGTGCACGAAGCCGCCCTGGCCTGCGACAAGCGGTCGCTGCACTTCTAAGCAGTTTCGCTTCGTCTGCCAAAGGCGGGATGTGCGAATAGCACATTCCGCCTTCTTTCATTGTTCCGGCAGCGACAGTGAATGATCGGTTGCAGTTTTCGCGGGTCTACCGTCAGGCGATGGCCGGGGACGACAGCCAGCGACGCGATCGCTGCAGGAGCAGGCCTGTCAGCAGGAGGCAGGCGGCATAGCCGGCAAGCAAGCCCCAGAACGGTGCGACGCCGTAAGCCAGCGGTTTGGCGACGCCAAGGAAACTGCCGTAAATCAGCGAACCGAGCGAGATGGCGAACATCGCAATGCGTCGCTGGTCCAGGCCGCTGCGGCTGTAGTGGCGGAGCAGCCAGGAATTCAGGCTCCACAGCGTGATCAGGATCACTTTCGTCCACAGCTTGGGATTGTCGAAATAGGGCATGCCCTTGAGCGCGACACCGAGGGCGATGATCAGCAGGCCGGAAAGCCACAGATGGAGCTCGCCGTTCAGGATCAACGGCCGGATCAATCGCCTTTCCGTCGCCATCCCCCGCAGACGGCACAGTGCCAGGAAGACTCCGGTGAGCGACGCGAACAGGGCGGCCAGGTGATAGAAAACCGCCAGGGTGACGAGGAGTTCCATGATCGATCCGCCGGGAACATGCGAAACCATGATTCAATCCGATTGCCATGACGCGCTGATGACAGGGGGGGGCAGAGTTCGCCGTCGGTTAGCCGGTCATTCCGGTAAAGCGCATTGCGCTGTAGAACCTCGTCAATATTTGCGAAAATAGCGGACCCGAGAACAACGACAACCGACGATGCCCCACAAGAAACTGAAAGTCTCCGCCACCGGCATGCTTGACGCCTACGATGCGCTGCTCGCCGAGCGCGGTTATGTCGCCGATGCGGCGCAGCGGAGGGCGGCGCAGGCCCTGCAGTCGCTCTATGGCAACCTGCTGTCGTTCAAGGTGGACCGGGGCAGCACGATCAAGCGCCTGCTGAAGCCGCCGAAGCCGCCGCGCGGCGTTTATTTCTGGGGCGGTGTCGGGCGCGGCAAGAGTTTCCTGATGGACTGCTTTTACGCTTCGGTGCCGTACCGGCGCAAGAAGCGGCTGCATTTCCACTCCTTCATGCAGCAGATCCATCGCGATCTCGACAAGTACAAGGGCGAGCCGGATCCGATGCTGAAGCTGGCCGCGGCGATCGCCCAGGACGTCCGGCTGCTCTGTTTTGACGAGTTCCACGTCTCCGACATCGCCGACGCGATGCTCCTCGGCCGCCTGCTCGAGGGCTTGTTCAGCCATGGCGTGATCCTGGTCATGACCTCGAATTACCCGCCGGACATGCTTTACCCCAACGGCCTGCACCGGGAGAGCTTCCTGCCGGCGATCGCCCTGCTCAAGAAACACCTCGACGTGTTCGAGGTCGATGCCGGTGTCGACTACCGACTGCGCGCGCTGGAGCAGGTCGAGATTTACCACCATCCGGCCGATGACGCGGCCGAGCGCAAGATGCTCGACTATTTCCGCATGGTCGCCGGCGAGGAGGGCGAGGAGGGCGGGCAGATCGAAATCCTCGACCGCCAGATCGCCACCCTGCGCCGCGGCAACGGCGTCATCTGGTTCGATTTCCGCACCCTGTGCGGCGGCCCGCGCTCGCAGAACGATTACCTGGAAATCTCGCGCGGCTACCATACCGTGCTGCTGTCGCACATCCCGAAGATGACCGTGCACCAGGCTTCGGAAGCCCGCCGCTTCACCTGGCTGGTAGACGTTTTCTACGACAACAAGGTCAAGCTGATCGCCACCGCCGACTGCGCCGCTGATGATTTGTACACCGAGGGCACGCAGGCCAGCGAGTTCAAGCGCACGGTGAGCCGCCTGACCGAAATGAATTCCCGTGCCTATCTCGCCGAACCGCATATCGTCGCCCCCTGAGGAGAGCGCCATGAGACCCGCCCTGAAGTTCCTGCTCGCCGTTTTCGTTGCCTTGTGGGCCGGCGTGGCTGCGGCGCAGCTGGAAGTCATCGAGCTGAAGAGCAAGACGGTCGACGAAGTCCTGCCGGTGCTGCTGCCGCTGGTCGAACCCGGCGGCACGCTGAGCGGCCAGAACAACCAGCTCTTTCTGCGCACTTCGCCGCGCAACCGCGAGGACATCAAACGGGCGCTGGCGGCGATCGACAAGCCGGCGCGCCGGCTGATCATCCACGTCGCCCACGACCGCCAGCGGATGAACGCCCAGCGCGAGGCGGAAGCCATCGGCCAGGTGGTGCTCGGCAGCAACAGCCGGGTCGAGGTCGAAGGCCGGGTCTGGGACACGCAGCGCCAGCGCGAGGAAAAGGCTGCGCAACGGGTGCAGACGGTCGAGGGCGGGCGCGCCTTCATCCAGGTTGGCCGTTCGCTGCCGGTGCCGATGCGCATGGTGGCGGTTGGCCCCGGTGCTGCGGTGGTCAACGAAGGTGTCGTCTATCGCGATATCGGCAGTGGTTTCTACGCCACGCCGCGCCTGGCCGGCGATCGCGTGACACTGGACATCTCGCAGCAGGCCGAACAACTCGATGCGCGCCGTCCCGGCAGCATTGCCACGCAGCGCTTGAGCACCACGGTCAGCGGCCGCCTCGGCGAATGGATCGAACTTGGCGGCAGCGGCCAGCAAGCCGGCAGCCAGCGCGATGGTTCGTTCAGCGTCGGCACCGGGCAGATGCGCGAGCAACGGGCGATCTGGTTGCGGGTCGAGGAAGTCGAATGAAAAACGGGCCGCATCTGCGGCCCGTTCGGTTTCGCGGTCAGCCCGTTCAGGCGGCGGCCTTGGCCGGCAGCGGGGTGACGACCGGCGCCGCGCCCTTGCTGATCAGTCCCAGCGGCTTGCCGAGCGGCAGCAGGGTGCGGCCGAAGAAGTTGTTCAGGAAGACGGCACCGGCAGCGTAGAAGCCAAGTAGCGAAATGCCCAGTTCCGACCAGGCGGCAAGCGCCCCGAACAGTTCCTTGTTCACGCCGAGGATGGACAGCGCCAGCGACGGCAGCAGCACGTTGATCAGCACCAGGATGACGGCGAAAACCTTGTTGGCTTCGAAGGCGGCGACCATGATGAAGAGCGAGAAGATGAAATAGCCGATGCAGGCGAAAGCGAGTTGCTTCGGGTCGGCATTGGCGCCAACCTCGCCCAGCCAGCCGAGGCTGATTGCCCAGTGCATGGCGACGGCGATCCAGAACAGGCCGTAGGCGCCGAGGACGATGGCGCCGAAATAGTTGTTCTTCTTGAAGTCGACCATCGACGCCCAGATCTGAGCCAGCGAGCCGAGGAACAGCGCCCATGGAATCAGGTAGGCGACGCCGGTCGTCCAGCCCATCTTGGCCGACGCGGCGACGAAGGTGACCATCGACAAACCGAAAACACCCAGCGCCGTGGGGTCGGACATGACGATTTTGGTTTCAGTGACTTGCTGTTGCATACGCGCTCCCTCGAATTGATTTGTGATTTTTTTGCTGCACTGCGTCAAACGATCGTTTGGACGATCCGGGCGATTTTCGACGGGGGCATGCGAGCGCCATCTGATTTAGGTCAACAAAACAAAATAAATATTTAAAATCATTGTGTTATGAATAATTCAATGCATTATGGTTGAGTGGATTTGGCGCCGCTTGGGCGCAAAAAAAGCCCGGCGTTGCCGGGCTTGCTCGGGGGTGCCGGTGACTCAGGCGGCGTTGAGCGCCTGATCCAGATCGGCGATCAGGTCATCGACGTGCTCGATGCCGACCGACAGGCGGATCATGTCTTCCGACACGCCGGCCTTGGCCAGTTCTTCCGGCGACAGCTGGCGGTGCGTGGTCGATGCCGGGTGGCAGGCGAGCGTCTTGCAGTCGCCGATATTGACCAGGCGGGTGACCAGTTGCAGGGCATCCTGGAACTTGCCGCCGCCTTCACGGCCACCCTTGACGCCGAAGTTGAGGATGCCGGAAGCGCGGCCGCCCATGTACTTCTGGACCAGCGCGTGGTCCTTGTGGTCGGGCAGGCCGGCGTAGTTGACCCAGCTCACCTTCGGATGCGTCTTGAGGAATTCGGCAATCTTCAGCGAGTTGTCGCAGATGCGGTCCATGCGCAGTGCCAGCGTCTCGATGCCCTGCAGGATCAGGAAGGCGTTGAACGGGCTGATGGCGGCGCCCATGTTGCGCAGTGGCACGACGCGGGCGCGGCCGATATAGGCGGCGGCGCCGAGCGCTTCGGTGTAGACGACGCCGTGGTAGGACACGTCCGGCTCGTTGAGGCGCTTGAACTTCGCCTTGTGCTCGGCCCACGGGAACTTGCCGCTATCGACGATGATGCCGCCGATCGAATTGCCATGGCCGCCCAGGTACTTGGTCAGCGCATGGACGACGATGTCGGCGCCGTGCTCGAACGGGCGGCACAGGTAAGGCGAGGGCACGGTGTTGTCGACGATGACCGGGACGCCGTGCTTGTGGGCGACTTCGGCGAGCTTCTCGAAGTCGGTGACGTTGCCGAGCGGGTTGCCGACCGATTCGCAGAAGACGGCCTTGGTCCTGGCGTCGATCAGCTTTTCGAAGGCATCCGGGTCGCGGTAGTCGGCGAAGCGCACTTCGATGCCGTACTGCGGCAGGGTGTGCGCGAACAGGTTGTAGGTGCCACCGTACAGCGTGGACGAGGTGACGATGTTGTCACCGGCCTCGGCGATCGTCTGGATCGACGCGGTGATCGCCGCCATGCCGGAGGCCATGGCCAGCGCGGCAACGCCGCCTTCCATCGCGGCGACGCGCTTTTCCAGGACGTCCTGGGTCGGATTCATGATCCGCGTGTAGATGTTGCCGGCGACCTTGAGGTCGAACAGGTCGGCGCCGTGCTGGGTGCTGTCGAAGGCGTAGGAGGTGGTCTGGTAGATCGGCACGGCGACTGCCTTGGTCGTCGGGTCCGGGCTGTAGCCGCCATGAACGGCGAGGGTTTCGATCTTCATCCGCGTGTCTCTCTTTTGTGTTTGGAAAAAATGTGAAGTTTACAGGAGCCCGGCTAGCTTAACCGGGCCTTCGGCGGGCTGCCAATAACATTGGCAGCTAAGCTTATGCAGGTTTCACGTGCGGTCGTCGAAGCCGTCGTCTTCCTGCAGCCGGCTGGCCGGTTTGAGCAGGAAGCGACCGGGATCGACGGCGTCCACCAGGTCGTTCTCCAGCGGTAGCGGCTCGCCTTCCAGGCGTGACAGCAGCAGGTTGGCCATTAGCGCCGACCAGACGATGCCGCGCGCGCCGAAGCCCTGCACGCACCACAGGCCGGGGTGGCGGTGCAGGGCCGGCAGGCGGGGCAGGCCCTTGAGCGCCGCGAGGTCGGGTAGCGGGCCGACGATGGGCAAGCGGTCGGGCGACATCGGCCGCAGGCCGCAGCGGCCGTCGAGCGTCGCCGGGTCGATGGTGGTGGCGAAGCCGGGCAGGCTGCGCTGCAGGCGGGCCAGGTTTTCGGCGTGGTCGGCCGGACGCAGCGCCAGATCGGCGTCGCCCGGCTGCAGCGTGGCGCCGGTCAGGCAGATGCCGTCGATCTCCGGCATCAGGTAGCCGTGGCGGCAAACGACGTGCGGCAGCGGGGTGATGCTGGCGGCCGGCAGGTGGCTGACCTGGCCGCGGGCGCCTTTCTGCGGCTGGCCGGCGAACTGCGCGAAATGCGTGGCGCCGGCGCCGGCGGCCAGGATCACCACCGGCGCGCGGGCGATCTCGCTGCCGTCGGCGGCAAGCAGGCGCCAGCCGTTGTCCGTTTTTTCCAGACGGTCGACGGCGACGCCGTAGCGCGTGGCGATACGTTGCGGAAAAGCCGCCAGCGCGGCGCGGCAGACCGAGGCCGGATTGACCCAGCCGCCCTGCGGGAACCACCAGCCGCCGGTTTCCACCGGCCGGCCGAGGCGTTCGGCAACGGCGTCGGCGGCGGCGAACTGGAACAGTTCGGGCGGCAGTTGCAGGCGCTCGACGACGCGGCGCTGGGTCGCTTCATGCGCCGCGTCGCGGCCGAGATGCAGCACGCCGCAGGGCGACCAGCGGGCATCGGGCAGCGTCTGCAGGAGGGCGCGGGTAGCCAGGTAGCCGGCGCGGGTCAGGCGCGACAGGCGGTTGTCGTCGGCGCTGGGCAAGGGGCGCAACACGCCGGCGATGTTGTTGGAGGCCCCGGTGGCCGGCGTCGCCGCGCTGTCGATCACCTCGACCTGCCAGCCGGCACCGGCCAGTGCGCTGGCCGTGGCGCAGCCGGCGATGCCGGCGCCGATGACGATGGCGCGCCGTTCGGCCGGCGGGCGGTGGCGGTCGGGTCGGCGCGAGCGGAAACGGCCGTGCAGCATCTGCCGCTTGCCGGCGAAGCCGGGGCGTTTTTCCAGGTCGAACTCGGCGGCTTCCAGCGCCGCCCGGACGTGGCCGGCAACCGACCAGGTGGCCAGCGTGGCGCCCGGCGCGGCGAGGCGCGACAGCGCGCGGCACAGTTCCGGCGTCCATAGTTCCGGGTTCCTGGCCGGCGAGAAACCGTCGAGAAAAAACGCGTCGACCGAGGCGTCGAGCTGGCGCAACTGCGTCGTCGCGTCGCCGAAGAACAGGGTCAGGATCACCTGCCGGTCGTCGAGGAAAAGGCGATGCACGCCCGGCGTCAGCAGCGGCCAGCGGGCCTGCAGTTGCGCCGCCAGTTCGGCGAACTCCGGCCAGGCGCGCTGGGCGACGGCGAGGTCGGCGGCGGAGAAGGGATGTTTCTCGAAGGAAACGAAGTGCAGCCGCCGGCAGCGCTGCGGGTCGGCGCGCCAGGCCTGCCAGGTGGCGAGGAAGTTCAGCCCGAGGCCGAAGCCGGTTTCGAGGATGACGCAGCGGTCGCGTCCCTGCCAGCGCTGTGGTAGTTCGTTGCCGCCGAGAAAGACGTGGCGCGCCTGCGCCGGGCCGCCGTGGGCCGAGTGATAGACATCGCCGTAGGCGCTCGACCAGGGGGTGCCGTCGTCGGCGAATTCGAGCCGGGCGGGGCGCAGCGCTTCCACTAGTGGAGGAGGCCGGGCTTGGGTTCGTCCGCCGGTAGTGTCGCTTTTTCTGCCGGGGCGGCAGCGTAATCCAGCGGCAGTCCCCACGCCAGTTGCTCGGCCGATTTGCGCAGCATGGCGCACAGCGCCTGCATCAGCTCGGCGTTGAGATTGAGGGTGAAACTGCGCTCGCGGGCTTCGCGGAAAACCAGCTTGGCCATCCCCTCGCCACCGGCATTAAGATTGGCTTCGCTGGCCAGCAGGGGCGACGAGCCCAGCGGAAAGAGCGGATTGTCTTCCTTGAACGGCTGGTCGAAACTCGGCGGCGTCGGCGCTGCCGCTGCGGACGTTTCACTGACCGCCTGCGGCCGTGCCGCCAGATGCCCGGCCAGCATGCCGACCAGGTGCGGCCACAGCTCACGCAGGAAACGCCGGGTGATCCACACCCTGTACTCCTCGTTGGCCTGCGTCGATACGCGCAGCGTCAGCCGGTCCTGAACCGCCTCGCAAGCCACCTGGATCTGCCGGATCTGCATCAGACGATCTTGTGCAAACGTTGCGCAAACCATGAGCGAGCGCAGCCAGAACAAGGCGCAACGGCGCGCCGCATAGCAGCGCTATGCAAGCGACGTTGCAACGCCGTTATGGCAAGCGCAGCCATGGTTTACTCGGGGCGCATCGAGGGGAAGAGGATGACATCACGAATCGCCGGGCTGTCGGTGAGCAACATGATCAGCCGGTCGATGCCGATGCCGCAACCACCGGTCGGCGGCAGACCGTATTCCAGCGCGCGGATGTAGTCGGCGTCGTAGTACATCGCTTCCTCGTCGCCGGCATCCTTGGCCTTGGCCTGTTCCTGGAAGCGGGCGGCCTGGTCTTCCGGGTCGTTCAACTCGGAGAATCCGTTGGCGATCTCGCGGCCGACGATGAACAGCTCGAAGCGTTCGGTGATTTCCGGGTTGCTGTCGGAGGCGCGGGCCAGCGGGCTGACTTCGACCGGGTAGTCGATGATGAAGGTCGGCTCCCAGCACTGCGCTTCGGCGCAGGCTTCGAACAGTTGCAACTGCAGGCTGCCGAGGCCGCCCGGCTTGACCTTCTCGCCGAAGGCGACGATCTTGGCTTTGAGGAATTCGGCGTCGGCCAATTGCGCGTCGGTGAACGACGGCTGCTCGCGCTGGATCGCCTGGGTGATGGTCAGGCGGTGGAAGGGCTTGGAAAGGTCGAGTTCGCGGCCCTGGTACTGGAACACTTCCTTGCCCAGCGCTTCGCGCGCGGCGTGGCGGATCAGGCCTTCGGTGAAGTCCATCAGCGTGTGGTAGTTCGCGTACGCCTCGTAGAACTCCATCATCGTGAATTCGGGGTTGTGGCGGGGCGAAAGGCCTTCGTTGCGGAAGTTGCGGTTGACCTCGAAGACCTTCTCGAAACCGCCGACGACCAGGCGCTTCAGGTACAACTCAGGCGCGATGCGCAGGAACTGCTGCATGTCGAGCGCGTTGTGATGGGTGATGAAGGGCTTGGCCGCGGCGCCGCCGGGAATCGGGTGCATCATCGGCGTTTCGACTTCCATGAAGCCGTGGCCGCACATGTAGTTGCGGATGGCAGCGACGATATCGGAACGAGCACGGAAGGTAGCGCGCGTTTCCTCGTTCATGATCAGGTCGACGTAGCGCTGGCGGTACTTCATCTCGGTGTCGGAGAGGCCGTGGAACTTGTCCGGCAGCGGGCGCAGCGACTTGGTCAGCAGGCGGATTTCAGTGGCGGCGATGGTCAGCTCGCCGGTCTTGGTCTTCATCAAGGTGCCGACGACGCCGAGGATGTCGCCGAGGTCCCAGCCCTTGAAGGCGGCGTAGCTTTCTTCGCCGACCCTGTCGCGGGCGACATAAACCTGGATGCGGCCGGAGACGTCCTGCAGCGTGGCGAACGAGGCCTTGCCCATGACCCGCTTCAACATCATGCGGCCGGCGACCTTGACCTCGACCGGCAGGCCTTCGAGTTCTTCCGCCGATTTCTCGCCGTAGCCGTCGTGCAGCTTCTGCGCGGTGTTCTCGCGCTGGAAGTCGTTCGGGAAGGCGACCCCACCCTGGCGCAGCTCGGCCAGCTTGGCGCGGCGCTCGGCGATGATGTGGTTCTCGTCTTGTTGCTGTTCGGCGTTGGACATCGGGGAATCCTTGGGGAAATCGGGGTTTGGCGCGGTGGCGCGCGAAAGCAGGGATTTTCGCCGATTCGGGGGGGAGGGACAAGGGAAAGGGGCGCTGTTTTGTGCCGCTGAGCGGCGGAGGGGCTTGGTTATTGGGGCGGCGGGCTCGGCGCCTGAGGCGGCGGGGACAGCTTTGGTTCGGAGGCGCGGAACCCAGCGGTCAAAAAACCAAAGCCGCCCGCCGGTCAACGGCGGAACCCGGTGGAGGGGAAAGCAAAGTGGCTGGCCGGTCGCCTGGGCGGAAAACAGTGCTCCACCAAGCAATGCCATAATCCCGCCCCATGGAAATCCTGATCGAAATTCTCCTCAAGGCCGGCCGCTCCGCCGTCGAGCTTTCACTGTTCATCCTGCTGCCGGTAATGGTCGTGATGCTGTCGCTGATGCGCCTGCTCGAAGCGCGTGGCGCGCTCGACTGGGTGGTGGCGAAACTGGCGCCGGTATTGAAACCCTTCGGCCTGACCGGGTTGGGCGTGTTCGCGGCGCTGCAGATCAATTTCGTCAGCTTTGCGGCGCCGATGGCGACCTTGACGATGATGGACCAGCGCGGCGCGTCGGATCGCCATGTCGCGGCGACGCTGGCGATGGTTTTCGCGATGTCGCAGGCCAACGCGGCGCTGCCGATGATGACGATGGGGCTCGACATCGGCCTGACCCTGCTGTGGTCGTTGATCGGTGGGCTGGCTGCGGCGGCGGCGACGTATTACCTGTTCGGGCGCGGGCTGTCGGCGAACGAGGGGCTGGTCGATGAACATCTGGCGCACCCGGTTGCAGAAAGCGCCAAGGGCGTGCTCGACGTGATCAACCGGGCCGGTGCCGAGGCGTTCAAGCTGGCGGTCGGGGCGATTCCGATGCTGGTGCTGTCGCTGGTGGTGGTCACCGCGCTGCGTACTTTTGGCGCCATCGACCTGCTGACGACGCTGGTCGGGCCCTTGCTCGACCTGCTGGCGATCGACCGGGTGCTGGTCCTGCCGACGCTGACCAAATACCTGGCCGGCGGCACGGCGATGATGGGGGTGGTCGACGAAATGCGCCGCGCCGGTCAGATGAGTGCCGAGTTGCTCAACGCCAGCGCCGGTTTCCTGATTTCGCCCTTCGACCTGCCCGGCGTCGCCGTGCTCATCGCGGCCGGGCCGCGCGTTGCCAAGGTGTGGAAGCCGGCGGCGCTGGGCGCCTGCATCGGCATCGCGCTGCGTACCTTCGGTCACGCACTTGCCGCCTGATTCGGCCGGAAGGCGAACCGCCGGGGCGGGAGATTCTGCGGGGGCGGGAATGCGCCGGCGTAGCGGACTCGATTGACCGCCAGCGATGGCTCATTGATACTTGATAATGACATTCACATTTTTTCAGGAATCGACATGACCGGAACGCATCCGCTGCTGAACAATCTTCGCGCCCTTCTCGCCGACCCCGATGTGGGCAACATGAACCAGTTCAAGGCCGACGGCTGGTTCCAGCCGCTATGGATGCCCGGACAGACGCAGGCTCATCCCAGCGGTCAGGTGGCAATTTCGTTTTCCGCTGCCGAGGTCGATGGAATCGATCGGCCGGTCCTCTTCACCTATGTCGACGAACAGCAGGCGCGCCGGCTAAACCCGGAAGATGAACTGTTGAACTATCCCCTCGCCGTTGTTGCGATGCTGGCGCACCAGCAGGAAATGGACGTCGCCGTTGTCGATGGCGAGGCCAGCGAGGCGGTGACCCACGAGCAATTGATGCTGCTGCGCGAACTCATGCAACTGGAGAACGCTCCCCAGACCCGGAACGAAGCCGCGGACAATCAATTCCTGAAACAGCTCAATGTCTATGTGAAGCGTGCGCTCGATTACTGCGAGGCCGCCAGCGATGTTCGCAGCATGCACGTGTCGGCAATCGTCCCGGGTGGGGCGCCGATGCGTGCCGGCATCCTGTTGCGGGCGAGCAACGAGGCGGCGCACCGGAACGCCTTGCTGGCCTTGTTCGAGAAGATGATGCAACCGGGCGACATGCTGACCTTCATCGACCCGCTTGCAGCCGATCATCGGGTCATGGTCGATGCGCTTGAAAAACAGGCGCCGACTTACCTGCGGCAGCCGGGTGGAGGCTGGTGGGGCCGGCTGATGCGTCGTTTCGAGCGCCCCCTGGTCACGCTGCTGACGATGGAACTCACGCCGGACGAGGCGTGACCGGCGTTGCCGGGCCGGGCGTGACGCCGGTTGCGCGATAGAAGACCGCCAGCCAGACCGTGACCTGGTCGCTCGGCGTCCAGTCGACGCGATGCCGGCGATGCGGGGCGATGTCGATGCAATCGCCGGCCCGCAGGTGGCGGGCGTCGGCTTCGTCGGCAAAGCGCAGTTTCGCTTCGCCCTGCAGCAGAACCACCCATTCGCCTTCGTCCTGGTCGTACCAGAAGCCTTCCGGGCTGGCCTGCCCGGTCGAGACGATGCGCTCGATGCGCAGGCCGGGGCGCTGCAAAAATGTCGCGAATTGCTCGTCGACCGTGACGGCCGACGGCAATCCGGCGAACAGGTTGGCGGTCACACGCCCTGTTTCAGGCTGGCCTCGATGAAGGGGTCGAGGTCGCCGTCGAGCACGGCCTGAGTGTTGCCGGTCTCGTGGTTGGTGCGCAGGTCCTTGATCCGGCTCTGGTCGAGGACGTAGGAGCGGATCTGGTGGCCCCAGCCGATGTCGGACTTGGCATCCTCCAGCTTCTGCTGTTCGGCCTGCTGTTTGCGCAGTTCGAACTCGTAGAGGCGGGCGCGCAGCATTTGCCAGGCTTCGTCGCGGTTGCGGTGTTGCGAACGGTCGTTCTGGCATTGCACGACGATGCCGGTCGGGACGTGGGTCAGACGCACGGCGGAGTCGGTCTTGTTGATGTGCTGGCCGCCTGCGCCGGAGGCGCGGTAGGTGTCGGTGCGCACGTCGGCCGGGTTGATGTCGATTTCGATCGAGTCGTCGACTTCCGGGAAGACGAAGACCGAAGTGAAGCTGGTGTGGCGGCGGGCGTTGGAGTCGAACGGCGATTTGCGCACCAAGCGGTGGATGCCGGTTTCGGTGCGCAGCGTGCCGTAGGCGTAGTCGCCGCTGAACTTGACGGTGGCGCTCTTGATGCCGGCGACATCGCCTTCAGATTCTTCCATCACTTCAACGGTAAAGCCCTTCTTTTCGCCGAACTTCAGGTACATGCGCAGCAGCATTGCGGCCCAGTCCTGCGCTTCGGTGCCGCCGGCGCCGGCCTGGATTTCCAGGAAGCAGGGCATGGGGTCGGACGGGTTGTTGAACATGCGGCGGAATTCGAGCGCGGCAAGCTTCTTTTCCAGTTCGGCGTTGTCGGCTTCGACGGCGAGCAGGGTGTCGTCGTCGTCGTCTTCCTTGCCCATCGCGAACAGTTCGCGGCCGTCATTGACGCCGTTGTCCACGGCTTCGAGGACGAGGACGATGTCTTCCAGCGATTTCTTTTCCTTGCCCAGTTCCTGGGCGCGTTTCGGATCGTCCCAGATCTTGGGATCTTCCATCTCCTGGTTGAGGAGGGTCAGGCGCTCGCGCTTGTGATCGTAGTCAAAGATACCTCCGCAACTCGGCGGCGCGCTGCGCCAGATCGTCGAGTTTGTTGGCGATACTGTTGAGTTGTTCTGCTTCCATGTCGGTTCAATTCATTCAAATGCAAAACGCGGATTATACATTGAGCAGCTAGTGCGCCTGGCGCCACCCGGCGGGGAATGGATGCACCATATCGGGGCGCGAGTTTGTGATTTTTCCGTTGAACTGTCACAGAATTGCCTGAATTTGTGCTTCTGGTTGCTGGCAAGTCTCTTGCTTAATAGCGTTTCGGATTAACCGAGATTTACGATTGTGAACGACCAGGCATCTTCCCCCGGCTTTCTTCCCGTACTGCGCAAACGCCGCGAATCGGCCTGGAACAGGATCGACAGCGAGCGCGTCTTGCAGGTGCTGGTCCACAACCTCGAAGGCATGGTCTTCCGCTGCGCCATCGATGAGCATTGGACGATGCATTTCGTCAGCGACGGCAGCCGCGAGTTGACCGGCTACTGCCCGGATGAACTCGAGTACAACAAGGTGGTGTCGTACGAGGCGATCACCCATCCGGAGGATCGTCTGCCGGTGCGTCAGCGCATCGTCGAAGCGATGAACGGCGTCGCCCGTTACCGGGTGCAATACCGGATCGTGCACCGCGATGGTTCGGAGAAATGGGTACTCGAACGCGGCGCCATCGTGCTCGACGAAGAGGGGCGCCGGGTGCTCGAAGGCTTCGTCGAAGACATCACCGACCAGGTTCTCAGCCAGCGCCAGTTGAGCGATGCCGAGCAGCGTTACCGCAGCATCTTCGAGGATTCCGTGGTCGGCATGTTCCAGACCTCGATCGACGGCCGCTACATCGCCGCCAACCGCGCGCTGGCGCAGCTTTATGGTTACGCCGGGGCGGCCGAACTGATCGCCGGTCTGTCCGACATCGCAGGCGATCTCTATGTCGAATCAGGGCGTCGCGACGAGTTCGAGACGCTGATGCGCGAGCACGGCCGCGTCAGCGATTTCGAATCCGAGGTCTATCGGCGCGACGGCAGCCGCATCTGGATTTCCGAGCACGCCCACGTCGTCCGCAGCCCCGGCGGCGAGCCGCTGTATTACGAGGGTACGGTCGAGGACATCACCGCCCAGTACCACTATCGCCAGCAACTGGAGTACCAGGCGACGCATGATCCGCTGACCGGGCTGCCCAACCGCAACCTGTTGCAAGACCGCCTGCAGCAGGTGGTGCGTCTGGCCAGCCGGCGTGGCACCAAGGGCAGCCTGGCTTTCGTCGACGTCGATAACTTCAAGCTGGTCAACGATAGTCTCGGCCATGGCGCCGGCGACAAGCTGCTGGTCGAAGTCGCCCGCCGTCTCAAATCCTGCTTGCGCGATTCGGATACCGTTGCCCGCTACGGCGGCGACGAGTTCGTCCTCATCCTCGGCGACTACGACGGCCTTGCCGAGACCCTGCACATCCTGCACCGCATCCAGGACGCCATCGCCGAGCCGATCACCCTGGACGGCCAGGAGGTCCGCGTCAATTGCAGCATCGGCGTCAGCATCTTCCCCGACGACGGCGTCGACCTCGATGTCCTGCTGCGCCACGCCGACGCCGCGATGCACCATGCCAAGAAGCTGGGCAAGGGGCAGTTCCAGTTCTACACCGAAACCCTCAACGTTGAGGCCCGCGAACGCCTGGCGCTGGATTCGGCCTTGCGCCGGGCGATCGAGGAGGAGGCGCTGAGCGTCGTTTATCAGCCGAAGGTCAATGCCCGCGGTCGCGCCTGCGGCTTCGAGGCGCTGGTGCGCTGGGAGAGCGCCGAATTCGGCAGCGTTTCGCCGGTACGTTTCATTCCGCTGGCCGAGGAAAATGGTCTGATCGGCCAGCTCACCTGGTTCGTCCTGCGCCAGGCCTGCCACCAGGCCGCCGCCTGGCGTGCCGCCGGTCACCCCGACTTGCGCATCGCCGTCAATATTTCGCCCAGTCTGTTCCGCGAAAAGGATCTTGCCGCGCTGGTCGGCGCCGTCCTTGAGGAAGCCGGGCTGCCGGCTGCCAACCTCGAGCTGGAGATTACCGAGGGCATGCTGATGGGCGACGTTCAGCGCAGCCTGGCGGTGCTCGGCGAACTGAAGGCGATGGGCGTCGATATCGCGGTGGATGACTTCGGTACCGGCTATTCCTCGCTCGCTTACCTGAAGCGTTTCCCGATCGACATTCTCAAGGTGGACCGCTCCTTCGTCCTCGAATGCGACAGCGGCAACGGCGGTCTTGCCATCACCCGCGCCATCGTTTCGCTGGCGCACAGCCTCAACCTGCGCGTCGTCGCCGAAGGGGTCGAGCAACAGACCCAGCTCGCCGTGCTCAATGCGCTCGGTTGCCAGGAATTCCAGGGCTACTATTTCGCGCGGCCGATGCCGGCCGGACAGATTGCCGCTTATCTGGCAGGGCGCTGAAAAAAATACCGGAATCCCGCGACGAAGTGCGAGATTCCGGCAAAGGCCGGCGTAGCGGAGCACCGGCCGGGGGTTCAGCCCTTACTCAGGCTGAGGATGCTCGATTTACGGTATTCCTCGTTGGGGAAGACGCGACCGCTCAGCATGGTCTCGAAAATATGATCGAAGACGACACCGGGCTGTCCCTTCTTGAGCCCGGAGCGGAAGTAGGAATGGCCCTTGGGCGGGTCGTAGAGCGTATTCACGTCGTCGCAGTCGATGGCATACACATTCTTCGGTGTCCGCTCCAGGTCTTCCGGGCCGGAGTGGCCGAGCCGGCGCGAAGCTTCTCCATTCTTGACGTTGCTCACCTTGCTGGCGCGTAGCGCCAGATCGTCGGAAGCGTAATACACCACCACGTTGCGCGAGGCGTGGCTGATCAGTTCGCCGGGCTGGCCCTTGTGCAGCGATTCGTTGACGATGTCGGCGGCGGCCATGAAGGTGTTGCGAAAAAGTAGCGGCAGGCCCTGCGGTTGGTCGTAGCGACGCCAGTTTTCCAGCGTCTGGCGCAGTACCCGGTTGCCCATCGAATGGGCGAGCAGGTTGATGCGTTTCAGGCAGGGATCGTCTTCCGGATTGAACTGCTCTGAATTGCGCCATTCCATGAACTTCTGCATTACCCGGGCGAAGGTGAAGGCGCTCTGGTCGGCCGCCTTCTGGTCGTCCCAGTAATCCTTGATGATGCCGAGGTCGGCGTCGCACGGCCAGACCAGCGGCAGAACCAGGACTTCCCCCGCTTTTTTCTTGTCGCACAACTTCTGCAATTCCTCGGTTGCCGCGAAGACGTCCTCGGGCAGGTTGGCGAAGCCGTGGATATACACCAGCACCTGCCTTACCTTCGCCGCCTTCAGCGTCTTGAGGAGGTTCATGCTGCCGATTTCCTCGTACTTGCCCTTCTTGTGCCGGACGCAGCAGAAGAAGCTGCGGCTCGACGAGTTGTTCTTGAGGTCGAAGACGAAATCCTTGTTCAGCTCGGGTTCCGTGTTGACCGTCGGCATGCGGCTGGTGATGAACAGCATGAGGCTCCTCCTGTGGGTGTCGACGTGGCGCCTCAGCGGGCGATTGCTGTCAAGCTTAGTAGTTCAATGGAATATGTCAATCGGTTTGTCTGCTGTCAGTGCAGGCAAAAATGCTGCCTTCCTGGCGCGGCCCGGGGTGGCTCAGAAGCGCCGGATCAGCAACTGTCGCCCGTCGAGTTCGCTGTCGCGGATCGCCTCGAATCCATGGTCCCTGAAGCGCCGGGGTTTGGCGGCTGAAACAAGGAGGCGGCCGGATTTGAAATTGCCGGTCACCCAGTCCACCCGCGCCCTGATCATCGCCCGTCCCAGTCCTCGGCCGCGCTTTTCGGGCGCTACCGCCGACAGGTAGAGGATGTGGGTTCGGCTGGCCCAGTCGGCGGCCTTGACGCCGCCGAAGGCGAGCACTTGTCCGTCCGCTTCGGCGACGAAGAACTTGCGGTAGAACACCGGGTCTGCCGTCTGCAGTTCCAGTCGCAGGCGTTCGGCTCCGTAACGCAGCGGATCGCCGAAGGCATCGACGAGCAGCGCGATGCTGGCGTCGAGTTGCGCTGGACAGTCGGTATCCAGGGGCGCGATGCGGATTCCGGCGAGGTCGCCGGCGACCAGGTCAGGACTCGGCAAGTTGTCGCAGGCGCCAGTTGTGTTCCGCAGCGCGCCGGGCGGTTTCGCGGTTGAGCGCCGTCTGTTGCCGACCGAAGGCGTCGCGTTCGCCGTGGTCGCGGCGGGCGGCTTCGATGCTGCGCAGGCAACGCCAGCGGTAGCCGTGACGGGTCCGGAACAGGCGCATCTCGTTCTTGGCATGATGCACACGGCAGCAGTAGCAGAACAGCATTTCTGTCATCACAACCTCGCGGGAAAGGTCTCGTTGCCAGAACAGCTTGCCGGTGGCGTGTTACGGCAGGATGAAGGCGGCGCGCGTGGGCGCCGCCAGCTGCCGACAGGGTGCCTCAACGGGCGGCGGCGCCGTCCTTGATCGCCGCCAGCTTGACGTACAGCGTGCTGCGGGCGATGCCCAGGGCGCGCGCGGCGCGCGAGAGGTTGCCGTTGGCGCGGCTGATGGCGAGCCGGATTGCCTCCTGCTCGAGATCCTCCAGCCGCCCGGGCGAGGCGACGGCGGGCGGCGCGGCCAGCATGTCGGCGGCGATGTGCGGCGGCAGCAGGCTGTCGTCGATGGCTTCGCCCTCGCTCAGGGCGAACATCGCTTCGAAGACGTTCTGCAGTTCGCGGATGTTGCCCGGCCAGCGGTAGCGCAACAGGGCTTCGCGGGCGCCCGGCGAAAGCTGTTTCGGCGGGCAACCGTACTTGCCGGCCAGGCGTTCGTTGAGATGGGAGATCACCGCCTCGATGTCGCCCGGACGTTCGCGCAGGGCGGGCAGTTTCAGGCTGACCACGCAGAGGCGGTGGAAGAGGTCCTCGCGGAAGCGCCCGGCCTCGACTTCGGCCAGCAGGTCGCGGTTGGTGGCGGCGACGATGCGCAGCGCAACCTTGCGCTCGCGGGTGTCGCCGAGGCGGACGACGATGCCGTCCTGCAGCACGCGCAGCAGGTGCGGTTGCATGTCGAGCGGCATTTCGCCGATTTCGTCGAGGAACAGCGTGCCGCCGTCGGCCTGCTCGAACTTGCCGGGCAGTCCGCCCTTGCGCGCGCCGGTGAAGGCGCCCTCGGTGTAGCCGAACAGCTCGCTGGCCAGCAGTTCGCGGGTCAGGGCGCCGCAATTGACGGCGACGAAGGGGCCGTCCGGGCGGCTGCCCGAGCGATGCACGGCGCGGGCGAACAATTCCTTGCCGGCGCCGGTCTCGCCGAGCAGCAGCACCGGCAGGTCGAGCGGGGCAATGCGCCGGGCGCGGCTCTTGGCCATGCGCAGGCTCTCGCTGCTGCCGATGATTTCGGCGAAGGGATCGGTTTCCTCCGGTGCCGCCGCCGGTTTTACGCTGCTCGGTGCCGTCGACCGGCGCGCGGCGCCGAGCGGGATCACCAGCAGGGTGCCGAGTTCGCCGTCCTCGTCGCGGATCAGGCGCTGCCATTCCGGGCGCAGCCAGTCGGGGCGCTGCTGGCGGCGGTCGAGTTCCGGCTGCGCCAGGTTCAGCCCCGGCACCTGGCCGCCGATCTCGAAGGGCAGCCGGACGCCGTGCTGTTCGCGGGCGCCCTGCACGCTGCCGGTGGTCTTCACCACCCGGCCGCGGTGATCGAAGAGGACGACGCAGTCGCTCGCGTAGCGGGAAAAATCGTCGATCGCCCGGGCCAGCAGGCGGCCGTGCAGCAGGCCGTCGTGGCGCGCCAGTTCGCCCTCGATCTGCTTGGCGGCGGCTATCACCAGGGCCAGGGTGTGGCCGTGGAAACTTTCCTTGACGCCGGAGACGTCGACCACGCCGAGCAGGGTGCGCGCCAGCGGGTCGAGGATGGGCGCCGCGGCGCAGGTCCAGCGCTTGACGTCCATGCAGAAGTGCTCGCTGGCGTAGATCTGCACCGGGGCGGCGGTGGCGATCGCGGTGCCGATGGCGTTGGTGCCGATCACCGATTCGCTCCAGCAACCGCCGGTTGCCAGGTTGATGTCCTCGCCGGCGCTACGGGCCCGGGTTTCGCCGTTGAGGTCGATGATGGTGCCGCTCTGGTCGCACAGCATGATCAGGGTGCCGCATTCGCGCAGGATGTCGCGCAGGCCGTCGAGCACCGGGCGGGCCGCCGCGCACAGGTCGCGGTTCTGCCACTGCAACTGGCGCAGGCGTTCGCTGGCCGCGCCCGGCGCGCTGCGCAGCGCCGGGTCGACGGCTTCCGAGCGGCAGCGCTGCCAGGAATCGAGAACCACGTTGCGCACGCCGCCGCCGGACCACGGCCGATCCTGCAGGAAACGTTCCCAGGCGGTGGCGACGACGTTCTCGTCGCCAATCCGGGGAACCAGTGAGCCGCATTGGGAAAAGGGCATGGGGCGTCGATCTCGTTGGCTGTTGGTTTTTGATTAGGTGAAGCGATAAACCATTGCGTAACCCTAGTCGGCTTGTCGGGATGTGTCAATAAATTCCTTATGGATCAATGGCTTGTGCGGCGCAGCACGGGGCCGGAAAAGTGTCCGGATTCCGGACACCGGCGTCCGTTCGTCGTGAAAACGGACAGTGGCGGACAGTTGGCGCGGGGGCCTGGGCGGCATCCGGTCGGTGCTTTCAAGCCACTGATTCGCAAACGGATTTTCGCCTGGCGGACGGCCGTGTGCAGGGCCTGGCCCGGCCCTTGCCAAGAAGCTGGCGTGGGGAAGCCCCCCATGCACACACCAAATACAGGAGGCAACATGCAACAACAATCCACCGTCCAGGTGATGGGAATCGATGCCGGCGGCACGATGACCGACACCTTCTTTGTCCGTGCCGACGGCCGTTTCGTCGTCGGCAAGGCGCAAAGCAACCCGGGCGACGAGTCGCTCGCCATCTTCACCTCGTCGCAGGACGCGCTGGCGCACTGGAACCGCAGCGTCGACGACGTCTATCCGGAACTGGCGACCTGCGTCTATTCCGGTACCGCGATGTTGAACCGCATCCTGATGCGCAAGGGGCTCGACGTCGGCCTGATCTGCAACAAGGGTTTCGAGCAGATTCACTCGATGGGCCGCGCCCTGCAGAGCTACCTCGGCTACGCGCTGGAAGATCGCATCCACCTCAACACCCACCGTTACGACGAGCCGCTGGTGCCGGTTTCGCGCACCCGCGGTGTCACCGAGCGCACCGACGTGCAGGGCAAGGTGGTCATTCCGCTGCGCGAGGACGAAGTGCGCCAGGCCGTCCGCGAACTTGTCGAAGCCGGCTCGCAAGCGATCGTCATCTGCCTGCTCCAGTCGCACAAGAACGAAAGCAGCGAGCAGCGCGCCCGCGACGTGGCGAGGGACGAACTGCAGAAGCTCAAGGTCGATATCCCGGTCTTTGCCTCGGTCGATTACTACCCGTCGCGCAAGGAAAGCCACCGGATGAACACCACCATCCTCGAAGCCTACGGCGCCGAACCGTCGCGCCAGACGCTGAAGAAGGTCAGCGACCGCTTCAAGAAGCACGGCGCCAAGTTCGACCTGCGGGTGATGGCCACGCACGGTGGGACGATCAGCTGGAAGGCCAAGGAACTGGCGCGCACCATCGTCTCCGGCCCGATCGGCGGCGTCATCGGCTCCAAGCTGCTGGGCGAGGCGCTCGGCGACGAGAACATCGCCTGTTCCGACATCGGCGGCACCAGCTTCGACGTGGCGCTGATCACCAAGGGCAACTTCGCGATCAAGTCCGACCCCGACATGGCCCGCCTGGTGCTGTCGCTGCCGCTGGTTGCCATGGATTCGGTCGGCGCCGGTGCCGGCAGCTTCGTCCGCCTCGATCCGTACAGCAAGTCGATCAAGCTCGGCCCCGACTCCGCCGGCTACCGCGTCGGTACCTGCTGGCCGGAAAGCGGGCTGGAT
The DNA here is from genome assembly GCA_017848965.1 of Dechloromonas aromatica (nom. nud.). GTDB lineage: Bacteria > Pseudomonadota > Gammaproteobacteria > Burkholderiales > Rhodocyclaceae > Azonexus > Azonexus aromaticus_B. The sequence continues at coordinate 75,495 of JAFIHA010000066.1, read as the reverse complement.
ACCGTGTCGGTTTCCGACTGCCACGTCGTGCTCGGCTACCTGAACCCGGACAACTTCCTGGGCGGCGCGATCAAGCTCGACGTGCAGCGCGCCCGCGACCACATCAAGGCGCAGATCGCCGACCCACTCGGCCTGTCGGTCGAAGACGCGGCGGCCGGCGTCATCGAACTGCTCGACCTGACCCTGTCCGAATACCTGCGCGCCAACATCAGCGCCAAGGGCTACAACCCGGCCGAGTTCACCTGCTTCTCCTACGGCGGCGCCGGCCCGGTGCATACCTACGGCTACACCGAGGGCGTCGGCTTCAAGGACGTCGTGGTCCCCGCCTGGGCCGCCGGCTTCTCGGCTTTCGGCTGCGCCTGCGCCGACTTCGAGTACCGCTACGACAAGTCGGTCGACCTCGGCGTCGCCCAGCTCGCCGCCCCCGAAACCAAGGCGGCCGCCTGCCGGACGCTGCAGGAAGCCTGGGGCGAACTGGCGGTCAAGGTCATCGACGAGTTCGTGTTGAACGGCTACAAGCCCGCGGACGTCATCCTGATCCCCGGCTACAAGATGCAGTACATGGGCCAGTTGAACGACCTGGAAATCGTCTCGCCGGTGACCAGCGCCGCCACCGCCGCCGACTGGGACCAGATCGTCGATGCCTTCGAGACCACCTACGGCCGGGTTTACGCCAACAGCGCGCGCGCGCCGGAACTCGGCTTCTCTATCACCGGCGCCATCCTGCGCGGCATGGTCGTCACGCAAAAACCGGTGCTGCCGGAAGACCCGGACGCCGGCCCGACGCCGCCCAAGGAAGCCTACCTCGGCACGCGCCCCTTCTACCGCCACAAGCGCTGGGTCGACGCCGCGCTGTGGAAGATGGAAAGCCTGAAGGCCGGCAACCACATCGTCGGCCCCGCGATCATCGAATCCGACGCCACCACCTTCGTCGTGCCGGACGGTTTCGAGACCACGGTGGACAAGCATCGGCTGTTCCACCTCAAGGAAGTGAAATAAGGAGACCCACCATGAACATGATGAGCAAAAAGGAAATCGGTTTCGCCGACCTGCTGCAGAACGGCCAGACCCTCAAGCAGTACCGCGACGGCATCATCGCGCGGACCAAGGCCAGTGGCTGCTACAACGGCCTGGAAAAGCTGGAATTCCGCGACAGCGACCCGATCGGCTATGAAAAGCTGTTCTCCAAGCTGCGCGGCGGGCTGGTGCATGCCCGCGAAACCGCCAAGAAGATCGCTGCCAGCCCCATCGTCGAGCAGGAAGGCGAACTCTGCTTCACGCTCTACAACGCGGCCGGCGACTGCGTGCTGACCTCGACCGGGATCATCATCCACGTCGGCACCATGGGCGCAGCGATCAAGTACATGATCGAGAACAACTGGGAAGCCAACCCCGGCATCAACCCGGGCGACATGTTCACGACCAACGACTGCGCCATCGGCAACGTTCACCCCTGCGACATCGCCACCATCGTGCCGATCTTCTGGGACGGCAAGCTGATCGGCTGGGTCGGCGGCGTCACCCACGTCATCGACACCGGCTCGGTGACGCCGGGTTCGATGTCCACCGGCCAGACCCAGCGCTTCGGCGACGGCTACATGATCACCTGCCGCAAGACCGGCATCAACGACGAGCCGCTGCGCGACTGGCTGCACGAATCGCAACGCTCGGTACGCACGCCGAAGTACTGGATTCTCGACGAGAAGACCCGCATCGCCGGCTGCCACATGATCCGCGAACTGGTCGAGGAAGTGATCCGCGCCGACGGCATCGAGGCCTACGAGAAGTTCGCCTTCGAAGTCATCGAGGAAGGCCGCCGCGGCCTGATGAGCCGGATCAAGGCGATGACCCTGCCCGGCAAGTACCGCAAGGTCTCGTTCGTCGATGTGCCGTACAAGCACGACGACGTACAGGTCTCCAACGCCTTCGCCAAGCTCGACTCGATCATGCACTCGCCGTGCGAGATGACGATCAAGCCAGACGGCAAGTGGCGCCTCGACTTCGAGGGCGCCAGCCGCTGGGGCTGGCATACCTTCAACGCCCACCAGGTCGCCTTCACCTCCGGCATCTGGGTGATGATGTGCCAGACCCTGGTCCCGACCCAGCGCATCAACGACGGCGCCTACTACGCCACCGAGTTCCGCCTGCCCAAGGGCACCTGGTGCAACCCGGACGACCGCCGCACCGGCCACGCCTATGCCTGGCACTTCCTGGTCTCCGGCTGGGCGGCGCTGTGGCGCGGTTTGAGCCAGTCCTACTTCAGCCGGGGTTACCTGGAAGAGGTCAATGCCGGCAACGCCAACACCTCGAACTGGCTGCAGGGCGGCGGCATCAACCAGGACGGCGAAATCCACGCGGTGAACAGCTTCGAGGCTTCGAGCTGCGGGACCGGCGCCTGCGCCGTCAAGGACGGCCTGAACCACGCCGCCGCCATCTGGAACCCGGAAGGCGACATGGGCGACATCGAGATCTGGGAAATGGCCGAGCCGCTTCTCTACCTCGGCCGCAACGTCAAGGCCAACTCCGGCGGCTACGGCAAGTATCGCGGCGGCTGCGGCTTCGAGACGCTGCGCATGGTGTGGAACGCCCAGGACTGGACGATGTTCTTCATGGGCAACGGCTTCATGAACAGCGGCTGGGGCATGATGGGCGGTTACCCGTCGGCCACCGGCTACCGTTTCGAAGCGCACAAGACCGGGCTGGAAAACCGCATCGCCATCGGCGATTCGCTGCCGCTGGGCGCCGACCTCGACCCGTCCAACCCGGACTACGAGCGCCACCTCGACGCCACCGCCACGGTCAAGCGCGACAAGCAGTGCATCACCACCGAGGACTGCTACGCCAACCACGACCTCTACCTCAACTACCTGCGCGGCGGCCCCGGCTTCGGCGATCCGATCGACCGCGAGCCGAAGGCGATCGAGGCCGATCTCAACCAGAAGTTCCTGCTCCCGGAATACGCCCAGAAGGTCTATGGCGCGGTGTTCAGCGAAGACAACGGCGTGTTCACCGTCGATGTCGCCAAGACCGCCGAACGCCGTACCCAGATCCGCAAGGAACGCCTGGCCCGCGCGCTGCCGACCCGCGAATGGATGAAGGCGGAACGCGAGCGCATCCTCAACAAGCACGCCTCGACCCAGGTCAAGCACATGTTCGCCACCAGCTTCGCGCTGTCCGAGAAGTTCACCAAGCAGTTCAAGGACTTCTGGCATCTGCCGGCCGACTGGCAACTGCTCGAGGACGAGCTGGACGTGCCTACCTACGGTTCCAAGCACCGCATGGACCTGTCGCTGCTGCCGGACGTCACTACCGTCGTCCAGGTCGAAGAGTAATCACCGTATCAAGGAGTCAGAAATGTCTACATACACCAACGAACAGGTCGCCCACCTCGTCGAGGGCACGCTGGACTGGGAAACCACCTTCCGCATGCTGTCGATGCCCAAGGACCACGGTCGCTTCGAGCAATACCTGGCGGCGCTGCAGGCCAAGGTCGATTTCCCGGACCGCATCATCCTGCCGCTCGGCCCGCATCTCTACATCGTGCAGCAGGTCCAGACCAAGAAGTGGGTGACCCAGTGCGACTGCGGCCACGTCTTCGGCGACTACCGCGAAAACTGGAAGCTCAACGCCCTGGTCTACGTGCGCCGCACCGAAGAGGCGATGACCGAGGTCTATCCCAAGCTGATGGCCCCGGACACCGAGTGGCAGGTGTACCGCGAGTACTACTGCCCGCAATGCGGCGCCATGCACGACGTCGAGGCCCCGACCCCGTGGTACCCGGTGATCCATGACTTCGAGCCGGATATCGAAGCCTTCTACAAGGAATGGATGCACCTGCCGGTGCCGGAACGCGCCGACTAAGCGGCGCTGCCCCGGGGGCGGGTGATGGCCGCCCCCGGGGCTTTTTCGACGATTTCGGAGCAGCAACGCAATGAGCAAAGTCTATGAAAATGCCGCCGCCGCCCTCGACGGGCTGCTGTTCGACGGCATGACCCTGGCCGCCGGCGGTTTCGGCCTGTGCGGCATCCCGGAGAACCTGATCGGCGCGCTGCGCGAATCGGGGACCCGCAACCTGACCATCGTCGGCAACAACGCCGGCGTCGACGACTTCGGCATGGGGCCGCTGTTGAAGACGCGGCAGGTGAAGAAGGTGATCGCCTCGTATGTCGGCGAGAACAAGGAATTCGAACGCCAGGTGCTGGCCGGCGAGCTGGACCTCGAACTGGTGCCGCAAGGCACGCTGGCCGAGCGCCTGCGCGCCGGTGGCGCCGGCATCCCCGGCTTCTACACCCGGACGGCGGCCGGCACGCTGCTCGCCGAAGGCAAGGAGACGCGCCGCTTCGACGGCCGCGAATACGTACTGGAACCGGCGATCCGCGCCGATGTCGCCATCGTCAAGGCATGGAAGGGCGACCGCGACGGCAACCTGGTCTTTCGCAAGACGGCGCGCAACTTCAACCCGATGATCGCCACCTGCGGCCGCCTGACCGTCGCCGAGGTCGAGGAACTGGTTGAACCCGGCGAACTCGATCCCGACCACATCCACACGCCCGGCATCTACGTCGACCGCATCGTCCAGGGCGAGCGCTACGAGAAGCGCATCGAGTTCCGCACCGTCGCCGGTGCTGCCTCGCCGGTACGCGCCGACCCGGTACGCGACGCGATGGCACGGCGGGCGGCGCGCGAACTGCGCGACGGCTACTACGTCAATCTCGGCATCGGCATTCCGACCCTGGTTGCCAACCACATCCCGGCCGGCATGCGCGTCACCCTGCAATCGGAGAACGGCCTGCTCGGCATCGGCCCCTTTCCGCCGCCCGACGCCATCGATGCCGACCTGATCAACGCCGGCAAGCAGACCATCAGCAGCCTGCCGGGCAGCAGCTTCTTTTCCAGCGCCGACTCCTTCGCGATGATCCGCGGCGGCCATATCGACCTCTCGATCCTCGGCGCGCTCGAAGTTTCGCAGTACGGCGACCTCGCCAACTGGATGGTGCCGGGCAAGATGGTCAAGGGACCGGGCGGCGCCATGGACCTGGTGTCCGGCGTCGGCCGCGTGATCGTGCTGATGGAGCACTGCGCCAAGGACGGTTCGCCGAAGATCCTGCCGGAATGCACGCTGCCGCTGACCGGGCGCGGTGTCGTCAGCATGATCATCACCGACCTCGCCGTGTTCGCCGTCGGCGACGCCGGTTTGACCCTGCTCGAACTGCAGCCTGGCGCGACGCTGGCCGAGGTGCGCGACAAAACGGCCTGTCCGTTCGCCGTCGCACCGGGAGTGTCCGAACTGGCGCCGGAGGAGGCTGCGGCATGATCGATCCGGACTATCGGCGCGGTCTCGCCATTCGCCGCCAGGTGATGGGCGCCGCCCATGTCGATCGGGCGCTTGGCGAAGTCAGCGACTTCGCCGCCCCGCTGCAGGAGTTCATCACCCGCAGCGCCTGGGGCAGTATCTGGAGCCGGCCGGGGCTGGACCTGAAAAGCCGTAGCCTGGTCACCCTGGCTTTCCTCACCGCGCAAGGCCGCAGCCACGAACTGGCCGGCCACCTGCGCGGCGCCCGCAACAACGGCGCCAGCATCGAGGAAATCCGCGAAGTCCTGCTGCAGGCCGCCGTCTACTGTGGCGTCCCGCTCGCCGCCGAAGCGCTGCGCGTGGCGGAAAGCGTGCTGCTGGCCGGCGAGGCGGGGTAGGGGCGGTCCTACTCCAGATACTCAATCATCAACTGCGGATTCTCGACGCCCATGTATTCGTTGACCGACAGCCGGTAGGCGGCGCGGGTGCTGTGGCCGGGCTGGCTGGCGAAGTTGAACTGGATTGCCTCGATCCGGCTGTTGCCCTTGCGCAGGCGCAGTTTCAGGTGCTTTTCCTTGAGCACGCGCTGTTGCTCGACTTCGAACTCATCGACGAACAGCGGCGCCGGGAAGCCCTGGCCCCAGATTTCGTTTTCCAGCAGCTTGGCGGTTTCCAGGCTGATGTAGCCGCCTTCGAGCGGGCCGTCGGTTTCTAGCGTGCGGGTGAGGTCGGACGGGGTGAGGAGTTCGCCGGCGACTTCGGCGAAGAGCGCCTGGAAGCGCTCGAAATCGCCGGCTTTGATGGTGGCGCCGGCCGCCATCGCGTGGCCGCCGAAGCGGACGAGCAGGCCGGGGGCGCGCTTGGCGACGAGGTCGAGGGCGTCGCGCAGGTGCAGGCCGGGGATCGAGCGGCCGGAGCCCTTGACGATGCCGCCCTCGCTTTGCGCGAAGGCGAACACCGGCCGGTGCAGCTTGTCCTTGATGCGCGAGGCGAGGATGCCGACGACGCCTTCGTGCCAGTCCGGATCGAAGAGGGCGACGCCGGGGGCGGCGGCTTCAATATCCATCGTTTCCAGCAGCGCCAGCGCCTGTTCCTGCATGCCGGACTCGATTTCGCGGCGTTCGCGGTTCAGGTTGTCGAGTTCCTGGGCGATGTTGAGCGCCCGCGCCGGGTCGTCGGTGAGCAGGCATTCGACGCCCAGGCGCATGTCGGCGAGCCGGCCGGCGGCGTTCAGGCGCGGCCCGATCAGGAAGCCGAGGTCGAAGGCGGTGGCCTTGCGCGGATCGCGCCCGGCGGCCTTGAACAGCGCCGCGATGCCCGGTTGCAGGCGGCCGGCGCGCATGCGCTTCAAACCCTGGCTGACCAGGATGCGGTTGTTGCGGTCGAGCTTGACGACGTCGGCGACGGTCCCCAGCGCGACCAGATCGAGCAGGTCGGCAAAGTTGGGCTCGGGGCGCTCGGTGAAGTAAGCGCGCTGGCGCAGTTCGGCGCGCAACGCCAGCATCACGTAGAACATCACGCCGACGCCGGCGATGCACTTCGACGGGAAGTCGCAGCCGGGCTGGTTGGGATTGACGATGCAGTCGGCGGCGGGAAGGGTTTCCGCCGGCAGGTGATGGTCGGTGATCAGCGTGGCGATGCCGTGCTGCTGGGCGCGGGCGACGCCTTCGAGGCTGGCGATGCCGTTGTCGACGGTGATGATCAGGTCGGGCGATTGCTGGGCGGCGACGTCGACAATCTCCGGCGACAGTCCGTAGCCGAGCTTGAAGCGGTCGGGCAGCAGGAAATCGACGTCGGCGCCGAGCGCCTTCAGCGCGCGCATGCCGACCGCGGTGGCGGTGGCGCCGTCGCAGTCGTAGTCGCCGATGATCAGCAGCTTTGCCTCGGCCTCGATGGCGTCGGCGAGCAGGCTGGCGGCGTCGGTCGCGTGGGTCAGCGCGGCCGGCGGCAGCAGCGATTTGAGTTCGTAATCGAGTTCGGCCTTGTCGGTGACGCCGCGCGCGGCGTAGAGCCGGGCGAGCAGGGGATGCAGGCCTTGCTGTTCAAGTTGCCAGACGGTGCGCGGCGGCGCGCTGCGGGTGACGATACGGGTCAAGATGCTTTTCCTTGCGGCCCGGCCAGCGCCAGGGCGACTTGTTGCGGGCTGCGGCCGGATTTCCAGAACTTCCAGCGCTCGCCAGCGGCGAGCGTCCATTGCAGGCGGCCGTAGATGGTCGGCGCGACGACGACGAGCTCCCTGACGGTCTTGCCGAGACGCTTCTGGATCGGCGCCAGCCAGTCGGCGTCGAAGCGTTCGCAGGCGCGTCGCCAGCCGTCCGGGTCTTCGTAGAGGACGGTCGGCAGCAGCGTGTCGACGACGACCAGCGGCCGTTGCGCGCCGCTGTCGAGGACGGCGTCGGCGTTGGCCGGCAGCGCCTGCACGGCAACGTTGGCGGCGCGGGCGAGGCCGCGCGCCAGCGGGTCGTCGGCGAAGAGCGCGTCCGGGCTGCCGGTCGGCGTCACCGCCGGGCCGTTGCCCCACAGCCAGAGGCTGTTGATCGCCGGCTTGCCGGCGGCGGCGCGCGCGGCGTTGACCGGGTGCAGGTGGAGGAACATCTGCACCTCGTTCAGCCAGCGGTGCAGCGGCGAGGTCTTGTCGCTCAGGTCGCTGTCCATGCGCCGGCCGGCGACGGCGGAGAGCGGCGCGGCAACGTGATCGACTGCGGCATGCAGGCGCAGGTACCAGCGCCGCGGCGTCGCCGCGTGGAAGACGCCGATCTCGGCGAACTCGGCGTTGAGCGCGCCGACCAGCGCCAGTGCTTCGGCGGCGTCGATGTCGAAAGCGCCGGCGTCGGCGAGGACGATGCGTTCGTGGTGAAAACGCAGGTGCACCGGGTCGGCGCACAGCCAGTGGCCGTCTTCCAGGTTGGCGTCGGTTTCGCCGAGGCGGCGGAAGGCGGCGCTGCCGGCGTTGGCGATGCCGAACTGTTCGAGCAGGGCGGATTCAACGGCCAGCGGCTCGCCGCGGCGGAAGGCGGCGTGCCCGTCGAGCCAGGCGAAGGCCGGGGTGCTGAGGTCGGCGAGGGTTTGCGTGTCGCCCGGTTCGGGCCAGATCAGTTCGGGGACGAGCAGGGTGAGGCGCACGGCGAAACTCGGGGCAGGGGAAGCCGCGAGTTTACCACCGCGCGGCGGCCGGCCGGCTCAGTTCGCGGCGTCGTCGGCCGATTTGCTGCGGCGGCCGACGAGCATCAGCAGGAGGCGCAGGGCGACGACGACGGCGAAGGCGCTGCCGAGCACCGCCGGCCAGCCCCAGTCAGGGAACAGGGTAGCGGCGAGTGCCGCCAGGATCAGGAAGAGGAGGGCGAAATGCATGGCCGCATGGTAATCGCCCCTCGCTTCCGGTGACAATCCCGCACTACCGGTCCGCCGCCGCGCCGCGTATCCTTGGCGTCCCCCGCAATCCTGCCCGCCGATGACGACTGAACTGACTCCGCGCAACGAACGCCTGCTCCTGCTGGTCCTGGCCGCCATCCAGTTCGGCCATATCCTCGATTTCATGATCATGATGCCGCTCGGGCCGATCCTGATGCGGGCTTTCGCCATCAACGCGGGCGAATTCGGTTTCCTGGTCGCATCCTACAGTTTCAGCGCGGCGGCCGCCGGCCTGCTCGGCGCCACCTTCGTCGACCGTTTCGAACGCAAACGCCTGCTGCTCGTCGTCGTCGCCCTGTTCGGGCTGGCGACACTGGCCTGCGCGCTGGCGCCGGGCTACGCCACGCTGCTCGTGGCGCGCGGGTTGGCCGGGACCTTCGGCGGCCTGCTCGGGGCGCTGGTGCAGACGATGATCGGCGACGCCGTTCCCTTTTCCCGCCGGGCCCAGGCGACCGGCGTCGTCGCCAGCGCCTTCTCGATCTCGACCATCGCCGGCGTGCCGCTGTCGCTGTGGCTGGCCAACCACCTCGGCTGGCACGCGCCCTTCGTGCTAGTGGCGGCGATCGCCGCCGTCTGCATCGCCGTCGGCCGACGCTGCCTGCCGGAACTGCATGGCCATCTCGGCGCGCCGGCGCATCCGCTGGCGGCGGCCGGCGAGGTGATGAAGGAAGGCAACCATAGACGCGCCCTGCTGTTTTCGGCGCTGGTCATCTTTTCCGGGTTCATGGTGATTCCCTACATCACGATCCAGGCGGTCGGCAACGTCGGCATCGCCCAGTCCGAGATTCCCCTCGTTTACCTGGTCGGTGGCGCCGCCACTTTCTTCAGCGCCCGCGCCATCGGCCGCTGGGCCGACCGCCGCGGCAAGGTGACGGTCTATCGCTGGCTGGCGCTGGCAGCGCTGTTGCCGCTGCTGCTCGTCACCCACGCCGGGCACCTGCCGCTGTGGGGCTGGCTGCTCTGTTCGACCTGCTTCTTCGTGCTGATCTCGGGGCGCATGATTCCCGCCATGGCGATCGTCACCTCGGCTGCCCAGCCGCGCCTGCGCGGTACCTTCATGTCGCTCAACGGCACCGTGCAGGCATTGGCGATGGGCTTGGCGACGACCCTCGGCGGCGCTCTGATCGAGGTCGACGCGGCGGGCCACTTGAGCGGCTACCGGCTGGTGGGCTACATTGCGATGGCGGCCAACCTGCTGGCGGTCGCCTGGGTTGCCCGCATCGCCATGCATACGCGGGCCGCGAGCTGAAGCAGGGGACGCCGGACTGCGTCCTTTCCTCGACCACGTTTCACCCTCCTGCGGAGTTCTCCATGAGCCGTCCTTTCCTGACCGGTGCCGTCTTCGGTGCCGCACTGCTGGGCGCCGCCCTGTTGCTCAACCCGTCGGCCGATCGGCATCGCGAAAAGATCAAGGCGGCGCTCGCCGAGCGCAGCCAACTCAACGCCGTACTCGGCGTCGGTACGCTGGTGGCCTTCGCTTCCAATTACCATAGCCTGGGCGTTGCTTCCTACACCACGGCGGGCGACCAGACCTTGTCGTTCGGCGTGCTCGGCATGGTCTTCGTCCTCGACTAGGCGCTGCGCCTCGCTCCGGGGAGTGCGGCATGGCAGCCGCTGTCGTTTCCTTTCGGGGTTTTCAAACGGCATAATCCGCATCGCAGAGTGCCGGGTGGCGCAGTCGCGTTGCCGCAAACATTTGCTGGAATCCCATGACATCCCCTACCGCATTGACCGTGTTTTTCCGGGAGCACGCGCTGCGTTCGCTGCCGATCGTTTTCGCTTTCTTCATCCTCGCCGGCTGCGGCAGCAAGCACGAAGCCGATAGCCAGGCGTCAGTCGAGCGCGCCCCTGCTGAGCAAAGCGTAGCGGCAGCCGCCGACAGTCCGCGTCGCTACATGGCCTACGAGCACACCATCAAACTTGAGGTGGCTGAGGAACGCGTCGCCGCAGTGCACCAGCAGGCCGAAGCCGCCTGCCTGGCCGCGGCGGCCGAGCAATGCGTCATCCTCGAATCGCGCATCGGCAAGGGGCGGGGCAGTTATGCGCAGATCACCCTGCGCGCCAAGCCGGCCGGCATCCGGCAACTGATGAGCGCCCTGAGCGCCCAGGGCAGGGTCGCCAGCCAGTCGACGACGGCGGAGGACCTGGCCGGTCCGCTTGAAGATTCGGCCAAGAAGCTGGCCATGTTGAACGACTATCGCGGCAAGCTCGAAGCCCTGCGCAACAAGGCGAGCGGCGATATCGACGCGATGATCACGGTGAACCGGGAACTGGCCCAGACGCAGGCACAAATCGAGGAAATCAGCGGCGCCCGCGCCCACGACCTGCAACGCGTGAATACCGAGGTGCTGCGCCTGTCGATTACGGCGACTGGTGCAAGGTCGTCTTGGCGGCCGGTGCGCGACGCGCTGGACGAGTTTGTCGATAACCTGGCGCGCGGCATGTCGGGCGCGATCACGGCGATTGCCTACCTCATTCCGTGGAGCATCGCCTTCTTGCTGGTCGGCGGGCTGGCCCGCCTGCTCTGGCGGCGTTTCCGCAAGCCGGCGCCGAAAGCGGCGGCTTGAGCGCCGGCGCGTTAAACTGCCAGCCCTTTTTCCCCGGAGTCGAGCGATGAACGAGGCCGTTTACTGGATACTGCGTTGCCAGCACCGTTTGTTCACCGTGCCCGGCGACTGGCCTTTTCCTTTCGGTACGGCGGCGGATTTCGGTCTGCCGGCCAGCGGGCTGGCGGTCGGCGAAATCGCCGGCCGGCCCTGTCGGGCGCTCGATGTCGCCGACTGGCCGGCGCTCGCCGGCGGCGAACCGGTTTCCCTGCGGGCGCTGCACGGCCTGGCCGGGATGGAGGTGTTCGCCTTCGCCGGGCGGGCGACGCAACTCCTCGACTGGCAGGCCAACCACCGTCATTGCGGCAGTTGCGGCACGCCGACCGCGCGCCTCGGCGGGGAGTTCGCGATGCGTTGCCCGGCTTGTGGGCTGGTCGTCTATCCCCGGCTGTCGCCGGCGGTGATGGTCCTGGTGCGCGACGGCGAGCGCCTGCTGCTGGCGCGCAGCCCGCACTTCAAGGATGGCGTCTACAGCGCGCTGGCCGGCTTCGTCGAACCGGGCGAAACCCTTGAGCAATGCGCGGCGCGTGAGGTGCGCGAGGAGGTCGGCGTCGAGATCGCCAGCCTGCGCTACTTCGCCAGCCAGCCGTGGCCTTTCCCGAACTCGCTGATGATCGCCTTCTTCGCCGATTACGCAGGCGGCGACATCGTTCCCCAGCCGGACGAGATCGAGGACGCCGCCTGGTTCGCGCCGGACGCGCTGCCGGCCTTGCCGGACCCGGTGAGCATCGCCCGCCGGTTGATCGACGCGGCGCTGGCTGCCTAGGGCGTGTTCACAGTAAGCAGCGGGACGGCGTTTGTCTCGTGGTCGCGGTGCGAGCGCAGCGCGGCAAAGTACTCCAGCCAGAAATCGACGCAGGCGCGGACCTTGGGCAGGCGGTGGCGTTCCTGCAGCATCACCGCGTAGACGGGGAGGCGTTCGCGTTCCGTGTATTCCTCCAGAACTGGACGGAGGCGGTCAGCGCGTACCAGTGGCGAGACCAGCAGCTCGTTGAGGCGGGCGATGCCGATGCCGGCCAGGGCCAGTTCGAGGACGATCGCGGTGCTGTCGGCCCGGGTGTGTCCCTTGACCTGCAGGATTCCGCCAGCGGCGCCGGGCGTTCGCTCGCGGCTCGGCTTGAGCCAGTGGCCGGCCTTGCTGTCCCAGGGCGTCGGGCTCGGCGCAAAGGCACGGAAGGGCCAGCGGTTGAGTGACTGGCTGGCGCTGTTGGCGATCAGGCGATGTCCGGCGAGATCGGCGGGTGTTGCCGGTGTGCCGAAAGCTGCCAGATAGGCCGGGGCCGCGTAGAGGCTGCGTCCGTGTTCGCCGAGCTGGCGGACGACCAGGCTTTCCGCGTTGTCGACGCCGGCGCGGATGGCGAGGTCAATGCCGTCGCGGGCGAGGTCGGTGACACGGTCGTCGGCCAGGATGTCGACCTGCAGGCCGGGGTGGCGCCGGTAAAGCCCGGGCAGCGCGGGGACGATGACCAGCTGGGCGAGAATCGGGCTGACGCTGATGCGTACCAGGCCGCTCGGTCCGGCCAGGCGACCGGTGAACTGGCCTTCCATCTCGGCTGCGATGTCGAGCATGCGGCGCGCGTGTTCGAGGAAACTGTCGCCCTCGTCAGTCAGCGAGAGGCCGTGCGTCGTCCGGTGCAGCAGGCGCACGCCAAGTGCCGATTCGATGCGGGCAATCGCCCGCGATACCTGGCTGACCGGCTCGTTGCGTTCGCGCGCCGCGGCTGACAGCGTGCCGAGTTCGGCAACGCGGATGAACAGGTCGGCATCGTCAAGATTGAGCTGCATGCCGACAAGTATGGTCGGCATGAACTGCTTTTGCAAATAATGCAAAAGCAATCTGCGATTTCATCGGTTTCCGGGTGTCGGTTTGCACAATAGAGTTCGAACCGTCATCACGCCTGGAGTCAATCATGTCCGATTCCCCAATCTCACGGCCGTCACCCGAACAGCTTGACCGCATCTACGCGGCGGCGCTGATCGAGGCTGCGGCGCTGCGTCGCGCCGCGATCGATGCGGCGCTCGACTGGCTGCTGGCCAGTCCGGGGCGTATGCGGCGGCGCTTGTTTTCCGGCTTCCTTCACTCCGCACGCATGAAGGCGGGCAGGGGGCGTGCTGCCGATGGCGTCTGAGCGGCGTGTGCTGCGGCGAAGGCGCGGATTGCCGCGATGCGTTTTTCGGTGTCCGGATGCGTCTGCAGCAGCGTCGGCCCGGACGGCATCGACTGCCGGCGGGCGACTTGCTCGAAGAAGGCGGCGGCGTCGCCGACATGCCCGTAACGCTGCAGTACCGCCTGCAGCGCGGCGGCATCGGCGGCTTCTTCCTGGGCGCGGCTGAACGACAGGATGGGCAGCATGCCGACGCCGCCCAGCCATTGCTGCAGGACGCCGTCGCCGACGCCGGAGAAGCTGGCCAGCGCCAGCGCGACGGCGAAGCCGCGACCGATGGCGACGACCGGGTCGCGGTGCCGGACGTGGGCGATTTCATGGGCCAGCACCATGGCCAGCGCGTTCTCGCTGGGCAGGGTGTCGATCAGCCCCTGGAAGACGACGATGTGGCCGCCCAGCGTCGCCATCGCGTTGACCGTGTCGGTGTCGGCGTAATGCACGGTCAGCGTCATTTCCGGCGGCAACTGCATGTTCACCGCCAGCCCGTCGGCGAGCGCCTGCAGATAGTCGCGGCGCTGGCGCTCGCCCGGTTTTTCCGGCGCCGCCGGCAGCCAGCGGCCGAGGCTGGCGGCGAGCGTCCGTTCCTGGGCGAACGGAATGTGCCGGGCAAACTGGCCGGCGAGCAGCGACAGCGCGACGACGGCGATCAGGATGACGGCGCTGATGCCGCCGACGAGCAGCGCGAAGTCCTTCAGCGGGTGGATCGGGCTGACGTTGATGCCTTCCGGTACCTCGCGGTTCTCATAGTCGGCCATGCTTCAGCGGCGCTCCCGGACGGCGGTGCCGTAGGCGACGACTTCGACGGCGCCGACGCTTTGCGCCGCTCCCTTGTAGATCGACGCGGTTTCCAGGCGCAGGTTCCAGATGCCGCTTGCCCCCTTGCGTCGCGCTTCTTCCTTCATGCGCAGGACGGCTTCGCGGCGGGCGCGTTCGAGCAGCGATTCGTAGGAACTGACGCGGCCGCCGACCAGGTTGCGCAGGTTGGCGACGAAGCGCTTGAAGAAATCGACCGAGACGACGACGCTGCCGCAGACCAGGATGCCTTCCAGGCGTTCTTCGTCCGGGATGCGCCGTTCGGAGAAGACGAGGATGTCGCGCAGCGTCTTCTCGCGCTCGATGATCGACTTGAAATGCCGCTTTTCGGCGATCTGTCCGAAGACGAAGCCGAGCAGCAGCAGGACCAGGAATAGGATCAGGTCGAACATCGCGTCATTCCACGACGACGGCGGTGCCGTAGGCGAACAGTTCGGCGGCGCCGGCGGCGACCGACGAGGTCGAGAAGCGCACGTTGACCACGGCGTTGGCGCCGATCGCCTTGGCCTGGTCGATCATGCGTTGCATGGCCTCCTCGCGCGATTCGGTGAGCAGTTCGGTGTAGCCCTTCAGTTCGCCGCCGAAGATGTTCTTCAGGCCGGCCATCAGGTCGCGGCCGACGTGTTTGGAGCGCACCGTGCTGCCATTGACCAGGCCAAGATGCTTGACGATGGTTTTGCCGGGGACGGTTTCGATATTGGTGACGATCATTGCAAAATTCCTCAACAGGTTGCTGGGCCGGGCTTTCCGGGTGCGTGTACCATAGCGGTTTTGTTGCGTTGCAGGAATACGCATGTCATTGCCCTACGAGTTGCTGATCGGCCTGCGCTACACGCGCGCCAAGCGTCGCAACCACTTCATTTCCTTCATTTCGCTGATTTCGATGGCCGGCATCGGTCTCGGCGTCGCCGCGCTGATCGTCGTCCTTTCGGTGATGAACGGCTTCCAGAAGGAACTGCGTACGCGCATCCTCGGCGTCGCCTCGCACATCCAGGTGACCGGCATCGACGGCGGGCTCGACCACTGGCAGGCGATCGCCGCCGGTGTCGAAAAACACCCGGAAGTGCGGGCGACGGCGCCCTTCGTCCAGTCGCAGGGGATGTTCTCGGTCGACGGCGAGGTCAAGGGTGCGCTGATCCGCGGCATCGTTCCCGAACTGGAAGACCGCGTCGCCGATTTCCGCAAGACGATCAAGAGCGGCAGCCTCGACGACCTCAAGCCGGGCGAGTTCGGCGTCGTCCTCGGCGCCGATCTGGCGCGCTCGCTGCACGTGTTCACCGGCGACAAGCTGACGCTGATCGCGCCGCAGGGCACGGTGACGCCGGCCGGCGTGGTGCCGCGCGTGCGCTCGTTCAAGGTGGTCGGCATCTTCGAGGTCGGCATGTACGAATACGACTCGGGTCTGGCGCTGATTCACCTGCAGGATGCGCAGCGCCTGTACCAGATGGGTGAGCAGGTGAGCGGCGTGCGCTTGAAGGTCGATGACCTGTTCAAGGCACCGCGCATTGCCCGCGAACTGGTCGCCTACATCAACGCCGACGCCTACATCCACGACTGGACCAAGAGCCACGCCAACTTCTTCCGCGCCGTGCAGATCGAGAAGACGATGATGTTCATCATCCTCTCGCTGATCGTCGCCGTTGCCGCCTTCAATCTGGTGTCCACGCTGGTCATGGCGGTCACCGACAAGCAGGCCGACATCGCCATCCTGCGCACGCTCGGCGCCCGGCCGCGCTCGATCATGGCGGTGTTCATGATCCAGGGCGCGCTGGTCGGCTGCATCGGCCTGGCGCTCGGCGTCGCCGGCGGCGTCGCGCTGGCGCTCAACGTCGACGTCGTGGTGCCGGCGCTAGAGCGCCTGCTCGGCATCCAGTTCCTGGCCAAGGACGTTTATTACATTTCCGACCTGCCGTCCGAACTGCTGTGGAGCGACGTCTGGGGCGTCACCCTGATCGCCTTCGTGCTCTCGCTGCTGGCGACGCTCTACCCGAGCTGGCGGGCGGCGCGGGTCAATCCGGCGGAGGCGCTGCGCTATGAGTGAAATCATCCTGCAGGCCCAGGGCCTGGCCAAGACCTTCCGTGGCGGCGGGCTTGAGGTGGCGGTGCTGGCCGGCATCGACCTCAGCGTTGCCGCCGGCACCACGCTGGCGGTGGTCGGCGCTTCCGGTTCCGGCAAGAGCACCTTGCTGCATCTGCTGGGCGGGCTCGACGCGCCGAGCGCCGGCGCGGTGTCGCTGATGGGGCGCGATTTCTCGGCCCTGAACGAGGTCGACCGCGGCGACTGGCGCAACCGCCACCTCGGCTTCGTTTACCAGTTCCATCACCTGCTGCCCGAGTTCTCGTCGCTGGAGAACGTCGCCATGCCGCTGCTGATCCGCCGCAGCGAACGCGGTGCGGCGCTCGAACAGGCGGCGGCGATGCTCGCTGCGGTCGGCCTCGGCCACCGCCTGGAACACCGGCCGGGCGAGCTTTCCGGCGGCGAACGACAGCGCGCGGCAATCGCCCGCGCGCTGGTCAGTCGGCCGTCATGCATCCTTGCCGATGAACCGACCGGCAATCTGGACAGTCATACCGCTGCCGGCGTCTTCGAACTGCTGCTCGAGCACGTGCGGCGTCAGGGCGCCAGCCTGGTCATGGTCACCCATGACC
Source organism: Dechloromonas aromatica (nom. nud.) (assembly GCA_017848965.1). Taxonomy (GTDB): domain Bacteria; phylum Pseudomonadota; class Gammaproteobacteria; order Burkholderiales; family Rhodocyclaceae; genus Azonexus; species Azonexus aromaticus_B. Next base: position 58,558 of record JAFIHA010000066.1, on the reverse strand, counting down.
GCGGGCTGGCCGCCAGGGCCGATGCGATGATCGAACTGAACGACGGGAAACTGCTCTCCTCTTGATATTCGTTTGACATTTTTCGGTCTCTGGCTATTCTGGTCGCGTCCGTAGCCTGGGGGTTGAAAAATGCGTGCCTTGTTCCTGCCGGCAGTGGCTTTGATGAATCGCCTGCGTTTCCGCGCCAAGTTCGTTTTTCTTGGCAGCGCGCTGGTGGTCGTGTTGCTGGTGCTGCTGGCGACGCTCTACGACAACCTCAGCCGCGATATCCGGAGCGCCGAGCACGAACTGGCCGGCTTGCAGATGCTCAAGCCGATGAATCGCGCGGTGCAGTTCATGCAGCAACATCGCGGGCTGTCGTCGGGCGTGCTCAACGGTAACGCGGCGATGCAGGAGCGGCGGGCGGCGGTGGCGAAGGAAGTTGAGCAAGCGCTGCAGGAAACCGACGCAATCCTCAGCCCCGGCTTGCGCGACAGCCCGGCGTGGCAGGCGATCCGCGGCGAATGGACGGCAATCGGCCGCCAGGGTCTGAACTGGTCGGCCCCGGAAAATCTCGCAAGGCACAGCCGGACGATCGCCAGCATCCTCGGCTTCATGGTCGACCTGGCCGACGAAACCGAACTGACGCTGGACCCGGCGATCGACACCTACTATTTCATGGATACCGTCGTCGACAAGATGCCGGCCATGCTCGAACCGCTCGGCATCATGCGCGCCCGAGGGACGGGAGCGCTCAGTTCGCAGGAGCTGACGCTCGATACGCGGCGCGAGATCGTCGCCCTGCTGGAGCGCCTGAGCGGAACCTTGCGGGAGCAGAACGCCAACCTCGAAAAGACGATGAAGTACGCGCCGGAACTGCGCGCCGTGCTGAGCGGGCCGGGCGGCGAGTTCAACGCCGCCAGCGAGAAGCTGTTCAAGCTGGTGCGGGAAGAGATACTCGAGGAGCGCTTCCAGATCTCGGCCGCCGACTATTTCGCGCTGACGACGCAGGTCATCGATCTCGGTTACCGGATCATGTACGACACGCTGATTCCGCAGTTCGAGAAGCAACTGGAGAAACGCAAGGCGGATGCCGAGCGCGTCCTGCTGCTGCAGGGCGTGCTGGCGACCCTGGTGACGCTGCTCGTCGCCTATTTCGGGATTGGCACCTATTACTCGGTGATCGGCACGGTCGAAGTGTTTTCGGCCGGCGCCCGGCGCATGGCCGACGGCGACATGACGGTGCATTTCGCGACCGCCGGCAGCGACGAACTGCACGCCGCCGGGCGCGACCTCAACGACATGGCGGCGTCGATCCGCGCCTTGCTGGCGCGCATTCAGGACGACGTCGGCGAATTGCGCAATGCCGCCGGCGAATTGGCCACGTCGAGCCACCAGATCTCGCGCAGCGCCGGCACGCAGAGCGATTCGGCGTCGAGCATGGCGGCCTCGGTCGAGGAAATGACCGTGGGCGTCGATCACATCGCCAGGAACGCCCAGGATGCCGAGTCCTATTCCCGGGAGTCTGACCGCGTCGCCGGCGAGGGCGGCGACACCGTGCGCCGGGTGGTCGCCGAAATCCAGGGCATCGCCGAGTCGGTCAATCATTCGGCGGCCAGTGTCGAGGCGCTCGGCCAGCAGTCCGACCAGATTTCGACCATCGTCGGCACGATCAAGGACATCGCCGACCAGACCAACCTGCTGGCGCTCAACGCCGCCATCGAGGCGGCGCGGGCCGGCGAATCGGGACGCGGCTTTGCCGTGGTCGCCGACGAGGTGCGCAAGCTGGCCGAGCGGACGGCGAAATCGACCCAGGAAATCGCCGGCATGATCGCTGCCATCCAGTCCGGGACGACGACCGCGGTCGATAGCATGAAGCGCGGCGTGGCGCGCGTCGGGCTCGGTGTCGTCGAGGCGCAGCGGGCTGGCGAATCGATCGGCCTGGTCCAGGAGCATGCGCGGCGGGTGGTCGAGGCGGTGTCCGAGATCACCGTCGCCCTGCGCGAGCAGGCGGCGGCGAGCACCGAGATTGCCCGGAATATCGAGCGCATCGCCCAGATGGCCGAACAGAACAATGCCGCCGCCGGCAGCAATGCGCATACTGCAGACGGTTTGCGTCAGCTAGCCGAAACGCTCAACGGCGAGGTCGGCCGCTTCCATACCTGAAACCGCCGACGCGCGCGCCGGCGCCGGCCGGCGTATCATTTCTCCCTTTGACAACAACAGAAAGCAACCAGGGAGGAAGCTTCATGATTTTCGACATCGAGAACGAGACCTTGCCACGGGAAGAGCTCGAGGCCTTGCAGTTGCGCCGGCTGCGCAACACGGTCGAGCGCTGCTACGCGACGGTCAAGTTCTACCGCGAGGCGATGGATGAACTGGAGGTCAAGCCGCACCACATCCAGTCGCTGGCCGATGCCCGTCTGCTGCCCTTCACCAAGAAGGAACAACTGCGCGACAACTATCCCTTCGGCATGTTCGCCGTGCCCACCGAGCAGGTCGTCCGCGTCCATGCCTCGTCCGGCACCACCGGCAAGCCGACCGTCGTCGGCTACACCCGCCGCGACATCGCCAACTGGGCGCAACTGGTTGCGCGCAGCCTGGCTTCCGCCGGCCTCCATCCCGGCGACCGCCTGCACAATGCCTACGGTTACGGTCTGTTCACCGGTGGCCTCGGCCTGCATTACGGCGCCGAGGAACTGGGCGTGCTGACCGTGCCGATGTCCGGTGGCCAGACGCAGAAACAGGTCATGCTGCTCTCCGACTTCGAAGCGACCGCGCTGTGCTGCACGCCGTCCTACTCGCTGAACATCGCCGAGGAAGCCGAGAGCATCGGCATCGACCTGCGCAAGCTGCCGCTGCGCGTCGGCATTTTCGGCGCCGAGCCGTGGACCGAGGAAATGCGCTACGAGATCGAGGCCCGCCTCGGGCTGGAAGCGATCGACATCTACGGGCTGTCCGAAGTCATGGGGCCGGGCGTCGGTGTCGAGTGCATCGAGGCGAAGAAGGGCCTGCACATCTGGGAAGACCACTTCCTCGTCGAGTGTGTGGACGTGACGACCGGTCAGCCGGTGCCGGACGGTGAGGAGGGCGAGATCGTGTTCACCTCGCTGACCAAGGAAGCCTTCCCGATCCTGCGTTACCGCACCCGCGACATTTCGGTGATCGACCGCACGCCGTGCAAGTGCGGCCGCACCCATGCGCGAATCCGGCGCATCTCCGGACGTTCCGACGACATGCTGATCATCCGCGGGGTCAACGTCTTCCCGACTCAGGTCGAGGCGGTGCTGATGCGTACCGAAACCTTGTCACCCTTCTACCAGATCGAAGTGTTCCGCGAAGGCTTCATGGATTCGATGGTGGTCAATGTCGAAGCCAGCCCGCCGCTGTTCGCCAAGGGCCAGGAGGCGATGGACCGCATTGCCGCCAAGGTGCAGAAGGACATCAAGGACTTCATCGGCGTTTCCTGCCAGGTCATCGTCAAACCGACCGGCGCCATCGAGCGTTCGATGGGCAAGGCGGTGCGCGTCATCGACCACCGCAAGAAGTCAGGCTGAGGCAGTCCGCCGGCGGCGCCGGTGCCAGTGGCGGACGAGATAGAGCCGCCAGGCGCCGCGCGTCAGCAGGTAACCGGCCAGCGCCAGCGCATCGGCAAGGACGATCAGGCCGACGGCGAGTGGCCGGGCGACGGCCAGCATCCAGGCATGCATGGCTTCCGTCCAGGCGCCGAACTCGGCAAAGCTGAACGTCGGCGGCAACAGGAAGCCGGCCGTATCGCCGATCAGCAGGCGGCCGGTCTGGTAGGCCAGCAGGTAGAGCGGGACGATGGTGAACGGGTTGCTGTAGAGCGTCACGACGAGCGCCAGCGGCAGGTTGGCGCGGAACAGGATGGCGCACAACGCGGCGCCGGGCATCTGGAATGGCCCGGGAATCAGCCCGCAGAACAGCCCGGCGGCAACGGCGCCGGCCGCCGAGCGGCGGTTCAGGTGCCACAGCCGCGGATGCAGCAGTGAATTCTCGAACGGCCGCAACCAGGGGTTGCGGCGTATCGTTTCGTGGTCCGGCAGGTAACGTTTGAGCAGACGGCGCATCGCCGGATTATCGCAAACGGCGGGCTCGCCGTCGGTAACGCTTCGTGCCATGATATTGGCATGAAATCCGCCGCGCTTGCCTTCGCGCTGGGTGTGTTCCTGCTGCAGACCCAGGCGCTGCTGCCCGATCCCTTGCTGTGGTCGCTGCCGGCGCTTGTCCTGTGCCTGCCGGCCTGGCGCTGGCGTCGCTGGCCGGCGCAACTGTTGCTGCTGATCGGCGCCTGCGGCCTCGGTTTCGGCTGGGCGGCATGGCGTGCCGAACTGCGCCTGGCCGATCAACTGGACGCGGCATGGGAGGGCAGGGATGTCGCGGTGATCGGCGTGGTCGCCAGTCTGCCGCAGGATTTCGAGCGCGGTGTGCGTTTCGAATTCGCCATCGAGCGCTGCCTCGATGCCGGCGCCATCGTCCCTGACCGCGTGCAACTGGCCTGGTACGACGACGGCGCGACGCGCCACCCGGTCAATCCCGGTGAGCGCTGGCAATTCGCCGTCCGCCTCAAGCGACCGCACGGCGCCGCCAATCCCGGTGGTTTCGATTACGAACTGTGGCTGCTCGAACGCGGCATCCGCGCCACAGGCTACGTGCGGCCGGCGCCGGCGCAGCGTCTCGACGCTTTCGTCGCGCGTCCGGCCTATGTCGTCGAGCGGCTGCGGGCGGCGGTCCGCCAGCGTTTCGAAAGCGCCCTGCCGGCGGCCAGCCATCCCTGGCGCGGCATTCTGACGGCGCTCGCGGTGGGCGACCAGAAGGCGGTCGACGGCGAGCTATGGACGGTCTTCAACCGCAGCGGCGTGACGCACGCGATGGCGATCAGCGGCATGCACATCACCCTCGTCGCCGGTCTCTGTGGTGCACTGCTGGCCGGGCTGTGGCACCGTTTACCCGGTCTGGCGCTGCGCTGGCCGGCGCAGAAGGTCGGCGTGCTGACGGCGGCGCTGGCGGCGTTCGGGTACACCGCGCTGGCCGGTTTCGGGGTGCCGGCGCAACGCACCCTGTACATGCTGCTGGTCGCCGTCCTGGCCATGCTTTCCAGCCGCATCGTCGCGCCCGGCCGGGTGCTGGCGCTGGCGCTGCTTGTCGTTCTCGTCGTCGATCCCTGGGCGGTGCTGGCGCCGGGTTTCTGGTTGTCCTTCGGCGTTGTCGCCGCCTTGCTCCACGTCGGCGCGGCGCTGGTCGGCGCCGGGCGCGGCTGGCGCGAGCGCCTGCGCGGCTGGGGAACGGTGCAATTGGCGGCGACGCTCGCCTCGTTGCCGATCCTGCTGCTGGTGTTCGGCCAGTTTCCGCTGGTTTCGCCGCTTGCCAACCTGCTCGCGATCCCGGTGATCAGCCTGCTGGTGACGCCGCTGGCGCTGCTCGCCGCCGTCCTGCCGTGGACCTTCCTGCTGCAGGCGGCGCACGCCGTGCTCGAGCCGTTGATGCAGTTCCTCATTTGGTGCGCGGCCTGGCCCTTGTGGCAGGTGCCGGCGCCGCATCCGGCGGCGGTGCTGCTGGCCGCCATCGGTGTCGTCGTCTGCCTGTTGCCGCGTGGCGTGCCTGGGCGCTGGCTGGGGCTGACCTTGCTCTTGCCGCTGCTGTTCTGGCCAGCCCCGGAAATTCCCGATGGCGAGGCGCGCATCACCGTGCTCGACGTTGGCCAGGGCTTGGCGGTGACGGTACGAACCCGCCAGCACCTGCTGGTCTACGACACCGGCCCGCGCTACGGCAGCGACGCCGATGCCGGGCAACGGGTGGTCGTGCCCTATCTGCGCTGGCTGGGGGCGACGCGCATCGACCGCCTGCTGCTCACCCACGCCGATGCCGACCATGCTGGCGGTGCAGATTCGCTGCGCGCGGCGCTGCCGGTCGATGAGAGTATTTCGTCGGACGCGGCGCTGGGGCGGCGCTGCGCCGCTGGCGAGAGCTGGCGCTGGGAAGGCGTCGATTTCGCGATCCAGCATCCGGCGGACGAGGCCTATGCCGACAACGGCCGGCGCAATGCGCTGTCCTGCGTGCTGGCGGTGACGGTCGGCGGCGAACGACTGCTGCTCACCGGAGACATCGGCGCCCGCGAGGAGGCGGCGATGCTGGCACGCGATGCTGCGGCGCAGCGCAGCACGGTTCTGCTGGCGCCGCACCACGGCGCCAAGGGCTCGTCGACGGCGGAATTTCTCGCTGCGGTTGCAGCGCAGGAGGTGCTGTTTTCGGTCGGTCATCGCAACCGTTTCGGCCATCCGCGTCCGGAGGTGCTGGAACGCCACGCGGCGATCGGTGCCCGTCTGTGGCGCACCGATCGGGACGGCGCCTTGCTGCTGACGCTGCGTCCGACAGGGCGGGAAATTGCCGCTTGGCGACAGTTGCGCCAACGTTACTGGCAGGGACGGTGATACATTCCTGCCGAGGAGGAAGGCGCAATGACGATAAAACAACGTAGCGTCCGCTGTCTCAGTCCTTCGGGGCTGCACCGGATGAGTTATTACGAATGGGGCGAGCGCGACAATCCGCGGGTGCTGGTCTGTGTCCATGGGCTGACCCGCAACGCGCGCGATTTCGATCGCCTGGCACAGGCCCTGTCCGGCCACTACCGGGTCGTCTGTCCGGATGTCGTCGGGCGCGGCCTCAGCGGCTGGCTGCGCGATCCCGCCGCCTATGCGATTCCCCAGTACGTCGCCGACATGGTCACGCTGCTCGCCCGCCTCGATGTCGAGACGGTGCATTGGCTGGGCACTTCGATGGGCGGCCTGATCGGCATGGCGCTGGCGGCGCAGGAAAATTCGCCGGTGATGCGCCTGGTCCTCAACGATGTCGGGCCGTCGATCACCCGTGCTTCGCTGCAGCGCATCGCCGCCTATGTCGGCGCCGATCCGGACTGGGCCACCCCGGCCGAGGCGGTTACCTATCTGCGCCAGATCAGTGCGCCGTTCGGCGCGCTGAGCGAGGCGCAATGGCTTGAGCTGACCGAAAGCAGCATCCGCCAGCGTGCCGACGGTCGTTGGGGCTTTCGTTACGATCCGCGCATCGCCGAGCCGTTCCGGGCCGCCTTCGGCGATGGCGACATCGCGCTGTGGCCGCTCTACGAAGCGATCCGCTGCCCGACGCTGGCCATCCGCGGCGCCGATTCCGACCTGCTGGCGCGCGACACCTGGCTGCGCATGGGTGAATCCGGGCCGCGCGCGGAACTGGCCGAGATTCCCGGGGTCGGACACGCCCCGATGTTCCTTTCCGACGACCAGATCGACGTCGTCCGCAACTTTCTCCTGCATGCATGAAGACTGTCGAAATCCCCGGTTATCGCATCGAAACCCTTGATCTTGCTGCCACCCATCCCGGCCTGCCGACCCTGGTCCTGCTGCACGAAGGGCTGGGCTGCGTCGCCATGTGGCGCGATTTCCCGCAGCAGCTGGCGGCGGCGACCGGTTGCCGGACCATCGTCTATTCACGTCCCGGGTATGGCGCTTCCGATCCGCATCCGGAGGCGCGCCAGCCGGACTACATGCACCGCGAGGCGCAACGCATCCTGCCGGCTTTGCTGGCGGCCATGGCGGTCGAGCGGCCGTTGCTGGTCGGCCATAGCGACGGCGGCAGCATTGCGCTGATCTTTGCCGGTAGTTTTCCCGAACGGCCGGTCGGCGTGGTGGTTATGGCGCCGCACGAGTTCGTCGAGGCGGAAACCCTGGCCGGCATCCGTGCCGCGCGTGAGCTCTGGCGCGACAGCGACTGGCCGCAGAAGCTGGCGCGTTACCACCGCGATGCGCCGCGGGTCTTTGCAGACTGGAACGATTGCTGGCTGGCGCCGGCCTTTCGCGACTGGAACATCGAAGATTACCTGCCGGCGATCCGTTGCCCGGTGCTGGCGATTCAGGGCGAGGACGACGAATACGCGACGCTGCGCCAGATCGAGGTGATTGCCGAGCAGGTGCCGGAAACACGCCTGCTCAAGCTGGCGCGCTGCGGACACACGCCGCAGCGGGACCAGCCGGCCGCCGTGCTGGCGGCGATCGCCGAATTCGTCAGTCGGCGGTGAACTGCTCGCGGGCGATCCGCCATTGCCCCTGGTCGCGGACCAGTTGCAGCTGCTTGACGCCTTCGTCCTCGAAGCGCTTCGACCGGTAATTCATCGGGAAGGTCAGGGTGGCGCGGTCCTTGCCGTCCATCGCAATCGTCGCTTCGCCGAAGCTGATGTCGATCAGGCCGGCCTGCTCGATGATGCGGCGCCGGCTGGCCTGCCAGGCCGCCGGGCTGTCGGCGTTACCAGCGTAGTCGGCGGCGTAGAACGAGAAATAGGCTTCGACGTCGCGGTTGGCCCAAGCCTTGCGCCAGGCTTCCAGCGTGCGTAACAGTTCGTCGCGGCTTTGCGCTGAATTGTCGGCGACCACCGGCGGCGCTGCGGCAACGGCAGTTTCGCCGGCCGGGGTGACGACGGCGACGACCGGAGCGGCGCTGAGCGTTTCCGTCGGCAGTGGCGCAGTTGCTTCCGTCGGTGCAGTTACCGCTGGCGGCGCCACTTCGGCCGCGCCGGGCACCGGCAAGGCGGCCGTCGGCTGACTTTCCACGAATTGTTCCGGCGAAGGCGGCGTCGGTGCGCTGAGGTCACCGTATAGGCTCATCAATGCAACTGCACACAGAGCCCCGATCGAGACTGCTGCAATCAGGTAAGTGCTAAATCCCGTGTTCCCCTTGTCCATGCTGGCTCCCTATTTATGTTCATGAATCGCAACATTATTCTGATCGACCTGCGAGAAACGATTCTTTCATGATAAATAAGAAGATTTGTAAAGAAAGGTGTATTACTTTTGTATAATTGTTGCCGGAAACGCTTGCAGCATCTGGGAATATCGTTTGGCATTCTCGACATAATGGCTAGCTGAATGTTTTAAACGGGAAATTTCCTCGTCGGACAGTTCACGCACCACTTTTCCCGGTGAGCCGACGATCAGCACGCCATCCGGGAAAATCTTGCCTTCCGGGATCAGCGTATTGGCGCCGACGATGCTTGAGCTGCCGATCACCGCCCGGTTGAGGATGATCGAACCGATGCCGATCAGGCTGCCGTCGCCGACCGTGCAACCGTGCAGCATGACCAGGTGACCGACGGTGACGTCGTTGCCGATATGCATCGGCACCCCCTCGTCGGTGTGCAGCACCGAGCCGTCCTGGATGTTGCTGCGCTCGCCGATCTGGATCGGGTCGTTGTCGCCGCGCAAGGTGGCGTTCCACCAGATCGAGGCCTGGGCGCCGAGGCGGACGTCGCCGATGACCGTGGCGTTGGGGGCGATCCAGCTCTGCTCGCCGAGTTGCGGGGTTTTTGTACCGAGTTGATAGATGGGCATGGGTTTTCTCCGTGTAGGGCAGGTGTGCCGAGTGATCTTCTCATGTTACGCTTCGCCACCGAGCGGGCTGCGGGGCCGGCCAAGCAAAGAGACAGCATGCCATTTCCGAAGCTCAAATCCGGACACTGGGTCCTCATCGTCATCGCCCTGCTGGTCGCCCTCGACTGGGCGATCCGCCGGCCAGACGGCCAGACCCGCCAGCTCAACGACGTCCTGTCCACGCAGGGCAGCCCGGAACTGCAGAACTATCCCTACCGTTTCCAGGTGTTGCGCGTCGAGCAGGGGATGGCGGTGCTGAGCACTCCGCGCAATGTCGAGGTGCCGGCGTTCCGGGTACTCGGCGTGCTGCACCCGGAAATCAATGTCAAGGATCCGAACAATCCGGCCTTCATCGCCATCGAGAAGGAACTGGCCCGGGTGCAGTCCGAAGCCGCCGAGCTGGTCCGGGCACAGCCCGGGATCAAGGGGGTGCGCTGGGAACTCGACCGTCAGTGGTTGCGCCGCCAGGGTATCGAGCTGATGGAGCGCTGAAGGGCTGGGCTGTGGCATGATGCCGCGCTTGGCAGGCTTAAACGGGACGCCGAATGGACGACTTTTCCAGTTTGACCGCCGCCGTGTGCGAATTTCGTGATGCGCGCGACTGGCGGCAGTTTCATACCCTGCGCAACCTGATCGTCTCGCTCAACCTGGAAGCCGGCGAACTGCTCGAACTGATGCAGTGGAAGAGCGACGCCGAGGTCGAGGCGCTGCCGGGCGAGGCGACGACGCGCGAGGCGCTGGCCGACGAATGCGCCGACGTGCTGCTCTACCTGCTGCTGATCGCCGAGCGCAGCGGCATCGACCTGGCGGCGGCGACTCGCGCCAAGCTGCAGAAGAACGCCGCCAAGTACCCGGTCGACAAGGCGCGCGGCTCGCGCGCCAAATACACCGAACTCGGCTGAGGCGATGGCCGATTCCGGCTTCTACCGCGACCTGCCGACCCTGCCGTCGTTCGCGGCGGCGATCGATACGCGCCATCACGTCGATCTGCCCGACGACTGGTGGGTGGTGATCGCCGACATCGTCGATTCGACCCGGGCGATCGCCGACGGCGCCTACAAGAAGGTCAATACCGTCGGCGTCGCCTGCATCGCGGCGATCGCCAACCTCGACCGCAGCATCGAACTGCCTTTCCTGTTCGGTGGCGATGGCGCCACCTTCGCCATTCCCGAACGTCTCTGCGCGCCGGCTGTGATCGCCTTGCGCGGTGCACAGCAACTGGCGGCCGACAGTTTCGGCCTGCACTTGCGCGCCGGCCTGATCCGCGTCGGCGAACTGCGCGCAGCCGGGCACTGGGTGCGGGTGGGCAAGCTGGCGTTGTCGGAACAGATCAACCAGCCCTTCTTTTCCGGGCGTGGCTGGGAGGAGGCCGAGCGCCGGATCAAGCGCGGCGATCCCGGCGTGCAGCACGTCCGCCTGGGCGAGGGGCCGGCCAGCGCCAGCTTCGAGGGTTTCGAGTGCCGCTGGCAGAACGTGCCGAGCTTCCGCGACGTCAAGCTGGCGCTGATCGTCGTCGCCACGGCGCTCGATCCGGCGCTCAACCAGGCGACCTACGCCCGGGTGCTGGCGCGGATCGGCGAGATTTTCGGCGATCCTGGCAGTCATCATCCGCTGCATGCCGGGGCGCTGCAGTTGTCCTTCTCGCCGCTACATCTCGCCGGCGAGACCAGGGTGCGCAGCGCCGGGCGCGGTTTTCTTGCCAGTCTCGCCTATGCCTGCCGCCTGCTGCTGCAGAATGTGGCGGGCTGGTGGCTGTTCCGCCACGACCTCGACACGGCGTCGGTCGCCTGGAGCCGCTACCGCGACGATCTCGTCCGGCACAGCGATTTCCGCAAGTTCGACGGCGCCCTGCGCATGCTGCTCGACGCCGGCGAGGCGCAGATCGCCGAACTCGCCGCCTGGCTCGACGCCGAGCGGGCGGTTGGAAACCTGGCCTGGGGCATGCACCGCTCGCGTGAGGCGCTGATCACCTGCCTGGTCGAGTCGCACGCCGGCAAGCACCTGCATTTCGTCGACGGCAGCGACGGCGGTTACGCGCTGGCGGCGCGCCAGCTCAAGGCGCAACTCGGCGAGCGCCGCGCCTGAAGCTCAGTCGCCGGGGTAGGCGGCGTCCAGGCTCTGCAGCAACTGTTCGTAGAAGCTGTCGGGGACGATCGGCTTGGCGATGAAGGCGTTCATGCCGCAGGCGCGGCAGCGCTCGCGGTCCTCGACGAAGGCGTTGGCAGTCATGGCGACGATCGGTACGGCAGCGTAGCCGGGCAGGCGGCGGATACGCCGGGTGGCTTCGAGGCCGTCGAGATTCGGCATCTGCAGGTCCATCAGGATCAGGTCGTAATGGCCGGTGCTCGCCATCGCCACCGCCTGCAGGCCATCCTCGGCGAGGTCGGCGGTGAGCCCGGCGTCGAGCAGCAGCATCTGGGCGATCTCGCGGTTGACCGGTTCGTCCTCGACCAGCAGCAGGTGGCGCTTGCCGTGCCGTGCCGCGAGGCCGGCCTCGCTCTGCTCGATGCTGTCGCTCGTGGTCGGGGACAGCGCTTCGCCGCGTTCCAGCCAGGCGGTGAACCAGAAGCTGCTGCCCTGGCCCGGCAGGCTGTCGGCGCCGGCTTCGCCGCCCATCGCCTCGGCGATCTTGCGGGTGATCGCCAGCCCCAGCCCGGTACCGCCGTACTTGCGCGAAGTCGAATGGTCGGCCTGTTCGAAGGCATTGAACAGGCGGTCGATCGCTTCCGGCGCAATGCCGATGCCGGTGTCGCTGACTTCGAAACGGACCAGCACCGTCGCCGCCTGGGCGTCGACGACCCGGGCGCGCAGCAGGACGCTGCCGTGCTCGGTGAATTTGAGCGCGTTGCCTGCGTAGTTGAGCAGCGCCTGTTGCAGACGCGTGCTGTCGCCGCGCAGCCAGCGCAGGTCGGCCGGGTATTCGCGGCGCAGTTCGATGCCCTTGGCTTCGGCGCGTTCCTGCAGCATCGAGCAGATGTTCTCGAACAGGCCGGGCAGGGCGAATGCGCTGCTTTCCAGTTGCAGCTTGCCGGCTTCGATCTTCGACAGGTCGAGCACGTCGTTGATGATTTCCAGGAGGTGACGGCTGGCCGCTTCCAGCTTGTCGAGACGGGCCAGTTGCTCATCGGGTAGTCCGGCGCGGCGGATCAGGTGGGCCATCCCGGAGATGGCGTTGAGCGGGGTGCGGATTTCGTGGCTCATGTTGGCCAGGAAGGCGCTCTTGGCCAGCGTCGCGCACTCGGCGACGCGCCTTGCCTGGTCGAGTTCGGCGGTACGTTCGCTGACGCGCGCCTCGAGCTCCGCGTTCAGTTCGCGGATGCGGGCTTCGGCGGCTTTCTGGGCGGAGATGTCGGTGTGCGTGCCGAGCATGCGCAGCGGCGTGCCGTCAGCCTGGCGCGACTGGATGCTGGCTTGCGAGAGCAGCCATTTCCACTGGCCGTCCTTGGTCCGCATGCGGAATTCGACCCGGTACCGGGGAGTCCGGCCAGCCACGTAATCCTGGTAGGCCTGCAGTGTCGGTTCCCGGTCGTCCGGATGGAGAAGCGCCGCCCAGCCGGTGAAATCGAGGTCGGCAAAGGTCTTGGGCGGATAGCCGAGCATTTCCGCATATTCGGGGCTGACCCGGACTCGGCCGCTGCGCATGTCAAGGTCGTAGAGGCCCTGGTTGGCGCCGGCCAGCGCCAGTCGCTGGCGCTCCTCGCTGTCGCTGAGCGCCTGCTGGGTATCCTGGAGCGCCCGCAGCGCGGCGAAGACTTCGGCCACCTCGAGGTTGCGCGCCACCGGCAAGGGAGCGGCCGGCTGGCCGTTCGGGCGCATCGCCGCGAGCTGCCCGGAGACTGCCAGCAAGGGGTCGATCAACTGCAGCTTGAGCAGACGCAGCAGGGCGATCAGGGCAAACGAGAGCAGCGCGCAGAAGGCCAGCGCCTGCCACAGCATCTGCCGCGCCGACTGGGCGGCGGTCTCGGCGAGGCTGCTGCTGTAGGCGATCATGCTGCCCGAGGTTTCCTCGGCGGCGCGGGTCAGCGTTGCCCGGCGGTTTTCCCAGGCGGCCTCGACATCCGTCGCCGTGGCGCCGCTTTCGCGCAGGGCGAGCAGGCGTTCGGCGACCTGGAAACTGTCGGCGACCGCCGGATCGTCAGCGACCAGGCCTTGCAGCGATGGATGCCGGCTGAGCGCCTGGAAGGCACGGCCGGCGGCCTGCCAGCTTTCCGCCTCCGGGCTGCCGCTCAACTGGTCGCCGAGCAGGATCAGGCGCTCGATGTTGCTGACCAGGCGCACCTTTTCGCTCAGTCCGATGGCGGCTTGCCGACGATGCTCCACCGCCAGGCGTTGCAATTCCAGCATTTGCCGCGCCAGCAGGATGCCGGCGGCGCACAGGATCAGGATCAGCAGCCCCAGGACGAGCGCCGAGATGCGGCGCAGGCTGGGTGGCTGGCGTTCGGGCATGGGCGCTTACAGGATGCTGTAGGGAAAATGTCGCCGCGACAGGCGATCGTGGGTGCCATCGCGGATCAGGGCGTCGAGCGCGTTGTCGACCTCGGCCTTGAGGCTGTCGTTGCCGGGGCGCAGGACCATATGGACATCGCCGCCGAGGCCGCTTTCGGCGAGTGGGGCGCCGATGTAGGCGAAGGCCTGGCCTTCCTTGCCCTGCAGGAAAACCAGTGCCTGCTGCGTCGGCATCAGGGCGAGCGCGCACTGGTTCTGGCCGAGCAGCTTGAGCAGTTCCTGGTTGCCGCTGGCGGCCAGCGGCGGCGTCTGGGTATTCTCACCGAGCCAGGTGAACTGGCGGGTGCCGGCGATAGCGCAGGTGGTTTCCCGCTTCAGCAGCGCGCTCGGCGGCGAGCCGCCGAGTTCGCGGTGGCCGATCAGGCTCGACGTCGAGCGCCAGATGACGCGGCTGAAACGGACCAGTTTTTCGCGTTCCGGCGTGCGCAAGGTGTTGGCGACGCCGAGGTCGTAGCGGCCGCCGCCGACGGCGGGAATCACTTCCGGGAAGCGCAGCACCTCGATCTTGCACTGACGCTGCAGGCGCTGGCACAGCGCGTACACCAGATCGACGTTGAACCCCTTCAGGGCACCCTTGTCGTCACGATAGGCGAAGGGTGGCGCGGTATCGGTGATTGCCACCTGCAGCACTTCCTCGGCCGGGGCGCCGGCACTGGCAGCCATCGCCAGCAGCGTTGCTGCCATCCGCACAATCCGTCCCGCCACGACCTCACCCCTGAGCGCTGATTAGAAACGCGGCTGACTTTATTACTTAAGTAATAGATGTGCAAGCAAACGATCTATGCTGTTTCGGTCGTTCGCTAAACCGACTGGCTTTCCAGTGTGTGCCGGGCGCCGTCGCCCTGGGCAAGCAGCGAAGCCAGGGTGGGCAGGGTCTCGTGCAGGGTCTTTTCCAGCGTCCACGGCGGGTTGATGATGAACATGCCGCTGCCGTACATGCCGAAGCCGTCGCGCGGCGGCGCCTTGACTTCGAGCGTCGCGTTCAGCCAGTTGGCGGCGCCGAGCCGTTTCAGGCGGTCCGGCAACTGGCGCGATTCGGGCTTGAGCAGCATTGGATACCACAGCGCGTAGGTGCCGGTCGGGAAACGTTTCATGGCCTCCTGTAGCGCCTTGATCACGTTGCTGTAATCGGCCTTGGTCTCGTAGGAGGGGTCGATCAGGACGAGGGCGCGGCGCGGCGGCGGCGGCAGCAGGGCCTTGAGGCCGGCGAAACCGTCGCCGGCGGTGATGTTGACCTGGCGGCCGACGCCTTTGAAACAGGCCTCGAGCAGCGGCACGTCGCTGCTGTGCATCTCGTACAGGCGCAGGCGGTCGGCCTCGCGCAGCATCTGGCGGGCCAGCCAGGGTGAGCCGGGATAGTGTCGCAACTGGCCGTCCGGGTTGAGCATGCGGACGAAATCGAGGTAATCGGCGGCGGCCGGTGGCAGTCCCGGCGCATCCCAGAGGCGGCCGATGCCGTCGCGCCATTCGCCGAGCTTGCTGGCATGGGCCGATTCGAGCGCGTAGCGGCCGGCGCCGGCGTGGGTGTCGATGATCCAGAAGGGGGCCGGCTTGTCGCCCATGTACTGGGCGATCTGCAGCAGGATCAGGTGTTTGAGCACGTCGGCGTGGTTGCCGGCGTGATAGGCGTGGCGGTAACTGAGCATGGCAGGCAGTATACTTCGTGCCCATGCCCATCTACGAAAGCATTTTCATCCTTGCCGTCGGCGCCCTCATCTGGTTCTGGCTCGATTCGCTGAAGGCGCGCGAGATCGGCGTGCGCGCGGCGCAGGCCGCCTGCCGCGACGAAGGCCTGCAGTTCCTCGACGAAAGCGTCGCCGGCCGTCTCGAAGGCTTCGGCCGCGACGACGCCGGGCACTTGCGCCTGCGCCGTTCCTACCTTTTCGAATACAGCGATACCGGCGACAACCGCCGGCGCGGCAGCGTCAGCCTGCTCGGTCACGAGATCATCCTGCTGCATGTCCGCCCCCAACTCTACGTCATCCCGAAAACGCATGAAACCTTGCATTGAAGACATCCAATTCCACGGCATCCCGGCCCTGCGCGTGCACGGGCCGCAGGGCAGCAGCGCGGTGGTCAGCCGTCTTGGCGGCCAGGTCCTGTCATGGACCACGCCCGACGGGCGCGAACGGCTTTATCTATCCGAGCGGGCGGTGTACGACGGCAGCGTGGCGATCCGCGGTGGCGTCCCGGTCTGCTTCCCGCAGTTCGCCGAGCGCGGCGACTTGCCCAAGCATGGCTTCGTGCGTACCCGGGAATGGGAAGTCAGCGCCCGGCGCAGCGGCGACGATTACGCACTGGTCACCTTGGAGATCGGTGACGACGCAGAAACGCACGCCCTCTGGCCGCATCGCTTTCGCCTCGAGCTGACGCTGATGATCGAAGCCGACCGCATCGACCTCGAACTCTGCGTGGCCAACACCGGTGAGTTGCCCTTTGAATTCACCGCCGCGCTGCATACCTACCTGCGCGTCGTCCAGGTCGAGGATGTCGCTGTCGAAGGCCTGTACGGCCACGACTACCGGGATGCCACCGACGGCAACAAGGTGGTTCGCGACAGCGGTACCGAATTGCTGATCGAAGGCGAGACCGACCGCGTCTATCGCCACGTCCGCCGCCCGCAGATGCTGCGCGCCGGCAACCTCAGCCTGGGCATCCAGCAGCAGGGTTTTCCGGACACCGTGGTGTGGAACCCCTGGGTGGAAAAGTGCGCCGCACTGGCCGACATGCCGGACGATGACTGGCGCCACATGCTCTGCATCGAAGCCGCCGCTGCCGACGTCGTTCAGGAACTCGGCGCCGGCGACGAGTGGTACGGCCGCCAGACCCTGGTCGCCTTGTAGCGGATTGTCGCGCTTGCGACAGCTTGGGGTGGTGCCACGGCATTGATCGCAAAGGGATTTTTCCTGGTCCCCGTCTTGCTTGGGGCTGGGAATGGATTCCGTCGACACTCCTTCACAATCTCTGCATGGCGCCGTTTCGGATATTCCGCCGGGGCTGCTCGACGGTTTTGTCGCGCAGGAAGTGGCGCGCGGTACGCTGTTTGCGACGCCGGGCGACGCGCGCGACCAGGTGCTGATCGTCGGGCAAGGCCGGTTGCGCGTCTATCTGGCTGGCGAGAGCCGCGAGCTGAGCCTGAGTTATCTCGAAGCCGGCGACATCTACACGACGCATACACCGACCTATCTGGAGGCGGTGACGCCGTGCACGTTGTGGCTGATGGACACTCGCGCCTTCGCCCGCAAGCTGGCCAGCGATCCCTCGGTGACGCCGGCGATGATGCGCGTGCTTGGTCGTCTGCTGGCCAATGCCGTGACGCTGATCGAGGATCTGGCCTTCCGTGACGTGCCGGCGCGCCTGGCCCGTTTCATCACCGGCCTGACCGAACGGCGTGGTCGGCCGCTCGACGGCGGCATCTGGCTGGTGCCGCTCGAACTGGGCACGGAAGACATCGCCAGCCTGCTCGGCACGACCCGGCAGACGGTCTCGTCGCTGCTCAACCAGTGGGAGCGCGACGGCATCCTGAGCCGCCAGGGGCGGCGCGTCCTCTTCATCCACGCGCTGGACACGTTGCGCCGGCTTGGCGCCGAAGCCTGAGCGAACTGTCGGCCAGCCGACGGACAGCGCGAAAGACGCCCGCTACCATGGTCGCGTTATCGCTTGAGGAGCAAGACCATGGAACCGAACCGGGAAGTCGCCGCCGATTGTCCGTGCCGCAAGGGCAGCGACCGTTATGTCAGTTTTGACGGGATCGACTGCGACGGCAACGCCCGCCGGCTGATGGAATTCATCCTGCGCAACGTCGAGGCGCAAGGCGGCGACAACCCCTTCTGGACCTACTTCCTGGCCAAGCGCACGCCGAAGAGCGGCCCGGCGCCGGACGACCTGTTTCTGGTCCATGCCCACATCAACCAGATCCGCGATTTCTTCGAAGCCTGCGGCGACGAGGAAGCGATGGCCTTGCTGGTCCAGGTCGAGGAAGAGTGCTGCTGACGCGCCAGCCGTGCGTTGAACTTTTTCCAGCGGGTGGTTTCAGAGCGTCCAGGACTCGTTTATAGTTGCCGCATGAAATCCATCCGCCGCCTGCTGGCGCGCTGCCTCCTGCTGATCGTCGTCGCCTCCGTGCTGTTCCCGGCGACCTTGCCGCGCGCCCTGGCGCAAGGCGTCGGCGAGGCGGTGGCGATGCAGGAAAGCGGGCATGATCATCATGCCGGTGCAATGGCGCAACTGCACGCCTCGACGGACGAGGCTTGCGACGGTTGCGCCGATCACGATCAGGCACCGGCGCCCTGCGACGATGTCCAGCACCAATGCTGTCCCGGACATCTGTCCGGTTACCCGGCAACGCTCGCTGTTATCGCTTTGCTTCCGGCACTGGCCGCCACGCCGGTCGTCGACCGCCGACCGGACGGTTTTCCGTCGCGCGTCCCCGAAGGTCTCGAACGACCACCCAGAGCCGTCTCCGCCTGAGCGTCGGCGGCTGACCGTTAACTCCCTGTAGTCCAGGTTCCCCGCGAGCCGAAAACGGCAACTCGCCGGCTTGTTCCATCCAGCCGGAGATTTCCCATGCGCCCTGTTGCGCGAATCCTTGTCTTGCTGGCGCTGCTACCGGTCACCCCGGTCGGCGCCGAAACCGTCGTCACCTTGCCGCAGGCGTTTGCCGCGGCCTGGACGCGACATTCCCTGGCGCAAACCCTGCCGCTGCAGCGCGAGGCGGTTGCCGCCCGGCGGGACGCCGCTGCGGCCTGGACCCCGGAGCCGGCCGCCATCGAAATTGGCGGACGGAGCGACCGTTTCAACGCCGATCGCGGTGCCGAAGAGATCGAATTCGGTCTGGCCTTGCCGCTGTGGCTGCCCGGCGAGCGTCAGGCCAGCCAGGCGCTGGCCGAGGCCGAAGGTGCCCGCCTCGAAGGACGGGCGGCGGCGCAACGCCTGCAACTGGCCGGCGAACTGCGCAAGGCCTGGTGGGAATGGCGGCTCGCCCGCGACGAAGTCGCGCTCAGCGACAATGCGCTCGATGGTGCCAGGCGTCTGCGCGACGACGTGGCGCGGCGGGTCGCTGCCGGCGATCTGGCGCGCGCCGACCTGCACCAGGCCGCCGCTGCACTGGCCTCGGCACAAGCCGAGCAGGCCGATGTCGCGGTTCGCCTGGAAGCCGCAGCAGCCCGCCTGCAGTGGCTGACCGGCCAGCGGCCCGCGGCCCTGGACGGCGACGGCGACGGCGAAGCGGTCCCGGCCAAGGCGGCCGAGGCCGACTGGCTGAGCGCCCATCCCGAACTGCAGGCCGCCCAGGCCCGCTTCGAACAGGCGCGTCAGGCGCAGGCGCTGGCCCGATCGCGCACTCGGGCGAATCCCGAACTGACCGTGTCCACCCGGCGCGAGCGCGGGGCCAGCGGCGAGGCCGCCGAACGCAGCTGGGCGCTCGGGCTGCGCATTCCGCTTTCCTCGTCGGCCCGCCATGGCGCGGCGATTGCCGAAGCCGGCGCCGAGCGCGTTGAGGCCGAAATCGACGTGGAACGCCAGCGCGAGCGCCTGCAACAGACGGCGCAGCTTGCCCGCAGCCAGTGGCTGGCGGCCGAACGCCGCCGTCAGGCGAGCGAAGAACGGGCGCAACTGGCGCGTGAGACGCAGCGCTTTTTCGACAAGGCCTTCCGCCTCGGCGAAAGCGATCTGCCGACGCGTCTGCGCATTGCCCAGGAAACTTTCGCCGCCGAACGCGCCGCCAGCCGCGCGCGCATCCAGGAATCGGCTGCGCTGTCCGCCTATCGTCAGGCCCTCGGCCTGTTACCGGAATGAACACGATGAAACTGAAAAACCTGTTGATTGCCGGCGCCACCGTGGCCGTGCTGCTGCCGGCGCAGGCCGCTGAACCCATCACGCCCGTCGTGCCGCTGCCGGTGGTCGTCGCCGAGAGCGAGGCCTTCGAAATCGTCGGCCGGCTCGATGAAAATTCGCTGCTTTTCCATGTCGACCGGGCGCCGACCAATGCGCCGGTGCTCGGTGCGAAGCTGTCGGTCGAGGCTGGCGGCAAGGAAGTTGCCGCGCCCTTCGACGCCGCCAGCGGCGCTTACCGGATCAGCGATGCCGCCTGGTTGCAGCCGCTGCGGGCAGTGGGCGAACACGCGCTGTCCTTTACCTTGCTGGCCGGCGACGAAGCCGACCTGCTGGCCGCCAGCTTGAGCGTTGCGGCTGAAGCGCCGCCGGCCGTCGCGGCCGGCTGGCGTCTGTCGCCGCTGGGCGGCGGTCTGCTGCTGGCCGGCATCGGTCTGGTCGGCGCCGCCTTGGTGTGGCGCCGGGTCAAACAACGGCAGGGAGGTGTGGCATGAAACGCAGTCTTTTGATCGGCTGCCTGGCAGCCGCGTTTTCCCTCCCGCTGACGGCGCACGAGGGGCATGACCATGGCGATGAAAAGGCCGCCTTGCCCAACCTCGGCAACACGCCGCAGCGGCTGGCCGATGGCACCGTTTTCCTGCCCAAGACGGCGCAGCGCCAGCTCGCCGTGCGCACTGCACCGGTGGCTGCCGCCGACGCGGCACGGACGGTCGAATTGTCCGGCCAGGTTGTCATCGACCCGCAGCGCGGCGGTCGCGTCCAGGCGATGCTGGCCGGTCGCATCGAAGCCGGCCCGCAGGGGCTGCCGGCGGTCGGCAGCCAGGTGCGCAAGGGCCAGGTCCTGGCCTGGGTGGTGCCCGCCGCCGGTCAGCTCGAACGCGCCGACCTCGCCGCGCAACTGGCTGAATTGCAGGCAGCACGCCAATTGGCGGAAAAACGCCTGGCCCGTTTGCGCGAATTGGCCGATACCGTACCAGGCAAGGAGATTGAAGCGGCCGAAAGCGAGCTGGCCAGCCTCAAGGGGCGGGTCGCTGCACTCGGTCACGGGGTCAGCGGGCGCGATGCGCTGGTGGCGCCGGTCGGCGGCGTCGTGGCTGCCGCCAACGCGGTGGTCGGCCAGGTCGTCGATGCGCGCGACGTGGTGTTCGAGATCGTCGATCCCGACGGTCTGCAGGTCGAGGCATTGGCCTACGAGGCGCTGGCGACGGACGAGGTGGTCGCGGCGACGCTTGCCGTCGGCGAGCGTAGCGTCGAACTCGATTTCCTCGGTGCGGCCCGCCGCTTGCGCGAGCAGGCGCTGCCGTTGCAGTTCGGCAAGCGCGGCGCCGGTCTCGGCCTGCTGCTGCCGCTCGGCCAGCCGGTGAAAATCCAGGTCAAACTGAAGTCGACCGCACAGGGCTGGCCGGTGTCGCAGCGCGCCGTGGTGCGCAGTCCGGCCAACGTCGCCATGGTCTGGGTCAAGACCTCGCCTGAGCGCTTCACGCCGAAACCGGTGCGCAGCCAGCCGCTCGACGGCAGCCGCGTGCTGATCGTCGACGGGCTGGCCGATGGCGACCGCGTCGTCGTCGACGGCGCGACCCTGATCAGCCAGATTCGTTGAGCGAGGCCACACCATGTTCCAGTGGTTATTGAAGCGAAGTCTGGGCAGCCGCCTGCCGGTGCTGGTCACCGCCGTGCTGCTGATGCTCTACGGCGCCTTCGAGGCGCAGCGCCTGCCAGTCGACGTCTTTCCCGACCTCAACAAGCCGACCGTGACGCTGATGACCGAATCCGGCGGCATGGCCGCCGAGGAAGTCGAACAACTGGTCAGCTTCCCGCTCGAGACAGCGCTCAACGGCCTGCCCGGCGTGGCCGGCGTGCGTTCGGTATCGAGCCCGGGCCTGTCCATCGTCTATCTCTCGTTCGACTGGGGCGTCGATCTCTATCGCGCCCGTCAGATGGTGGCCGAGCGGCTGACCGCGCTGCAAGGCACGCTGCCGCCTGGCGTCGTACCGCACATGGGGCCGGTGTCGTCGATCATGGGCGAGGTGATGATGCTGGCGATCCCGCTCGATGCGTCGCGGGGCGATGCCATGGCGGCGCGCGAGTACGCCGACTGGGTGCTCCGGCCGCGCCTGATGGCGGTCGCCGGCGTTGCCCAGGTCATCCCGATCGGCGGCGAGGTGCGCCAGTTCCAGGTCCAGCCTGACACCCAGCGGATGGCCGCGCTGGGCATTTCGCTGGATGGGCTGGAACGTGCGCTGGCCGGCTATTCGGCCAATACCTCGGGTGGTTTCCTTGAGGTGAACGGGCGCGAGTACCTGATCCGCCACATCGGCCGCAGTGCCAGCCTGGAAGACTTGCGCAACCTGGCCCTGACCGCGCGCAACGGGCAGGCGATACTGCTACGCCAGGTCGCCGAGGTCAATTTCGCCGCCGCCATCAAGCGCGGCGACGCCGGTTTCAACGGCGAGGCAGCGGTCATCCTGAGCATCCAGAAGCAGCCTACGGCCGATACGGTCGACCTCACCCGGCGCCTGGAAAGCGCCCTGGCCGACATGGAGAAAAGCCTGCCGGCCGGCGTGCTGGCGCCGCAGGTGATCTTCCGCCAGGCCGATTTCATCCAGGCCTCGATCGACAACCTGCAGGCCAAGCTGCTGCTCGCCGCCTGCCTGGTTGCCGCGGTGCTGTTCTTCTTCCTCGGCAACCTGCGCACGATGCTGATCTCCTTGACCGCGATCCCGCTTTCCATCCTGATCGCGGTGCTGGTCTTCAAGTGGCTCGGCCTGTCGATCAACACGATGACGCTGGGCGGGTTGGCGATCGCCATCGGCGAACTGGTGGACGACGCCGTCGTCGATGTCGAGAACATCCTGCGCCGCCTGCGCGGTGCGGCGGCGCGCGGCACGCCGTTCAAGCTGACCGAACTGGTCGTCGCCGCCTCGCTCGAAGTGCGCTCGGCGATCGTTTACGCGACGCTGATCATCGCCCTGGTCTTTGTGCCGCTGTTCGCGCTGCCGGGGATCGAGGGGCGGCTGTTCGTGCCGCTCGGCATCGCTTACATCGTCGCCATCCTGGCCTCCTTGCTGGTCTCGGTGACGGTGACGCCGGTGCTCTCGTGGTATCTGCTGCCGAAACTGGCGGCCACCCGGCACGGCGACACGAGGCTGGTCGAATGGCTCAAGCGGCATTACCGGCGAGCGCTCGAAGTCGTCCTGCGGGCGCCGCAGCGGCCGGTCGCCCTGGCCGCTGCTGCCGTGCTGCTCGCCGCCGCCGCCGTGCCCTTCTTTCCGACCACCTTCCTGCCGCCGTTCAACGAAGGGTCGATGACGGTGACGCTGCGCCTGAATCCGGGCATCACGCTGGCCGAATCGGTACGCGTCGCCAGCCAGGCCGAGCGCCTGTTGCTCGGCGTGCCGGAGGTCGAGCACATCGGCCGCCGCTCCGGGCGGGCCGAACTCGACGAGCATGCCGAGGGCGTCCACGTCTCGGAACTGGAAATCCGCCTCAAACCCGGCGGGCGCAACAAGGAAGCGCTCTACGCCGACATCCGGCAGCGCCTGAAGGACCTGCCGGGCAGCCTCAACCTCGGCCAGCCGATCTCGCACCGCATCGACCACATGCTGTCCGGCGTGCGCGCCCAGGTGGCGATCAAGGTCTTCGGCGACGATCTCGACGTCCTGCGCGCCCAGGCAGCGGCGCTACAGCAGCGCCTGCAGCAGATTCCCGGTGTCGCCGATCTGGAGATCGAAAAGCAGGTGCTGGCGCCGCAGATCAAGGTGCAGGTCGATTTCGCCGCCGCCGCGCGTTACGGGCTGTCGTCCGGCCAGTTGCTGCGCAACCTGCAGATGCTGGTCGATGGCGAGAAGATCGCCCAGATCGTCGACGGCAACCGTCGCTTCGATCTGCTCGTCCGGCTGCCGGAAGGCGCGCGCGGCATCGACGGTCTGCGCGGCCTGCTCATCGAGACGCCGGCCGGGCCGGTGGCGCTGGCGCAACTGGCGCGCATCGAGGACGGCGACGGGCCGAACCAGATCGTCCGCGACGACGGCCGGCGGCGCATCGTCCTCTCGCTCAACGCGCAGGGCAGGGCGCTCTCGGAAGTCGTCGCCGACCTGCGCGCGGCGGTGGCCGAACAGCCGCTGCCGGAAGGCTATTTCATCACCCTCGGCGGCCAGTTCCAGGCCCAGGAGGAAGCGGCGCGACTGATTTCGGTGCTCGCCATCGGCTCGGCGATCCTCATCTTCATGGTCCTCTACGGCCGTTACCGTTCGGCGCTGCTCGCCGCGCTGATCATGGCCAACGTGCCGCTGGCACTGGTCGGCGCGGTCTTCGGGCTGTGGCTGTCCGGGCAGCCGCTGTCGATCGCGGCGCTGATCGGCTTCATCACGCTGGCCGGCATCGCCACCCGCAACGGCATCCTCAAGGTCAGCCACTGGCTCAACCTGATGCGTTTCGAGGGCGAAAAGTTCGATACCGCGATGATCATCCGCGGTTCGCTCGAACGCCTGACGCCAGTGCTGATGACCGCGCTGGTCGCCGCCTTCGCGCTGGCGCCGCTGCTCTTCGAAGCCGAGCAGCCGGGCACCGAGATCCTGCATCCGGTCGCCGTCGTGATCTTTTCCGGCCTGGTCGGTGCGACGCTGCTCGACACCTTCATCACCCCCGCGCTGTTCTGGCTGTTCGGTCGTCAAGCGGCCGAGCGTCTGCAACGCGAGGATTTCAACGAAGCCCTCTGATTTTTCATCGCAAGGAGTATCACCATGAATCGACTGTTATCCGTTCTCTGCCTGTCCGCCCTGTTCGCCGCCGGTCCGACGCTTGCCCATGAAATGCACGGCCAGTCCATGCACGGCGGCGTTTTTGCCGAGGCTGGCCATGCCCAGTTCGAAATCGTTGCCCGCGACGGCGTGCTCACCGTGTATGCCAGCATCCACGGCGAAGCGCTGGCCACGGCCGGCGCCACCGGCAAGCTGACCGTGCTTTCCGGTAGCGCCAAGCGCGAGATCGAACTGAAGCCGGCGGGCAACGATCTGCTGCAGGGGAAGGGCACGCTCGCCGCCGGCGACAAGTTGCTGCTCAACGTCGTCTGGCCGGGCCAGAATCCGCTGACGGCGCGTGCCGTCGTCAAGTAAGGAGGACATCATGATCAATATCGAACGCCGTCGTCTGCTGCTCGCCTCGCTCGCCCTCGGCCTGCCCGGGCTGGCGCTGGCGGCCCCGGCCAAGGTCAAGGTCGAGGTCTGGAAAAGCCCGTACTGCGGTTGCTGCAAGGATTGGGTGGCGCACCTCGAAAGCTCGGGTTTCGCCGTCAGCGTGCATGAGGTCGGCGATCTCGACGGTGCCCGGCGCCAGCTCGGCATGCCGGAACGCTACGCTTCCTGCCATACGGCGAAGGTTGCCGGCTACCTGCTCGAAGGTCATGTGCCGGCCGCCGACATCCGTCGCCTGCTGGCCGACAAACCGAAGGCCATCGGTCTCGCCGTGCCCGGCATGCCGGTCGGTTCGCCGGGGATGGACGGGCCGGTCTACAACGGCCGGCGCGATCCTTACGACGTCCTGCTGGTACAGGGCGATGGTCTGGCCAGCGTGTTCGCCAGTTACCGCTGAGCGGCGCTCAGCCACTTCAGCAGCATGGCGAACAGGTGCTCGGGGACGAAGGGCTTGGCGATGAAATCGTTCATGCCCGCCGCCTCGCAGCGCTGACGATCCTCGGCGAAGGCGTTGGCGGTCATCGCCAGGATTGGCGTCCGCGCCTGCCCGGGCAGCCCGCGAATCCGGCGGGTGGCTTCGAGGCCGTCCATGCGCGGCATCTGCATGTCCATCAGGATCAGCCGGTAGTTGCCGCTGCTTGCGAGTTCGAGGGCCTCCTTACCGTCGTTGGCGAGGTCGACGCAAAGGCCGACGTCTTCGAGCATGGCGAGGGTGATTTCCTGGTTGATCGGTTCGTCTTCGACCAGCAGCAGTGGCGTTCCGGCGTGCTCGTTCCTCAGCTTGGCCTCGGCCGTGGCGTCGGCTGACGGCAGGTTGCGCTGCAGGTTCGGGTTGCCCTTGCTCAGGCGGGCGGTAAACCAGAAGGTGCTGCCGACGTCCGGGGTGCTGCTGGCGCCGGCTTCGCCGCCCATCAGTTCGGCGATGCGGCGGGTGATGGCGAGCCCCAGTCCGGTGCCGCCGTAGCGTCGGGTCATCGAGTTGTCGGCCTGTTCAAAGGGGGCGAACAGGCGGGGGAGGACGGCCTGGTCGATGCCGATGCCGCTGTCCTCGACCGCGAAGCGCAGCAGCGCGCTGACGGAATTTTCCTCAACCTGGCTGACGCGCAGCGTGATGCCGCCCTGTTCGGTGAACTTGATCGCGTTGGTCGCCAGGTTGAGCAGCGCCTGCTGCAGCCGGGTCGGGTCGCCGAGCAGGTGGCGGCAGAGCGGGCCGATGTCGCACTGGATGGCCAGTCCCTTGCCGCGCGCCCGCTCGTGCAGCAGCGAGGCGACGTTGCCGAGCAGGCTTTCCGGCTGCACCGGCAGACGTTCGAGTTCGAAGCGCCCGGCTTCGATCTTCGACAGGTCAAGCACCGCGTTGAGGATTTCCAGCAGGTGCTGGCTGGCCGCTTCGAGCTTGCCGAGGCGGTCCATCTGGCGCGCTTCGAGGCCATTCTGGCGGATCAGGTGGGCGAGGCCGGTGATGGCGTTGAGCGGCGTCCGGATCTCGTGCGACATGTTGGCGAGGAAGGCGCTCTTGGCGATGCTGGCTGCCTCCGCCGCTTCCTTGGCCTGGGTCAGCTCGGCGGTCCGGGCGGCGACCAGCGATTCGAGTTCCTGGGAATAGCGTTGCAATGCTTCCGCCTGCTTCAGCTCCTCGGTGATGTCGAGGCTGAGACCGACCAGGGCGATCGGCTCGCCCCGGCCATTGCGCTTGACCGCCTTGATCACCTGCAGTTCGTGTACCAGCCCGTCGACGAACATCTGCTGCTCGTGCGAAACGACGACACCCTCGCAGCGCAGCGCGGCGGCGTCGGAATCGAGGCATTGCTGGCAGTAGGGCGCCGGCAACAGTTCGCGGTAATGCGCGGCGGCCAGGAAGCGTTCCTCGCTGATCCCGGTCGAGTCGCAGAAACACTTGTTGACGAAGACCAGGCGCCCCTTTTCGTCCTGCAGCCAGATGCCGATCGGCGCGTTGTCGAGGATCAGCTGCAGGGTTTCGCGCTCGAGCCTGAGACTGCGCTCGGCTTCGATCTTGTCGCTGATGTCGCGGGCGATGCCGAAGAGGCCGATGATCTCGCCGGCCGCGTCGTGAATCGGATACTTGCGGTTGTCCACCCAGCCGGTACCGCCGTCCGGACGGCGAAACTCCTGGATTTCGCTGGCGATCGCCTCGCCGGCGAAGACCAGTTTCTCCAGCCGGTAGTAGTGGTCGGCGTAGCTTTCGGGAAAAACGTCGTAGTCGGTGAGGCCGAGCAACTCGGTCCAGTGCCGGCTGGGGTCGGTGATCTTGGTCAGCGTCTGGCTGGCGCCGGTGAAGACGTGGTGGCGATCCTTGAAATAGATGAAGTCGTCGGTGTTGTCCATCATCGCCCGGAAGTTCACCATCAGGCTGCCGACATCGATCGGCGTGGCGAGCGCCTTGGCGTCGTCGAGACGGATTTCGCGCAGGCCCGGATCGTTCGCGTCGATGCCGATGCATTCGCCGTGGCAGCAGCGAATCCGGCCGTCGGCGTGGCGCAGGCGGATGTTGAAGCGGTAGGGGAGGGGCGTGTCGGCGGCGAACAGGCGGCTGACGATGTCGCAGTCGTCGAAATGGACGATGCCGCCGGCGACGAAAGCGTCGGCCAGCAGGCTTGCCTCGCTGATGCCGAGCAGCGCCGTGCAGTCTTCCGCGGCGAGCAACTGCGGCGGCGTCCCGGCGCGCAGACGGATGCGGCAGGTGGCAGGCTGGGGTTGGGGCATGGCCGTTCTCCTCCTCGGGGCCATCTTATACCGGGCTTGGTGGCGCGTCATCGCCGTTTTGCGGGCCGGGTGGCGGCGGGGACAAAGGGTATAATCCGCCGTTTTGCGCCTTTCCGAAACGCCGTGAGCCAGCTCGAACAAGAAATTTCCCGCCGTCGCACCTTCGCGATCATTTCCCACCCCGACGCGGGTAAAACCACGCTGACCGAAAAACTGCTGTGGTTCGGCGGCGCCATCCAGGTCGCCGGCGAAGTCCGCGCCCGCAAGGCCAGCCGCCACGCGACCTCGGACTGGATGGAACTGGAAAAGCAGCGCGGCATCTCGGTCACCTCGTCGGTCATGCAGTTCCCGTACCGCGAATGCATGATCAACCTGCTCGACACGCCGGGCCACGAGGACTTCTCGGAAGACACCTACCGCACGCTGACCGCCGTCGACTCGGCGGTCATGGTGATCGACTCGGTCAATGGCGTCGAAGCGCAGACGATCAAGCTCTTGAACGTCTGCCGCATGCGCGACACGCCGATCCTGACCTTCATCAACAAGCTCGACCGTGAAGGCAAGGAGCCGATCGACCTGCTCGACGAAATCGAGTCGGTGCTCGGTATCCAGTGCGCACCGATGACCTGGCCGATCGGCATGGGCAAGCGTTTCCGCGGCGTCTATCACCTCTACGACGATACCATCGCCTTCTTCGACCCGCAGGCCGAGAAGGGCACGGCGGAAATGATCCCGGGCCTCGACAACCCGCGCCTCGACGAGCTGATCGGCAGCCAGGCCGACGAGTTGCGCAGCGACATCGAACTGGTGCGCGGCGCTTCGCATCCCTTCGACGCCGAGGCCTATCTTTCCGGCAAGCAGTGCCCGGTGTTCTTCGGTTCGGCGGTCAACAACTTCGGCGTGCAGAGCCTGCTCGATGCCGTCGTCGACCTGTCGCCGGCGCCCAAGGCACGGCCGGCGGTAACGCGCACGGTCGATGCTTTCGAGCCGAAGTTCTCCGGCTTCGTGTTCAAGATCCAGGCCAACATGGACCCCAAGCACCGCGACCGGATCGCCTTCCTGCGCGTCTGCTCCGGCCGCTTCGACCGCGGCATGAAGGTCAAGCAGGTGGCGAGCGGCAAGACGCTGTCGATCAACAACGCGATCACCTTCATGGCGCGCGACCGGTCGACCGCCGACGAAGCCTGGTCGGGCGACATCATCGGTATTCCCAACCACGGCACGATCCGTCTCGGCGAAACCTTCACCGAGGGCGAGGATTTGCGCTTCACCGGTATCCCGTCGTTCGCGCCGGAACACTTCCGTTTGGCGCGCATCGCCAACCCGCTGAAGATCAAGCAGTTGCAGAAGGGCCTGCAGCAACTGGCGGAAGAGGGCGCGACCCAGCTGTTCCGTCCGCTGTCGGGCACCGACCTGATCCTCGGCGCGGTCGGCACGCTGCAGTTCGATGTCGTCGCCAGCCGGCTGGAGAACGAATACGGCGTGCAGGTTATCTTCGAAAGCTACAACTGTTCGACGGCGCGCTGGATCCACGGCGACCCCGGCGAACTCAAGCAATTGTCCGAGCGCTACAGCGCCAACGTCGCCCTCGACGGTGCCGACGATCCGGTCTATCTGGCACCGAACAACGTCTACCTGAACATGGTCAAGGAAAAATACCCCAAGCTGCGCTTCGACGAAGCGCGCGAGGTGGCCTGACATGACAGTCCGCGTCCAGACCGGGGATTTCGATGTCGGCGCCGAACTGGCGGCGCTGCGCGCGGGCGACGCCCGGGTCGGCGCGCTCGCTTCCTTCCTCGGCCTGGTGCGCGACATCAACGACGGCGCCAGCGTTGCGGGGATGACGCTGGAGCACTATCCCGGCATGACCGAGAAGGCGCTCGCACAGATCGTCGCCGAGGCGAAATCGCGCTGGGACATCTACGACGCGCTGGTCATCCACCGCGTCGGCCCGCTCGCGCCCTGCGACCAGATCGTGCTCGTCGCGGTGACCAGCGCGCATCGCGGCGAAGCCTTCGCCGCCTGCGAATTCATCATGGACTACCTGAAGACGAAAGCGCCGTTCTGGAAGAAGGAAGCGACGGCGGACGGCGGGCGCTGGGTCGATGCCCGCGACACCGACGACAGCGCGGCGGCGCGCTGGCAGCAGCCTTAACGAAAGGTCCGCTGCAGCCGCACCAGCGCGGCGACCGGCAGGACGGCGATGGCCAGCCAGAAGAAGAGTTCGGCCGCCGCCAGCGTCAGCGGCGCCTGCAAGCCGCCCATCTGGCTGCCCAGTCCGTGCAGCGCCAGCGCCCACTCGGTCTGTGCTCCCTGCGGCTGGGCGGCGTAGAAATGCTGCAGGCCGGCGGTGGATAGCGCGATGCTGCTGGAAATGCCGAGCTGACGGACGATGTTCTTGACCTGGTAGGCGTGCGAAAAGACGCGCGCCGGCAGTTCGCTGAAGGTGCCGAAAGCGACCGGGCCGATGTAGAAGGGCACAGCGACGCCGCAGACAAGTGCAGGCAGCAGCAGGAGCGGCCAGTCGGCGAGGCGTCCGGCCTGGCTGAAGGCGAGACAGGCGAGGGCGTAAAGACCGAGGCCGCCGAGCATGAAGTGGCGCTGGCTGGCTACCCGGCGCGCCGCCCAGGCATGGACGAAGGCGGCGACGACGCTGCCGGCGGCGCTCAGGCCGAGGATCACGGCGGTGCTGGCGAGCGACAGGCCGAGGCCGTTGTGAAAGAAGATCGGCAGCAGGAAGCCGAAGGCGCCGAGCATGAAATAGCCCGAGAAATACAGGGCAATCCCCAGCAGGTAGCGCCATTGCAGCAGACCGCGGTAATCGATCAGCGGCCTTTCCTTGCGCCACTGCCGCCAGGCGAAGACGGTCAGCGCGGCGATCGAGGCGAGGCCGACGACGAAGACTAGGCGATGCGCTGCGGCGCCGGCCGCCGGGATTTCCTGGATCGCATACTGCAGGCCGAAAATGCCGATCACCAGCCAGAGTAGCCAGCCCCAGTGTTCCTCGCTGCGTTGTTCGGGGGGAACGGTACTTTGGTCGAGGTGGGGGCCGGCGATCCGGGCGATCAGCAGACAGAGCGGCAGCGCCGCCCAGAACAGCGCCCGCCAGTCGAAGGCGGCAAGCAACACGGCAGCGGCCACTGGCGCCACGGCAGAAGCGCCGAGCAGGCTGCCGATGAAGGCGAGCAGGCCGGGGAAGCGCGCCTCTGCGGGCAGGCGGTTGATCGCCAGCCGCCCGGCGGTGAAGAAGGTGGCGCCGCTGGCGCCCTGCAGCAAGCGGCCGCAGGCAAATTGGCCGAAGCCACCGGCGGTCGCGGCGAGGATGCCGCCAAGCGCGAAGACGCCCAGCGAAGCGAGAACGAAACGGCGATAGCCGAGGCGTTCGACCATCCATTGGTGCTTGTAGAGCATGTAGATCGAGCTGACGCCGTACAGCGTGTAGGCCAGCGCGAATTGTTCGGGGCTGAGGCCAAGGCCGGCCATGATGTGGGTGGCGCCGAACATGACCAGGCCGGTTTCGAAGAACTCGATGCAGGTGATCGCGGCAATGCAGCGCAGCAGGCCGCTGACCTGCGGCGTGGGGGTGTCGGACATCGGTATCGGGCGGAGGAAAAGCCTGACAGTTTAAAAGCGCTGCTTGAATGCACGAAATCGATTGATATGATCTAGACTATCAATATGGATGATATTGATTACCCGGCCTTTCGCCGTCTCGATCTCAACCTGCTGGTTGCCTTCGATGCCCTGCTGCGCGAGGGCGGTGTCAGCCGGGCCGCTGCCCGCC
Organism: Dechloromonas aromatica (nom. nud.); assembly: GCA_017848965.1. Taxonomy (GTDB): domain Bacteria; phylum Pseudomonadota; class Gammaproteobacteria; order Burkholderiales; family Rhodocyclaceae; genus Azonexus; species Azonexus aromaticus_B. The sequence goes on along the minus strand of JAFIHA010000066.1, from coordinate 27,107 downwards.
TGTGCATCGGCCAGCCGGCGATGAGTCATGCCCTGGCCCGTCTGCGCGAACTGTTCCAGGACGACATCCTCTACCGCGAAGGCGCCGGCATGCAGCCGACCGCCCGCGCCCTGGCCCTGGCGCCGCGCATCCGCCGCCTGCTCGCGGAAGCGCAGGCGGTGACCCGCAGCGCGGCGGAATTCGATCCGGCGCAGGTCACCGGCGACTTCCGCCTGGCCCTCACCGATCCGCTTGAAGCCTTGCTGCTGCCCGGCCTGGTCGCCCGCATCCGGGCCCGGGCGCCGGGCCTCAGCTTGTCGGTACGGCCGATTCCCGCCTCACGCCAGCTCGAACATCTCGATGCCGGCAACGTCAATCTCGCGGTTGGCCCTTTTCCCGACGCGCGCGAGGTGCATGAGGTGCAGTTGCTGTTTCGCGCCGGCTTCTGCTGCGTCTTCAATCCGGCCCTGCTCGACATGCCGTCGCCGATCGGCCTCGCCGACCTGGTCCGCCATCCGCACATCCATACCAGCTATACCGGGGATGCGCCGGGGCTGACCGACCGCCTGCTGGCCGATGCCGGCCTGCGGCGTCACGTCGTGGCGCAGGCGGCGTCGCCGCTGGCGATCCCCTTCGTGGTCAAGCAGAGTCCGCTGCTGGCGGTGGTTCCCGACCTGGTGGCGCGCCTGTTCGCGGCCCATGCCGATCTGGCGATCGAGCCGCTGGCGGTGGATGGACTGGTCTTGCCGATTTCGCGCGTCAGCCATCGGCGCGACCGGGGCGATCCACTGACCGGCTTCGTCGCCGATCAGGTGGCGCAGGCAGCCGCCGCCCTGTTTGGCGAAACGGCGGCCGGCAATTCGCGGTAAATCGCGTCAGGTCTTGAACTGGGCGACGGCCTGGTGCAGTTCGCCCGACAGCTTGTGCAGGCGGCGCGCGGCGTCGGCCGTCTGGCGGACGGCGATGGCGCTTTCCTCGGACATCTGGGCGATGGTTTCGAGCTTCTGCGCGATGTCGTTGCTGGCCTGGCTCTGCTCCGAAATCGAGTCGGAAATGCCGTTCACCACGAAGGTGACGCGCTGCGCGCCGTCGCGGATGCGCTCGATCGAATCGCCGGCCTGATTGGCCAACTGGACGCCGTTGCCGACCTTGACGACGCCTTCCTGCATGCTGCTCACCGCACTGCGCGTGCCGTTCTGGATCTTGGTCACCATTTCGGCGATCTCGGTCGTCGAAAGACTGGTCCGTTCGGCCAGCTTGCGCACTTCGTCGGCGACCACGGCGAAACCGCGTCCCTGTTCGCCAGCGCGGGCCGCCTCGATGGCGGCGTTGAGCGCCAGCAGATTGGTCTGGTCGGCGATCTCGCGGATGGTGTTGACGATGGAGGTGATCTGGTCCGAGCGATGGCCGAGGTCTTCGACGATTTGCGACGAGGATTGCACCGCCTCGGAAATCTTGCGCATCTCGCTGGCCGCGTTGTGGATCACCGCGGCGCCTTCTTCCGAGATGTTGCCGGCCTCGCGCGAGATGCCGTGGGCTTCGGCAGCGTTTTCCTTGACCTGGTCGATGCTCACTGCCATCTGCTCGACCGAGGCGGCCATCGACGACGCAGCATCGCTTTGTTGGCGAGCGCGGTCGGCGACCTCGTCGGACGAACTGAGCAACTGGTCGGCGGCGCTGGCCAAGTGCTCGGCGTTGCTGACGATGGTGGAGATCATCGCCCGCAAGGTGTCCTGCATGGCGCGGATGTCGGAGAGCAGGTTTTCGCCGGGCGGGCAATCGACCGGCGACGAGAGGTCGCCGGCGGCGATGCGCCGGGTGACGGCGGAGGCGGCCGAGGGATCGCCGCCGAGGGTCTTGATGATGCTGCGCGAGACCAGCATCAGCGAGACGGCGATGAAGCCGCCGATGGCTAGGCCCCACAACAACAGGATGGCGGCGTCTTCGCGGAACCTGGCATCGACGTCGTCGATATAGATGCCGGAACCGATCACCCAGCCCCAGGGCTTGAAGCCCATGACGTAGGATATTTTCGGTACGCCTTCCTCATGGCCGGGCTTGGGCCACAGGTACTCGACGTAGCCGGCACCCTGGTTCTTCACCACGGTGTTGAATTCGAGGAACAGCAACTTGCCGTTCTTGTCCTTGAGCTGGTCGAGCTTCTTGCCGTCGAGTTCGGGCTTGATCGGGTGCATCACCATCAGGTCGTCGAGATCGTTGATCCAGAAGTACTCGACCTGATCGTAGCGGATTGCCCGCACGGCATCGGCGGCGGCTTTTCTGGCCTCGGCATCGGTCAGGCGGCCGGCCACCGACTCGGCGTGGAAGTGGGCGACCAGTGCGTGGGTTGCCTCGACCAGATTGCGCACCTTGGCCTCCCGGTCCTCAAGCATGCGCTGCTTGCCGCTGACCAGCAGGACGGCGAACAGGACGATCAGGGCGCCGATGGTGGCCAGTGTCATCGCGGTCAACTTGCCGCGCAGTGTCATTGATTTTGCCATTTTTTCCTCTTGTGGGAATTGCTCTGCAAGAAGGGAAGCTAACATCCGCTACTCTATGAAGCAATAGGGGTTATTGCTTAAATGGCCGAGTGGGACTTGAAAAAACGCCGGACGGACGCATCTGGGTGCTATCGAGAAATTAACGCGGGAGCACGCCATGCGATTTGACAAATTCACCACCATGTTCCAGCAGGCCCTGGCGGAAGCCCAGAGTCTGGCCAACGGCAACGACCAACAGTTCATTGAACCGCAGCACCTGCTGCTGGCACTGCTCGTCCAGGACGACGGCGGTACCGTATCCTTGTTGGCCCGGGCCGGGGTCAACGTGGCCGGCCTCAAGCGCGACCTGGAGCAGGCGCTGACCCGGCTGCCCAAGGTCGAAGGCCATGGCGGCGACGTGCAGGTCGGCCGCGACCTGGGCAACCTGTTGAATCTCACCGACAAGCAGGCGCAAAAGCGTGGCGACCAGTTCATCGCCAGCGAGATGTTCCTGCTCGCCCTGTGCGACGACAAGGGCGAAACCGGCCGCCTTGCCAAACAGCACGGCCTGCAGAAAAAGGCGCTGGAAGCGGCGATCATGGCCGTGCGCGGCGGGCAGGGTGTCGATAGCCAGGAAGCCGAAGGCCAGCGCGAATCGTTGAAGAAGTTCTGCATCGACCTCACCGAACGCGCCGCCCAGGGCAAGCTCGACCCGGTGATCGGCCGCGACGACGAAATCCGCCGCGCCATCCAGATCCTGCAACGGCGGACCAAGAACAACCCGGTGCTGATCGGCGAACCGGGCGTCGGCAAGACCGCCATCGTCGAAGGGCTGGCGCAGCGCATCGTCAACGAGGAAGTGCCGGAAACCCTCAAGGGCAAGAAGGTGCTGGTCCTCGACATGGCCGGTCTGCTCGCCGGTGCCAAGTACCGCGGCGAGTTCGAGGAGCGCCTGAAGGCGGTGTTGAAGGAAGTGGCGCAGGACGAAGGCCGCATCATCCTGTTCATCGACGAAATCCACACCATGGTCGGCGCCGGCAAGGCTGAAGGCGCGATCGACGCCGGCAACATGCTCAAGCCCGCCCTGGCGCGCGGTGAACTGCACTGCATCGGCGCCACCACGCTCGACGAATACCGCAAGTACATCGAGAAGGACGCGGCGCTCGAACGCCGCTTCCAGAAAGTGCTGGTCGACGAGCCTTCGGTCGAATCGACGATCGCCATCCTGCGCGGCCTGCAGGAGAAGTACGAGCTACACCACGGCGTGGACATCACCGACCCGGCCATCGTCGCCGCCGCTGAACTGAGCCATCGCTACATCACCGACCGCTTCCTGCCTGACAAGGCAATCGACCTGATCGACGAAGCCGCCGCGCGGATCAAGATGGAAATCGATTCCAAGCCGGAGTCGATGGACAAGCTCGACCGCCGCATCATCCAGTTGAAGATCGAGCGCGAGGCGGTGAAGAAGGAAAAGGACGAAGCTTCGAAGAAGCGTTTCGCGCTGATCGAGGACGAAATCGCCAAGCTGACCAAGGAGTATTCCGACCTCGAGGAAATCTGGAAAGCCGAGAAATCGGCCGTCCTCGGCACCGCGCAGATCAAGGAAGCGATCGACCACCTGCGCGCCGACATCGCCCGCCTGCAGCGCGAAGGCAAGCTGGAGCAGGTGGCCGAACTGCAGTACGGCAAGCTGCCGCAACTGGAAGCCCAGTTGAAGGCGGCGGAAAAGGCCGGCGAGGGCGAGCCGAAGCAGAACAAGCTGCTGCGCACCCAGGTCGGCGCCGAGGAAATCGCCGAGGTGGTGAGCCGCGCCACCGGCATCCCGGTGAGCAAGATGATGCAGGGCGAGCGCGACAAGCTGCTCAAGATGGAAGAAAAGCTGCACAACCGCGTCGTCGGTCAGGATGAAGCCGTGCGCCTGGTCGCCGACGCGATCCGCCGCTCGCGTGCCGGCCTCGCCGATCCGAACCGGCCTTACGGCTCCTTCCTCTTCCTCGGCCCGACCGGTGTCGGCAAGACCGAACTGTGCAAGGCGCTGGCCGAATTCATGTTCGACGCCGAGGATCATCTGATCCGCATCGACATGAGCGAGTTCATGGAGAAGCATTCGGTCGCCCGCCTGATCGGCGCGCCGCCGGGCTACGTCGGCTACGAGGAAGGCGGCTACCTGACCGAGGCGGTGCGCCGCAAGCCGTACAGCGTGATCCTGCTCGACGAGGTGGAAAAGGCGCACCCGGACGTCTTCAACGTCCTCCTGCAGGTGCTCGACGACGGTCGGATGACCGACGGCCAGGGACGCACTGTGGACTTCAAGAACACGGTGATCGTCATGACCTCGAACCTCGGCAGTCAGATGATCCAGCAGATGCAGGGCGACGATTACCAGTTGATCAAGCTGGCGGTGATGGGCGAGGTGAAGACCTATTTCCGCCCGGAATTCATCAACCGCATCGACGAAGTGGTGGTCTTCCACGCCCTCGATGAGAAGCACATCGCCGGCATTGCGAAGATCCAGCTCGGCTACCTGGAGAAGCGGCTGGCGCAGCTGGAGATGGGCATCGTCGTCGAGGAATCGGCGCTGCTCGAACTGGCCAAGGCCGGCTTCGATCCGGTGTTCGGCGCCCGGCCGCTGAAGCGCGCGATCCAGCAGCAGATCGAGAATCCGCTGGCCAAGGCTATCCTCGAAGGGCAGTTCGCCGCCAAGGATACGATCCGGGTTGCTTGCGAGAATGGCGTGATGCGTTTCACCCGGGCGTAAACGCAAACGGGCGGGCCCTCAGGCCCGCCCGTCCCGCAATGGTGGAAGCCGCGTCAGCAATGCCCCTTCCTGCCGTGTCCCGGCGGACAGAAATCCGGGCCGCGATGGTGGCGATGGCCGGTATAGTGTCTTTCGCCACGCGGGCCATGGTGGCGTTTCCAGTAGCGGGGTTCGCGCCATTCGTAGCCGTCCCAGTAGTAACCGCGTTTGTCGCGCGAGCCAAAGGTGACGGTGACGCCGCCGGCCTGGACGCGGACGTCGCCGATATCGACCCGGATGTCGCTGGCGTTGCCGAACAGCGGGGTGGCGGCGAACAGGGCCAGAAGCAGGGTTTTCTTCATCAATTTTTTCTCCGGAAATGCAGGAAGTGCATTGCTGGAGACTATAACGCCCGAGGCGTTGAAAAGTTAACGCGAGGGAGCGCATTCATGTCACAAGACAGCTTTGAAGACTGGCGCCAGCGGCGCCACGCCGAACTGGCCGGCCCCGAGAGCTGGCTCGGACTGGTCGGCCTGTTCTGGCTGGAGGACGAAGTGTCCAGGGTTGGCAGCGCCGACGATTGTGTCGTCCGTCTGCCCGCCGGGCCATCGCATCTGGGCGATCTGCTGAGGCGCGATGGTGGCGTCGTCTGGCGTCCGAACGACGCGCCCGAGCGTTCATTGGCGACCGACCGCGACGGCAGGCCCGACGTCGTCGATCATCAACTGCTGTCGTTCTTCGTCGTCGAGCGCGACGGCAAGCTGGCGGTTCGGGTCCGTGACCGGGACTGGGTGCGGCAACGGCCTTTCGATGGTGTCGAGTATTTTCCCGAAGACCCGGCCTGGGTCGTCGAAGCCGACTGGCTGCCGTTGGCGGCGCCGCTGACCCTGGAAGTGCCGAATGTCAGTGGCGACCTGAAGCCGGTGACGGTAAGTTTCCAGGCGGTTTTCGAGATTGCTGGCCAGCGCCTGGCCTTGCTGCCGATGTCGGTCGGCGAGCACGAGGTCTTTTTTGTTTTCCGGGATCGCAGCAGTGGCCGAGATACCTACGGCGCTGGCCGTTTCCTGAAGATGAAAGCGGCAGTGGGCGGCAAGATCCGTCTCGATTTCAACCGCGCCTTCAATCCGCCCTGCGCCTTCACGCCGTTTGCCACCTGTCCGCTGCCGCCGCCGGAAAACTGGCTGCCGCTGGCGGTGACGGCGGGCGAAAAACGCTGGCGAGGCGACCACTGAGGCTGGGCGTGAGGCGTTGTCATGCTGCATTGCAACATGATAATATAAGCGATTAGTAATAATCTTGTGGAGTCTGTCATGCTGCGTTTCGACATCGCCCCGGTCTGTTCGAATGCCTATCGCCTGCAGGCGACGATGAGCTTCGTCATCGCCGCGTTGTACCTGTTTACCCCCTATCAGTGGGTTTCCGTCCTGCTGGCGCTGGGTGGCTTGCTGCGTGGTTTCGTTTCGCCGCACAAATGTCTTTCCTACCTGGCTTTTGCCCGCGCGACCGGCAAGCTGGGGATGGCCCGGATGCAGAATGCCGGTTCCAAGATGTTCGCCGACAAGATCGCCGGCGTCGCCGGCACGGCGATGTTCGTCACCTGGCTGCTCGGTTCCGGCGTCGGTGTGGTACCGGCCTACGCCATCCTGATCTTCGCCTTCATCGACCTGGCGACCGGCTTCTGCGCCGCCTGCTGGGCCTACGGTGCCTGGTACAAATTCCGCCAAGCCTGACACATTGTCAGGGCAATGAAAAAGCGTGGGCAACCACGCTTTTTCATTTTGTGGGGGTTGATTTCCCATAGTAAAATCGCCACCCGAAAACCGATCATACGGTTTCAGAAGAAAACTATACATACAAGGCGCTACCCGACCGGGCGTGCCGTTGCGGATGAGGGTTGTACGATGTTCTGGAGCAACAATCGCCGAGTCGGCGAGCTTGAACGCTCGCTGGCCGAGGGAGCGCGCCGCGAAGCGGCGTTGTCCGAGGAAATCGCCGCGCTCAGGCGCGACCTGGCGGCACAGGCGGTAGCGCAGCGCGAGAAGGAGGTCGAATGCGACACCCTGCGCGAGATCGTCCGCAATCTGGCCCTGTTCGGTGATTCGCTGGGCAGTTCGCAAGCCAGCCTCGGCGACATGGCCAACCTGCTGAAGGAGGAGAAGCAGCAGGCCGTCCAGGCGGCTGAAGTCTCCCGGGCGAGCGGCCAGACGACCACCGAGATCGCTGCCAACCTGCACCGCCTGGCCGAGGATTCCGCCCAGGCCGCCCGCGAGGTCGATGTGCTGGCCCATCAGGCGAGCGAGATCGGCGCCATCGTCCAGTTGATTCACGAGATCGCCGACCAGACCAACCTGCTGGCGCTCAACGCGGCAATCGAAGCGGCCCGCGCTGGCGAGGCCGGGCGCGGTTTCGCGGTGGTGGCCGACGAGGTGCGCAAGTTGGCCGAGCGGACTGCCAAGGCGACCAAGGATATCGATGGCCTGGTGACCAGCATCCGCCAGGACTCCAATGCCGCCAAGACGGCGATGGAAACCCTGGCCCATACCGCCGACGACTACAGCGAGCGCGGTAACCGGGCAACCGACGACATGAACCGCCTGATCGGCCTGTCGCAGAAGATGGAGCAGGTGATTGCCGGCAGCGCGCTGAAGAGCTTCGTCGAAGTGGCCAAGGTCGATCACCTGGTGTTCAAGTTCCGCATCTACCTCGGTTTGTTCGGCATCGAACAGGTCGATCCGGCGAATGTCGCCTCGCATACCACCTGCCGGCTCGGCAAGTGGTATTACGAAGGCGAGGGCCACGACTGTTTCAGCCGCCTGGGCGGCTACCGCGAGATCGAAGCGCCGCACATCGACGTCCATCGCTACGGCATCGAGGCGCTGAAGGCGCGGCTGGCCGGCGATTACCCGGGCATGCTGCGCCATGTCCAGGCAATGGAGCGCTCAAGCATGCAGGTTCTCGACAGCCTGCAGCGCATGGCCGACGCTGCCGCCGACAGTCCGGACCTGCTCTGCCTTTCTCACTGATTCCGGACACGGCAACGACAACCCGGCCGCGGCCGGGTTTTTTCATGGCCGGAAAAATTCCTCCAGTTCGGCGAAGACCGCGTGCTCGGCGTGGTGCCGCCGGACACTGGCAACGTCTTCGAGTTTTTCCAGTTGCCGGATCATCTGCGGCAGCCGCTGGTCTTCATTGACCAGCAGCCAGATCCGGCTCAGCCTGCCGTCGCCGACCGGCAGGCAGAGGATGCCTTCGACGTTGTAGGCGCGGCGCGAGAAGAGGCCGACGACGTGCGACATCACGCCGGGGGGGTTGGCGACGTCGATCTGCAGAACGGCGCGCGCCAGCGCGCGGGATTCGTTGCGGGTCAGGGCGTTCATGCTTGGGCTCCGATCATGTCACGGTTGGCGGCGCCGGGCGGCACCATGGGATAGACCTTCTGTTGCGCGTCGATACGGGCGTGGATCAGGCACGGGCCGGGGCGGGCGAAGGCGTCGGCGAGTGCCGCCAGCGGGTTGGCGGCGGCGTCGAGATCGACGGCGGCGATGCCGAAGGCGCGGGCGGCGGCGGTGAAGTCGGGGAGCACCTGGAAGGTCGAGGCGACCGGCCCCTGGCCGTAGAACATCGTCTGCTGCTGGTGCACCAGACCGAGCGCGGCGTTGTCGAGGAGCACGATCTTGAGGTTGGCTTGCACCTCGGCGGCGGTCACCAGTTCCTGGATGTTCATCAGGATCGAGCCGTCGCCGGTGAAGCAGACCACGGTCCGCTCGGGCGCGGCGAGCGCGGCGCCGATCGCCGTCGGCACGCCGAAGCCCATCGTTCCCAGCCCGCCGGAAGTCAGCCACTGCCGGGGCCGGCGCAGCGGGTAGGCCTGCGCCACCCACATCTGGTGCTGGCCGACGTCGGTGACGACGATCGCCGTGTCGTCCACGCAGGCGGCGACGCAACGGATCAGCCCGAAGTGCGAGCGCGGGTCGGCCAGCTCGGGCAAGGGCTGCGGGTGCGCGGTTTTCAGCGCGTCGACGCGCTCGTTCCAGGCGCTCCGGGGATTCTCCGGCACCAGCGGCAGCAGGCGGGCGAGCGCCTCGCCGAGGTCGGCGACGATGCCGACGTGGGCGGCCTTGATCTTGTCCAGTTCGGCGGCGTGGATGTCGATGTGGACGATTTTCGCCTGCGGGCAGAAGGCGGCGACCTTGCCGGTGGCGCGGTCGTCGAAGCGGGCGCCGACGGCGATCAGCAGGTCGCATTCCTCGCGCGCCAGATTGGCGCAGGGGGCGCCGTGCATGCCCAGCATGCCGAGCGACAGCCGGTGATCGACCGGCATCGCGCCGAGCGCCATCAGCGTCATCACGGTCGGCAGGTTGGCCTTTTCGGCGAGGTCGAGCGCCAGCCGCGAGGCGCCGGCGTGGATGACGCCGCCGCCGAGGTAGAGGATGGGGCGGCGCGCCGCGCCGATCAGCGCGGCCGCTTCGGTCAGCGCCATGCCGTCGGCCGGCGCCACCGGGCGGCGGCAGCCGGGTTCCGGCCAGTCGGCGATTTCGATGGCGCGGGTCTGCACGTCCTTGGGAATGTCGATCAGCACCGGGCCGGGCCGTCCGGAAGCGGCGATGGCGAAGGCGCGGGGAATCACCTCGAGCAGTTCCTCGGTCGAGGAAACCAGGAAGTTGTGCTTGGTGATCGGCAGCGACAGTCCGTAAACATCGACTTCCTGGAAGGCATCGGTGCCGATCATCGCCCGCGGCACCTGGCCGGTGATCGCCACCAGCGGGATCGAATCGAGCTTGGCGTCGGCGATCGCCGTCAGCAGGTTGGTCGCGCTCGGCCCGGAAGAGGCGAGGCAGACGGCGACTTCGCCGGAAACCCGGGCCATGCCCTGGGCGATGAAGCCGGCGCCCTGTTCGTGGCGGGGCAGGACGTGGCGGATCACGGTCGATTCGCCGAGGGCGTCGTAGATCGGCAGGATGGCGCCGCCCGGATAGCCGGTCAGCAGGCGCACGCCCTGGCGTTCGAGGAGACGCACGGTGAGTTGCGCGCCGGTGAGGGTTTCGGTCATTGAGAACTCCTTTCGGTTTCTGGCGATTCCGGGAGGCTCAACGAAAAACCCCGCCGGTGGCGCCGGCGGGGTTTGGGGGAAACTGTCTGCTGCTTACCCGATCCGCGACGGCGCGTGCGCGACGACACCTACGACGATGACGCGTACGACGACCGGCGATACTGCGCGGGCAGCAAACGGGAAGCGGGTCGGGGTGGTGGTCATCGACGTTGCGGGATGCGGAAAGTGGCTGAGCGGCGACTATCGCCGATTTTCCGGCGAAAAACAACAGCGGAATGAATGGGGTTATTGCCTGCCTGCGCAACTTCACCCTTGACCTTGGGAGAGGAAAGTGACAGATTCGATTCAAATAATAAATATTGGAGAAAGCAATGCGGCAACGTCTGCACTACATCCCGATTTCCGAGGCAGTCGAAGGCATGGTGCTGGGGGCTCCGCTGGCCATTGCCGACCATGGCGTGACCAATTTCACGCTGCCGGCCGGCAACCCGCTGACCGAAGGCAACCTGCACCAGATTGCCATGCGCCACGGTGAATTCGTCTGCATCCTCGAAGACGATCCGCGCAGCGATGCCGAGCGCGACGCCGATCTGGTGAGGGAAAAGGCCCGTCTGGACCGCATCTTCGCCCAGGCCGACCGTTCGCAGCCGGCGCTGGCCGCGCTCTATGCGGCGGTGCTGGCCTACCGGAGCCTGTGATGCCGCTGCACCTGAGTGAAAGCGATGTCGTCCGCCGGTCGGCGCTGTTGCCGGCCTTCCCGACCGTGGTCAACGACCTGCTGCAGACGCTGGACGACGACAACGCGACGATCGGTGCGCTGATCCAGCTGGTCGGGCGCGATCCGGTGATCACCGCGCGCGTGCTGTCGATCGCCAATGCGGCGGCGATGGGTGGGCGCAACCAGCGCGACCTGCGCGACATGCAGGTCGCCGTCTCGCTGATCGGCCTCGCCAAGGTCAGGGAAATCGTGCTCGCCGTGGCGCTCGCCGAGTTTTCCCGGGAAAGCCGCATGGGCAGCCACTTCTGGGAACACAGCGTGGCGGTTGGCGTGGCCGCCCAGGAACTGGCCCGGATCGGCCACCTGTCGCAGGATTTCTCGCTGGTCTGCGGCTTGCTGCACGACATCGGCCAGCTCTGGATGGCGCGTTGCCATCCGCTGGAGTTCCAACTGGTGCGCATGAGCCTGGAGCAGGACGAGGGACTCGACGTCATCGACGCCGAGCGCCGGGTGTTCGGCATCGATCATTGTGCTATCGGCCGCCTGCTGGCGACGGCCTGGCATCTGCCGGCGTCGGTGGTGGCGGCGATCGAGCACCACCACGACGTCCAGCCGCCGGCCGACAAGCTGGTCGCGGTGACCCATGTCGCCGAAGTCGTGGTCAATGCCCTCGACCTGGCCGCGCACCAGAAATCGCGGGTTACCCACCTTGCCGGGAGCGCCTGCGAGTTGATCGGCCTGAACTGGAGCGACGATCTCGGTTACCTGTTCGGACGCATCGAGGCACGCAGCCACTATCTGACCCGCATCTTCTTCTGATCACGCGGGCGGCGTTCCGCCATCGAGCAGCACCGGCCAGATCCGCCAGTGACCGCAGGCCGAGCGGGCGCGCCGCTCGCTGCCGTGCCAGCCGCCGCCGTCGCACAGACCGACGTCGGTTTCGGCGGCGATGGCGACGCTGCCCGGGGTCGTGCCGACGGCGCGCGGGCCGCTCCAGCACTGGCAACTGGCGCAGCGCTTGCGGGCGACGGGCTGCAACAGCAAGGCGGCGCTCATCTGGCTGATGCTGGCGCGGGCGGCCCGGCGACGAGTTCTTGCGGCATGGCGTTCTCCGGCAGGTTCGTGGGCGCGGCGGCGCGTCGTTCCGCCTGCCGCCATGGGATAATCGCGCACTTTTCCCGGGGGCTGCAATGGCGCTCAAATCCACTGTCTTCAAGGCCGAGCTGCAGGTGGCCGATCTCGACCGCGGCCATTTCGCCGATTACGCGCTGACCGTCGCCCGTCATCCTTCGGAAAACGACGAGCGGATGATGGTCCGCATCCTCGCTTTTGCGCTCCATGCCGGACCGGACCTGGCGTTCGGCAAGGGGCTGTCGAGCGATGACGAATGCGCGCTGCAGGAGGTCGATCCTTCCGGCGTGCTGCAGACCTGGATCGAGGTCGGCCAGCCCGATGAGACACGCATCCGCAAGGGCTGTCACCGCGCCCGGCGGGCGGTGGTGCTGACCTACGGCGCCCGTTCGGTCGATGTCTGGTGGCAGCAGATTGCACCGCAACTCGCGCGTTTCGACAATCTGACGGTACTGCGACTGTCGGCCGAGGAGACGCAGGCGCTGGGGGCGCTGGCCGAGCGTTCGATGCGCCTTTCCTGCACCGTCCAGGAAGGCACGGTGTGGTTGGCGGCCGGCGAGCACTCGCTGCAACTGCACCCCGACACACTGTTGAGTCCGAATGCTGGTTAGAATGCCACGGTGATTTTTCCTTCACCATGAAATGAGGTTACCCAGCATGTCCAGTCAAGACGAAAACGAAACCCAGGGCGTGGTCTTCGGCGTCCTCGCCGGCGTCATCTTCGGCGTCATCGCGCTGGTCGCCGGTCTCGGCGTCTGGAAGGCGAGCCAGTCGGCACCGGCAGCGATGGTGGCGGCGGAAAGCGACATCGCGCCGGTCGGCGAGGCGCTGGCCAAGGTCTATTTCGCGGTAGGTTCGGCGGTGCTCGGCGACGGCGACCTGATGGTCGTCGCGCGGACGGTCGATGCCCTGGCCGCCAAGAGCGACGGCATCGTCCTGCTTTCCGGTTTCCATGACGCTTCCGGCGATCCGCAACAGAACGCCGAATTGGCCCGGCAGCGGGCGCAGGCGGTGCGCGATGCGCTGGTCGCTGGCGGCGTGGCCGCTGACAAGGTCAGGATGCGGCGCCCGGAATCGACGCTGGGCAGCGGCAGCGCCGAGGAAGGTCGGCGGGTCGAGATTCGCGTCCAGTAGTTCGGGGAGGCCGGCTTAGCGGTGCAGGACGCGCCACAACAGATCGACGCCGGCGACGACCAGATCGCCGATGTCGAGGTTGTTGAAGCGTTCGCGCTGTTCGCGTTCGAAACGGGATTTTTCCCGTTCGCGCATGACGATGGCGTCGCCGAGCATTTCGACGTCGCGCCGGCTGCGCTGGACCTCGGCCTGGTCGAGCCGGTCCAGGGTCTTTTCGACGGCGGCCGGGTCGAGGATGGCGATCGGCGCCCGGCAGTGGCGGCAGGCGTGGTCCTGGCGGATGTCGATCGGCGCGCCGCAACCGGTGCAGCGGACGATGCTGACCTTGCTCGCCAGCTCGTCGATTTCGGCCGGCGACAACTGGCGGACGAAACCCTTTTCGATCATCAACTGGGCAAAGGTCGTGAACCGTCCATGCTTCTGCAGGCAGCGGTGGTAGTTGAAGTGGCCGCCGTGCTTGGAAACGTCGAGACCTTGCAGCAGGCGCTCGTTGCAGCGCGGGCATCGTAGCACGTCGCGCAGCGGCAGGCGGGGCGCTTCGCGGTATTCGTGGATCAGCCGGAACAGTTCGATGACGCCGCCCGGCGTGATCTGCACGCTTTCGAATTCGTCGAACCAGACGCCGTGGCAGTGGAAGCAGAGGTCGAGAACGACCTCACCGTGCAGGTTGCGTTCGAAGCGCCGCTTTTCCATCGGCTGACCGCAGGAGGGACAGGGCGTCGGCTTCATCCGCAGGCGGCGGTCGGCCGGATGCTGCCGAGGTTGAGGGTGACGCCTTTCTTCATCTTGCCGACGACATGCATCTCGCAGGCCTTGCAGTCGAACTTGAGGATCAGCTTTTCGTTGCCGTTGATCAGCGTCATCGGGTCCAGCTTCAAGTGTTTCACCTCCTTCGGGCAGAGGTTGAAACTATAGCGCAGGCAGTGGCGGGTGATCATCAGCGAGACCATGCCTTTTTCATGGCCGGCCTCGTAGGCTTCCTCAATCAACCGCACGCCGTGTTTCTCGTAGAAAGCGCGGGCCTTGGTGTTGAAGACGTTGCCGAGGTAGGTCAGTTCGTCCTGCGGGTAGGGCGCCGGATCGGTCGCCGGCGCCGCGCGCGGCGGCCGTGGATGGCTGGCGAGGCGGGCGGCTTCGAGTTGTTCGGCGGCCTCGCGGCGCAGCGCATTGATCGCGCCGACCGGCAGGAACCAGGGCTGGGTCAGTTGCAGGTCGACGGCTTCGGCGACGAACATCGTGTTGCCGAACTTGCCGAGATTTTCCTTCAGCTTGCCCAGCGCAGCCTCCGGATTCTGCGCCAGTTCGCGGCCGATCCGCTCATCGCGCGGTAGGGCGACGGCGACGCTGACCTGGTCTTCGTCGCTCAGCGTCAGCACGAAAGCATCGGCCTGTTCGGCGAACACCGCCTTGAGGTTTACGCGGCGCTCGGCCGAATCCTTTTCCAGCGCGCGCTCGAATTCCTGATCGCGGTTGCGGAACAGCGTGGTGCCTTCGCTCAGCTCGGCCGGGATTTCCATCGGGAAGAGCTTTTTGCCCTCGACCCGGTTGATGCGCATCCCCTGGACGTCGCCGTGCGCATCGTGGAAGCAGACACCATCGCCGTTGTGGAAGGTTTCGGCAGTGTTGACGGTGAGCCAGCCGTCGCCGATTTCGGCAACCTCGCCAATCGGCTCGCCGACGAAGGCCGGTGAATCGAAGGCGCCGATGTCGTCCTGGCGGTCGTTGGCAAAGTAGTCGGTGTAGCCGCGGTTGAAGGTCTTCTCCGGCTGCGGCGTGAAGGTGAAGGTCGAACGGCCGCTGGAAGCGCGCACGTAGCGCGGGTCGGCGGCGATGATCTCGTCGAGCAGCGTGCGGTAGTGGGCGGTGATGTTCTTGACGTAGGACAGGTCCTTCAGCCGGCCCTCGATCTTGAACGAGGAGACGCCGGCATCGATCAGCGCACGCAGGTTGTCCGACTGGTTGTTGTCCTTCATCGACAGCAGGTGCTGGTTCTCGGTGATTGTCTTGCCCTTGTCGTCGACCAGCGTGTAGGGCAGCCGGCAGGCCTGCGAACATTCACCGCGGTTGGCGCTGCGCCCGGTGTGGGCGTGGCTGATGTAGCACTGTCCGGAATAAGCGACACAGAGCGCGCCATGCACGAAGTACTCAAGCGACAGCGTCGTCGCGGCGGCGACCTGGCCGATTTCGGCGATGCTCATCTCGCGCGCCAGCACGATCTGCGAGAAGCCCGCGTCCTCCAGGAACTTTGCCTTGGCCGGGTTGCGGATGTCGGTCTGGGTGCTCGCATGGAGTTGAATCGGCGGCAAATCCAGTTCGAGCAGGCCCATGTCCTGGATGATCAGCGCATCGGCGCCGGCGTCGTACAACTCCCAGGCAAGCTGGCGGCTGGCTTCGAGTTCGCTGTCGTGCAGGATGGTGTTCAGGGCGACGAAGACCTTGGCCCGGAAACGGTGGGCGAAATCGCACAGGCGTCGGATTTCGCCGACATCGTTGCCGGCGCCATAACGGGCGCCGAAGGCCGGGCCGCCGATGTAGACGGCGTCGGCGCCGTGCTTGATGGCTTCGATGCCGAAGTCGGCGTTCTTGGCCGGGGCGAGGAGTTCGAGGGGGTGCTGGATACGCGTCATGGCGCCTTAGTAGGTGAAACGGGGGGCAAGTTCCTCGATGTTGAACTCGTGCAGGATGGCTTCGGCCCGCTCGCGGGCGTTCTTGCGCGGCTTGCCGCGCAGGCTGGCGATGATCAGTTCGTTCTTCATCGAGTGCTCCCAGCCGACCAGTTCGGTGACGGTGACGTCGTAACCATGGGATTCCAGCAACAGGCAGCGCAGCACGTTGGTCAGGTGGCTGCCCAGTTCGCGGGTGTGGATCGGGTGCCGCCACAGTTCGGCCAACGGCGTCCGTGCCAGCGATTCGGCCTTGCGCGCGCGCATCGTCGCGGCGACCTCGGCCTGGCAGCAGGGTACCAGGACAATGTGGCGAGCTTGTCGTGACAAAGCGAAACGAATCGCGTCATCGGTCGCCGTATTGCAGGCGTGGAGGGCGGTAACGACGTCGACGGAGGACGGCAGGTCGGTCGAAGCCAGTGCTTCCTCGACTGTGCTGGCGATGAAGCGCATCCGCGGAAAGCCCAGCCGCTGCGCCAGTTCGCAGGATTTTTCGACGAGTTCGCGGCGGCTTTCGATGCCGATGACCTCGCCGCTGGCACGACTCTTGATATAGAGATCGTAAAGGATGAAGCCGAGGTAGGACTTGCCGGCGCCATGATCGACCAGAGTTTCCATGCCATCGAGCAGCGGCTCGATGAACTGGGCGAGATGGTAGACCTGCTTGAGCTTGCGGCGGCTGTCCTGATTGAGTTTGCCGTCGCGCGTCAGGATGTGCAGTTCCTTGAGCAGTTCGATCGACTGCCCGGGACGGATTTCTGGGATGGCGGCGGTGACGTTCTGTTTTTTCATGGGGCGATTATCTCATTCAAACTTTGCCGACTTGCGTGTCAACCGGAACGCGATCGCCTCGTTAATGGAAGCATGGTGCAATCGCACCGTATCTCACGGAGAAATGAATGGGCAGTCTGAGCAACGAATCCTTCGAGCAGTTTCTGGATTCCCTGAAGAAGGCAGGTATCTCGATTTCCAACGAAGCCCAGTTGCGCGAGCGACTGGCCGAGGCACAGCGCTGGCGCTACGCTTTCCAGACGCTGGCTGCCAACGGCAAGAGCATCGGCATCTGTTTCGAGGACCATTCCGACGGCAGCAACCAGGCCGAGATCGAACGTGCTTTCGTCGAATTCCAGTTTTCCGAAAAGAGCAAGGCGGTTTTTTCCGCCAGCCTCAAGCACTGATTAACGAATAATCATCACATGACAACAGACGGGCGCCACCAGGGCGCCCGTCTTGTTTTGCAGCGGCCAACGGCGGCCGCCTGTCTCAGCGACTGATCGGCTTGTAGCGGATACGCTTGGGCTTGGCGCCTTCTTCGCCCAGGCGGCGGCGCTTGTCTTCTTCGTATTGCTGGTAGTTACCCGGGAAGAAGGTCCATTGCGAATCGCCTTCGGCGGCCAGGATGTGCGTGCAGATGCGGTCGAGGAACCAGCGGTCGTGGGAGATCACCATCGCGCAGCCGGGGAATTCGAGCAGGGCATCTTCCAGCGCGCGCAGGGTTTCCACGTCGAGGTCGTTCGACGGTTCATCCAGTAGCAGGACGTTGCCGCCGGACATCAGCGTCTTGGCCAGGTGCAGGCGGCCGCGTTCGCCGCCGGACAGATTGCCGACCAGCTTGCCCTGATCGCCGCCCTTGAAGTTGAAGCGGCCGATGTAGGCGCGGCTGGGCATCTCGAACTTGCCGATCTGGAGAATATCGCTGCCCTGCGCCAGTTCGTCGAAGACCGTCTTGCTGCCGTCGAGGCAGTCGCGCGACTGGTCGACGTAGGCGAGCTTGACCGTCTGGCCGATCTTCACCTCGCCCGAATCCGGCTGTTGCTGGCCGGTGATCATCTTGAACAGCGTCGACTTGCCGGCGCCGTTCGGGCCGATGATGCCGACGATGGCGCCGGGCGGGATGGCGAAGCTGACGTTGTCCATCAGGAGCTTGTCGCCGAAGCACTTGCTGACGTTGTTGAACTCGATGACCTGATCGCCCAGGCGCTCGCCGACCGGAATGAAGATTTCCTGGGTCTCGTTGCGCTTCTGGTATTCGTGGCTGGACATTTCCTCGAAGCGGGCCAGACGGGCCTTGGACTTGGCCTGGCGCGCCTTCGGATTGCTGCGTACCCATTCCAGTTCCTGCTTCATCGCCTTCATGTGGGCGTCGACCTGCTTGTTTTCGGTCTCCAGGCGGGCTTCCTTCTGCTCCAGCCAGGATGAGTAATTACCCTTCCAGGGAATGCCATGGCCGCGGTCGAGTTCGAGAATCCACTCGGCGGCGTTGTCGAGGAAGTAACGGTCGTGGGTGACGGCGACGACGGTACCGGGGAAGCGCACCAGAAACTGTTCCAGCCATTCGACCGATTCGGCGTCGAGGTGGTTGGTCGGCTCGTCGAGCAGCAGCATGTCGGGCTTCGACAGCAGCAGCTTGGCCAGCGCCACGCGGCGCTTCTCGCCGCCGGACAGGACGCCGATCTTCGCCTCCCAGGGCGGCAGGCGCAGCGCGTCGGCGGCGATTTCCATCTGGCGTTCGGTGTCGGCACCGCCGGTGGCGATGATCGCTTCCAGGCGGGCCTGTTCTTCGGCCAGTTTGTCGAAGTCGGCTTCCGGATCGGCGTAGGCGGCATAGACCTCGTCGAGCTTGGCCTGCGCCTGCATGACTTCGCCGAGCGCCGATTCGACTTCCTCACGCACGGTCTTGTCGGCGTCGAGTTGCGGCTCCTGTGGCAGGTAGCCGATCGACACCCCGGCCAGGTGTTGGACCTCGCCGTCGTATTCCTTGTCCACGCCGGCCATGATCTTGAGCACGGTCGATTTGCCGGCGCCGTTGAGGCCGAGCAGACCGATCTTGGCGCCGGGGAAGAAGGAAAGGGAAATGTCCTTGATGATCTGCCGCTTGGGCGGAACAATCTTGCTCACGCGGAGCATACTCATCACATACTGAGCCATGAATCTGCCTGTCAAAAAAAGGGGGAAGTCCCGCAGTCTACGAGGCTTCCCCTTAAATGACCAGTTTTGTGTTCAGGCTGAGAGTGCGTTCAATATCGGTGGGCTGCTCCTTTCTGCCGACAGGGCGTTGATGTCACCGCACAATTCGCCGCCTTCGGCGATCACCAGCTTGCCGTAGCGGATTTTTCCGCTGACCCGGCCGGTGGCGTGGATGACCAGTTGTGAACGGGCGGTCAGTTCGCCATCGAAGCTGCCGTGGATTTCGGCTACGTCGATGCTGACCTTGCCGGAGAATGCACCCTTGTCGGCGATGCGGATGACCCGGCTGTCCATTGTCGCCTCCACCCGTCCTTCAACAACCAGCATGTCGCAGTCCAGGATTTCAGCGCCCTTGAGCTTGACGTCCGGACCGACAATGAGGCGGGCTCCCTTTTCCTTTTCGATGGATTGATCTTGTTGTGGTGTTGACACCGCGAGGTTTGCGGTGGCGCTGGCGCTACTCGGTGCCGCGGATGTTTCGGGTTTGATGGCGGTTTCCGGGCGGTTTGCACTGAGTGCGCCTGGGGTTGGTGTGCCGTTGCTGTCCCTGCGGTTGAGGCTGTTATTCTGAATTCCTGGTGCTGAACTGGATTTGATGAACATGTAGTCTCCTGGAAGGGGTCGGGGTTGTGCTGATTTCGTTGCGATAAGCGTGCCAGCTTTTCAAAACCCATTGGATTCATCATGTTACGGGGGTTTGTCAGCAATTTTCCGACACCGCTGTCGGCATTTGGCGACAGTTTTTTTGTGTGGGTTCCGGAAGTCATTCAGGACAAGGGGATAGAATGTCGCTTCTTTCCGACACTGGTTTATGTTCATGATTCGACTGGGTTTTTAGATGAGGTGGCTGTCCTTTCGGCAGGGCTTGCTGGCCGGCTTCATGATCGTTGTTCTGCTGCTGGGTGGCGTCGGGATTCACGGCTGGTTGTTGCTTGAAGGCATGGTGGCGCAGAGCCGTGAGAGCAATGCCCAGGCCTTGCAACTGAGTACTGCGGTGCAGGCGCTGGGCGAGCGCAGCGTCGATATCGAACGTAGTGCCCGGCAATATCTGGTGCTCGGTGATGCCTTGCTCCGCGAACGTTTCGATGCCCATCTCGCCGGTGCGCTGGAGCAACTGGTGCGGATCGAGGCGATGCCGGCGGAAACGCTGGTTGTCTTGTCCGGACGCTGGCGGGAACAGGCCGGTCTGCTGCGTGACGGTATCGAGCAGACCCCGCCGCGCAACAATCTTGCCGAACAGCTCGATCGTCTGGCGGCGCTCAACGACGAAATCCAGGCGGCGGCCAAACGCTGGATCGATGGTGGGAATGTTCGCCTGCTCGATCAACTGGAACGGCGTCGCGTCGAGCTCGGCAGCCGCCTGGCGCTTGCGCTGCTGGGGGCCGTCCTGGTCGCCATGGCGATGGGCTGGTGGCTGGTGCGTGCCGTGCGGCAACTGGAAAAGGCGATCGGCCGCCTGGGCGAGGGGCGTTTTGATGCTTCCATCGAAGTCAGTGGTCCTGCCGACCTGCGGCGGCTCGGCCGCCACCTCGACGGCTTGCGCAACCATCTGGCGGGTCTCGAGGCGGATCGCGAGCGTACCCTGCGCCATGTGTCGCATGAACTGAAAACGCCCCTGACGGCCCTGAAGGAAGGCATCGCCTTGCTCGCCGAGGAGGTGCCCGGTCCCTTGAGCGACAGTCAGCGCGAGGTGACGCGCATTCTCGGTCACAAGGTGGATAGTTTGCAGTGCCAGATAGAAAGCCTGTTGCGACTGAACGCCGCGGTATTCGAAGCGCGCCGCCTGAATCTGCTCCAGATCGATTTGCGTCAGGTCTTGTCCGAAGCTGCGCAGCGTCACGAATTGCGTGGCCAGGCACGCCAGGTCAGGATTGAGGTTGAGGCCGGGGAAGGGCGGGCCAGACTGGATCCGGGCAAGCTGGCGGTGATTCTCGACAACTTGCTGGCCAATGCCATCGATTTCAGTCCGCAGGGGGGCGTTGTCCGCCTGACGGCACAGCGGCTCAAGGGGGGGTGGCGTATCGTCTGCCGCGATCAGGGGCCGGGTGTCGCCCCCGAGGATGCGCAGCGCATTTTTGAGCCCTTTGTCCAGGGGCGCCGCGCGGCGCCGGTGGCTCGTGCCGGGAGCGGGATTGGACTTTCCATTGTCAGGGAACTCGCGCAAGCGATGCGGGCCCGGATCAAGCTTGCCGATAGCGATGTCGGCGCCGTTTTCCAACTGGATTTGCCGGATGAAAAATAGATTTTCCTGTCTGCTGCTTTTACTTGCGTCCTTGGCCGGTTGTGCCAGTGCGCCGCCGACCGCAGTTTTCCCTTCACCCGAAGAGCGGGCCTCGGCGCTCGATGCCGCGCTCGAGTATCGCCAGACGCTGGTCGGCATGAGCGGCAACGAACTGGCCCGTGAGCGCTCGGAACTGGCGGCACGCAATGCCGACCCGGAAGCGCAGATGCGGCTGGCACTGTTGCATTTGCTGCCGCGCCAGGGCAATGTCGAACTGGCCAGGCCGCTTGCCTTGCTCGAATCCGTTCTGAAGTCGTCCCGTCCCGGGGCGCTGGCCTTGCAGCCGCTGGCGCGGCTGCTGGTCGAGCAGTTGAACGAAAGACAGCGTCTGGAGGGCGCGCTGGACCGACAGGCGCAGCAACTGAAGGAAAGCCTGAAGAAGGTCCAGGAACTGCAGGAAAAGATCGATCGGCTCGCCGAGATCGAGCGCAGCCTGCCGCAGCGACCGGCGCTGCCGGCAGCGGGGAGTGCGCGATGAGCCGCGCTGGCGCCGTCGGCGCGCATGTCCTGATCATCGATGACGATGAAGATATCCGCCGGCTGCTGACCATGCGCCTGCATGCCCGGGGCTTCCGGGTCACCCCGGCAACGTCGGCCGAAGAGGGGCTGGCCAGCATCGCCGTCGATCCGCCGCGACTGGTGGTCAGCGATATCCGCCTGCCCGGCCGCGATGGCTTGTCACTGTTCGAAGAGTTGCGGACGACCCGGCCCAGTCTGCCGGTAATCCTGCTCACCGCGCACGGCACCATTCCCGATGCGGTCGAGGCGACCTCGCGCGGTGTCTTCGGTTACCTGACCAAGCCTTTCGACAGCCAGACGCTGCTCGCCAAGATCGACCAGGCGCTACTCGTTTCCGCCGCCCCCGAGGCGCAGCCGCAGCCAACGGATGATGGCCGCTGGCTGGAGGACATCGTCTATCGCAGTACCAGCATGGCCGAGTTGCTGGCCGATGCCCGGATGGTCGCTGCTTCCGACGCCAGCGTCCTGATCCGCGGCGAAAGCGGGACCGGCAAGGAAGTCCTGGCGCGCGCCATCCACCGCGCCAGTGCGCGCGCCCAGGGGCCTTTCGTCGCCATCAATTGCGGGGCGATCCCCGAGCCCTTGCTCGAATCGGAGTTGTTCGGTCATGTCCGCGGTGCCTTCACCGGCGCCGCCAGCGCCCGTAGCGGCTTGGTCCAGGCGGCGAACGGCGGCACCTTGTTCCTCGACGAGATCGGCGACATGCCGCTGGCGCTGCAGGTCAAGCTGCTGCGTGTCCTGCAGGAGCGGGTGGTGCGTCCGGTGGGCAGCACCAGCGCCGAACCGGTGGACATCCGTCTGCTTTCGGCGACCCATCGCAATCTGGAGACGGCGATGGCGCAGGGGCAGTTCCGCGAGGATCTCTACTATCGGCTCGATGTCGTCTCGCTGACGCTGCCGCGGCTCGAGGAGCGACGCGAGGACATTCCGCTGCTGGCGGCGCACTTCCTGCGCAAGCTGGCCGAGAAGTACGGCAAGCCGATCAGCGGCTTCGCGCCTGACGCGCTGGAGATTCTGGCGACCGCCGGCTGGCCGGGAAACGTCCGGCAATTGCTGAACGTCGTCGAGCAATGCTGTGCGCTGTGTTCGACACCACTGATCCCGGCTTCCCTGGTTCAGCGCTCGCTGCGGGTGCCGGTGATGGAGGCCTTGAGTTACGCCGAGGCCAAGCGGCGCTTCGAACGGGATTACCTGGTCCGGCTGCTCAAGCTGACCGATGGCAGCGTCGCCGACGCGGCGCGCATCGCCGATCGCAACCGTACCGAGTTCTACCGCCTGCTGCAGAAATACGATCTGACGCCGGCGATGTTCCGCGGGGTGGAAGCCGGCAATGCGCCGGAGTGAGGCGAAAAAAAAGCACCGCAGTGGCGGTGCTTGCTTCGTTTTGGCGCGCCCGGAGCGATTCGAACGCCCGACCCCTTGGTTCGTAGCCAAGTACTCTATCCAACTGAGCTACGGGCGCGCTGTCTTGCGAAGCTGGATTTTCCCGAAGGTCAATCCACGGTTTCTGAATGGCGCGCCCGGAGCGATTCGAACGCCCGACCCCTTGGTTCGTAGCCAAGTACTCTATCCAACTGAGCTACGGGCGCGCTGTCAGAGCCGCGCATTATACGGGCGTGGAGCCAGATTGCAAGGGGTTTTCGCAGAAATGGCGGACTTTATCGCAAATGAAAAACCCCGCCGTAGCGGGGTTTCGAATTGGTGGGTGCTGACGGGGTCGAACCGCCGACATTCGCCTTGTAAGGGCGACGCTCTACCAACTGAGCTAAGCACCCGTCTGCGCCTGGCGCAGAAGGAGCGGCAGTATATCAGTTAACCGCGTCCTTGAGGCCCTTGCCAGCACGGAATTTCGGGGACTTCGCCGCCTTGATTTCCAGGCTGCCACCAGTACGCGGATTGCGGCCGGTACGGGCGGCGCGCTCACCGACGTAGAAGGTGCCGAAACCGATCAGATTGACGCTGTCGCCTTCCTTCAGTGCGCCCTTGATGGCATCAACGGCGGCGTCCAGCGCACGGCCCGCGGCGGCCTTGGAAATATCGGCAGCAGCAGCGATCTGATCGATCAGTTCAGTCTTGTTCATGTAGATCCCCTAGTGGAAGTTTGGAGTGGTGAAAATTCCGTGAGGGGCGATTTATATCCCCCCCGAAATCCTTGTGTCAAGCGGATTCTGAGCCGATCGACCGGGGTTTCGAGGGGGCTGCCGATGGCTGTTTTTTGCCATCGGCATCCGGTCTTTTAAAATCAATGGGTAAGGACCGTCTTGCTGACCGGGTCTTCACTGCCGGTCGCCAGGCCGGGCGCCGCCTCGCCGGTGTCGGGCAAGGGCTGCGGCAGGCTCTCCAGCGCGCGTTCGAGGACTTGATCGATCCACTTCACCGGCACGATCTCGATGCGGTTCTTGAGATTTTCCGGCATTTCGGTCAGGTCCTTGGCGTTCTCTTCCGGAATCAGCGCCGTCTTCAGGCCGCCACGGACTGCCGCCAGCAGCTTCTCCTTGAGGCCGCCGATGGCCAGCACCTCGCCGCGCAGCGTGATCTCGCCGGTCATGCAGACGTCGCAACGCACGGGAATGCCGGTATAGGACGAAACCAGCGCCGTGGTCATGGCAATGCCCGCCGACGGGCCGTCCTTGGGTGTGGCGCCCTCGGGAACGTGGATGTGGATGTCTGTCTTCTCGAACACCTCATCCTTGATACCGAGGCGGCGGGCGCGGGCGCGGACGACCGAGCGGGCGGCTTCGACCGATTCCTTCATGACGTCGCCAAGCGAGCCGGTGCGGATGATGTTGCCCTTGCCCGGCATGTTGGCGCACTCGATGGTGAGCAATTCGCCGCCGACCTCGGTCCAGGCCAGGCCGGTGACCTGGCCGACCTGGTTTTCCTTCTCGGCCATGCCGAAGGTGTAGCGGCGCACGCCGAGGTACTTGTCGAGGTTGCGGGCATTGACCGTGATCTTGCTGTCACGCGACTTGAGCACCAGCGTCTTGACCACCTTGCGGCAGATCTTGGAGATTTCGCGCTCAAGCGCCCGCACGCCGGCTTCCCGGGTGTAGTAGCGGACGATGTCGCGGATCGCGCTCTCGGCAACAACCAGCTCGGTCTTCTTGACGCCGTTGTTCTTCATCTGCTTGGGCAGCAGATAGCGCATCGCGATGTTGACCTTCTCGTCCTCGGTGTAGCCGGAGAGGCGGATGACTTCCATGCGGTCGAGCAGCGGCGCCGGGATGTTCAGCGTGTTGGCGGTGGCGACGAACATCACGTCGGAGAGGTCGAAATCGACTTCGACGTAATGGTCCTGGAAGGTGTTGTTCTGTTCCGGGTCGAGAACTTCGAGCAGTGCCGACGACGGGTCGCCGCGGAAATCCTGGCCGAGCTTGTCGACTTCGTCGAGCAGGAACAGCGGGTTACGGACACCGACCTTGGTCAGGCTGGTCAGGATCTTGCCCGGCATCGAACCGATGTAGGTACGGCGGTGGCCGCGGATTTCGGCTTCGTCACGGACGCCGCCGAGCGCCATGCGCACGAACTTGCGGTTGGTCGCCTTGGCGATCGACTGGCCGAGCGAGGTCTTGCCGACACCCGGGGGGCCGACCAGGCACAGGATCGGCGCCTTGACCTTGTCGACGCGCTGCTGCACGGCAAGATATTCGACGATGCGTTCCTTGACCTTTTCCAGACCGAAATGATCGGCGTCGAGGATCTTTTCAGCGGCGCGCAGGTCCTTGCTGATGCGCGTCTTCTTACGCCAGGGCAGGCCGATCAGCGTCTCGATGAAATTGCGCACGACGGTGGCTTCGGCCGACATCGGCGACATCAGGCGCAGCTTCTTCAGCTCGCCCTGGGCCTTGGCCAGGCCTTCCTTGCTCATGCCGGCGGCGGCGATCTTCTTGTCGAGTTCTTCCAGATCGGCGCCGTCTTCGCCTTCGCCGAGTTCTTTCTGGATCGCCTTGACCTGTTCGTTCAGGTAGTACTCGCGCTGGCTCTTTTCCATCTGCCGCTTGACGCGGCCGCGGATGCGCTTCTCGACCTGCAGGATGTCGATTTCGGCTTCGAGCTGGGAGAGCAGGCGGTCGATGCGTTCGCGGACGTTGTCCATCTCCAGCACTTCCTGCTTCTGCTCGATCTTCAGCGGCAAGTGGGCGGCGATGGTGTCGGCCAGGCGGCCGGCGTCCTCGATGCCGGTGATCGACGACAGGACTTCCGGCGGGATCTTCTTGTTCAGCTTGACGAACTGGTCGAACTGGGCGACGACCGCACGGCGCATCGCCTCGATCTCGTGGTCCTCGGTGCCGGTCTGCTTGAGCGGCAGCGCGGTAGCCATGAACACCGAGGACTGGACGTCGATCGCT
Organism: Dechloromonas aromatica (nom. nud.); assembly: GCA_017848965.1. Lineage (GTDB taxonomy): Bacteria > Pseudomonadota > Gammaproteobacteria > Burkholderiales > Rhodocyclaceae > Azonexus > Azonexus aromaticus_B. Next base: position 1,096 of record JAFIHA010000066.1, on the reverse strand, counting down.
TCGATGCGGGCGCGCTGGGTGCCTTCGACCAGCACCTTGACGGTACCGTCGGGCAGCTTGAGCATTTGCAGGATGTTGGCCTGGCAGCCGATGCTGTAGAGATCTTCGGCTTCCGGTTCATCCTTGGCGGCCGACTTCTGGGCCACCAGCATGATCTGCTTGCCGGACTCCATGGCCATTTCGAGGGCCTTGATCGATTTCGGGCGGCCGACGAAAAGCGGGATCACCATGTGCGGAAAGACCACGACGTCGCGCAGCGGCAGCAGCGGCAGTTCGAGGGTTTCCGGGAGAGTGTTGGGGTTCGACATCAGTGTGCCTTTGAAATGGGGTTGAGCCCCCTAGATGGGGGCGGGGAACCGGATTTCAAGAACCCCCGGCTCAGTTCGAGCCGGAGACCTTGGGCTGGTCGGCGTAGATCAGCAACGGCGGGGTGTCACCGTTGATCATGTTTTCATCGATGACGACCTTTTCGACATTTTCCATGCCGGGGAGTTCGTACATCACGTCGAGCAGGGCGTGTTCCATGATCGAGCGCAGGCCGCGGGCGCCGGTCTTGCGCTCGAGCGCCTTCTTGGCGATCGCCGAGAGAGCGGCCGGGCGGATTTCCAGGCCGACTTCTTCCATGTCGAACAGCTTCTGGTACTGCTTGACCAGCGCGTTCTTCGGTTCGGTCAGAATCTGGACGAGGGCGCTTTCTTCAAGCTCCTGCAGCGTCGCGACCACCGGCAGGCGGCCGATCAGCTCGGGGATCAGGCCGAACTTGATCAGGTCTTCCGGTTCGACGTCGAGCAGGATCTTGCCGACTTCCTTGCCGTCGTCCTTGCTCTTGACTTCGGCGCCGAAGCCGATGCCGCCACGTTCGGAGCGGTTGCGGATGACCTTTTCCAGGCCAGCAAAGGCGCCGCCGCAGATGAACAGGATGTTGGTGGTGTCGACCTGGACGAAATCCTGGTTCGGGTGCTTGCGCCCGCCCTGCGGCGGGATCGAGGCGACCGTGCCCTCGAGGATCTTGAGCAGCGCCTGCTGCACCCCCTCGCCCGAGACGTCTCGGGTGATCGAGGGGTTCTCGGCCTTGCGCGTGATCTTGTCGACCTCG
>JAFIHA010000065.1 GCA_017848965.1 Dechloromonas aromatica (nom. nud.) | reverse complement strand
GCCAGACCTTCCGATTCGATCATCACGTCGAAGTTGCGGGTGACGGTGCCGGTCGGGTCGCCGAGCATGACGTACTTGATCTTCCTGATCGTGTCGGAAGCGTCGGCCCAGGCCTTATGCGTGAAGTGGGTGTCGGTCGACACGGAATAGACTTCGACGCCCAGCTTCTGGAATTCGGGGTACAGATCGGCCATGTCGCCGAGTTCGGTCGGGCAGACGAAGGTGAAGTCGGCCGGGTAGAAGAAGAAGATCGACCACTTGCCCTTGAGGTCGGCATCGAACACGGTGATGAACTTGCCGTCCTGGTAGGCCTGGACGACGAAAGGCTTGAGCTTGCTGTTGATGATGGACATGTTTTTCTCCTGAGTGGGTTGGGTGATTGGCTACGACGGAATGAATCATAAAAAAGCCGAACCAATCAATCCAATTGATTAAACAAATCCGATCAATGAGGTATGACTATCGAATCCGTCCGCGCTGCCGCAAATCGAGCAGACGGCGATACAGGGTCCGCTCCGAGATACCCAATTGTTCGGCCAGCATCTTGCGGCTGCCGCCATGGCTTTCAAGCAGGCGCTCCAGATCGTCAATGATCGCCGGTCGCGGTGCTACTGCTTCGCCGGCGGCACCGAACCTGGCCTGGGCCAGCCCGGGCAGATGTTCGACCTGGATTTCCTCGCCATCGCAAAGCAGGCAAGCCCGCTCCAGGATATTGCGCAACTCGCGCACGTTGCCCGGGTAGCGATAGCCGGCCAGCCAGCCCCGGGCCGCCCGCGACAGCGTCAGTGGCCGCCCGTTGGCCAGCCTGGCGAGCAGGGCTTCGGCCAGAAGCAGGATGTCTTCGCCGCGCTCGCGCAGCGGCGGCAGGAAGATGGGAAAGATGTTGAGCCGGAAATAGAGGTCCTGGCGGAAGGTGCCGGCCTCGACCATGTCGGCGAGCGGCCGGTGGGTGGCTGAGACGATGCGGATTTCCGCCTTGCGCAGCTCCGGCGAACCGACCCGCCGGTAGGTGCCCGTCTCCAGCAGGCGCAGCAGCTTGACCTGGATCGACAGCGGAATGTCCCCCACCTCGTCGAGGAACAAGGTGCCGCCGGCAGCGGCCTCGACCAGCCCGGTCTTGCGTGCCGAAGCGCCGGTAAAAGCGCCCCGCTCGTGCCCGAACAACTCACTCTCGAACAGAGTTTCCGGCAAACCGGAACAGTCGACGGCGACGAAAGGCTGCTCCGCCCGCTTGCTCATCCGGTGAATGGCGCCGGCAACCAGCTCCTTGCCAGTCCCCGATTCGCCTTGCAGCAACACCGCCGCCTCCGACGGCGCGACCCGGGCGACCATTTCCATCATGTGCAGGAAAGGCGGCGAACGTCCGATCAGGCCCTGCCCATGCGCCTGGCTGCGCGCCCCCGGCAGGGGTTCGAGTTTCTCGATGTAATAGACGATTTCGCCGCTCTCGGCGCGAATCGGTGACAGCTCGATATTCTCGAAAGTCTCGCCGTCCGGCGTGTGATGCAGATGCAGGACCCGCTCGCGCTGGCCCGAATGCAGACTGCGCTGCAGCGGGCAGAACTCGCCGGCTTCGTTGCATGGCACTTCGTAGCCATGGGAAACCTCGTAACACTTGCGCCCGACCACCTCGCGCTGGTCGGTCCAGGCGTTCCGATAGGCATCGTTGGCGGCGATGATCCGGTTCTCACGGTCGCACAGGATGTGCGGTTCGGGCAGGGTTTCCAGGAAAGAAATCAGTTCGCTGAGCATTGCCGCTTCCAGTCACCATGGGGTAGAGCAATTCTGCCATCAACTGCCATTACTGTCTGCCATTTAACTGCCAAATGGCAGTCGACAGCCTTCGGCGGTTTACAAGACATTAAAATAAAAATTTAATTTCAAATACTTAGCTCGAGCCAACTGAGAGCTGCCGGCTGGCACGCGTCTTGATAAGTAAATGCTGTTCTAGCTTCTGCAGTCCTTCCTCCGCACTCTCGCGGAAACGATCGTCCGCAGGCTGATCCCAGAGACGGGCCAGGGTCCGTCATTCGATCATTGCATCACAAGGAGAAACCGATGCTCAGTGAGCAGCTCGTCGACCTGTCCCGGTTACAGTTCGCGATCACCGCCCTGTACCACTTCCTGTTCGTGCCCCTGACCCTCGGCATGACCTGGATTCTCGTCATCATGGAAGCCAGTTACGTGATGACCGGCAAAACCATCTACAAGGACATGACCCGTTTCTGGGGCAAGTTGTTCGGGATCAACTTCGCGCTCGGGGTCACCACCGGCATCACGATGGAGTTCCAGTTCGGCACCAACTGGGCCTATTACTCGCACTACGTCGGCGACGTCTTCGGTGCGCCGCTGGCGATCGAAGGGCTGATGGCCTTCTTCCTCGAATCGACGCTGATCGGCCTGTTCTTCTTCGGCTGGGACCGCCTGTCGCGCCGCCAGCATCTGATGGTCACCATCTTCATGGCGATCGGCACCAACCTGTCGGCACTGTGGATCCTGATCGCCAACGGCTGGATGCAGAATCCGGTCGGCGCCGAGTTCAGCTACGTGACCATGCGCATGGAAATGGTCGATTTCTGGGCCGTGCTGTTCAACCCGGATGCCCAGGCCAAGTTCGTCCATACCGTATCGGCCGGTTACACCACCGGTGCCATCTTCGTCCTCGCCATCTCCTCCTTCTACCTGCTGCGCGGCCGCGACGTCGAGTTCGCCAAGAAGAGCTTCCGTGTCGCCGCCGCCTTCGGCTTTGCTTCCGTCTGCTCGGTCATCGTGCTCGGCGACGAAGCCGGCTACAGCATCGGCGAAGCGCAGCAGACCAAACTCGCGGCAATGGAGGCGATGTGGGAAACCGAACCGGCACCGGCCGGCTTCAACCTGATCGCCATCCCCAACGAGAAGGAAATGAAGAACGACTTCGCAATCGAGATTCCCTGGGTCATGGGCATCATCGGCACGCGCTCGCTGGACAAGCAGATCCCCGGCATCAAGGAAATCCGCGAAACCAACCGCCAGCGCATCCTTTCCGGCCAGATCGCCGTCACCGCGCTGGAAGCCCTGCGCCAGAACCCGGCCGACGCTGCAACGCGAGCCCAGCTCGACCAGCACGTCAAGGATCTGGGCTTTGGCCTCCTGCTCAAGAAGTACGTCAGCGACGTGCGTCAGGCAACGCCGGAAATGATCGACAAGGCCGTTTCCGACACCATCCCGTCGGTCGCCCCGATGTTCTGGACTTTCCGCATCATGGTCGCCTTCGGCTTCCTGATGCTGGCGCTGTTCGGCCTCGCTCTGTGGTATTCGGTCAAGGGCACTTTCGCCGAAAAACCCTGGCTGCTGCGCTGGGCCCTGTGGATGCTGCCGGTCCCGTGGCTGGCCTGCGAAATGGGCTGGTTCGTCGCCGAATACGGCCGTCAGCCCTGGACCATCTACGGCGTCCTGCCCACCCACCTGTCGGTTTCCAATCTGTCGGTGGCCAGCATCTATGGCTCGCTCGCCGGTTTTGTCGGTTTCTACACGGTGCTGCTGATCGTCGAGATGTACCTGATGGTGCGCTTCGCCAAGCAGGGACCGGGCAGTCTCGGCACCGGCCGCTACGCCAATGAAATCGCCCACGAACCTGCTCACGCCTGAGGAACAAGCATGATCTTCGACTATCCAACCCTGAAACTCATCTGGTGGCTGCTGGTCGGCGTGCTGCTGGTCGGCTTTGCCATCATGGACGGCCACGACATGGGCGTCGGCACCCTGCTCCCCTTCGTCGCCAAGGACGACGTCGAGCGCCGCGTCGTCATCAATACCGTCGGCCCGCACTGGGACGGCAACCAGGTCTGGTTCATCACTGGCGGCGGCGCCATCTTCGCCGCCTGGCCGCTGGTTTACGCGACCGCCTTCTCCGGCTTCTACTGGGCGATGCTGGCGGTGCTCTGGGCACTGTTCTTCCGCCCGGTCGGCTTCGACTACCGGAGCAAGATCGCCAACCCGACCTGGCGCAAGACCTGGGACTGGGGCCTGTTCGTCGGCGGTGCCGTGCCGCCGCTGATCTTCGGCGTCGCCTTCGGCAACCTGTTCCAGGGTGTCCCCTTCCACTTCGAGAGCAACCTGATGCCGATCTACACCGGCAGCTTCTGGGGCCTGCTCAATCCGTTCGCGCTGCTCTGCGGCATCGTATCGACGGCGATGATCACCTTCCAGGGCGCCACCTACCTGATGCACCGCACCGAAGGCGACGTCTACCGCCGCACGCAGATCGCCATGCTTGCCTTCGGCGCCCTGCTGCTGGTCACCTTCTCGGCCGCCGGCGTCTGGCTGTGGCTGGGCATCGACGGCTACGCCATCGCTTCCACCGTCGATCCGGCCGCGCTGCCCAATCCGCTGGACAAGGAAGTGGTCCGCCAGGCCGGCGCCTGGCTTGCCAACTACGACAAGTACCCGGCGACCATGGCACTGCCCGCGCTGGCCTATGCCGGCACGCTGGCCGCCATGCTGCTGGCGGTCAACGGCGCGACGCTGGCCGCCTTCGTCGCCTCGTCGCTGGCCATCGTCGGCGTCATCGGTACCGCCGGTGTCTCGCTCTTCCCCTTCGTGATGCCGTCGTCGACCGACCTGCGCTCAGGTCTCACTGTCTGGGACAGCGTTTCCAGCCAGCTGACACTGAACATCATGCTCTGGGCCACCCTGATCTTCATGCCGCTCATCATTGCCTACACCAGCTGGGCATACAAGGTGATGGCCGGCAAGGTCACTGCCGCCTACATCCGCGAAAACGACCACGCTGCCTACTGAGGAAAACGCCATGACCACTTGTACCTGCCAGGGAACATCCTTCACCGTCTGCGACAGCCCGGCCCGTCGCCAGTGGATCATGGCAACGGCCGGCGCTGGCGGCGCACTGACGCTGACCGCCATCGTCCCCTTCGTGAGCAGTCTGATGCCTTCGGAACGGGCGCTGGCGGCCGGCGCGCCGGTCGAGGTCGACATCGGCAAGCTGGCCCCCGGCAACATGATGGTTGTCGAGTGGCGCGGCAAACCGGTATGGATCCTCAACCGGACGCCGGAAATGCTGGCCGCGCTGAAAAAGGCGGAGCCGATGCTGGCCGACCCGGCCTCCGAGGTCACGACGCAACAACCGGCCTACGCCGCCAACGAGACCCGCTCGCGGGTCCCGGAAATGCTGGTTGCCGTCGGCATCTGCACCCATCTCGGCTGCTCGCCGTCGGCCGCCTTCACCCCCGGCGATCCGGCGCTCGGCGCCGACTGGCCAGGCGGCTTCCTCTGCCCCTGCCACGGCTCGACCTTCGACTTTGCCGGCCGCGTTTTCAAGAACAAGCCGGCCCCAACCAACCTGGAAATTCCGCCGCACCAGTATCTGACGGACAGCCGTCTGATCATCGGCAGCGACGAATTCGACAAGACCTGAAAGGAAACATCATGTGGTATTTCGCCTGGGTACTCGGCATCGGCTTCGCCGTGCTGCTCGCCATCCTCAACACCCTGTGGGGCGACTACGAGGAAAGCCGCGCGCAAGACGAAGCAGCCTCGCGCTCCGAGACTGCTTGAAGCGGTCTCCCCGCCGTAATCATCGAGGAAACGACATGCAAATCGCCATCACCAGCCAGAATCGCAAAACGATTACCGAACATGCCGGCAAATGCCGCAAATTCTGGATTTACGACATCAACCAGGAACAAATCGCCGAACGGCGACTGGTCGAACTACCGATCGAACAAAGCTTTCACGCCAGCCATGGTCTGCCGGAAGCACTCACAGGCGTCGAAGTCCTGATCAGCCGTGGCATGGGCGGCAATCTGTATCAACGACTCATCAGCTTGGGCATCCAGCCCCTGCTCACCGATAGCGAAGATCCGGACCAAGCCATTGCCGATTTCCTGAGCGGCAAACTGGAAACCCACTCCCTGGAGGACGGCTGTCACGAGCACGAGCATGAGCACAGCCACCATCATCACCAGCATTGCCACGGCAAATGACTTCAGCGTGGACTGGCGCTGGAAGACGCCTTCCCGCTCTGCTAACATCCACGATGTCATGCCATTGGCAAGCCACTTCTTTCAACACCTAGCGGATCATCTCCCTGACATGAAACAAACCCTGCTCAACGACAAATACCCCGTTTTCGTCGCCGAAATCGCCAAGAACGAAACCACCTTCCAGTCGGTTCCGGCGCTGGTCGAATATTACAAGGCCAAGATCGCCGAAAACCCGAAAGTCCAGTTCATTGGTGTCTTCGACCACCTCGCCCACACCACCAAAATCGGCGGCGAGATCATGAGCGGCCTGCAGGCCGCCGTCGACGTCATCTTCTGCTTCGGCTTCGCCCTGCCCAATCCGCAGGTCCTTGCCGTGCGTCCCCGCTCGATCGGCATCGCCGACCTCGGCGACAAGTTCGTCATCAGCTTCATGGAAGCCCCCATGGCGCCAGCCAACCAAGCCATGGAAGCCTGGACCCTGGCGCTGCGCAACGTAGGCTGACTCCGAGTACCACCTCCGCAACACGCTTCGCCCGGCCTCGCGCCGGGCTTTTTTTCGCCTGCGAAAAAATCGCCCGGTAACTGTACAAATCAACAGTATTGCTTTACGCTTCAACCACTGTTCGTTTATCCAGTTACCGCATCGGGAGCAATTCATGAAACAGCTGCAAAAATGGTTCGACATCCTCGCCGGCATTTCCGAAGCCGAACGTCACCGGCAAGCGCTGGCCCAAGCCATCTTCAACCATGCCGGCCCGGACCTCAGCGCGCTGGCGACACCGGCATGCTGGCGTCGTGCCAGCCACGTGCGCTCCGGCCGGCGCTGACGTACTTCCCCCCCACGATGGCAGCCGCGCTTGCAAAGCCGACGGCAAGCTGCGGCATAATGGCGCTCCGAAACGACCCGGCAGTCGCCGTTAACAGGGGGAAAGCACAGATGAAGGCCATCGATATCGACGAAACCATTCGGCTTCATGTCAAATGGCGGCGGCAATTCCTGAATGCCTTCGCCGGTGGCAACTACGTCGATATGCCGCTTTCCGACCATCGCGCCTGCCACCTGCTGGGCTGCAAGGAAAGCGGCCTGCCGGCCGAGGTCGTCGCCGTGCACCAGCGTTTCCATGCCTTGGCCGACGAGATTGTCGAACTCAGCCAGAACGGACTCGGCGACTCCGCCGACCTGCTGCTGCCCGAACTCAACGAAGCCGCCCACCAGTTCGCGGCGGCGCTCGACCAGCTACGCTAGCTTCAGGCGCCACGCGGCAAGCAGGATCCAGGCCGCGAACAGGGCGCAGAAACAAAGCACGCCTGCCAGCAACGGACGCTCGCGCCCCGGCAGCAGGCTGACCACCAGACGGCGTGGCGCCCGGGTGAGCAGTTCGAACAGGCGGTAGATCATGTTCTCCTGGCGCCGCTCACCGGCCAGCAGGGCCATTGCCGCCAGGCCGAGCAGGCTGAGGCCCAGCATCTCGATCACGGCGCGCAAGGCGCCGATCAGGAACAACAACACCGCCTATTCTTCCCTGATCTCGTATTCGGCATCGAGCGCGCTCATGCGCTGGCTGTAATAGACAATGATGCCGAGATAACAGAGCAATATCCCCTGCGCCGCGAAGTAGAAGCCGAAGGGAAAGCCGAAGAACTGGTATTCGTTGAGTTCGCGGGCGAACCAGATGACGACGAAGGTCAGTAGCGCCCAGATCAACAACAGCCAGGCGGTCAGCCGGCGCGTCCTGCACCAGTACGCGGAAACCGCCTTCATCGGCCCTCTCCCGGTTCGCGTATGCAGGCCAGGAACTCCGCCGTCTGCGGCGACTGCCGGGTCAGCAGGCTGACCACGACATTGGTGACGAAACCGGCGACGATGCCGAACACACCGGCCGAGGTCGATTTGAGATGAAACCAGGGGTCGAGCGTGCCGTCGGCGAAACCGAGCCAGGAATAACCGCCGAATTCGAGACGCAGGATGTAATAAAGCGTCAGCAGCAGGCCGACGACCATGCCGGCGATGGCGCCGGCGCGCGTCGCCCGCGCCCAGAAGATGCCGAGCACCAGCGCCGGGAAAAGTGCCGCTCCGGCGATTGAAAAGGCCCAGGCGACCATCGACAGGATGGTCCCCGGTTTCTGCGCGGCAACCGTCGCCGCCAACACGGCGACGAGGAGCAACAGCGACTTGGCGATGACCAGCCGGAACTGGGTCGACGACTGCGGCCGGAAGACGCGGTAATAGACATCGTGCGACAGCGCGCTGGTGATCGTCAGCAGCAGACCGTCGGCGGTGGACAGCGCCGCCGCCAGGCCGCCGGCGGCAACCAGGCCGGACACGACATAGGGCATGCCGGCGATTTCCGGCGTCGCCAGGACGATCACGTCCGGATTGAGCGACAGCTCGGCGAACTGCAGGATGCCGTCGAAGTTGATATCCTCAATCGACACCAGACCGACCTTGCTCCACGCCGCCACCCAGCCCGGCAGCTTGGCGATCGGGATACCGGCAAGATGAGACAGCACCTCGAACTTGGCGAACACCGCATAAGCCGGCGCCGTCACGTACAGCGCGGTGATGAAAAGCAGCGACCAGAACACCGACTGCCTGGCCTGCGCCACCGTCGGCGTCGTGTAATAACGCATCAGGACGTGTGGCAGCGCCGCCGTGCCGACGGTCAGGCAGAAGATCAACGCAAGGAAGTTGATGCGCTGGGCATTGCGTTCCGCCGCCGTCTCCCCGGGAAAGGGTTCGGCGTGGGGGGTCGGCGGCTTGCTGCGATCAAGCGCCAGGTACATGTCCTTTTCCCACTGCTCGCGGGCCTGCGCCGGATCGGGCGGCAACTCGCGGCGCTGGCGTTCGAGAGCGACAATATCGCGCATCTGCGCATCGGAAGCCTTCAAGGCGTTGATCTCGATCGACAGCCGTTCGCGTTCCTGGATCAGCGAATGCGGCAACTGCATGATCTTCTGCGCATAGAGATCGGCCCGGTCGGCGTAGAGCGCGCGCACCGCAATCTCTTCCGGCGAATTGAAGAGCTTCTTCTCGAGTTCGGTGACTTCGGCCAGCACCTTGCCATACACCGCCTGCGGCACCGGCACGCCGGTGACGTTCCAGGACAGGATGGCAACCGGCGTGATGTAGGCGACGATCAGGATCAGGTACTGGGCGACCTGCGTCCAGGTCACCGCCCGCATGCCGCCGAGGAAGGAGCAGACCAGGATGCCGGCGAGGCCGACGAAGACGCCGACTTCGAACTGCAGGCTGACGAAGCGGCTGGTGATGACGCCGACACCGTAGATCTGCGCCACGACATAGACGAAGGAAGCGAGGATGGCCGCGAACACGGCGATCAGGCGGATGGCGTTGCCGCCGTAGCGGGCGCACAGGAAATCGGGAATCGTGTATTGCCCGAAGCGGCGCAGGTAAGGCGCCAGCAGCAGGGCGACCAGGACGAAGCCGCCGGTCCAGCCGATGACGTAGGCCAGCCCCTGGAAGCCCTGCAGGTAGAGGGTGCCGGCCAGCCCCATGAAGGAGGCGGCGCTCATCCAATCGGCGCCGGTCGCCATGCCGTTGAAGAAGGCCGGCACCCGGCGGCCGGCGACGTAATACTCGGAAACGTCGGTGGTCCGGCTGAAGACGCCGATCAGCGCGTACATCGACACGGTGAACACCAGGAAGGCGTAGCCGACCCAGCGCGGCGGCATGCCGGCGCGTTCGAGCACAGCCAGGAAAAAGATGAAGCCGAAGAAAATCCCGGTGTAGTAGAGGTAGTAACGCTGCAGCCGGGTCAGGGAGGCGAGCATACCGGCGTCAGTGGGTACGGCGCAGGTGGCTGCTGGCCTTCGATTCGTCGATCAGCCCGGCGACGTCATCGACCCCCTTGGCGTGCGCGCGTACCACCAGCATCTGCATCAGGCGCGCCAGCAACAGGCTGTTGGCGATCGGAGTGCGCCGCCCTTCGCCGGCGTCGAGCCCGAAGGCGTCGAGCCAATCGTCGAGCGGCAATGGCTTGACGCTGCGCTCGCCGAACAGCGCCGGCAACAGCCAGACCAGATCGACCCAGCGTGGCTGGAAAGTGACGCCGAGGCGCTTGCGGATCAACTGTTCCAGAAAGGCCGCGACGTAGGCGGCATGGTAGGCGACCAGCGGCGACTTGCCGACGAAGCGCAGGAAAACCGCCAGTTGCCGGTCGAGCAGTGCCGGGTCGGCGCCCGCCGGGTCGAGGTCGATGCACAGGCTCTGCTCCGGGGCGATGACGCCCTTGTGCAGGACGGTCGCGGCGATCCCGGTCAAGCGGTCGCGCTCGGGGTCGAGGCCGGTGGTGGCGATATCGACGACGACATAACGGGTCAGGAAATGCGAGGATTCAAACGCTTCGCCCTGACTTGCCGACCAGGCGTTGACCGCGTTGCGCACGTCCTCCGGGAGCGTCCCGCTGGCGCCTTCCCCGAACAGGAGTTTCTTGATCCCGAACATGATCAGTTATTCACCTGGTAGTCGAGTTTCAGGCGCGACTGGATCTTGCGTGCCTGGCGGAAGGATTCCTTGAGGATGCGGCGATCCAGCTCGTTGAGCTTTTCCGGATCGATCAGGTTGTCGCCTTGGCGCCCCGGCTCGCCTTCGAGGTACTGGTGCTGCAGGCGCAGTAACTGGATGAAGTTGAGGCCGTCGAGGACGGCGTTGATCTCCTCGCCGCGGATGTTCATCTTCTGCGCCGACAAGCGCAGGCGCTGCAGCGTGTTGGTCCCGTGCACGCCAGCGGCGAGCGCGTAGATGCGCGCGACGTCGACGAAGATGCGCGAGCCGTACTTCTTGAGGTCGATCTTGCCCGGATGATCGGGCTCCAGGTCGGTCACGAAATCGCGGATCTTGCCCAGCGGCGGCCCGACCTCGAGCGCGTTGCGCGCCATCGCCTGCAGGAAGATCGGCGTCGCCGACGCCTGATCCAGCAGATGGCGGCGCATCGCGTCGGGCAGTTCGACCTTGCCGTAGAGCGGCCGGAAATCGAAGAAGATCGTCGCGTTGAGCAGCGCCACCGGCTCCGGCGTGCGGATCCACTTGCTGAACTGCGCCTTCCATTCGTCCAGCGTCAGGCACCACTGCGGATTGCTGGCCATGATGTTGCCCTTGCACAGCGGGAAACCGACCTGGTCCAGGTCCTGATTGGTGGCCAGCGCAAAAGCCAGGAAGCGCTGCTTCAGCCCGTCCTTGTCCTCGCCATCGGGGACGACGAAGACGATACCGTTATCCTGGTCGGTGCTGAAGGTCTGCTCGTCGCGCCCCTCCGAGCCGAAAGCCAGCCAGCACCAGTCGATTCCGGTGAAATCGTGGTTTTCCAGGTTGAGCTGGATGACGCGCCGGGTCAGCGCATCGTTGAGCGCCGAGATGAACTGGGTCAGTTGCTCGGCGCCGATGCCCTGGGCCAGCATGTTGAACGACAGTTGGCGGACGTCGGCGGCCGAGGCCTTGAGCGCCGCGACATTGGGCGCCGCCTCGATGGCCTGGCGAATCTGGCGCAGGCCGACGCGCTGCAGCGCGAACAGGTCGCGCTCGGAAACGACACCGGACAGGCAGCCGGCGTGATCGGTGACCAGCACATGGCGGATGCCGTGCGTCGCCATCGCCAGCATCGCGTCTTAGGCCGTCGCGTGCTCGTCGAGGGTCAGCGGCGACGCCGACATCGCCGCGCTGAACGGCGACTCCAGCGGCAGTCCGGCGAGGACGACGCGGTCGAGCAGATCGCTGCGGGTGAAGATGCCGAGCGGCTTGCTCTCCGGATCGACCACCACCATCGAACCGATGCCGGCTTCCGACATCGTCTGCAGCGTCTGGCGCAACGGCGTCTCAGGCTGCACCGCCAGCGGATTGCGGGCGCCGATGCCGGCCAGCGGCGAGTTCAGCGTCTGCTGCTCGCTCGCCTTCTGCGCGAACTGCGCCTGCAACTGGCGCCGCGACTGGTCGAGCAGGCTGGCGATGTACTGGGTGCAGAAAAGGTTGAATTCCGGGCTGGTCGCCATCAGGACCAGGTAGTCCTCGGCCGGCAACTGGTAGCAGAAGCTGTCCTCGAGCGCGGTGTAGAGGTTGGTCGACGGGCGGCCGGCGGTCACCGCGCCGATCGGGAAACTCTCGCCGGGACCGAGGCTGAGGATGGAATACTCGGTCACCGTCACCTCGCCGGCCTGCCGCGCCTGGACCTTGCCCGATTCGATCAGGTAGAAGAAACGGACGTTGCCCGAATCGGGACCGACGATCACGCTGCCCGCCGGATAGAAGGCGACGTGCGCCTTGTCGGCGAAATGCTGCAGGGCCGCCGGCGCCATCTTGTTGAACGGCGCATGGCGGACCAGGAAGGCCTGGGTCGCCGCCGCCGCCCGCTGCTGCCCGGCTTGCCGGAGCATCGCCTCGAGCTGTTGAACATCCATGACTTCCCCCGTCTCCACTGTTTCTTGTTTTTGGCTCACGACAATCCCCTGCCGATGGACTTTCAAAGTAGATAGTTTAACTTGAGTCGTTGCTGCAGACGCCTGGCCTGGCGCAAGGACTCCTTGAGTACGGCGAGGTCGAACTCGTTCAGTTCGCCCGGCCGGAAAGCGCTGTCGCCCGGCTCGGCGCTTGCCATCGCCTGTCGTTCGAGACGCAGGCCGAGCAGACTGGACAAGGCCTTGGTGGCGGCGGCGACTTCCTTAGGCTGCATGCTGCCGGCGGCCCCCGCCTGGCGCAGCCGCTCGAAGCTGTTGACCGCCGGACTGCCAGCGGCCAGCGCCAGAATGCGCGCAACGTCGACGAAGATGCGGCTGCCCAGCTTCTTGAGGTCGAGGTTCGCATCGTCGTCGACCACGACATCGCCGAGCATCCCCAGCGGCGGATGAACGACCAGCGCGTTGGCCGCCATCAGGTGCAGGAAAGCCGGATTGTCACTGCTCAGGTCGGCGATGCGCCGCCGCAGGCGCCAGCCGAGCGACAACTCGCCGTACAGGGGACGCAGATCAAAAAAGATCGTCGCGTTGAGCAAGGCCGTCGGATCGGGACAACGCACCCAGTCGAAGAAGCACTCGCTCCATTCATCGTAGGAGAGGCACCACTGCGGGTTGCCGGCCATGATCTGGCCGGGACAGAGGGTGAAGCCGCAAGCGGCAAGCTGGGCATTGACCGCCTGCGCGAAAGGCAGGAAGAGTTCGCGCAGGGCGCGCGCTTCGGCGGCGCCGTCGGCGACGAAGACCAGGCCGTTATCCTGGTCGCTGACCAGGGTCTGCTCGTCGCGCCCCTCGGAGCCCATCGCCAGCCAGCACCAGGCGGTCGGCGGCAAGCGCTGACGAGCGGCCAGCAGGTCGACGACGCGCCGCGTCAGGCTGTCGTTGAGCCGGGAAATGGTGCGCGTCGCCAGCTCGCCGGAAAACCCGAACGCCGGCAACCCGGTCAGAAACTCCCGCAGGCGTGCGGCGACTACCGGCGCCTGGCCCATCCGCTCAAGTCCCGCCAGTTCCGCCTCGATGGCAGCGATCGCCGGTCCGGGATCGGTGGTACCCATATCAGTACTTGATGCGGGAGAAATAAGTCTTTTCCGAGGCTTCCAGCGCCTGACGGACGGTGACGATGCCCTGCTCCTCAAGCAGTGGCAACAGCTTGAGGAAGACTTCGCCGGTCGCCAGCGCATCGTCGAGCGCGTTGTGCCGGGTGTTGATGCTGATCCCGAGGCGCTCGAGCAAGGCGTCGAGCTTGTGCGATTCCTGGTTCGGACTGACCACCGCCGACAGCAACAGGGTATCGAGCACCGGCTGGGTGAAGCGGATGCCGGTGCGCTCTTCCTTCAACTGCAGGAAGCGCATATCGAAGGCCGCGTTATGGGCGATCAGCACCGTCTCCTCGCAAAAGGCATGGAAGCCGGGCAAGACGATGTCGATGTTCGGCTGACCGCGCACCATGTCCTCGGTGATGCCGTGGATCGGGATCGACTCCGGCTTCAGCGGGCACTCGGGATCGACAATCTGGTTGAAGATTTCCTGCTTCAGCAGCCGGTTGTTGACGATGCGCACAGCACCGATCTGGATGATCTCGTCGCCGTTCGACGGCTCCAGCCCGGTGGTCTCGGTGTCGAAGACGGTATAGGTCAGTTCGGACAGCTTGCGGTCGAGGTCGATCGACTTGTCCTCGAACTTGAAGAGGTCGAAGTCGTAGTATTCCGGCCGCCCGGTGCTGCGTTCGTCGGCGACTTCGGTGACCGGCACCGCCACCGGCAGGACGAAGCGGAAGAAGGCGCGGTGCGCCGCCTTTTCGCGTTGGTACCAGATTTCGCCGCCGTGGCGGTCGATGACGTCGCGCAAAGACAACGACGAGGTCTCGCCGAGCGCCTGCATGGTCTCCATTTCCCAGGAATAGAAGGTTTCCGAGGAAATTGCCTGGCCGATCCAGATCAGGTCGAGATAGGCGAGCTTGCCCTCGCAGACGGTGCGGAAGCGCAGGTCGCGAATCTGGTAATGGTCCTGCAGGCGTTCGGCAATGAAGAGCAGCGCGAACACCAGCGAGAAGCTGTCGGCCTTGATCCACAAGCCGTCATCGACTTCCTCGGTCTTCGTCGGCAGCTTCAGCTTGTCCTCGATGCGGCGCTGAGCGGCGCTGATGATGTCCATCGCCAGCACGTCCTCGAGCGGCCAGCGGGTCTTCATCGCATCGGTGAACTCGTTCATCGTCTGGTCGAGCCGCTTGCTCATCCGCGACGCCTCGTCATCGACCACCTTGACGAAACGCTCGCGCAGTTCCGGGTCCATGTCCGGGTAGTCGATCAGGTTGGCGACCGCCGCCCGGATGCTGCCCAGCGCCGCCCGGCTGCCCTCGGTCAGCGAATGCAGCGCGTTGTCGCGACGAGCTTCCTCTTCGAGCGTGCGGGTGATGTTGTCCACGGTCAGCACGAAACCGCTCATCGCCGGCTCGCCCTCGTCGCCGCCCGACAGCACCGGCACCATCTGCACGCGCAGCAGTTGTCCGCCGCGCGTCGTCGTGACGAAATTGGCGATCGCCGATTTGCCCCCGACCAGACGCTGGCGGATGATTTCCAGCGAATGTTCGACCTGGTTCTTTTCGAGGATCGAGAAGATCGAACGACCGAGACCGATCAGCGCCCCGCCCGCCGCCGACGTCGGCCCCTGCGACAGCGCCTTGAACTGCAGGCGGGCGCGGTTGTTGTAAAGGAGGATGCGACCGTCGAGGTTGCAGACGACAACCGCCTGCGCCAGTTCCGACATCAGCGCCGCCAGCCGGTTTTTCTCCGCCTCGACCGAGGCATTGGCCTCGGCGATGCGCGCCTCGACGTCGTCGAGCAAGGCGTCGCGCTGCGCCGCCAGATCGTTGGCCACCTGCGCCACACGCTGCACTTCCGGCGGCCCCTGCAGCTTGACGCGGAAATTGCGGTTGGCGCCGAGCATCAGGCGCAACTGCTCGGCCATGCCGCGCAGCCCCTCGACGTACTGCTTGAACAGATTGTGCAGGACGGCGATACCGATGGCAAAGCCGAACAGCGTCATCAGGGTGCCGATCGGCAGGCGCGACAGCAAGAGATCGAGCAGCAGCTTGCGCTCGGTTTCCTGCATCTCGACCCAGACCAGGAAGGAAGTGACGACGAAAGGACCGGTCATCAGCAGACCGAGTACGGCAATGGCAAGCAGGAAGCGGGCTTTAGCCTTCATCTCAACGACCCCGTGTATTTTTTTGCCGGTACGCTGGCAAGCGTCTGAGAGGCGACCACCGGCCGGTGGTCGCGGCATGCGTTTCAGGCCAGGCCGAGCATCTGCCTGACCCGGGCCACCAGATCCTTGGTCGAGAACGGTTTGGTCACGTAGGCATCGGCACCGATCGCCAGCCCCTTCGCCACTTCCGTCTCGCGCCCCTTGGCCGTCAGCATGACGATCAGCAAACCACCCTGCGCCGGATCGGCGCGCAGCGCCTCGCAGACTTCGAAACCCGATTTCTTCGGCATCATGACGTCGAGCAGCAGCAGGTCAGGCGAAAAGGCGGCGACCTGGGCCAGCGCCTGTTCACCGTCGGTGGCAGTGGCGACTTCGAAGCCTTCCTTTTTCATCAGGAACTCGAGCGACATGACGATGTTGGGCTCATCGTCGACGATGAGTATTTTCTTGGACATTAGGTTTGTCTCCCTACTTATGCATCCGGCGCCGGCAAAGGCACCGTGAAAACGAAGGTGGCACCGGCACCCGGCGCACTTTCCACCCACAGCTTACCACCAAAATACTCGACGATTTGCCGGCTGATCGGCAGCCCGAGGCCGGTCCCCTGGGGCTTGTCGGTCATCGTGTTGCCGCCCTGGCGGAACTTCTCGAAGACCTGCGTGCATTCCTCGGCGGTCAGTCCCGGCCCGTTGTCGGCAACGGCAACGCGCAAGACGGCATCGTCACGGACAACGCTGACGCGAACCTGACCGCTGCCGCCGGAAACGAACTTGACAGCATTCGACAGCAGGTTGACGACGACCTGCGTCAGCCGGTCGCGGTCGGCCAGCACGCTCGGCAAATCTGCGGCGATGGCATGCGTGAGACTCACCTTCTTCTCGCGGAACAGCGGCTCCAGCGCCACCATCGCCTCGTTCACCACCTGACCGACGTCGACCTCGCCGGTGGTCCATTCGGCGCGCCCGGATTCCAGCTTGGCCATGTCCAGCACCTGGTTGATCAGCCGGGTCAGGCGCTCGGTTTCGCTGACGATGACCCCGAGGAAGCGCGTCCGTTGTTCGAGCTCGAGGCGCGGATCGTCGTAGAGCATTTCCGACAGGGCGCGGATCGAAGTCAGCGGCGTGCGCAGTTCGTGCGTCACCGTCGAGATGAAGTCGTCCTTCATCCGGTCCACCTCGCGCAGGCGCTCGTTGGCGGCACGCAGCTCGTTGGTTGCCGCTTCGAGCGCCCGCTGCTTGCTTTCCAGTTCGCGGCTGTAGGCGCGCACCTGACTCGCCTCGTCGAGGATGTCGAGGACTTCCTCGAGGCGCAGATCTTCCTCGCGGGTGACGCCGGCCATCAGCGCTCGCGCGCTGGCCGAACCGATCGCCGCCGCCAGTTCGGTTTCGGCGAAATGCACGAAGCCGGCGTCCGGCGGCAGGCTGCGCCAGTCGGCCAGGCCGCGCATCCGGGCATGGGCGGCCAGTTGCTGACGGGCTCGCGCCGGGCCGAGGAAACGTTCGAGCAGGCCGGTGATTTCCGGCAAGGAGGCATCACCCCGCCACAGCCGCGCATCCGGCGCCCGCTCGCCGTGCCGAAAGACATCGACGAAACGTTCGGCCTGCCCGGCCTCGACGGCGTCCGGCGTGCTTATCAGCGACACCAGGACATAAGCGCCGAGGTTGGCGAACAGGCTCCACCACAAACAATGCGAAATCTCGTCGAAGCCGCTCAGACCGAACAAGGCCTGGGCGCGCAGCCATTCGATGCCGAACAGACCATGTTCGACGAAGCCGTTGCCGATCCAGCCGGAACGGGCGAACGACGGCAGCAGCAGCGTGTAGGCCCAGACCACGAAACCGGCGAGCAGGCCGGCCAGCGCGCCAGCGCGCGTCCCCTGCTTCCAGTACATGCCGCCGAACAAGGCCGGCGCGAACTGGGCGACTGCGGCAAAGGAAATGAGCCCGATGCCGACCAGCGCGTAGGCTTCACCGGCAGCCCGGAAATAGATGTAGCCAAGGAGCAGGATGAGAACGATGGCGACGCGCCGGATGGCGATCAGCGTCCCCGAGAGATCGGCGTTCTGGCGCCGCGCCAGCCAGGTCGAGCGCAGCAGCGCCGGCATTGCCAGGTCATTGCAGACCATCGTCGATAGCGCGATGGTCTCGACGATGACCATGCCGGTCGCCGCCGACAGGCCGCCGACGAAGGCGAGCAGAACCAGCGCCTCGGCGCCGTGGGCAAGCGGCAGGGTAAGGACAAAGGTGTCCGGATTGTGGCCGGCCAGCCGCGGATCGGTCAGTCCGCTGGCGGCCAGCGGCAGGACGAAGATATTGATCAGCAGCAGGTAAAGCGGGAACAGCCAGACCGCGCGCTTGAGGTGCGATTCGTCCACGTTCTCGACGACGATGATCTGGAACTGCCGCGGCAGGAGCAGGATCGCCAGGCCGGAAAGCAGGATCAGCGCCGCCCAGTTGCCGGCACGCGCCGCATCCGGCGCAAACAGCCCGGCCAGCGTCGGCTGTGCGGTCGCCCGGGCGAAGACATCGGCAAAGCCATTGTGGATGCCGTAAGTGACGAAGAGGCCGACGGCGCAGAAGGCGACCAGCTTGACCACCGACTCGACGGCGATCGCCGCCACCATGCCTTCATGGCGCTCGGTGGCGTCGAGGTGGCGGGTGCCGAAGAGGATGGTGAACAAGGCCAGCACCGCCGCCACCAGCAGCGTCGAATCGACCCCCAGCAGACCGGCGGCGGTCCCGGAATCGGGAAACAGGATGTCGAGGCTGGCCGCCACCGCTTTCAATTGCAGCGCGATATAGGGAACGACGCCGATCACCGCGATCACCGTCACCAGGCCGGCGAGCAATGGGCTCTTGCCGTAGCGGGCGGCAATGAAATCGGCGATCGAAGTGATGCGCTGCGCCTTGGCGATGCGGATCATCTTGATGACGACGCCGACGCAGAGCAACATCAGCGTCGGCCCGAGATAGATGGTGAGGAAGGACAGCCCCCCCGAGGTGGCGCGGCCGACGCTGCCGAAAAAAGTCCACGAGGTGCAATAGACGGCGAGCGACAGCGCGTAGACATTGGCGTTGATGATCGAGCGCCCGGCGTCGGCGCGCGCGTCGCCCCAGCGGGCGACGCCGAACAGGAGGCCGAAATAGGCCACGGTCACCAGCGCGACGAAGCCCCCGGAAAGCATCTAGCGCCCCGGCCTTTCGGCAATCCAGGCGGCCAGCGCGATCGCCCCGCCCCAGACACCGAACAAGTAGACGAGACCGGCGGGGAAGCTCAACCATTCCCCCTGCGGCAGACCCAGCAAGGGGAAAGTCAAGAGTGGCAACGCCGCCAGCGCGACTGCCGTCAGGCGTTGCCGGGTCGGCCCGCTGCGCTTCATCTCGCCCCCGGAAAAAATGGAAAAACGGCTGACACGCCAAGCGTGTCAGCCGTTCTTGGCATGCAGTCTGGTGCGACCGCATCGGCGGTCACCTTATGGGCGACCATTGTCTCCTCCTTGCCCTTTTTGTCTTGTCGAAGCAGCCTGGCAAGCGTGCTGCCTCGTGATTGGCGCGACCGGCCGTCAAGCCGGTCGCTGATGTTGCTTAGCCCTTCAACTGCTCGAGAATCGCCGGGTTTTGCCTGACGGCGAAACCCGGTGCGACCGCTTTAGCCCTTGAGTTGCTCCAGAATCGCCGGGTTTTCCAGGGTCGAGATGTCTTGCGTCAGTTCCTCGCCCTTCGCCAGACCACGCAGCAGACGACGCATGATCTTGCCGGAACGGGTCTTCGGCAGGTTGTCGCCGAAGCGGATGTCCTTCGGCTTGGCAATCGGACCGATTTCCTTGGCCACCCAGTCGCACAGTTCCTTGACCATCTTCTTGGTCGCTTCCGGATCGGTCGGACGCTGACCCTTAAGCACGACGAAGGCGACGATCGCTTCACCGGTCAGATCATCCGGGCGGCCGACGACGGCGGCTTCGGCAACCAGCGGGTTGGCAACCAGCGCCGATTCGATTTCCATCGTGCCCATGCGGTGACCGGAAACGTTCAGCACGTCGTCGATACGGCCGGTGATCGTGAAATAGCCGGTGTCCTTGTCGCGGATCGCGCCGTCACCCGCCAGGTACAGCTTGCCCTGGAAGTCGGCCGGGAAGTAGGACTTGACGAAGCGCTCGTCGTCGTTCCAGATGGTGCGGATCATCGACGGCCACGGCTTCTTGCAGACGAGGATGCCACCCTGGCCCCACGGCAGTTCGGCGCCGGTCTCGTCGACCACGGCGAACTGGATGCCCGGGAAGGGCAGCGTGCAGGAACCCGGGACCAGCGGCGTCGCGCCCGGCAACGGGGTGATCATGTGACCACCGGTTTCGGTTTGCCAGAAGGTATCGACGATCGGGCAGCGCGAGCCACCGACGTTCTGGTAGTACCACTCCCAGGCGGCCGGGTTGATCGGCTCGCCGACCGAACCGAGGATGCGCAGGCTGGACAGATCGTAGCTCTTCGGATGCACCGCCGGGTTGGCATCGGCGGCCTTGATCAGCGAACGGATCGCGGTCGGCGCGGTGTAGAAGATGGAAACCTTGTGATCCTGGATCATCTTCCAGAAACGGCCGGCGTCCGGATAGGTCGGCACGCCTTCGAAGACGATTTCGGTGGCGCCGCAGGCGAGCGGACCGTAGGTGATGTAGGTGTGGCCGGTGACCCAGCCGATGTCGGCGGTACACCAGAAGGTGTCGCTATCCTTGATGTCGAAGGTGTACTTCATGGTCAGGATGGCGTGCAGCAGATAGCCGCCGGTGGAATGCTGAACGCCCTTCGGCTTGCCGGTGGAGCCGGAGGTGTAGAGCAGGAACAGCGGGTGTTCGGCACCGACCCATTCCGGTTCGCAGGTTTCCGGCTGGCTGGCCAGACCTTCGTGCAACCACTCGTCGCGGCCGGCAACCATGGTGACGTCCATGCCGGTACGCTTGAAGACGATGACGCCCTTCAGCGTGTCGCAACCGCCAAGGGCGATGGCTTCGTCGGCGATCGCCTTGAGCGGCAAGGACTTGCCGCCGCGGAACTGGCCGTCGGCGGTGATCAGCAGGGTGGCGCCGGCATCGTTGATGCGGTCGCGCAGGGCCTGGGCGGAGAAGCCGCCGAAAACGATCGAGTGGGTGGCGCCGATACGGGCGCAGGCCTGCATGGCGACGACGCCTTCAACGGTCATCGGCAGATAGATGACGACGCGGTCGCCCTTCTGCACACCCTTGGCCTTGAGCAGGTTGGCCATCTTGCAGACCTTGACCAGCAGTTCCTGATAGGTGACCTTGGTGACGTCGCCGTTGTCGGCTTCGAAGACGATGGCGACCTTGTCGCCCTTGCCGGCTTCGACCTGACGATCGAGACAGTTGTAGGAGACGTTCAGCTTGCCGTCGGCAAACCACTTGTAGAACGGTGCGTTGGACTCGTCGAGCACCTGGGTGAAGGGTTCCTTCCAGGTGATCAGTTCGCGGGCACGCTTGGCCCAGAAACCTTCGTAGTCGGCTTCCGCTTCCGCGCACAGCGCCCGGTAGGCGTCCATCCCCGAAACCGCCGCGTTCTTGACGATTTCGTCGGACGGATAATAAAGCTGCACGGACTCATTCGACATATTCTTCTCCTCTGCGTTACATCGCATTTGTGTTGAAAACAACCGGTCGGGCCTCGGGAATTTCCCGGATTGCAGCTAGGCCTTGCGCGCCGTCGCCACCTCGTTCCCCGGCGCAGCGTCAAGCCCTAATTACACTTCGATAATCTTACAATGGCCTTACGAAATCACGCTGCGGCGCAGCATTCGGCGGTTTCGGGCAAGCCTGCCGCGCCATGTTAAACTTTGCGCCCCCAAGCCAACGCCATCCCATAAGACAAATATGTCCTTGCATAGCGCCCCCACGCCGGCCCGTTTCCTGCAATCCTTCATTTTCGCCAGCCGCTGGATCCAGGCGCCGCTCTACGTCGGCCTGATCGTCGCCCAACTGGTCTATGTCTGGCTGTTCATGGTCGAACTCAGCCATCTGGTGTCCGGTGCCTTCGGGCCGCACAAGATGACCGAAGCCGACATCATGTTGATCGTCCTCGGCCTGATCGACGTCGTGATGATCGCCAACCTGCTGATCATGGTCATCGTCGGCGGCTATGAAACCTTCGTCTCGCGCCTCGAACTCGAGGACCACCCGGACCAGCCGGAATGGCTCAGCCACGTCAACGCCGGGGTGCTGAAGATCAAGCTGTCGACGGCGATCATCGGCATCTCGTCGATCCATCTGCTGAAAAGTTTCATCAACGCCGGCAACCTGCCCGAACACACGCTCTACTGGCAGGTGGCGATCCACCTGGTGTTCATCGTCTCGGCCGTCGCCATGGCCCTGGTCGACAAGATCATGACCCAGACCCTCATTCTTCAACACAACAACCACTGACCCGGAGTTGCGCATGACCGCCATCAAGCAGGAAGACCTGATCCAGTCCGTCGCCGATGCCTTCCAGTACATCAGCTACTACCACCCGCTCGATTACATCAAGGCGCTCGGTGAAGCCTACGAGCGCGAAGAAGCGCCGGCTGCCAAGGACGCCATCGCCCAGATCCTGACCAACTCCCGGATGGCCGCCGAAGGCCATCGCCCGATCTGCCAGGACACCGGCATCGGCATGGTCTTCATCAAGGTCGGCATGCACGTCACCTGGCCGGATGCCACGATGAGCATCCAGGAAATGATCAACGAGGGCGTGCGCCGCGCCTATGCCAACCCGGACAACCCGCTGCGCGCTTCCGTGCTCGCCGACCCGGCCGGCGCCCGCAAGAACACCAAGGACAACACCCCGGCCGTGGTGCATTTCGAGATTGTCGAAGGCCATCACGTCGAAGTGATCTGCGCGGCCAAGGGCGGCGGCTCGGAAGCCAAGTCCAAGTTCGCCATGCTCAACCCGTCCGACGACCTGGTTGACTGGGTGCTGCACAAGATTCCGGAAATGGGCGCCGGCTGGTGCCCGCCGGGGATCATCGGCATCGGCATCGGCGGCACGCCGGAAAAAGCCATGCTGCTGGCCAAGGAATCGATCATGGCGCCGGTGGACATCCATGAACTGAAGGCACGCGGTCCGAAGAACCGCGCCGAGGAACTGCGTCTCGAACTGTTCGAGAAGATCAATGCGCTGGGCGTCGGCGCCCAGGGCCTCGGTGGCCTGACCACCGTGCTCGACGTCAAGGTGCTCGACTATCCCTGCCACGCCGCCAACCTGCCGGTCGCGCTGGTCCCGAATTGCGCCGCCACCCGCCACTGCCACTTCCACCTCGACGGTAGCGGCCCGGCCAAGCTGGAAGTGCCGAAGCTGGAAGACTGGCCGGCCGTCACCTGGACGCCGGACCTGAAGTCGGCGACCCGCGTCAATCTCGACACCCTGACCAAGGAAGAAGTCGCCTCCTGGAAGGTCGGCCAGAAGCTGCTCCTCAACGGCAAGATGCTCACCGGCCGCGACGCCGCGCACAAGCGCATCGCCGACATGCTGGCGGCCGGCGAGAAGCTGCCGGTGGACTTCACCAACCGCATCATCTACTACGTCGGCCCGGTTGATCCGGTGCGCGACGAAATCGTCGGCCCGGCCGGCCCGACCACTGCCACGCGCATGGACAAGTTCACCCGCATGATGCTGGAAAAGACCGGCCTCATTTCTATGGTCGGCAAGTCCGAGCGTGGTGAAACCGCCATCGCGGCGATCAAGGATAACAAGAGTGCCTACCTGATGGCCGTCGGCGGCGCTGCCTACCTGGTCGCCAAGGCGATCAAGTCGGCCAAGGTGGTCGGTTTCGCCGATCTCGGCATGGAAGCCATCTACGAGTTCGACGTGCAGGACATGCCGGTGACGGTCGCCGTCGATTCGGGCGGCAACAACGTGCACGAAAGCGGCCCCAAGGAATGGCAGGTCAAGATCAGCAAGATGCCGGCCAAGGGCTGATCCGGCGCCACCTTCCAGCAAAGGCCATCCGTGTTTCGCGGATGGCCTTTTTACTTGCGGGAAACCGACCTGGATAAATTTCGTAACAAATCGTCGCACAAGGACTGATGGAAAAATCGGCGACGAGCGCAAATATACGGCCCGTAACCATCACCCGAGGAGGACCGCATGTCACTCAACCGCCTGAAGCTCACCGTCGCCGCCATTGCCGTCTCCGCCGCCATTGGCGGTGCCTGGGCCCTGGGCCAGTCACCGGTTGCCGCCGCCACACCGGTGGCGCCGCCCCCGGCCCCTGTCGTTGCCCCGCTCGCCGCGCCCGTTCCCGTCGGCTACCCCGACATGCGCAGCATCGTCGCCGGCAACGCGCCGGCGGTCGTCAACATCAGCGTCAGCGGCAACCGCAAGACCGCCGCCAACACCCCCGGCATGCCGCAGATCGACCCTGACGATCCTTTCTTCCAGTTCTTCCGCCAGTTCCGCGGCATGGTGCCGCAGGACAACACGCCGGTACGCGGCCTCGGTTCGGGCTTCATCGTCAGCCCCGACGGCACCGTGCTGACCAACGCCCACGTCGTCGCCGATGCCGACGAAGTGATCGTCAAGCTCAACGACAAGCGCGAGTTCAAGGCCAAGATCATCGGCATGGACCAGGCGAGCGACGTCGCCGTGCTCAAGATCGACGGCAAGAACCTGCCCACGGTACGCGTCGGCAGCGCCAAGGCGTCGCAGGTCGGCGAATGGGTGCTCGCCATCGGCTCGCCCTACGGCTTCGAATCGAGCGCCAGCGCCGGCATCATCTCCGCCAAGTCGCGCAGCCTGCCGGACGGCAGCTACGTTCCCTTCCTGCAGACCGACGTCGCGGTCAACCCCGGCAACTCCGGCGGCCCGCTGTTCAACATGCGCGGCGAAGTGATCGGCATCAACTCGCAGATCTACTCGCGCAGCGGCGGTTACCAGGGTCTCTCCTTCGCCATCCCGATCGAGGTGGCGATGAACGTCGAGCGGCAGATCGTCGCTCACGGCAAGGTCGAACGCGGCCGCCTCGGCGTCGCCATCCAGGAAGTCGACCAGGCGCTGGCCGACAGCTTCGGCCTCGCCCGTCCCGCCGGCGCCCTCGTCTCCTCGGTCGATAAGGACGGTCCGGCCGGCCGCGCCGGCCTCGAAGCGGGCGACGTGATCCTCGGCATCGACGGCCAGGCAGTGGAGATTTCCGGCGAACTGCCGTCGATCATCGCCGCCAAGCGACCGGGCGAAACGGTGCGCCTGCAAATCTGGCGCAACAAGGCGGCACGTGACATCACGGTGAAGGTCGGCGCCTTCCAGGACGACAAGGTCGCCGCCGCCGAACCGGCCAAGGCCGACAAGGGCCGCCTCGGCGTCGCCGTCCGTCCGCTGACCCCGGAAGAGCGCCGGCAAAGCGGCATCGCCGGCGGCCTCCTCGTCGAACAGGCGGGTGGTGCCGCCGCCCGTGCCGGTATCCGGCCAGGCGACGTGATCCTGTCGATCAACGGCGAGGCGGTGAACGATACGGAGCAGTTGCGCCAGTTGATCGGCAAATCCGGCAAGAAGGTCGCCCTGCTGATCGAGCGCGGCAAGGCCCGGCTTTTCGTGCCGGTCGAACTGGGCTGACGCGGCAGCGCGAAAAATGACACAGGGGCCGGCGCAAGCTGGCTCCTTTTTGCTGGGTGGCGGCCATGTCAGCTGGGCATTGCCGTAGAATCACGGCGTCGCCTGCGGCTGCCACGCCCATCATGAACGCGCAAGACCTCGCCCACCTGATCCCTCTCTCCGACCTCTCCAACGCCGCCCTGACCCAGGCCTGCGCACTGGCCCGCCCCTTCATCGCCGAACCCGGGCAACTCGTCTTCCCGCAGAAAAGCGCCGATGCTCACAGCTACTATCTGCTGTCCGGCGAAGTCGCGCTCGACCGCGAGGACGGTTCGGCGCCGACCCGCCTGAGCGCCGGCACGCCTGCCGCCCGGCACCCGCTGGCGCGCCAGAAGCCGCGCGCCTTCAGTTGCCGGGCGATGTGCCGCTCGCTGCTGGTGGTCTTCGGCGACGACGACCTCGACCACCTGCTGACGCGCGACCAGGCCACCGCCTACGAAGTTACCGAGTTCGAAGGCGACGATCCGCAATGGATGTTCGACGTGCTAAAGAATCCGGCCTTCAGCAAGGTGCCGCCGGGCAACCTGCATCGTCTCTTCGGCCGCTTCGAAGCGCTGCCGGTTGCCGCCGGCCAGGTCGTCGTCCGCCAGGGCGAGCCCGGCGACCACTACTACCTGATCCGCTCCGGCAGCGCGCGCGTCACCCGTCGTGCCGGCGAGCAGAAGGAAATCGTCCTCGCCTCCCTCGCCGCCGGCCAGGGATTCGGCGAGGAGGCGCTGCTGTCAGGCGAGCCGCGCAACGCGACGGTGACGATGACCAGCGCCGGCGAACTGATGCGCCTGCCGGCCGCCGATTTCGACGCGCTGCTGCGCGCGCCGCTGGTCCGTCAGGTGACGCTGCTCGAAGGCGCCCGCCTGATCAAGCAGGGCGCCCGCTTGATCGACGTCCGGCTGGAAGCCGAATTCGCCGCCGGCAGCCTGAAGGGCAGCAGCAACATCCCCTTGTATTTGCTGCGCCTGAAAGCCGACAGCCTCGACCGCCGCGTACCCTGCATCCTGTTCTGCCAGAGCGGTCGCCGCAGCAGTGCCGCCGCCTTCCTGCTCGCCCAGCGCGGTTTCGACGCGCGGGTCCTGAACGGCGGGCTGGATGCCCTGGACGGAACGGCCTGAAGCCGGAAAATCCCCGGAAAACGGCCAAGTTCGGGTAAAGTGCGCGGCTTTTGCCGCGAATCCGCTTGCCATGAAATCCGCCAAACGCCGTATCACCTACCCTGCCGTCTCCTTCTCCGCCGAACTCGACGCTCTCGTCGATGCCGAAGTGCAGGAAAAGGGTTACAGCAACCACCCGGAAGCGATGCAGAGCTTCAGCAAATACCTGAAGCGGGCCATCGCCTTCGAGCAGAAACAGCGCTACGGCCGCTGAGCGGCCGTAGCTGGCGGATCAGTTCAGTTTTTCCGGACTGCCGCAGCACTGCTTGAACTTCTTGCCGCTGCCGCAGGGACAGGGATCGTTGCGGCCGGTTTTCGGTTCCTCGCGCTGCACCGTGCCGCCGCCGCGCTTGGCGCGCCAGAAGTTGTACAGGGTCTGGACGATCACCGGCAGGTTTTCCTGGATGTCGGCGATCAGCCGCGCTTCCTCGGCCGGCGGGAACCAGCGCTCGCCGTTCTTCTCGGCGTCTTCCTTGAGCATGCCGTTGAGCACGAACAGCGGTTCGAGCAGTTCGTCGAGATCGTCGGCGTGCTTGCCGGCGAGGTCGTACCAGTCGCCGCCCAGCCCCGCGCCGTAGATGTAGGCGTCGGCCCAGGCCGCGAAATCGTATTCCTCGGAACCTTCGTCGACCGGGTAGAGCAGCGGCGAGACCATTTCGTCGGCGAGCAGCGCTGCAGCGATGCCGTTGTTCAGGCGCATCAGCAGTTCGACGGTTTCGCCGACCAGCGGATCGTCGCTCTTCTCGATACCGGCGCCGAGTACCTCGGGTAGCCATTCGCCCGGCGGGATCGGCTGCGGGCAACTGACAACGGCGCAGATCAGCGCCTGTGCTTCGTCGAGGCGCATCGCCTCCTCGCCGAAAACTTCTGCCTCGAGCAATTCTTCAAGCCGGTCGAGATCGGCTTCGGTCAATGGATTCGGATTCATCTGTGGTTCCTCGGGAATGGTTGAATCATAGCCCAGATTGCCGGTCATTCAGGCGCGGCCGGCGAATTCGCGGCCCTGGCGTCGCCCTGGGCCGGATCAGAATTCGTTCTGCAAACGTTTGTAGCCCTGTACCAGTTCGTGGCTGGTACGCACGACGTCTTCCGAGAATTCGGTGGCGGCGGCGCTGACGCGCGGGACAGAGGAGAGATCGGTCTTCGGCCTGATGCGCAGGGAACAGGCGCGTTTGCGAAGGCGAAGCGCTTGCGCATCAGCATTCGGCTTTCGTCTCGCCGACGTCGCGCACCCCACAGAACATGGCGAAGGCCTGTTCGATCATGCCCCGCGGAATGTCCCGCACGATGAAGACCAGGCGGCTGCGCCGGTCGTTGTAGGGAGCCTGCGCCGGCCAGTCGTCGAGCCGGCTGTAGGGATACATGACGTGCTGCACGCACTGCACGACGCGCGGCTTGTGGTCGCCGACCACATTGAGTAGCCCCTTGATGCGCAGGATGCGGTCGCCCATGCCGTCGAGCAGGGTCGCCACGGCGTCGGCGAACGAAACCCAGGCCAGGGGCTGATCGAAGGTCAGGGCAAAACTGTAGACATGGGCATCATGACGATCGACATCGTGTTCGTGGTGGTGATGACCAGACGCCCGCCGAGCTTCCTCGCGCACTTTCTCCTCGGCCAGCCAGCCGGCGACGTCCGGCGTCTTGGCGGCGGGGTCGTAGAGACCGCAATCGGTCAACGCGGCGACGGCCAGAACGCCTTGCCGTACCGGGAGCTGGGCAGCGGCCGGGTTGAGGCGGGCCAGCGTGCGGCCGACCGCGGCCAGTTGCTCGCCGCTGGCCAGGTCGCATTTGCTGAGCAGCAGCCGATCGGCCATCGCCACCTGCTTCACCGGCTCGGGATGGTGGGCGAGCTGGCCGAGGATGTGGGTGCTATCGACGACGGTGACGACGCCGTCGGTACGGAAGCGCTCGGCAATGAAGAAATCTTCCATCAGCGTGAAAATGACCGGAGCCGGATCGGCCAGCCCCGTCGTTTCGATGATGACCCGGTTGAGCGGCGGCAGTTCGCGCCGCAGGCTGCGCATGAAGAGTTCCTTGAGGCTCTTCTCGAGGTCGCTGCGCACCGTGCAGCAGATGCAACCGGAATCGAGCATGACCAGGTCTTCGTCGATCTTGGTCACCAGATGGTGATCGACCGCGACACTGCCGAATTCGTTGATCAATACCGCGGTCCGGTTCATCTCGGGCTGCGTCAGCAGGTGGTTGAGCAAGGTCGTCTTGCCGGCGCCGAGGAAGCCGGTAAGCAGGGTGACCGGAATGCGCCGGTCGCTGGCG
The DNA here is from genome assembly GCA_017848965.1 of Dechloromonas aromatica (nom. nud.). Taxonomy (GTDB): domain Bacteria; phylum Pseudomonadota; class Gammaproteobacteria; order Burkholderiales; family Rhodocyclaceae; genus Azonexus; species Azonexus aromaticus_B. Next base: position 48,370 of record JAFIHA010000065.1, on the reverse strand, counting down.
GAAGGATTCATGGCCTTGCCTCGCTGTTGTGCTCGCCGCCAATGCGGCAAGCGGACAGGACGGCGGCGGCGCGCCCGGCAGGCGTGGAGTTTTTCATCGGACTGGGTTCCGGAAGGCGGCTCGCTGGACGCGCGCAGCGGCGGGATCGGGGGCGGAAAAATGCAATGTTATAACACCGCACCGCCGACTTCCATGCCGGACAGGCAGCCAGCACGTATTCGCAAGGCTCAAGGCCATCCACAAGCGCCCTTCCCCTACCCGTTCGCCCCGGCATGCGCTGCTCCGCCCCGCTGCTGCATGAAGCGCCCCGGCGGCACGCCGAAGGCGCGTTTGAACATCGCCGAGAACGCCGCTGGGCTGGCGTAGCCGAGTTCGGCGGCGACTTCGCCGCTCGGGCGGCCGCGGCCGATCAGGTCGAGGGCGCGGGCCAGGCGCAGTTGCTGGCGCCAGGCGCCGAAGCTCATCTTCAGTTCGTCGGCGAAGAGACGCGCCAGCGTGCGTTCGCTGGCGCCAACGCGGGCCGCCCAGTCGGCGAGCGGGCGGTTGTCGGCGGGGTCGTCGAAAAGCGCGCCGCACAGCGCCTGCAGCCGGCGGTCGCGCGGTAGCGGCAGGCCGAGCGAAAGCGGTGGAGCGATGCCGATTTCGCTGAGCAGGAGCTGGATCATCTGCTGGCGGCGCGCCGTTTCGCTCTCGCCGAGCGCGCTCAGGGCTTCGATCAGCGCCCGCATCAGGTCGGACACTTCGACCACCGAGCAGGCGTCGAGCGGCAGCGGCGCGGCTTCGGTGGCGATGTAGACGGTGCGCAGTTCGACCTGGCCGAGCATCACCACTTCGTGCTCGATGTGCGGCGGTATCCACACCGCGCGGAAGGCCGGCACCAGCCAGGCCATGCCGGCGGCGGCGATGCGTAGCGCGCCGCGCAGCGGAAAGGCGAGCTGCGCCCAGTCGTGGCTGTGCGCCGGCACATGGACGTCGGCCGGCAGGCGGCGCAGGTTGACGGTGAGCGGCTCGGCGGCGGTCGGCGCGCGACGCGGGCAGGGATCGAAAGGCAGGGTTGTCAGCATTGCGATAATTTTTGTCGGACTATCGCGTTCGCGTCAATAGGCCGGCTGGTTAAACTCGTCGCATAACAAAAGCCCCACCCCGACCCCGACATGACGACCACCACCCTGCCCCGCCCCGCCGCCGGCGACCTCGAGACGATCGCGCTGATCGGCTTCGTCCATGGCGTTTCGCATTTCTTCCACCTCCTGCTGCCGCCGCTGTTCCCGTGGCTGATGGCCGATTTCGGCCTCAGCTTCACCGCCGTCGGGGTGACGATGACGGTCTTCTTCGTGATTTCCGGGATCGGCCAGGCCGCCGCCGGTTTCTTCGTCGACCGCTTCGGCGCCTTCCGCGTGCTGTTTGCCGGCATCTGCTGCTTCGTGCTGGCCGGCGTCACGCTGCATTTCGCCAGCGGCCTGCCCTGGCTGATCGCCGCCGCGGCGCTCGCCGGGCTGGGCAACAGCGTCTTCCATCCGGCCGACTTCACGGTACTCAACCGGCGCGTCTCGCAGCCGCGCCTCGGCCATGCCTTCTCGGTGCATGGGCTGTCGGGCAACCTCGGCTGGGCGGCGGCGCCGGTGTTCATGACCGGCATCGCCGCCGTCGCCGGCTGGCGCGAGGCGGCGCTCGGGGCCAGCGTCGTCGCTGTCGTCGCCCTCGGCGTCCTGAGCTGGCGCCGCCAGGCGATCGCCGACCCGCTCGCCGAACACGCCACCAAGCAGAGCGGCGAAGCCGTGCCGCCGCTCGCCTTCCTGCGCGTGCCGGCGGTCTGGCTGTGCTTCCTGTTCTTCTTCCTGATCACCGCCGCCTTCGGCGCCATCCAGAACTTCGCCACGCCGATCCTGCAGGCGCTCTACGCCTTCAGCCTGGGCAGCGCGGCGACGGCGCTGTCCACCTACCTGCTCGGCGGCGCCGCCGGCATCGTGCTCGGTGGTTTCCTGGCGCAGAAGAACGCGCACGACGGGCTGATCGCCGGCGCCCTCGGCGTCGCCGCGCTGCTTGCGCTGCTGCTGGCCAGCGCCCCGCCGCCGGCCTGGGGCAGCCTGCCGTCGATGGGGGCGATCGGTTTCTGCACCGGCGTCGCCGGCCCCTCGCGCGACCTGCTGGTGCGCCGCGCGGCGACGGCGCGTTTCGGCCAGGCGGCTTTCGGTCGCATCTACGGCTTCGTCTACTCCGGGCTCGACCTCGGGCTGGCGACGGCGCCGCTGATCTTCGGCCGGCTGATGGACAGCGGCAATTTCAGCGGCGTGCTGCTCGGCATCGCCATCTTCCAGGCGCTCGCCATCTTCACCGCGCTGCGCGTCGGCAAGGCGGGCTGAGCTACAGGCCGCGCGCCCAGGCCGGGCGCAGCGGCGCTTCGCCGGCGATGGCCTGGCGCACCTGGGCGAGCAGGCGCTCCTTGTCGGCGCCGAGCGTGCCCTTGAGGACCAGCCAGTTCGACGCGTGGTCGGAACGGAAAACGGTACGTTTCAGTTCCAGACCGCCCAGGAAAGTCTCCATTTCGGCGAACAGTTCCGGCTGGGTCAGCGGTTCCCAGCCGGGAAAGCCGGCGCGTAGCCGCTGTTCGCCCTTGGGGAAGCTGACCACCAGCGTCGCCAGATACTCCGGCTGGGTGGCGTTGGCCAGGCGCGCCGAGTTTTCGGCGTGCTGACGCGACAGTTCGCGCCCGCCGAGACCGTTGAGGATCATCACCGACCGGCTGATGCCGGCGGCGCCGAGCTTGTTCAGCGCATCGACGGTGTAGTCGAAGGTCTCGCCCTTGCTGACCGCGGCGAGCACCGCGTCGTCACCGGATTCGGCACCGACATAGACCATGCTCAACCCGGCGGCGGCGAGTTCGTCGATCTCCGGCTGGCTTTTCTTCTTCAGGTTGCGCGGCAGGCAGTAGCTGGAAATCCGCCGCACCGCCGGCAGGTGGGCGCGGATCGCCTCGAGCACGGTGAGCAGCCGGCGCGTCGGCAGAACCAGCGCGTCGCCGTCGGCCAGGAAAACGCGGCGGATGTCGCTGCCGTAACGTTCGCCGGTGGCGCGGATGCTGTCCAGCACCTCGGCCTCGTCGCGGGCGCGGAATTTCTTCTGCGGCGCGGTGTACATCTCGCAGAAGGTGCATTGGTTCCACGAACAGCCGTCGGTCAGCGGCAGGATCAGCGATTCGGCTTCCGACGGCGGCCGGAACACCGGCTCGACGTAGCGGATCGGGATCATGCGCCGGCCATCCTTTCGGCGAACACCGCCGGCACCTTGACCTTGCTGCGCGTCGCGTAGTCGAAGAAGACGATGCCGTGCTTGCCGCGCGCCACTTCGCGGCCGCTCGCCTGGTCGTTCAGTTGCCAGACCAGGTCGCAGCCGTAATCGTGGAAATCGGCGGCGGCGAAGGCGATCACCAGCGTCTCGCCGTGGAAGGCTTCGGAACGGTACTGGGCGGCGACGTCGGCGACGACGATGCCGGGCCCGCCGACGTCGAGCTCGCTCCAACCGAAATGCTTGAAGAAGCGCACCCGGGCCTCGGCGACCAGCATCAGCAGCGCGGCGTTGTCGAGGTGGTGGCCGTAGTTGATGTGCTGGATGTAGATCGGGATTTCGGTGCTGAAGACGAACTTCTCGGGCAGGGCGATCTTGATGCGGGGCATGGTGTCAGTCCGGCGGATAAAGGCGGCATTCTAGGCCGGCGGCTCATTTGCCGAACAGGCCCTTGAGCTTGTCGCCGAGTTTTTCTTCCAGCTTCTTGCCGGCCTTTTCCTTCAGTTCGTCCTTCTTCTCGTCGAGTTTGGCTTTCGCCACATCCTTGAGCAATTCGCCGGCTTCCAGCGAATAGGAAAGATTGTCGAAGGGCCCGCGCAGGCGCACCGGCACGGTGATCCCGCGCAATTCGTCGCGTTCCTTGCCTTCCTGTCCCTTGGAGGTTTCGACGACGCTGAGCTTGGCCAGGTAGTCGATCTGGCTGTTGCCGATGTCGATGTCGCCGGCACCGGCCAGGCGCAGGAAAGGCGACTTCATCGCCAGGTCGTCGTTGTGGGCGACGCCGTTGGCGATCCGGAAGGTGGCGACCAGTTCCGAGAAATCAGTCTTCTCGGCAGCGTCCGGCGCGCTCGCCGCGCCCTTGCCGCCACGCAGCACCGCCTTTGCGTCGCGCAGCTGCTTGGCCAGGTTGACGCCGCGGATGGCGCCATCCTTCAGTGCCAGCGAGGCCTGCCCGGCCAGCCCGCGCTTCAGCGCATCGACCGTGGCGCCACGGGTATTGACGTTGAGCGTCACCGTGCCGCGCCCTTCCAGCGGCTCCTTCTGCATCAGGTCGGCGAGCAGCGGACGGATGTCGATACCGGAGAGGTTCTGGCGGACCGTAAACACATTGCCCCGGGCATTGACGCCGAGCGCGCCGTCGAGGCTGCCGCCGTAGAGTTTCGCCTGCATCGACGTCACGTCGAGCCGGCCGTCGGCGGCGCCCAGACGCGCCGCCAGCGCCGAGAGTTTCAGTCCCTTCGCCTGTAACTGGCCGATCTCCAGCTTGCCGCGGAAGTTGAGCGCTTCGAGCGCGCTCAGGTCGATCTTCGCCGCCGGCTTCTCCGCCTTGCCGCTTGCGCCAGCTTCAGCGCCGGCCGCGCCCGGCTTGGCCGGCGGCAGGTAGTGATCGACGTTCAACTGGTCGATGTTGAGGTCGAAATTGAAGAAGAGCGGCGACAGGCGTTCGACCGCCAGTTTCAGCGCGATGTTCGAGGCGTCGAGCTGGGTGTCGAGCGTCAGGTCGGCGGTGGATTTGCCGAGGTCGAGCGCCAGCTTGCCGGACAGCGGCAGCTTGACGCTGCCCATCGGCATCGCCGGGCTGCTCAGCGCGAGCTTGCCGGAAAACGGCGTCGCCAGACGTTGCTCGGAAAATTTGAGCGCCGGCAGTTCAAGGTTCGCCTCGAAGCGGTCGTCACCGCTGCTGCCGCGCACCGCCAGTTTCAGCCGGTCGATGGCCAGGCTACCGGCAGCGCCGTCGGCCTGGACGCGGCCGGTGGAGAAATCGAGCGCCGACAGCTTGGTCGTCTTGCCGGCCATTTCGTCGCGCCAGGTGAAGCGGGCGTCGCGCAAGGCCAGGCCGGCGATGTCGAGCTGCAGCGGCTGGCTGCCAGCGGCCGGCGCCTTGTCTTCCTGGGTGGCGGGCTTTGCTGCGGCCTCGCCGGCCGTCAGGTCGTCGATGTTGAGCTTGCCGTCGCGACGCTTGACCAGGGTCAGCGCCAGGCCGTCGATGCCGATCTCGCGTGCTTCGACCTTGCCGGCCAGCAAGGGCATCACCGCGACGGCAACGCGCAGCGATTCGAGCGCCGCGAACCCGGTCTTGCCGTCGGCTTCGGACAAGCTGACCTGGCCGGCGCTGACCGCCACTTCAGGCCACAACGAGAGGCTGACCTCACCGGCGATATCCAGGGTGCGACCGGTCTTGGCCGCCACCTGTTCGACCAGGTGACGCTTGATCGCCGCCGCATCGAACAGCGCGTAGGCGACGCCGGCGGCGAGCCCGAGCAGGGCGATCAGCGCGGCAAGCGCCAGGGCAAGTTTGCGCAGGACTGACATGTTCAGAGCACTCCGAAAATCCGACAGGCGACAGCCTAGCAAAAGCCGGCATCGATGACTGTTCGCAAGTGTAAGACTGCAGCCGTGCAGTCATGTGACAGCGTTAAACTTTCACCATGCCGCTCAGCACCGTCCGAGAAATCTTCGTCGCCTTCCTGCACCTCGGCCTGACCGCCTTCGGCGGGCCGGTCGCCCATCTCGCCTACTTCCGCGACGAATTCGTACACCGTCGCCGCTGGCTGAGCGATGCCGCCTACGCCGACCTGGTCGCCCTGTGCCAGTTCCTGCCCGGCCCGGCGAGCAGCCAGGTCGGACTGGCGCTCGGCCTGCAGCGCGCCGGCTATCGCGGAGCGCTTGCCGCCTGGTGCGGCTTCACGCTGCCGTCGGCGATCCTGATGATTCTTTTCGCACTCGGTCTGGCCGAATTCGGCCAAAGCCTGCCCCACGGACTGCTCACCGGACTCAAGATCGTCGCCGTGGCGGTCGTCGCCCAGGCGGTCTGGGGCATGGGCCGCAGCCTCTGCCCGGACTGGCCGCGGCGCCTGCTTGCCCTGCTTGGCGCCGCACTGCTGCTGGCCTGGCCGGGTATCGCCGGACAACTGGCGGTGATCGCTGGCGGCGCGCTGGGCGGGCTGGCGCTCGGTGCCGCCGTCCCGGCCGCCGGCCTGGAACGGCTCGCCGACGGCATCGGCCGACGCGACGCAAGCTTCTGGCTGGCGCTCTTCGCCGCCGGCCTGCTCGGCCTGCCCTGGCTCGCCGCGACGCTCGCCACGCCGGCGCTGGCCATGGTCGATGCCTTCTATCGCGCCGGCGCGCTGGTCTTCGGCGGCGGCCACGTCGTCCTGCCCTTGCTGCAGACGGCCATGATCGACCTTGGCCGGGTTGACAATGAAACCTTCCTGGCCGGCTACGGCGTTGCCCAGGCGGTACCCGGCCCGCTGTTCACCTTCGCCGCCTTCCTTGGCGCCGCCGGCGGTGCCACGCCGAACGGCTGGGCCGGCGGCCTGCTGGCGCTGGCGGCGATCTTCGCCCCGGCCTTCCTGCTGGTTGCCGGCGCCCTGCCCTTCTGGGACGCGCTGCGCGCCAACGCCCGCGCCCGGGCGGCGCTGGCCGGGATCAACTCGGCGGTGGTCGGCATCCTGCTCGCCGCGCTTTACGACCCGGTATGGACCGGCGCCATCCACGGCCCCGGCGAACTGGCGCTGGCCGCCGTCGCGCTGGCCGCGCTGACCTGGGGAAAACAGCCGCCGTGGCGCGTCGTCGCCGGCTGCGCGCTGGCCGGGGCGCTGCTCCTCTAGCTTTTCGCTGCCGCGCCGCAGGCGTGGCAGAAGCGGGCGAAGGCGCTCTTGCGTTCGTTGCAGGCAGTGCAGTGGTCGAACAGGCAGATGCCGCAATGCGGACAGTAGTCGATCGCCGTGTTGGCCAGATCAACGCTGCGCTCGCAGCCCGGACAGACCTTCTTGCCCAGCCGTGCCAGGGCGACGTCGTAGGACAGTTCCTTGCGCCGTTCGACGTCGGGCAGCGCCTCGGCCAGCTTCTGCCGTTCGAGGTAGCGGTTCAGCGCGAGGATCGCGTAGCGGCCGACCAGCACGGTGAGGACGATGCCGACGCTGTAGCGGATCCAGCCACCGTAACTCGGGATGTAGGGCACCAATTCGACGAAGAAGGCAAACAGCGCGAAGTAGATGAAGCCCCAGACGAACGGCCACCAGGTGCTCTTGCGCTGCTTGGCGAAGAGCCAGCCGGCGACGCCGAGCAGTGGCAGGGTCAGTGCCAGGCGATAGCCGAAGACGCGCAGTTCCTGACTGCGCATTTCGTCGTGGTAGCGTTCGGCGGCGGCCGCGCGCAGTTCGCCCAGTGCCGACTGGGCGCGCGCTTCCGCCTGTTGCTGGTCGAGCAGCGTTTGCTGCTGCGCCTGCACCGCGGCCAGCGCCTTGCGCTCGAGGGCCTTCAAGGCGTCAAGCGCGGCGGTGCGGACGATCAGTTCGCGGTCCTGCTCGGGGCGCTCGGTGGCGCGCCGGGTGGCCAGCCAGTTGCTGAAGGTGTCGCGGGCGCTGGCGGCGTCGGCGCGGGCGACGTTGAGTTTCAATTCGGCCTGGTCGAGCGCGTCCTGCGCTGCCTGGCGCGCGAGCTGGGCGGCGTCGATCTCGGCGCGCAGTTTGCCGGCGGCGACCGGGTCGAGAAAATTCTCAAGGCTCAGCGTCGCTTCGACGCGCGGCAGGTTCTCGACGATGTTGCCGCCAAGCCCGATCAGGAAACTGCCGAAAGCCAGGGCGACCAGCCACAATCCGAAGCGGAACCAGCGTTCCGACCAGCGCAATGCCTTGCTCATCTTCTTTCTCCGCAGGTGGCGACGGGTCGATGATACGCGCATGACCGGGAATTGACTTCGCCCGGCCGCCGCCTACAATCGCGCCAGTCATGAGTCCCACCGTCTTCCACCTGCGCCCCGCGCAGGCCGCCGATCTTTCCGCCATCCTCGCCGTGCAGCACCAGTGCTACCTGCCGTCGATGAACGAGGACGCCACCACCTGGGCCGGCCGTCTGGCCGCCGCCGCCGGTTTCGTCTGGGTCGGCGAACAAGCCGGCGCAGTCGGCGCCTATCTCGCCACCTACCCGTCGCACCTGGGCAAGGTGACACCACTGGGCGGCGACTTTGCGCCCGCCGCCAACGCCGACTGCCTCTACCTGCACGACCTCGCGGTGGCGCCGAGCGCCGCCGGCCGCGGTCTCGGCGCGCGCCTGGTCGCGTGCGCGCTGGCCGCTGCCCGCCGCCACGGCTGGCGGCACGCCGCGCTGGTCTGCGTCCAGGACGCCCACGCCTTCTGGCAGCGCCAGGGCTTCAGCGAACCGGCGACGCTGGCGCCGGCCGCGCAGGCTGCGCTCGCCAGCTATCCCGGTCCGGCGCGCTACATGACGCGCCCGCTCGACTGACTCTCAGATCTCGCTGATCACCGCCGCCGCCGGCAGGCGCGACTTCGGCAGCTTGGCGTTGAAATCGTCGCCACTGCTGTAACCGAGCGCGGTCAACACGACGCAGCGCAGCCCCTGCGCCTCCAGGTCGAGCGCGGCGTCGATCGCCGCCGCGTCGATGCCTTCCATCGGGCAGGCATCGATGCCGAGCGCGGCGGCGCCGAAAAGCAGCGCGCCGAGCGCGATGTAGATCTGCTTTTCGGTCCACCGCGGCAGATCGTTCAACTGGTCGCGGTGCAGGTTGGTGTAGAAGCTGCGCGCGTTGTGCTGGGTCGCCTTCGCCTCGGCGGTGGCAAAGCGGCCGTCGGCATCTTCCTGGTCGGCCAGCGCCTGCAGGTGGGCGTCGTCGAGATCGCGGCGGACACAGAGGACGACCACGTGCGACGCGTTGCGCACCTTGGGCGCGTTGTACTCGAAGCGGCCGGCCAGCGTCGCGGCAATCCTTTCCTTGCCTTCGGCGCTGCTGGCGACGATGAAGTGCCAGGGCTGCGAATTGACCGACGACGGGGCAAAGCGCAGCAAGGTCTTCAACTGTTCAATGGCGGCGGGATCGACCTTGCGGCTCGGATCGAAGGCTTTGCAGGTACGGCGGGTGGTGGCGATTTCGGCAACGTTCATGAAGGGTTCTCCAATGGGGGACGGGACTTGGTCAGCGAGCTTAGCAGGAAGTTCGCCGCTTCAGATCAGGCCCATGTCGCGCGCCAGCACCGCCGCTTCGGCGCGCGAAGAAACGTTGAGCTTGCGGTAGAGGTCCTTCACGTAACCGGCCACCGTATGCTGCGAAATCGCCAGCAGGCGCGCCGTCTCGGCCTGCGTGATGCCCTTGGCGATCAGCCGCAGGACTTCGGTTTCGCGCGCGGTCAGGGCCACCGGCGGCGTCACCGGGCGGTTGAAGAAGGCCAGCATGCGGCGGGCGATGGCCGGCGACAGCGGGGGCTCGCCGGCGGCGATACCGCGCAGCGCGACGACGATGGCCGACACCGGCTGGTCCTTCAGCAGGTAGCCGCGGGCACCGGCGCGCAGGGCCGGGAAGACGTGGCCGTCGTCGTCGTAGATGCTGGCGACGATGCATAGCGTGGCCGGCGAGGTCTGCTGGATCAGGTCGATGATCTCGATCCCGGAACCGTCCGGCAGGCCGAGGTCGATCAGCGCGATGTCCGGCGCCGGCCCGCCGCGCAGTTTTTGGCGCGCCTCCTGCAAGGAATCGGCGACGCCGATGGCAATGCCGGGAAAGCTTTCGGCCAGCGCCTGGCGCAGCCAGTCCTGGGATTCGGGAACGTCTTCGAGGATGAAACCGTGGCGCATCGGGATTTCCAGCGTGGGATGGGCAATGATAACCTCGGCGCCGGCGGCCGCGCCCCCATGAACGCGGGGGTGGCGGGCGGTGGCGGATACGGGAGAATCGTGTCCTTTTACCTTTTTTTGTTGGCGCTGCTGATGAAGAAGCTTCCGATCCGTTCCTGCCTCGCCGCCCTGCTCGGCTTCTCGGTCGCCAGCGCGCTCGCCGAAGCGATCCCGGCCGCCACCGGCTTCGGCCTCGACGGCATGGCCCCGGGCGGCCACTGGGCGGCCCGCCTGACCGTCCTGCGCAACGGCTACGACCAGCGCTTCGACAACCGCGGCCGGCGCGTCGACCTCGACCGCGATTACGACGGCCTCGACCTCGCCCGCCTCAACCCCGGGCTGAGCGGCACCCTGCGCCTCGACACCCGCGCCGTCACCGAATACACCGAACTGATGCTCGGCTACGGCGTCACCGACGACCTGACGGTCGGCGTCATCATCCCCTATACCCGGACGACGACCCACGTCCGCTTCGGCGTCGATGGCGGCATCGGCACCGCCGGCATGCAGGCGCTGCTCGCCGGCCTCGGCTACCGGACGCCGCGCACGGTCAGCGTCGCCGGTTTCGCCGACCCGACCGTCGGCGCCCTCTGGCGTTTCCACAAGAGCCCGGTAGACAGCGCCATCCTCGGTTTTGGCGTGCGCTTCGGCATCGCCCGCGCCGACGACCCGAACAACCTCTTCGACATCCCGCCCGGCGACGGCAGCACCGACCTGCGCAGCCGCCTCGAATACTTCCGCGACCTCGGCCAGGGTTTCGACCTGCACCTGCTCGCCGAATACCAGGTGCAACTGCCCGACCACGTCCGCGCCCGCCCCGGCAACCCGCTGACCACCGCCACGGTCGAGCGCCTGCGCCGCAACCTCGGCGACTACTGGGAATCGGACGTCGAGATCGGCAAGCGTTTCGGCAACTGGCGGCTGGCGGCAACCTGGCACCGCTACCAGGAAAAGCCCGACCGCTACCGCTCGCCGACCGGCGCCGACACCAGCGCGCTGTCGGCGCACACCGACACCCGCGCCGACCAGTTGCGGCTGGCGCTCAGCTGGAGCGGCATCGAAGCCTGGCAAGGCGGCCTCCTGCCGATGCCGCTGGTGGTCAAGCTGGAGGTCCAGGACGCCGTGCGCGGCCAGAACTTCGTCGCCGTGCGCGATGTTTACCTGCGGCTGACCACCGCCTTCTGACCGCGTGACGCGCCGTTTCCTGCTCCTCCTGCTGTTTGCCTGGCTGGCCGGCGCCGCCCGGGCCGGCGAGGCGCCGCTCATCGATTTCAGCGAGGCCGACTTCGTCCTCGCCGACAGTGCGACGCCGCCGCCCGACAACGTCCCCTGGCAGACGGTGACGCTGCCCGACCAGTGGCGCCTGACGCGCCCCGGCGTCGCCGGCAACGGCTGGTACCGGCTGCGCTTTCGCATCGACCGGCCGGACCCCGGCCTGCAGGCGGTCTACCTGCCGAAGCTGGTGATGAACGCCGCTGTCTTCCTCAACGGTGAAGCGATCGGCGACGGCGGCAGCTTCAGCGAGCCGATCGCCCGCAACTGGAACCGCCCACTGTTCTTCCCGGTACCCGGCGAACTGCTGCGCCCCGGCGACAACGTCCTGCACGTCCGGCTGCTCGGCCACGCCTACACGCAGGCGGCGCTGCACCCGCTGCAACTCGGCCCGGAAAACCAGCTCCGCCCGATCTACGAACGCGCCTATTTCCTCAACATCACGCTCAACCAGACCGCCGGCCTGCTGATCGCCGCCGTCGGCGTGCTCACCCTCAACCTCTGGCTGCGCCGCCGCCAGGAAACCGCCTACGGCTATTTCGGCCTGTCGGCGCTGGTCTGGTCGCTGCAGGCGACCAACCTCTACCTCAGCCAGGCGCCGGTCGATACCGCGCACTGGGAAATCCTGACCAATGCCGGCTTCCAGATCTTCTCCGGCTTTCTGCTCATCTCGCTGCTGCGTTTCGTCGGCCTGCGCCAGCCGGCGCTGGTCGGCACGCTGTGGTTCGGCATCTTCGCCGCGCCGCTCAGCCTGTGGCTGGCGCCCGCCGCCTGGTACCTGCCGCTGACCGCCGGCTGGCACTTCTACACCCTGCTCGCCGCGTTGAGCACGCTCGCCCTGCTGCTGCGCGCCGCCTGGCGCGAGCGCAACCGCGACGCCCGTTTCCTGGTCGGCGCGATGGGGCTGGTCGTCCTGTTCGGCCTGCACGACTGGTTGATCCACAGCCAGCACATCTGGCAGGGGCGCACCGCCTGGCCGCTGACCGACGTCTTCCTGCTGCACTACAGCGCGCCGCTCGTCTTCCTCGCCCTCGGCCTCATCATGACCGGTCGCTACGTCAGCGCGCTCAACGAATACGAGGCGCTGGCCGACGAACTCGACCACCGCGTGCAGGACAAGCACCTGCAGTTGCAGGAGAGCTACGCACGGATGCGCGAACTGGAAACCGAACGGGCGGTGACCGAGGAGCGCGAGCGCATCTTCCGCGACCTGCACGACGACGTCGGCGCCAAGCTGCTGTCGCTGGTCTATCGCGCCCAGCGCGCCGAGGACGCCGACCTGGCCCGCTCGGCGCTGCGCGACCTGCGCGACGTCGTCTCCTACACCGGCGCCGCCCACTTCACGCTCGATGAGCTGGCCGCCGACTGGCGCTCGGAATGCGAGCAGCGCCTGAGCGAGGCCGGTATCCGTCTCGACTGGCAGAACGACGGCGCCGCCGAGGCCTTGAGCCAGCCGCAGGCGCTGAACATCGGCCGCATCCTGCGCGAGGCGATTTCCAACGTGATCCGCCATGCCGGCGCCAGCAGCGTCGCCATCCGCCTCGAAGCCAGCGAGGACGCCCTGCACCTGAGCATCGTCGACGACGGCCGCGGCCTGGCCGAAGACGCCCTGCCGCGCGGCCGCGGTCTGCGCAACATGCAGGTGCGCGCCCAGCGACTGGGCGGCGAAGTGGCGCAGGTCAACGGCGACGGGGGCGGCTGCCGGATCGCCTTGCGCGTCCCGCTCACCGCCCCCGTCAATTGATTCCCGGCGCGTTTAGAAAGCGACGCGCACCCCGACGCTACCCGACCACTGCGGATCGTTGCCGTCCGACGCGACATTGAGCGAGGTCGCCAGCGCCGCCTTCGCGGTCAACCGATGGTCGATATCCAGGCCGAGCCGGCCCCAGCTCTCGGTATCGTGCGAACTGCCGGTGTTGAAGGCAAAGCCGCCGGCACCCAGCAACTGGCCGCTGCTGCCGCCACTGCGATTGCGCGCGACGACCAGTTCGCCGCTCGCCCGCAGGTCGGTGTTGGCGCCCAGCGCCAGACGGCCGACCAGACCGCCGCGCAACTCGTCGCTGCGCCGGTGCTGGCTGCTGTAGGCGACCGGGAAACCGCCACCGGTTTCGGTATAGCTGTCGAGCTTGCTGCTGACGTGCGTGTAGGCAACGAACGGGCTCCAGGAAACCTCGCCGGTCCGCCAGGCATCGTAGCGATCGACGCGCAGGCGCAGCGCCCAGCTTGTTGCATCGGGCGTGCCGGTCGACGCATCGGCGACGCCGGCGTTCAGGTAACCGCGGCGCAGATTCGTATCCATCCGGCCGTATAGCCCGGTCACGCTGTACACCCAGTCACGCCGGGTGCCGGGCGCGTAATCGGCCTCGAGCACCAGATAACTGCCGTCGGCCTTGCTACGTCCGCCAAAGGCCTGATCCTGCCGGTAGTCGTTGCGGCCGACGCCGACACCCCAGCGCAGCTTCGGCGTCAGGTCGTGATAGACGCCGAACTCGCCGAGCACCTGACGGCCGTCGCCGTCCCGCTCGTGGGCGTAGTCACCGGTCGCCCAGAAGCCGATGCCGCGCTCGCCGCTGACGCCGGAATCCATCAGCGTCCTGTGGTGCGCGCCCCACAGGTTGAGCCCGAAGCGCTGCGAAATCGCATTCAGCGCCTGCTGCCACAGGGCCAGCGATTGGTTGAAATCGGTCAGGCCGATGACGCCGCTGCCGCCGCCGGTATTTCCGCCGCCCGTATTTCCGCCGCCCGTATTTCCGCCGCCCGTATTTCCGCCGCCCGTATTTCCGCCGCCCGTATTTCCGCCGCCCGTATTTCCGCCGCCCGTGTTTCCGCCGCCCGTGTTTCCGCCACCCGTGTTGCCGCCTCCCGTGTTGCCGCCACCGGTATTGCCGCCGCTGACCCTGGCCAGATAGCTTTGGGTCCGCCCATCGATCTGCCCCTTGCCGATGACGGCATTGCCGCTGGCATCGACCGCCACAGCATCGCTGAAGGTATTGCTGCCGACGGCGACGCCGTTGGCGGTGAGCCAGTCACTGACTGTCTGCAGTCCACCGGCGGCCGTCCAGCGGAAGGCGTAAGCGCCGCGGATGCTGGGAATCAGCGGGGTCGGCTGGTCGGCGCTGCCGACGACAACGCTGCCGTCGGCATTGACGCCGTTGGCGATGCTGTAGGTACCGCCATTCAGGATGCCGAGGCCGAGCATGCCGCCCGCAGCGGTCCACCGGAAAGCCTCAGGGATATCGTTGACGCCGACGCCGCGCGAAATGCCGACCACCGTGCTGCCGTCGGCCGACACCGCGTAGGCGCGGCTGCTCGGGGTCATCGTGCCGACCACCGGATCGTTGTCGGAAGCGAGTACGCCCAGACCCTGCATGCCACCGCCCGGTGTCCAGACGAAGGCCTCTTCGACCTGACCGCTGATATGGACGAGGTTGCTGCCCTGATAGCCGAGAACCATCGTGCTGCCGTAGCCAACGACCGTATCGCCGCTGGCATCGATGCCGCGGCCGAAACTGCTGGTGAAGGCGCCGCCGTTGAGATCCTGGATCGACCAGCCGGTCCCGCCGTCGAGCCAGCGCACGGCGTGGTAGCCGCCGCCGCTGGCATAACTGAAACCGGCCACCTTGCGGCCGTCGCCGGCAATCGCCCAGGCCTGGCTGGCGATGGTGCCCGGCCCGCTCGCCAGGTCCGGCAGCTGGGTCATGGTGGCGGCGTTCCAGACCAGCGCCCGCGCGCTGGGGCTGCTGTAGCTGGGCAAGGCCCAGCCGGCGACGACCGAGCCGTCAGTGGACGCCGCCTGGGCGACCACCTGTTCGTAACCGGCCGGACCGTCGAGTTGCGTGTTGCCGCCCGGCGAGAATTTGTAGGCGCGGTAATTGAAGGCGTCGAGACGCACCGTGCCGACCGCGACATTGCCGTCACCGGACAGCCCCATCACTGCGGTGCCGACGTTGGTCGGCAGGTTGTAATCCAGCCCGTCGATACCGGCCATGGCCGGCGCGTGCAGCAAGCTGATCAGACCGCAGGAGAACAGCGCGGCGACCAAACGTTTCGGCGTAAATGTCATTGCCAACCCCTGAAATATGTAAATTGTTGTAAACCCAGGCAAGTATCTTCAGAAGCCCCTTTGGCCACTACCCCGCAAACGCGGGGGGAGGCGGCATTTTCTGGCGCCGACAAGCGCCAAGCCTGGCTGGCCGAGCTGGCGCCGAGATCAGCAAAATGCGGGATTGCCCTTCCGCCCCCGGGGTATCTTCACATTCCTGTAAAAGCCCGTCGCACGACAAACCACTAGCACTACGGCATACTTCAAAACATCGTTTTGCATAACCGGAGATCAAAAGTGTCGGCAGCAGAAAACTACGTTCAGGAACTCGCCCTCGCCACCGAATTGCTGCCGCTGTCGCCAGCGGAAGAAGCGGGATTTGAGTCGCGAGCGAGCAGCGCGCCCCTGGATAAGGCCAGCGACCAGGCCTCGCTCCTCGAATTCGGCATGAACCTGATGGAACGCCGCCAGCCCAAGCCACCGCGCAAGCCACCCCCGGCCGTCGACGCCAACGCCCTGCTCTCTTTCGTCGTCGGCGTCAGCCCGCAGGAACGCGAGGACGCGCTGTATTCCGTCCAGCTCGCCTCGCGCAGCGCCAGCGCCCTGTTCGACCGCTTCAAGGACACCGAGGCCTGGTACGGCAAGTACATCGAGACCCTGGAAAAACTTGGCTGGACCAGCGAACAATTCGCCTTCAGCAAGTACGAGCAGGCCGAGGGCGAACTGCGCATGGACCAGGCCGCACTCGCCGTGATCGCCGCCATCGCCACGCAGAACCAGCTCGCCGTGCTCAACCAGTCGCTCGAAGCGCTCAAGGCGCTGGCCGAGGAAGACGGCGCGATCCGCCTGTTCGACTTCCACACCACCGCCGAGACGAGCGGCAACTTCCAGATCGGCGCCGTGCAGAAATCGGAAGACGGCGTCATCTCGATGGCGCTCGGCGCCTTCCACTTCACCTCCGACGACCAGCGCCGCCGCTTCCTGTTCTTCTCCTGGGGCGAACGCAGCGTCGAATTGTGGACCGCCGCGCAGAAGATGACCTTCAACGCCAAGCACTACGCCCGCCTGCGCGATGCGGTGGAAGACAAGCTCGGCGACGCCGCCGAGCTCTACATCGCGGAGCTGGAAATCGCCTGAGCGAACATCGCCAGCCTCTCTCTACCCGGAGGCTGGCGAAATCGGACCGGGACAAGAAAAGGCACGCCCCATCGCTTTGCCCGAGGCCAAGGACGCGTTAGACTTCCCACGCTCCAACACGACAGCCCAGACATGACCTACGTCGCACCCGCCACACTTCCCGAGGTACTCAGCCACCTCGAATTCGAGGAAGGACTGCCTGCCGACGATCCGCGTTACGTCGACACACTGGATGCGCGCAACAGTCACGATCTTTTCAAGCATCTGTCGCGCAAGTTCGGCCTGTGGAAAGATCAGGTCATTGCCCCCACGCAAAAGCACCTGCTTTTCTTCGGCCACCTGGGTAGCGGCAAAACCACGGAATTGCGGCACTACGCCAAGAAATTCAACGACACCGGGCGCTTCTGCACGCTGGAAGTCAACATCAACGCCGAGCTGGACCGCAGCAATTGCCAGTTTCCCGACCTGCTCATGGCCATGGCCCGCACCCTGCTCGCCGATTTGCAGGAAAGGGGCATCGTCATCGGTGACGCCCAGTTGCAACCGCTCCACGACTGGTTCCGCAGTACGGTACAAACCCGCCTGAGCGAGCACGCCCTCAACGCCGAAGTCAAAACCGGCACGGAGGCACAGCTTTCCGTGCCTTTGCTATGCAAGCTCTTCGCCTCCGTCACCACGTCCTTCCGCACTGGCGCGACCTACCGCAGCGAAATCCGCGACGACATCCGCAATTCCTATGGCCAACTGGCTGAGGCTTTCAATAATTTCCTGCGCTTTTCCGAACAGTCCCTCAAAGCGGCAAGCGGCATCGACCGTGTCCTGTTCGTGCTCGATGGTACCGACAAGTTACGCGACGACGATTCGCGCCGATTGTTCGACACCGATGTCGCGCAAATGCTACAGGTCGACGCCCTGATCCTGTACACCGCGCCGCTGCATCTGGCCTACGAGAGCAATATCGGCGGTCGTCTCGATCATTTTTTCCTGCCGATGATCAAGATCAACGAGCGCAACGGCAGCGAGTGCGACACCGGGCGCCGAGCCCTACGCGACCTGCTCTTGCGACGCGCCGACCGCAAGCTGTTTGCCGACGACGAGACGCTGCGCACCCTGATCGAACATTGTGGTGGCCACCCGCGCGAACTCTTGCGCCTGCTCAAATACTGCTGCGAATTCGCCGACGAAGGCATCGACCGCGCCGTTGCCGGCAAAGCCATTGATGCCCTGGCCGGCGAATATCGCCGCTTCCTCGACCCCGAGGACTATGCACTGCTCGTCGCCAAGGATGCCGATCAGCAGCACGGCGGTAACGACGAGCGCAGCAAGAAACTGCTCTACAACCTGGCGCTGCTCGAATACAACGGCGGTAGCTGGCAACGTAGCCACCCCGTCGTGCGTACCCTGGAAGGCTACCGCCGTGCCCAAGACGCCGCTCGCCGAAGCTGACCGATTACCGCTTTCCCTGGCCGACAACTCGGGGTTTTCCGGCAACCTGCAACGCTGCCTGCTGGGTACGGCACTGTCGCCGGAGAACAACGAAAACTATCAGCGCCTGCTGAAGACGCTGCTGCATGGCGCCAGCTTCCAGTTCATCCTGGCTGAAATCCGCAACGAACTTCTGCGCGACCAACTCATTGCCACCCTCGACCAGGCTGCCGCCACCGCAGGCCTGTCCGCCATCCGCCTCGATCTCGGCGCGGAAGACGCGTCCTTCGATCTGCCCGAGCTGGAAAATCGCCTGCTCGACCTGGCGCAGCAATACGCGATTGTCCATCTCTGCGGTTATGACCACTGGCTAACCAAGGAGCGCTGGCAAGCACTCAATATCCGCCGCGACACCCTGGCCGAAAACTGTCGCGTCCGCCTGCTTTGTTGGTTGGCGCCGGAAAGCATCCGCCTGTGCGCGGAACAGGCACCCGACCTGTGGTCCTGGCGCAGCGGCGTTTACGACTTCACCCAAACCACCCCACTCTCCTTACCCGAGAAAGCGCAATTCGCCGGTCCTATCGACAACCGTTCCCTCCTCGAAGGCACGCGCCGCATCGCTCAAATTCGCGCCTGGCTACTGCAGAATCCCGCCGACGATTTGCGCCTGCCTTTGCAAGACGAACTGGCGGAACTGTTAGTTCGTTTCGGACAACTCGACGAAGCCTTGCGCATCCGCATCGACGAACAACTGCCAGTGTTCGAGAAACTTGGCGACGTGCGCTCGCGGGCGGTGACCCTCGGGAAAATTGCCGACATTCATCAGACGCGCGGAGAACTCGACGAAGCCCTGCGCATCCGCATCGACGAACAACTGCCAGTGTTCGAGAAACTCGGCGACGTGCGCTCGCGGGCGGTGGCCCTCGGGAAAATTGCAGACATTCATCAGGCGCGCGGACAATTCGATGAAGCCCTGCGCATCCACATCGACGAAGAAATGCCCGTCTACGAGAAATTCGGCGACCTGCGCGAGCGGGCGGTAGGCCTCGGGAAAATTGCCGACATTCATCAGGCGCGCGGACAACTCGACGAAGCCCTGCGCATCCGTATCGACGAACAACTGCCAGTTTTCGAGAAACTCGGCGACGTGCGCTCGCGAGCGGTGACCTTCGGGAAAATTGCCGACATTCATCAGGCGCGCGGACAACTCGACGAAGCCCTGCGCATCCGCCTCGACGAAGAAATGCCGGTATTCGAGAAACTCGGCGAGCTACGCGAGCAGGCGATAACCCTCGGGAAAATTGCCGACATTCATCAGGCGCGCGGACAACTCGACGAAGCGCAAAAGCTGCATGAGGAATGTTTGTCGGTGGCTATTCGGCTGGGCGATATCGACATGCAGGCGCATGCGCATTATTCCCTGGCAAGCATCATCCTCGATCGCGAAGGCTTGCGCGCCGACAATATCGAGAAGCTTCTCGAACACTTGCGCGAGGCCTTCGCCATCGTCGTCCGTTTGCAACGC
This sequence comes from Dechloromonas aromatica (nom. nud.), assembly GCA_017848965.1. GTDB lineage: Bacteria > Pseudomonadota > Gammaproteobacteria > Burkholderiales > Rhodocyclaceae > Azonexus > Azonexus aromaticus_B. The sequence goes on along the minus strand of JAFIHA010000065.1, from coordinate 29,054 downwards.
CCGGACGGCATCGGCAGCATCGGCAATCTGCTAGCGCAGGTACTGGCGGCGGTTGGCGCTAAAGACGAAGCCTTACAGATACTGGCGCAGGCGGACGCCGCCTGGGCGCTGCTGGGCTATAACGAAGGATCCGCAGCCGTTGCAACATTGCGCCATCAAATCGAAGCCACACCCGAGCAGGAAGCCGGGCAGACGTGAAGCGATTTCGCGTTGCGGCCTGGCTTCACTCGCCACGCCGGGCGCCTGACGTTAGAATCCGGCGGTTTCCAGTCTTCTGCGGTCGACTCCGTTTCCCGCCCGAAAATCACCGATGACCGATTACTCCGCCGCCTCGATCCGCGTTCTCAAGGATCTCGAACCCGTCAAGGAACGCCCCGGGATGTATACCCGGACGACCTGCCCGACGCACATCGTCCAGGAAGTCATCGACAACGCCGCTGACGAGGCGCTGGCCGGCTACGCCAAGAAGATCGCGGTGCGTGTCGGCGCCGACGGGGTGATCGAAGTTTCCGACAACGGGCGCGGCATCCCGGTCGAGACTCACCCGGAAGAAGGCCGGCCAGCGGTCGAGCTGGTGTTCTGCAAGCTGCACGCGGGCGGCAAGTTCAACAAGAAGGAAGCCGGCAACGCCTACCGTTTTTCCGGTGGCCTGCACGGCGTCGGCGTGTCGGTGACCAACGCGCTATCGACGCGGCTGGAAGTCGAGATCAAGCGCGGCGGTGGTGTGCACAAGATCGTCTTTGCCGACGGCTTCGTCGTCGAACCGCTGGCGAAGATCGGCGAGGTCGGCCCGCGCACCACCGGCACGACGGTACGCATCGCGCCGGACCCGAAATATTTCGATTCGCCCAAGGTCAACCTCGGCCAGCTCGAACACCTGCTGCGTTAGAAAGCGGTGCTGATGCCCAATGTCAGCGTCGAGCTGGCGGTCGACGGCCAGGAAACCAAAACCTGGTGCTACCGCAACGGCATGGCCGACTACCTGGCCGAGATGATGGCCGGCACGCCGGTGGCGCCGATCTTCGTCGGCGAGAAGTACGTTGAAGTGGAAAACGGTTTCGCCGTTGGCGAAGGCGCGACCTGGGCGCTGGCCTGGTTCGAGGAAGGCGGCGGCAAGCCGGAATCCTACGTCAACCTGATCCCGACGCTCGACGGCGGCACCCACGAGGCCGGGCTGAAAGCCGGCGTCTTCGACGCGGTCAAGGCTTTCGCCGAGCACCACGCGATCCTGCCGGCCAAGGTCAAGCTGGCGCAGGAAGACGTTTGCGGGCGCATGACCTTCCTGCTCTCGGCCAAGGTGCTCGACCCGCAGTTCCAGGGCCAGACCAAGGAAAAACTGACGTCGCGCGACGCCTACAAGCTGGTCGCCCAGATGGTGCGCGACCCGTTCGAACTGTGGCTGAACAGCCACGCCGAGCACGGCAAGAAGATCGCCGAGCTGGCGGTCAAGGCGGCGCAGAACCGCCTGAAATCGACGCAGAAGGTCGAGAAGAAGAAGTCCTCCGGCATCGCCACCCTGCCCGGCAAGCTGACCGACTGCGAATCCGACGACGTTTCGCGCAACGAGATTTTCCTGGTCGAGGGCGATTCCGCCGGCGGCTCGGCCAAGCAGGGCCGCGACAAGGAAACCCAGGCAGTGCTGCCCTTGCGTGGCAAGGTGCTCAACACCTGGGAAGTCGACCGCGACCAGTTGTTCAAGAATAACGAAGTGCACGACATCTCCGTGGCGGTCGGCGTCGACCCGCACGGCCTCGACCAACTCGACACGGTCGATGTTTCCGGGCTGCGCTACGGCCGCATCATCGTCATGTCCGACGCCGACGTGGACGGCTCGCACATCCAGGTGCTGCTGTTCACCCTCTTCCTCAAGCACTTCCCGGCGCTGGTCGAGAAAGGCCACATCCACGTCGCCCAGCCGCCGCTGTTCCGCGTCGATGTCGAAGCCAAGGGCCACACGCGCAAGGTCTATTGCCTCGACGAGGCGGAGAAGGAACAGACCCTGCGCAAGCTGCGCGACGAAGGCGTCAATGAAAACAAGATCACCGTCTCGCGCTTCAAGGGCCTGGGCGAGATGAACCCGGACCAGCTCTGGGAAACCACGCTCTGCCCGGACACCCGCCGCCTGGTGCCGTTCCAGGCCGAGCGCGAGACGATCCGCCGCATGCACCAGACCTTCACGCTGCTGATGGGCAAGGGCGAAGCGTCGGGCCGCCGGCAGTGGATGGAGAAGGACGGCGGGCTGGTGGAAACCGACGTCTGAGGCAGGGCAACGCCAGCCTTGCCCTCCTTTCAACTACCCCCGATATTCAATCTCACCGGCGTCGGACGCCGGCCACGCCGCGCTGCCCGCGACGAACCAGGTCTGCCGCTGGCCATCCGGGAAGACTAACGCCACCCGCCAGGCCAGACGATCAGGGACGCCATCGAAGGAAAGCACTGGCATTTCCGCCCGAGCACCCCTACCCGCCGCAGCTTCAGCCCGGGCGGCGATGCTCGCCGGGTCGAGCCAGTCTGCGGCAGCCGGCGCTGCATCGAGCCGACCGCCAGCGAACAGCGAGAATCGCTGCAGGACCAGTTGCGGCGTCAGCAGGGCGTAGGCCGGCAGGCGTCCGGCGTCGACGAAGGGCGCCAGCCAGGCATGCAAGCCACCCTGCGCATCGAGTACCGGCAGCAAGTCGCCGGGTGGCACTTCCGGACAGCCGGGCAGGACGAAAGCGCCCGCGGCATGGAGGGCCGCGAAGCGCTTCGTCACTGCCTTGATGTCAACCGCCGTGATTTCAGACGGTATTGACGTGCGCGGTGAAGGCATAGCGATAGGTCTGCGTGTTGAAGTTCTCCCAGCGCGTGATCACGCCGGCATTGGGCGGCCAGGGATCATATACCAGCAGGCCGGAAAACCCGGGACTGCCGGCCAGCGCGAAGAGACTGCGGGTGTAACCGGCGACGGCGCGCGAATGGCCCGGAATGAAGCTGATCAGCGGCCGGTTGGCACGGATTTCATTGACGTGCAGCGAAAAGGTCGGCGTTGCCACCATCGCCGCGCTCAGCGCCGACGAGGTCAGCTTTTCCAGAGTCTGGGGTACCTTGTTCTCGTCGCCGTAAGGCAGGCCGTTGGGATCGGCCAGCGTGCCCAGGCCGAGTTCCTCGGCGAGTCGCGTCTGCTCATAGTTGTAACGATAGAAATCGAGCAGCATCTGCACGCTGGCGCCGACGCACCAGACGCTGGTTTCCTGGCCGCGCAACTCGAAGCACGGCGCATGATCGCCGGCACGGTTGGAATAGCGCAACTGCTGGCTGTCGTGCAGGCGGCTGATGGCGATCGTCGCCGGCAGGAAATCGCGCGAGATGAAGAGATCGCCTGCACCCACCCGCTGACCCAGCGCCTTGCGCAAGCCGGCGGCCCGCAGTTCGAAGCGTTTGCCGGCGTCGGCCTTGCTCTTCCCCGGCAGTTCGGCGATCAGCGACCAGCGCTCGAACTGCCCGGGCTCGCCGCCCTTGCGCCGCTTTTCCGCCGTCGGGATCGCCGCCCAGGTAGCCAGTTCCAGCAGCGCCACCTCCTTGCCATCGAGCAGGAACTGAACGGCGATCTTGGGATAGCTGTAGGCGACGAAACGCAGTTCGTCGTAATCGGCAATGCGGGCGGCGCGGGCGCGGCGGGCAAAAACCGACTTGGCCTGTGCCAGCCAGGTGCTGGCGTTCCAGTCGGCGGTCGGCGCCAGCGCCAGGATCGATTCGCCGAACAGGCTCTGCGCCGCGATATCGACGTAGCCGCGCTGACCGTCCGCCTGTTCCAGCGGCACCCGGTAAAACAGGATTTCGCCGTTGAGGTCGAAAATCGGCGTTCCCGGCATCAGTTCGCTCTTTTCCAGATCGACATCGGGCAGCGCCCGGGCCGCGTTGAGCAGGTTGAGTTCGGTGATGGCAAATTCATGCGCATCCTGCGCACTGAGGGAAAATGACATGATCGTTTCCTCCGTTGTGTTCCGGTTTTTCCGTGCCTGCCCCCGCCTGGTATCCTTTTCCGGGAAGCGGCAGACCATGCTCATGGCGCCCGGCAATGTCATGACATGGTTTTAAACATAGAACAACGGAATCATCAGTCAATGAAAACTTTCGCGCCGCCAGGCGGGGCCGGAAGGGCGTCGTTACCGAATGGCACAGCGCGCGGCTTCGTGACGGACTATCATCCCGCGCCATCTCCCCCCTGGCGCGCGACGCCACTTGCTGACGACACATCGTTGATGAACTCCGCTACGCCCAAGCTCCCCTTCCGCCACGCCCTGCTACTTGCCGGCGCCCTCCTGCTCGCCGCTTGCGTCACCACCCAGCCGGCACCACCGCCGGCGCCGCCGACGCCCCCGCCGACCGCCCACAAGCCGAAGATCGGCCTCGCTCTCGGCGGCGGTGCGGCGCGCGGCTTCGCGCATATCGGCGTGATCAAGATGCTGGAATCCCAGGGCATCGTCCCCGATCTCGTCGTCGGCACCAGTGCCGGCGCCGTCGTCGGCGCGATGTACGCCGGCGGCTACGATGCCTTCGCCATGCAGAAGCTGGCGATCCAGCTCGACGAGACGCTGTTCGCCGACTGGACGCTGCGCGGCCCCGGCCTGCTCAAGGGCGAGGCGCTGCAATCCTTCGTCAACCAGAACCTGAAGCGGCGTCCGCTGGAAAAGCTCAAGCTGCCCTTCGGCACCGTCGCCACCGACCTCAACAGCGGCGAGCGCGTCGTCTTCCGGACCGGCGACAGCGGCATGGCGGTGCGCGCCTCGGCGGCCGTCCCCGGCGTCTTCCAGCCGGTGACGATCAACGGCCACCAGTACGTCGACGGCGGGCTGACCAGCCCGGTGCCGGTGCGCGCCGCGCGCGAGATGGGCGCCGATTTCGTCATCGCCGTCGACATCTCGGCGGTTGCCGAGGGCCAGCCGGTCGACAGCATGAGCGCCATCCTCTGGCAGACGACGACGATCATGGGCAGCGTCATCGGCAAGACCGAGCTCGCCGAGGCCGACGCGGTGATCCGCCCGCGCCTGCCCTACGTCAAGTCCTGGGATTTCAACGCCCGCCACGAGGCGATGATCGAGGGCGAAAAGGCGGCGCTCGCCGTCCTGCCGACGATCCGCCGCAAGCTGGCGCGCTGAAGCGGGCGACCGTGGCGCACCGCACCGTCCACATGCCGAAGTACCCGGAGTGCTGGCAGAGCTGCGGCTCCTGCGCCAGCGGCGACGTCTTCATCCTGGAAGTGCTGGTCGCGCCGGGCGAGCAGATGCGCCACGACGACAATATCCTGACCCTGGAAACCGGCAAGGTCGCGCTCGACATTCCGACGCCCTACGCCGGCCGCGTCGTCGAAGTCCATGTCCGCGCCGGCGACCACGTCGCCGAAGGCGCGCCGCTGGTCACGCTGGAGTGCGATTAAGCGGCTATCATCGGGGCGTCGTCACCGTGGAGTCCCTGCCGATGTCCAGCTCAGCCCTGCCCGCCCGGATCAACCTCGCCCTGCAGGGCGGCGGCGCCCATGGCGCCTTCACCTGGGGCGTGCTCGACGCGCTGCTCGAAGACGAATCGATCGATTTCGAGGGCGTCAGCGGCACCAGTGCCGGCGCCATGAACGCCGCCTGTCTCGCCCACGGCCTGCTGCACGGAGGCCGCGCCGGCGCGCGGCGGGCGCTGGCCGATTTCTGGCTGGCGATCGCCGACACCCTGCCGGCGCAATTTTCCGGCAACCAGGTGGCGAGCATGGCACCGGCGCTGAAGATGATGCTGCAATGGACCGACCACCTCAGCCCGGAGCAGTTAAACCCCTTCGACCTCAACCCGCTGCGCGACGTCATCGAGCGCCAGATCGACTTCGCCGCCCTGCGCGCCGGCAGTCCGGTCAAGCTGTTCATCGCCACCACCCACGCCAACTCCGGCAAGCTGCGCCTGTTCCAGAATCAGGAGCTGTCGGCCGACGTGCTGCTCGCCTCGGCCTGCCTGCCGACCATCCACCGGACCATCGTCATCGACGGCGAACCTTACTGGGACGGCGGCTACAGCGCCAATCCGGCGGTCTTTCCGCTGGTCTACCACTGCCAGTCGGCCGACCTGATGCTGGTCCTGCTGACACCGCTGCACTATTCGGAAACGCCGGAAAGCGCCAAGGAAATCCGCGAACGCCTGCGCGAACTCGCCTTCAATTCGACCTTCCTGCGCGAGATGCGGATGTTCGCCCACCTGCGCGAGCAGATCGGCGACAGCAATCCGCTCCCCGACTGGCTCCTCGACCGCCTGCCGATCGCCCGCCTGGAGCGCCGCTTTGCCCGCCTGCGCTTCCACGCCATCAGCGCCGACAGCGTGCTCGGCGAACTGCCTGGCGACAGCAAGCTGGCGGTCAATCGTCAGTTCTTCGAAGAACTGCACGCGCTCGGCCGGGCGGTCGCCCGCCGCTGGCTGGACAGCAAGCGCGAGGCGCTCGGCCGGCAGCCGACGCTCGACCTCGGCGCGCTGTTCTACTGAGCCGGCGGCTCGTCGACGACGATGCCCCAGTCGCCGAAGGTGTACCAGTCTTCGCCGAGCAGTTCGGCCGGATGCTGGGTGCGCCCGGAACCGTTGCCGCAGGCCATCTCGCCGGCCGGACAATAGCGGTCGCAGCCCCAGCAGATACGCTCGGGGTGCTTCGGATGCAGCGGGAATTTCTTGGCCATCAGCCATGCCCGCCGTTGAGAATCTGCTGCATGCCGCGCATCACCGCCAGGTTGGCTTCTTCCATCCGCGTCAGCGCCTGCAGCGCGCCGGCCGGATCGCCTCGGCGATAGCAGGCGACGGCCTGGCGGGCGTGGTCGTGCACCGCCTTGTGCGGGCCTTCCATCTCGCGGTAGCCGGGTAGCCGCGAGAAGCCGGCTTTGCCCTCGCCCTCGTAGTACCAGCGACCGAGCCGGCATTCGGTCTCGTCCGGCAGGGCCTCCGGGGCAAGGCCGGAAAGACCGAGCAGGACCTTGTATACCTCGAGCTTGAGCAGCAATTCCTCGACGTTGGCCAGTTCGGCGCTAGCCACCTGCGACGACGAGGCGATCGCCGCCTGCATCTGCTGCGACATCGCCAGCAGGCGCTGCATGCTCTGCGTCGCCGCCTCGCTTTCGGCACCGTGGCGGGCCGCCTCGCCGGCGCCGAGATCGATGGTCGCCTTGGCCTGGGCGGTTTCGGCCTGGATGCCGACGACCAGCGTGCCGATCTCGGTGGTCGCCCGGGCGGTGCGTTCGGCCAGCTTACGCACCTCGTCGGCAACCACCGCGAAACCGCGCCCGGCCTCGCCGGCCCGGGCCGCCTCGATCGCCGCGTTGAGCGCCAGCAGGTTGGTCTGCTCGGCGATTTCCTGGATCAGCCGGACGATGCCGCCAATCTCGCCGACCCGCCGCGTCAGGTTCTCGACGCTGTCGCCGGCGGCGCTGATGCGCCCGAACATCGCGTGCAGGCTGGCGGCGATCTGCTCGAAGGCGGCGCGGTTGGCGTCGGATTCGGCGGCGGCCTCGCGGGCGCTCGCGGCTTCCCCGGCCAACTGCCCGGAAAGACCGGAAAACGACTGCTGAATGCCGGCCAGCGAACTGCCGAAACGGGGAATGTTGCCGAGTACGCCATCGAGCAAGGTCTGCCGCGCCAGCAGCGCCTGGTTCGCTGCCCGGTCGTCGGCGAGCTGGCGCCGCAGCTCGTCGGCGGCGGCCTCGCTGGCCAGCAACTGCGTCCTGATCTGGTGATTCTCGGCCACCACTGCCGCCAGCTCGCGCCGGGTGCGGATTCCAAACATGCTGCTTCCTGCCTGTCACTCAATCAATGTTGAGTAATTTACTCAGGAATTAAGCGGGCGAACTTGATATCCCTCAAAACCGCGCTCAGCTTGCCGCCAGCGCCGACGTTCGCCGCCCGAGCCGGTTGATCGCCAGCGACAGCAGGATGACGCTGCCGCCGAGCGCGATCTTGGCAAGGTCGGCGTCGCGATTCCAGATCAGCAGATTGACCAGCAGGCCGAGCGGCACATGCAGCTCGTTCATCACCGCCAGCGTGCCGGCGTCGACGCGGGTGCTGCCCTTGACCCACCAGAACATGCCGAGCGCCGTGGCGAACAGCCCCATCCACAGCAGCACGCCCCACTGCATCGCCGTCACCGGCAGCTTGTCCGGGTTGCCGAAGATCAGGAAGGACGGCAGCACAAGGACCAGCGCGCCAAGGAAGAAATGGCCGAAGAAGCGGTACAGCGGCAGTTCGACCGGATGATGCAGCAGCAGATGGCGGCACAGCACCTGGCCGGCGGCGAAGGTCGCGTTGGCGATCTGCAGCAGCACGAAGCCCCACAGGAATTCGCCGGCCAGCGGCTGCCAGCGGATCAGGATGCCGCCGCCGACGGCGACCGCGGCGGCGAACAGCGCCCAGCGGTTGAAGCGGCGTTCGAGCGCGTCCTCGATCAGGGTCACGTAGATCGGCGTCAGCACCGTGAACAGCAGCACTTCCGGCACCGTCAGCACGCTGAAGCTGCGGTACAGGCAGAGGTAGGTGATGCCGAACTGCAGCGCCCCGGCCAGCCAGAAACCGGCCGCCAGCCGCGCCGGCAGGCCGCGCCAGACGGTGAACGGCAAGAAGATCAGGGCGGCGACGGCAACCCGGGCAAGCACGGCGAAGTCGCTATCGACCTGGCCGGCGAGATACTGGCCGATCAGGCTGAAGGAAAACGACCAGATCAGGTTGACGATGAGCAGGTAGGACATGGCGGCGGCCGGCGCAAAAGCGCGAATGATAAAGGCAGGCGACGCTGGCCGCTAAAAGAGTTGCAACTCGGCCTGCACCGCCAGCGGCGCCGGCGTCGCCACTGGCGCTTGCAGCCCGGCGGCGCGCACGCCGAGCAGGCGGATGCGCTTGCCGAGCGCGATGCGCTTCAGGCACTGCCCGGCCGCCTTGCGAATCGCCTGGGCGTCGGCCAGCGGTTCGGCCAGCGTCAGGTCGCGGGTGACCGTGCTGAAGTCGGCGAAGCGCAGCTTGACGCCGACCGTCCGCGCCACCAGGCCCTTGCGCGCGAGGTCGTCGGCGACCCGGGCGCACAGCCCGGTGAAGGCCTCGGACAGCGCCGCGCGGTCGAGGCCGACGTCGAGGTCGCGCTCGAAGGTGCTCTCGCGGCTGACCGACTTGGGGTCGCGCTCGGTCACCAGCGGCCGCTCGTCGATACCGCGGGCGGCGCGCCATAGCCAGCTGCCGGTGCTGGCGCCGAAGCGGCGGACCAGTTCGCTCTCGGCCACCGCCGCCAACTGGCCGACCGTGTCCACGCCCATCGCGCGCAGCCGCTCGGCCGCTTTCGGGCCGATGCCGTTGATCTTGCGCGCTGCCAGCGGCCAGATCCGCGTCGGCACGTCCTCATGGCTGAGGATGGTGATGCCGTCGGGCTTGTCGAGGTCGGAGGCAATCTTGGCCAGCAGCTTGTTCGGGGTGATGCCGATCGAGCAGCTCAGCCCGGTCGCCGCGAATACCGCCTGCTTGATCCGCCGGGCCAGCGGCAGGCTGTCCTCGGCGATGCCGCTCAGGTCGATGTAGATTTCGTCGATGCCGCGGTCCTCGATCACCGGCGCGACGCTCGCCACCGCCGCCTTGAAACGCCGCGAGTAGTCGCGGTAGGCGTCGAAGTTGGCCGGCAGCAGGATGGCGTCGGGCGCCAGTTGCGCCGCCTTCATCAGCCCCATCCCGGAAAAGACGCCGAGCGCCCGCGCCTCGTAGGTCGAGGTGGTGATCACGCCGCGCCCGACGTAATCGCGCAGGCGGGCGAAACGCAGGCTGCCGTCAGCCTGCTCGACCGGGCGGTCGACGCGGCGACCGCCGACGACCACCGGCTGGCCGCGCAGCATCGGGTAATGCCGCAGCTCGACCGACGCGAAAAAGGCGTCCATGTCGAGATGGGCGATGCGGCGATGACTGTTCATATCCACAGTATATCGCCGAAAAAGCTCTCTGCACCAGCATCCAGCTTATCCCCGAAAGTTGTGGATAAGTCTGTGGAAGCGCACTGGGCGGGCAATCTAGCCGACTGACGGATAAGCGATTTTGTTGCCCTGCCCATTTTTTGCGCAGTTGCCGCCAATGGCGTAAAGTGGAGGTCTGTCCGGATCGCTGATCCGGCGCACCGTTTTTCGCGAGGTCATCATGCCCACCACCGTCAATTCCAGCACCCCCGCCCAGGACCCCTACCGCAGCCAGATCACCGGCAACCGCGGCGAGCGCGCAATGAATTCGCTGACCAGCAGCCTGAAGGCCACCGAGAAGATGGCAACGGCGATCGGTGCCGACAGCAGCGGGGTGAAAAACGCGCTGCAACAGATTTCCGGGACAACGTCGACGGCCAGTGCCGGCAGTTCGACCAAGGTCACCCTGAGCAGCGAGGGGGTTGCCCGCCAGCAGGCGGAAAGCAGCCGACCGGAGCGGCGCCAGTTCGCTTCGGTCGACGAAGCGATCGCCTATGGCGCGCAGCGCGCCACCGAACAGCAGGGCAGCCGGGCCACCGGCACGACCGATACCACCCAGCAGGCTGCGGCGACGAACGGCAGCGCGCGCCGCCAGTTTTCCTCGGTCGACGCCGCCATCGCCTACGGTACCGCCCGCGCCGCCGAACAGTCCGGCAACGGCAATCAGACCAGCCAGACCACGACTCCGAGCGAAGCGACCAGCAGCAACGGCCGTCGCCAGTTCGCCTCGACCGAGGAAGCGATCGCCTACGGCACGCAGCGCGCGCTCGAGCAGTACAACAAGCAGAAGCTGGCCCTCGGCTCGGCCAGCAGCTAAGACCAGACACAACGACACGGGGCGGCCGACGAGCCGCCCCGTGTCGTTTACCGGCGGCAGCGGGTAAACTGCCGGCGATGACCACCCTGCCTGCCCGCCCCCGCCTGCTGTCGCTGATTCCGCCGCTGACGCAACTGAACACGCCCTACCCGGCGACGGCCTACCTGACCGGCTTCCTGCGTTCGCGCGGCTTCCACGCGACGCAGGCCGACCTGGCGCTGGGCACGGTCCTCGAATTGCTCTCACCGGCCGGCCTCGACCAGTTGCGGGCGGCGGCGGAAGCGCTGCCGCGCAAGCAGCGCTCGCCGACGATCAAGACCTTCCTCAACCAGTTCGAGCGCTACCGCGTCGCTACCGGGCCGGCGCTGGCCTTGCTGCAGGGCCGCGACAGCTCGCTGGCGCACCGCATCTGCACGCGCGCCTTCCTGCCCGAAGGGCCGCGCTTCTCGGCGCTCGACCACTATGTCGACGACGGCAGCGGTGATCCGCTCGGCTGGGCCTTCGGCGCGCTCGGCATCCAGGACCGCGCCCGCCACCTGGCGACGCTCTTCCTCAACGACCTCGCCGACGTCATCCGCGAGGCCGCCGACCCGCGCTTCGAGTTCGTCCGCTACGCCGAATCGCTGGCCCAGAGCCAGCCCAGCTTCGAGCCGCTGGCGCAGGCGCTGGCGGCGCCGCCGACGCTGGTCGACACGACGCTGGAAAAACTGGCGATTTCGACGGTCGACCGTGAAAATCCGGATATTTTGCTGCTCTCGGTGCCCTTCCCCGGCTCGGTCTATGCCGCCTTCCGCATCGCCCAGGCGGTGAAGGCGAAGTCCCCGCAGATCGTCATCGTCCTCGGCGGCGGCTGGGTCAATACCGAGCTGCGCGAACTGGCCGAGCCGCGCGTCTTCGATTACGTCGACTACATCACCCTCGACGACGGCGAAGCGCCGCTGCTGGCGCTGATCGAGCACCTGGCCGGGGAACGGCCGCGCCTCAACCTGCTGCGCACCTTCACCCGCGTCGACGGCGCCGTGCGCTGGTTCACCAGCGGCGAGCCGGATGTGCCCTTCGAGGATGTCGGCACGCCGACCTGGGACGGCCTGCCGCTAGCCCGTTACCTGTCGCTGCTCGACATGCTCAATCCGATGCACCGGCTGTGGTCGGACGGCCACTGGAACAAGCTGACCGTCGCCCACGGCTGCTACTGGAAAAAATGCAGCTTCTGCGACGTCAGCCTCGACTACATCTCGCGCTTCGAAGCCGCCAACGCCAGCACGCTGGTCGACCGCATCGAGCGCATCGTCGACGAGACCGGCCACAGCGGTTTCCACTTTGTCGACGAGGCGGCCCCGCCGAAGGCGCTGCGCGCGCTGGCCGATGAACTGCAGCGGCGCAATCTGGCGATTTCCTGGTGGGGCAACGTCCGCTTCGAGAAGTCGTTCACGCCCGAACTCTGCCTGCAGCTCGCCGACAGCGGCTGCATCGCCATTTCCGGTGGTCTGGAAGTCGCTTCCGACCGCCTGCTGGCGCTGATGAAAAAAGGCGTCTCGGTCGACCAGGTAGCGCGTGTCACCCGCGCCTTCACCGACGCCGGCATCCTGGTCCATGCCTACCTGATGTACGGCTTCCCGACGCAGACCGTGCAGGACACGGTCGATGCGCTGGAATACGTGCGCCAGTTGTTCGCCGAGGGCTGCATCCAGTCCGGCTTCTTCCACCGCTTCGCGTGCACCGTGCATTCGCCGGTCGGACGCAATCCCGAAGAATACGGGATCACGCTCAAACCGCTGCCGTTCAAGGGCTTCGCCAAAAACGACGTGGCCTTCTTCGATCCGACCGGCGTCGATCACACCAGCCTCGGCCAGGCGCTGAACAAGGCGCTTTACAACTACATGCACGGTATCTGTCTCGACGACGATATCCGCCGTTGGTTCGACGAGCGGGTGCCAAAACCACGGGTCAAGCGCGATTTCATCGCCCGTGCGCTGGGCGCCGTAAACGGCTGAACGCCGGTCGCTCCCTCGACGAGGGCCACCGGCGTCCGGACCAACCGACGCGCCTCAGTTCACCTGCAGGCTGCCACCACGCCCGAGGCCACCTTCAACGCTCTGCGCCTTGTAATTGCGCAGGCCGATCACCATCTTGTTGTAGGCATCGGAAAATGCCGCCACCGTCGCCTTGCCTTCCGGCGTCTGCGAGAATCCGCCGAGACCACCGGCCGCCCGACCACCGAAAGCCCCCAGCGCGGCACCGAAATTGCTCGCCGTCGCGTTGCCTTCCGCAGCCGCCAACTGGACACCGGAACGGATGTCGTACAAGGTCAGGGTAACGACGGAAACCTTGCTTTCAGCCCCAGCCGCGATGATCGCGCCACCATGGCCGATCAGACCGCCCAAGGCGCCGGCGACGCGACCGGCTGGCGATTCGTCGATGACGATCGAAGGCTCCATGTAGTAGTCGGCGGCAACGCGTTGCCCCTTGTGCTGGTTGGAACCGACGCGGAATTCACCGGAGTTGCGCTGCTTGTCGGCGATCGCCGAAACCTTGCTCTCGGTCCGGCTGTTGCCGATCGTGGTGATCACGAAACAGTTCGATTGCTGCACCGCCAGGCGAATCAGCGGATCGATCCGGGTCACCTTGGTGGCGCGACCGAAGCTACCGTACCACTCCTTGCCGCGACCATCGTCGAAAGCCAGCGTGCCCAGCGGTTTGGCGCAACGCTCGAGGCCGGCATTGGCGCCGACGCTGGTCGAACCGCTGGCCGAACCGCTGACCGAGGTGGCATCGGCCGATCCAGTGGTCACCTTGCCGCCGGCGCAGGCGGCAAGCAGGAACGACACCGACAACAGGGCCAGGGCCGAGAACAATTTGTGTTTGAACATTTTCAGCACTCCTGCAAGACTCAATAACGACGGGATCTGGATACATGGCGCTCGTGCCAGCGATCGTCATCGCGCCATTGCCACTGGTATTCGTACATGCCCAGCCAGAAATTCCGGGATTGCTCGCGCTGGCTATCTTTCCAGCGTTGATAAGCCACTTCGCTCTGCTTGGCCTTTTGCGCATCGATCAGCAATTTGGCGGCCTCCTTGTCGCCGCGGCCGGACGCCATCAGCAACCATTTTTCCGCCTCAGCCGGATCGGCGCCCATTTCCTCCAGGCCGCCCAGGTAAACCCGACCGAGCGCCGTCTGCGCCGGCAGATAGCCGCGCGACGCAGCGTCGCGCATCCAGGCCAGCGCCCGATGGCTGTCCTGCTGAACACCGTCACCGCGGAAATAGCGCAACCCGAGATCGTATGCCGCACGCGGATCCTTGCCGGCCAGGGCAACGAGTTCGGCATGCTGGCGTGCCACCGCCGGATCGACATCGGCCAGGGGATTGAAGGTGGCCGTATCACGCGGCCGTTCGGAACAACCGCTTTCGTCGCAAATTCTGATGCTCTGCGGTGCATCCTGCGCATGAGCCGAAAGGACGGTCAGGCCCAGCAAAAAGACAAACAAGCCTACTCTCGACATCACGCCCTCCACCAGCGCCAAAACAAAAGACCTTAATAAATTTGCCAAAGGAATATGACAACGCGCTTGGATTATCCGCCGCCCAATACCCAACATCAAGCATGTAAAAGTCATTTTTACCATTCATTTCAAACGCCGGATGCAACTCAGACGATCGTTATAGCCGGGTCTTTCATGGCGCAAGAGATGCCATCCCGGTTTGCCGCGTGGACGACAAGGAGGCGCTTCGTCATGAGGTAGCGACGAAGGCAGATACGACAAAAAAATATCGCTTCGGAATAGGCCATGACATCGTGACAAATATTGCATTCATGAAACTTTTCAACGCTGCGGCATCTCGCGTAAGCTAGGCGGCGCAATGTCCTTGCCCATATACCAATGAAATTGAGCGTCATCCCCAGCAGTCTGACCAGCCGCCTGATCCTGCTCGGCATCGTCCTGTTGTTGACCGGCGCCTTGGGACGCACCGTCCTGCTGAGCGATTACCTGCGCGACGACTTGCAGAAGCAGACGGCCGAACAGTTGCTGGCGATCGCCAACTACGTCGCGCAGGATATCGAACGCGATCTCGCCGACCGCCAAAGCCTGCTCGAACGGATCGCCGGCAATCTGGGCCGCGTCACCAGTCCGGCCGAGCGGTACGCCTTGCTCGGCCAGGCGCAGAACCTGAACCCTCTGTTTTCGCAAGGCATGCTGTTGGTCGACCGCGACGGCCGGGTCAGCCTCGACTACCCGGTGCTGCCTGGCCGCAGCGGCAGTTCGCTCGCCGACCGCGCCTATTTCAAGACGGCCTTGGCCGGCAAAGCCAGTATCGGTCAGCCTTTCATCGACGCCCCGGCGACTGGCGCCATCCTGCCGATGGCAGTACCGGTGCGTGACGCAAATGGTCTGGTGACAAAAGTACTGGTGGGTTATTCAGCGCTGCATTCGGCCAATTTCATGGCTGCGCTCTACGCCACACGGATCGGCAACAGCGGCGGCTTGCTGCTGGTTTCGCCGGAATACCGCTTGTTCATCGCCGCCTCCGATGAAGGCAAGGTGCTGCGACCGACGCCAGCCGATGGCGTCAACCCGATGCACGACCGGGCCATGCGCGGCTTCCGCGGCACCGGGGTCACGATCAATGCCGCCGGCATCGAGGAAATCGCCGCCACCGCCTCGGTGCCCAGCGGCGACTGGTTCGTCGTCGCCCGCCTGCCGACCAAGGAAGCCTTTGCGCCTCTGGAGCGATTGCGCGGATTCATCGTAAAGAATACGGCGATCATCCTGCCGGTCTTCATCGTTTTCATGATCGTCGTCATGCGCAGCATGCTGCGCCCGCTGATGGAAACCGCGCGCCGCGCCGACCTGATGACGCTCGGCGAAATCCCGCTGGCGACGCTGCCGGTGGCGCGCAAGGACGAAGTCGGCCATCTCACCGGAGCCTTCAACCGGATGCTCAGCAAGCTGCTGGAAAGTCGCGCCGAACTCGCCCACATGGCGCATCACGACCCGCTCACCGGCCTCCCCAACCGCAAGTTGCTGGCCGACCGGATGTCCCAGGCACTGGCGCGGGCGCAGCGCAACCGGACGCGGATCGCCATCCTGTTTCTCGACCTCGACGGTTTCAAGCCGATCAACGACCGTTTCGGTCACGAAGCCGGCGACCAGGCCCTGGTTGAAGTGGCCCGCCGTATCGGCGGCATGCTGCGTCAGGAAGACACCCTGGCACGCATCGGCGGCGACGAGTTCGTGATCCTGCTGTCCGACCTCGCGGAAAACGCCGAGCGCGTCGTGGCCAAGGTCGCCGAAAAGTGCCTGAGCATTTTCGAGCCCGATTTCGTCATCGGCGGCGAGAATTGCCGACTCTCGACGTCAATCGGTATCGCCCTCGGCGATGCCGACGGCGACCAGTTGCTGATCGCCGCCGACCAGGCGATGTACCGCGCCAAGGAACAGGGGCGCGGTCGCTATTGCTGGGCTTGAACCAGGTGGCTCAGCCAATGACGCCGATGACGTTGAGGAAGATCAGGAAGATCGCCACCGGCGAGACGTAACGCACCACGCCGAACCAGAGTCGGAAGGCGCCGCCGCGCAGGCCGACTTCCTCTTCGACGTGGGCGCGCTTCATCGCCCAGGCGGTAAATAGCGCGATCAGCAGACCGGCCAGCGGCATCATGATCTTGGTGGTCAGCGTGTCGAGCAGGTCGAACAAGCCGAGCCCGAACAGGCTGAAAGCGCTCCATTCGTTGAACGACAGCGCGACGGCGACGCCGAGCAGCCAGATGCCGGATGACAGCAGTACCACCGCCGCCTTGCGCCCGAGGTCGAAACGCTCGACGAGCAGGGTGACGCCCGGCTCGAGCAGCGAGATGGCCGAGGTCCAGGCGGCAAAGACGACCAGCACGAAGAACACCAGGCCGACGACGTGCCCGCCCGGCATCTGCGAGAAGGCCAGCGGCAGGGTCTGCAGCAGCAGGCCGGGGCCGGCGGCCGGTTCCAGCCCCTGGGCGAAGACGATGGCGAAGATCGACAGGCCGGCGAGCAGCGCGACGCCGGTGTCGGCGGCGGCGATCGCCAGGCAGGTACGGGGAATCGACACCTCGCGGCCGAGGTAGGAACCGTAGGTGATGATCGCCCCCATGCCCAGGCTGAGCGTGAAGAAAGCATGGCCCATGGCGGAGAACAGCACGCCGCGGTTGATCGCCGACGGGTCGAAATGGAACAGGAAGCGGAAGGCCGCCGGCAGGTCGGCGGCGATGGCGCCGTAAGCGACCAGGAAAACGAGGATGCCGAACAGCGCCGGCATCATGATCTTGTTGGCGCGCTCGATGCCGCTGGTCACCCCGCCGAGAACCACCGCTGCGGTCAGCGCCATGAACACCGTATGCCAGAAGATCAGCCGTCCGGGGCTGGCCAGCAAGGCGCCGAAGGCGTCGGCAAAGGCTTCCTTGGGCTGCACCGCGAAACCGAGACCGGCGCGCCAGGTGTATTCCAGCACCCAGCCAGCAACCACGCTATAGAACGCCAGGATGATGAAGGCGCCGACAATCCCGATCAGGCCGATCACCTGCCACCAGCGGCTGGCGCCGGCCTCGTCGGCGAGCACCCGCATCGTCATCACCGGATTGCCCTGACCGCGCCGGCCGAGCAGGGTCTCCGCCATCAGCAGCGGCACGCCGATGATCAGGATGCAGGCCAGATAGACCAGCACGAAGGCGCTGCCGCCATTGCTGCCGGTCATGTAGGGAAATTTCCAGATATTGCCAAGACCGACCGCCGAGCCGACGGTGACCAGGAAAAAGGCCCAGCGACTGGACCAGTGGGCGCGCGGCCCTTGCGAGGAAGTCATGATGCTGTCCGGAATTTTAAGGGGCGGGATTCTACGCGCCCCGGCGCGCGCGCAAACTTGGGGATTTCACCTAGACAGGACCCGCGCAAGCACCACGCGCCGAGCCCGCGTGATACATTCGCCCCCGACCGGAATCCCTGCAGTCGCCACCATGAACGACCAATTCGACCTCTTCTCCCAAACCCCCGCCGTGCCGGACGAAACCCCTGCCGCGCCAGCCCTCGCCCCCGCAGCCGTGGTGACCGAGGCCGCCCCGTCGCCGGCCAGCGACGACGCCGACCATCCGCCGCTGCCGCCCGCCGCCCAAGGCCCGGCCGAAGACATTCCGCCGCCCGCCGACTACGCCGCCCGCCGCTACCTCGAATACGCGATGAGCGTGGTCACCGGCCGCGCCCTGCCGGCCAACGCCGACGGCCAGAAGCCGGTGCAGCGGCGCATCCTCTACGCGATGCACCGGATGGGCCTGTACAAGAGCCCGAAGCACGTCAAGTCGGCGCGCGTCGTCGGCGACGTGATCGGTAAATACCACCCGCACGGCGATTCGTCGGTGTACGACGCGATGGTGCGCATGGCGCAGGACTGGAGCCTGCGTTACCCGGTGGTCGACGGCCAGGGCAACTTCGGCTCGCGCGACGGCGACAACGCCGCCGCCATGCGCTACACCGAAGCCCGCCTGACGCCGATCGCCGAACTGCTGCTCGGCGAACTTGACGAAGGCACCGTCGACTGGAAGCCGAACTACGACGGCGTCAACGACGAACCCTGCCTGCTGCCGGCGCGCCTGCCCTTCTGCCTGTTGAACGGCGCCTCCGGCATCGCCGTCGGCATGGCCACCGAAATCCCCGCTCACAACCTGCGCGAAGTCGCCGCCGCTGCCGCCGCGCTGATCCGCGATCCGCAAACCAGCGAGGACGAAGTCCTGCGCCTGGTGCCCGGCCCCGACTACCCGGGCGGCGCGCAGATCATTTCGACGCCCGAGGAAATCGCCGCCACCTACAAGAGCGGTCGCGGCAGCCTGCGCCTGCGTGCCAAGTGGAAGATCGAAGCGCTGGCGCGCGGCCAGTGGCGCCTGGTCGTCACCGAACTGCCGCCCGGCGTATCCACCGCCACCGTGATGTCGGAGATCGAAGCCTGCTCCAACCCGGTGGCCAAGGAAAAGGCCGGCAAGAAGGTATTCACCCCGGAACAGCTCAACCTGAAAGCGGCCTTCCTGTCCGCCATCGGCGAAAGCGGCGTACGCGATGAATCGGGCAAGGAACACGACGTCCGCCTGGTCATCGAGCCGGCCAGCTCGCGCCAGGGCCAGGACGACCTGGTCCGCCTGCTGCTCGCCCACACCAGCCTGGAAACCAACGCCTCGATCAACCTGACGCTGCTTGGCCTGACCGGCGCGCCGCGCCAGGGAACGCTCTACGACATGATCGCCGAATGGTGCCGCTTCCGGCTGAGCACCGTCGAACGGCGCACCCGCCACCGGCTGGCCGCCGCCGAACGGCGCATCCACATCCTCGAGGGCCGGCAGGCGATCCTGCTCGACATCGACCGCGTGATCAAGGTCATCCGCGAATCGGATGACCCCAAGGCCGATCTGATCGCCGCCTTCAAGCTGTCCGAGATCCAGGCCGAAGACATCCTGGAAATCCGCCTGCGCCAGCTGGCTCGCCTTGAAGGCATCAAGATCGGCGAGGAACTGGCCAAGCTGCGCGAGGAAGCCGCCGGCCTCAACAAGCTGCTCGACTCCGAAAGCGCGCTGCGCGACTGCGTTGCCGCCGAGATCGAGGCCGACGCCAAGAAATACGGCGACGACCGCCGCACCCTGATCGAAGCCGCCGAACGCGTCACGCTGTCGGATGCCAAGAACGTCTCGATCCCCGACGAGCCGACCACGCTGATCGTCTCCAAGCACGGCTGGCTGCGCTCGCGTAGCGGCCACAACGTCGATCCGGGGCAACTGACTTTCCGCTCCGGCGACAGCCTGCTCGCCTGCCTGCCCTGCCGCACGGTCAATCACCTGATCCTGCTCGACACCAAGGGCCGCGCCTACTCGATCCCCGCCGCCGACCTGCCCGGCGGCAAGGGCGACGGCGTTCCCGCCACCTCGCTCGCCGACTTTCAGGACGGCGGCAAGCTGGTGCTCGCCCTGGCCGTCTCGGCCGACAAGACCTACCTGGTGGCCGGCGAAGGCGGCTACGGCTTCCGCGTCAAGGGCGAGGACCTGCTGTCGCGCGGCAAGGCCGGCAAGGCCTTCCTGACGCTCGACGACGGCGAAGCCCCGGCCATCTTCCAGCCTGCTCCGGCCGGCGGCGAGATCGCGGTATTCACCCGCGACGGCCGGGCGCTCGTCTTCGCCGGCGACGACATCCGCCAGTTGCCCAAGGGACGCGGCCTCAAGCTGATCGACGCGGCGCCCGGCAAGAGCGCGCTGGAGGCGATCGAAGCGGTGGTCGACGGCGTCGCCGGCAAGCTCAAGGGCGAACGCCTGGACAACTGCCGCGGCAGCCGTGGCGGCAAAGGCAAACCGCTGCGCGCGACGCGCAAGTAAGGCGCCGCCTCAGCCGCGCGCGTCGCCCCAGCGGTAGGGCGAATCGTCCTCGCCCAGATAGTGCGCGACGCCATCGCGACCGACGCAGTATTGCGGCGAGACGATCATCTCGCTCAGTTGCTGCGCGTCGCCGATGCGCGTGTATTCGAAGACGATGCAGCGCTCGATACGCGCTCCCGAACGGATGTGGCTGCCGTGCCCGATCCACGCCGGACCGATGATCGAGACGCCGGGATCGATGCGCACGTTGGAGCCGAGATAGACCGGCCCGACCAGCTTCGCACTCTCCCAGGCCACCGCTGTATTTAGGCCGACCCAGACCCCAGGCGCAACTTCCGCGCCCGGCATCTCCATCTGCTCGACCTCGCCGCGCAGCACGCGCTGCGAAACCTCCCAGTAATCGCTCAAGCGGCCGATGTCGATCCAGTTGAAAGGACGACGCTGGGCGTAGAAGGGCAAGCCACGCTCGACCAGCAGCGGGAACAGTTCGCTGCCGATGTCGAAGGGTACGCCGGGCGGAATCAGGTCGAGCACCGCCGGCTCGAACAGGTAGATGCCGGTGCTCGCCAGGCGCGACTTCGCCTCGGCGGGTTTCGGCTTTTCCTGGAAGGAGAGCACCCGCCCGTTGTCGTCGGCGACCACGACGCCGTAGTTCGGCACGTCGGCCAACGGCACTTCCAGCGTCACCACGCTGGCCAGCGCGCCCTTCTCACGGTGTTCGCGCAGCGCCGCCGCGATGTCGAGATCGACCAGCGCGTCGCCGCAGATGACCAGCGTCGTCTCGTCGAAAAAGCCGCCGAAGTCCTGGATCTTGCGCATGCCGCCGGCCGAGCCCATGGCCTTGGGGACGATTTCCCCGTGTTCGCGGGCGCCTTCGAACGAGTAGCCAAGATTGACGCCCCAGCGCCGACCATCGCCGAAGTAATTTTCGATCTTGCGATGGTTGAAGGCGACGTTCACCATGATGTCGCGCACGCCGTAGCGCGCCATGTGCTCGATCAGGTATTCCATCACCGGTTTGCCGAGGATCGGCACCATCGGTTTCGGCATCGACTTGGTCAGCGGACGCACCCGCGTTCCCTGCCCCGCCGCCAGTATCATTCCCTTGGCCATTGCTGCCTGCTTCCTACGTCACGCCCGCGCCGGCGGCCGGGCGATTGATCAATCGCCACCGAACAGGTCGCGGGTATATACCTTGGCCGCCACGTCGCTGATTTCATCGCTCATCCGGTTGGCGACGATGAGGTCGGCCTGCTGCTTGAAGGCGGCGAGGTCGCGGATGACACGCGAGCGATAGAACTCGTCGTCGCTCAGACCGGGCTCGAAAACCACCACCTCGATGCCGCGCGCCTTCAGCCGCTTCATGATTCCCTGGATGCTGGAAGCGCGGAAATTGTCGGAACCGCTCTTCATCACCAGGCGATAGATGCCGACCACCCGCGGGTTCTTGCGGATGATTTCGAAGGCGACGAAGTCCTTGCGCGTCGTGTTGGCATCGACGATGGCGCGGATCAGGTTCTGCGGCACCTCGCGGTAATTGGCGAGCAGTTGCCGGGTGTCCTTGGGCAGGCAGTAACCGCCGTAGCCGAAGGAGGGATTGTTGTAATGGCTGCCGATGCGCGGGTCGAGGCAGACGCCTTCGATGATCTGCCGCGTGTCGAGGCCGTGCGTCGCGGCGTAGGTATCGAGTTCGTTGAAGTAGGCGACCCGCATCGCCAGATAGGTATTGGAGAAGAGCTTGACCGCCTCGGCCTCGGTACTCTCGGTGTAGAGCACCGGCACATCCGGCTTCAGCGCGCCCTGCTTGAGCAGACCGGCAAACGCCTCGCCGCGCGGACTGCGCTCGCCGACGATGATGCGCGACGGATACAGGTTGTCGTACAGGGCCCGGCCTTCGCGCAGGAACTCGGGCGAGAACAGGATCTGCGCCTCGCGCCCGAGAGCCAGGGTGAAGGCCTCGCGGACCTTGCGCGTGTAGCCGACGGGGACGGTGGACTTGATCACCATCACGGCTTCGGGATTGATCGCGACGACATCGCGGATCACCGCCTCGACCGAGGCGGTGTTGAAGTAATTGCTTTCCGGATCGTAGTCGGTCGGTGTCGCGATGATGACGTAGCTGGCCCCCGCGTAGGCGTCGTGCTTGTCCAGCGTGGCGCGCAGGTTCAGCGCTTCACCGGCGAAATGGGCTTCAATGTCGGGATCGGCGATCGGCGACTGACGCCGGTTGATCATCTCCACCTTCTCGGCAACGATGTCGAGGGCGACCACCTCGTTGTGCCGCGCCAGGAGCACGGCGTTGGACAGTCCGACATAGCCGGTACCGGCAATGGCGATTTTCATGCACGCTCGCTTTGCAATCGATTTTTCCTCGGGACCCGCCGGCTGGCAGGATGGCAAGCAGCGTAGCGAGCGCATGTTGCAGGCAGATGATGATGCACCGGCAAATGAAATTGCCGCGCCCCTACCCAAGCCAGAAAAAGCTGTGCTATAGTTCGCGCCGCGCTGGAGACAGCAACCGGGCAGCAAAAACAAAGCGCCAATACGGTTCGCCGCTCCAGGCCAGGTTTTGTTGTATTTCCGGTTTGTTGCCACGGCGGCAGATTGGAAAATGATTCGGCTGTCTCTCGGAACTGGGGGTATAGCTCAGCTGGGAGAGCGCTTGCATGGCATGCAAGAGGTCAGCGGTTCGATCCCGCTTACCTCCACCAGGCACCGAATCACTACAAATCAGTCCAGGTCCCCATCGTCTAGAGGCCTAGGACACCGCCCTTTCACGGCGGTAACCGGGGTTCGAATCCCCGTGGGGACGCCAAGGTCAGGCAAAGTATCTGACTCAGGACCATGCTCAGGCACCTTTTCTTCCGGATGCCGAAAAGAGCCTCTTCTCTCGAAACAAAGCCAGCGGGCATGACTCGCCGCGAGTGATTTGCGCTCATTTCTGCCTTCCCGAGTATCGCCCGACGCGAGAAAGTGACAAGCAATGATCCAAAATTCGCGCGCCTTGCTGCGCACGACCGCCGCCCTCACCACAACCGCCGCCCTGCTCGGCTGGCTGCTCTGGCCAACCGGCACGCCCAAGCTGCAAGCATCTGAAGTCGCCGCCGCTGTTCCTGTCGCCATGGCAACCTCAGCCCAGCCACCGGGGCAGACGATCAAACTCAGCGATGGCGACACGATGGTCGCCGCCTTGCTGCGCCACGACATCCCGTCCGACACGGCCTACGAGATCACCGCCGCACTCGAAGCCGCCGGCGCCAACCTGCGCTCGCTGCGACCGGGCGACTCTTTCCAGTTGCATCGCGACGACGATGCCCGGCCGACCATGCTGGTCCTCGCACCAAGCGCCTGGCTACGCTTCAAGGCGATCAACCGCGACGGCCGCTGGAAAGTCGAACGCAGCACGACCCAACCGGAAATCCGGGTCGAAATGCGCCAGGGAGAAGTGAAGAATTCGCTCTGGGACGCTGTCGAGAGCGGCGCCATCGCCCCCTCGGCCTTGCTCGACCTGGTGCAGATTTTCGAATCCGAGTTCGACTTCACCGCCGACACGCAGCCCGGCGACCGCTTCAACATCCTGATCGAAACACGCTACGCCGATGGCGTGCCGGTCGATTTCGGACGCATCCTGGCGGCCCAGTACGTCAGCGGCGAACAGACGCTGACCGGCATCGGCTTTGCCACCCCAGGCGGCGACCCGGAACGACTGAGCTATTACGACGCGCAAGGCAATTCGCTGAAAAGGATGTTCCTGCGCTCGCCGCTGGAATTCTCCCGCATCAGCTCCGGCTTTACCTACCGTCGCCCGCACCCGGTGCTCGGCGGCGTCAGGCCGCACCTAGCGATCGATTACGCGGCGCCGATCGGCACGCCGGTATGGGCGGTTGCCGATGGCGTGGTGAGCTTCGCCGGCCGTAACGGCGGCAACGGCATCCAGGTCAGGGTGCGCCACCGTGCCGGCTACGAAACCTACTACAACCACCTGTCGCGCCTCGGCAAGGGCATCCGCCGCGGCGCGCGCGTCGAGCAGAAACAGATCATCGGCCTGGTCGGCTCGACCGGCATCTCCACCGGCCCGCACCTCGACTACCGGGTGAAACACGGCAACGACTTCGTCAATCCCCTGAGCGAAAAATTCCTCCCCGGCAAGAAGCTCGACGCCGCGCAACTTCCACAATTCACCCAGCAGGCCCGCGCCCTGCTCGCGCGGCTGGAACAGGATAATGCGCTGCAACTGACCATCGACAGCAGTTGGCGAGGAAAACCGTGAGCACGACAACGGCAAATCGAAAAATCGCCTTGCGCCTTCCGCCCGAGTTCACTATAATGCGCGGCTTCGGTTGCTGCACGGCGTATCCCAGCCGAAGCCCGGTTTTTTAATCGGTGCTTCCAGCAAGCCAAGGTTTAGCGCGGAGTGGTAGTTCAGTTGGTTAGAATACCGGCCTGTCACGCCGGGGGTCGCGGGTTCGAGCCCCGTCCACTCCGCCAATTTATTCCCAAGTGACTGATTATATTGATACAATCAGTCACCATGGGGAGCAAAAGGGTACAAAGACAGGGTACAAAGTTCAGTCAGAAGGGACTGGACATGCCACCCTACATGACCCTCAGGAACCATACCTACTATTTCCGGCAGAGCGTCCCGCCAGAGCTGCGCCCGCTCATCGGCAAGCGGGAAATCAAGAAGTCTTTGGGTCGGAATTACCCGGCAGCCGTCAGCCTTTGCAAGAAACTTGCCGTCGAGGCCGACAAGGCCATCTGTGATGCTCGCGCCCAATTCGACAGCATCCCTGTCGATCCCTTCTCCTCCGAGGGAATTCGCCGTACCCGACCGGTTCCCCTGACTGAAGTCACCCCAGAACTCGAAACCCAGTTCGGCAACCTGATTCGCAACGCGCTGCTCGAAACCGACCGGAACAAACGGATTGCGGGCATGGATGCTGAGGAATTTGCCGAGTACGGAAGGCACATTGACCAGTCGATCGCTGCTCTGCGCAAACAATTGGCAATGGGCAACGTCACGCCAGTGCTCGAGGATTCGAGAATCCTCTTGATCGGCCGGGGTTACAACCCGAACTTCTCTGAGGAAGGTTGGCGAAAAATCGCCTACACCCTGACCCAGGCATTCCTGGAAGCCTACGAAGGCATCAAGAAACGCCAGGAAGGCGCTGTCGTGACTGAAACCAGCACAGACACCCTACCCAGCCAGTTCATCGTCCAGAACACCCGCAAGACCACACCCGACGCAGGCAGCGAAATCACCTGGCAGATGCTGTACGACGTCTGGGAAAAAGAGTGTGAGCGCCGACAGAGCACCAAAGATGCATATCTGGCAGCAATGAAGCTGTTCGCCGAATTCAGCCGCAAGGCCCCGCCCCAAACCACGCGCGACGATGCCCTGGCATTCCGCGATTTCCTGCGGGACGTCAAATCCCTCTCCCCCGGCACGATAGCCAACAAGCTCGGTTTCATCGGCACGTTGTTCAACGCCGGGCGAAATACCGCACGCCTGGCCAGTCATCTACCAGAAAACCCCTTTGCCGATATCACGGTGAAACGGGCCAAACGCGGCAGTGGTGACAATAAGCGCCTGCCTTTCAGCGACAACGACCTGAAAATCATCTTCAGCAGCCCGATCTACACTCAGGGTGAGCGCCCCGAAGGCGGCGCCGGCGAAGCCTGTGTGTGGGTGCCGGCGATTGCCTACCTGACCGGCATGCGGCTAGAGGAAATCGCCACCCTGACCCGCTCGCAATTCCGAACCGACGCCAAGGGCAATCACTACATTCACGTTCTGGCATCGAAAACCGATGGCGGCGCCAATCGTGACGTGCCAATCCACCCCGAACTGATCAAGGCAGGCCTCTTGAACTACGTCAGTCTCTGCACGGATCGACTGTTTCCGCAGATCCAGTCGACTGACGAGAGCCAGAGCTCTGCGTTCTCAAAATGGTTTGGCCGTTTCCTCGACAATCTTCAGATCAAGGAACGCTCCAAGGTATTCCACAGCTTCCGGCACCTGTTCAAGGACATTTGCCGCAACGCCCGGATCGAAGAAGCGGTGATCGATCAGATTTGCGGCCACGAACCAGGAACGGTCGGCGGCAAATACGGCCGCGGCCGCCGTGTCGATGTGCTGGCGACAGAACTGCAACGGGTGACACCACCGATATCGCTACCGATGATCACCCCTTCGAAATAGGGCTGACGCCCCCGCCGTCAGATTCCCTTGGCGAATGTATCGAGATGCCTTGCCCGATCCCTCCCGAGAAATTCAGGGTGTTCCGCCCTGGCAGCCCAAGCTATTCCCATAACTTGATCATTCTCATTGAGGGCAACTTTGGGGCAGCGGGTAACCGGAGCTTGAATTTCCCCGCCACTTTGTCGCGCTCGTCGAACAAGCGCTTCACTTGCTCGCGCACGCCAGCAAACATCGGCATGGCCACGAGGTATCCTGCTGCTTCTTTCAGTCCGGCAGTATCCCGGGCTTTGATCCGCTCAACCAGGAGCGCCTCCCACTCTCGATAACGGCTTGCCGACAGGCGCCATGTCCAACTGACGGGTCCGCCCTTTTCCGCGGTAGCCGATCTAGGCAGTTGCAACAGTTCGTAGTGCCCGAAAACGATACGTGCCTCAGCTAACCGGCAGTCCTTTACCCGCCCAGGCACTCGATCAGAGTTTCCGAGGCCCTGCGCCCCCTCGGTAGAAAGCATCCACCAGAGCACCTTATCCTGATCGTCGAAAGACATCGGGGCCAGACAAAGATGCACGCTGGCCTTGCCACTTCGCTTACGGTACGCACGAGCGGGGATATCTGCGGCCAGACCGAATGACGACCACTTCTCAGCGAACGCGGGCAAGCGCTCTTGTGGGATCACATCTGCACACCAATAGACGTGCCCGGTCGAGACAAGACGCTGCAGGTGCTGCATGAAAGCCGTCTGATTTACCGGCCGCCGAAAGAGATCTGTCATCGACACAGCTCCACAAATCAAAGTATAGAAGCTCGAAGCAGAAATCCGTCAGGGAGTTGCCGCTTGACCTCCCAGGCCCCCAGCCACTACAGTCCTCCGGCTACCCAAACAAAGGTAGCCAGGATTGGCGTCCTGATATGGAGCACAACGATTTGGCGTGGCAGACCCACGCCAATAGTCGTTGGTGCGGCACGTCCCAGCGGGCGGCCGTGCAGGTGGAACCGCAAGGTTCGCCGATGCTCCATCGGTACGCCAACGCCTGCATTGGCCGCCCACCCGATTGGCGTCGCGTGGGCGGGAAACCACTTCCCTGGAGCACAACCCCATGTTTCCGCAACTTCCCCCAGATGACTTACCCAGCGCAGTACGTCAGCTACTTGAACCCGGCTCCTCGCCTCGCCGGGAAAAATTGCTGTCAGCCCACCCCGAACTTGAGGAGACAGCCCTCCTTCACCGCGTTGCCAGCATCGCCACCGAGAACAGCAGTTTCAAATCGAAGCGACGCAAAATCCTCGAGCTCACCGAAGAATTGGTTCGCAGCATCGGAGAAGTCGCCATCTGCAGTCAGGGCTGTGCCCACTGCTGTCATATGCCGACCTTCATCTACGCTCATGAAGCTGAAGCGCTTGGCCTTGCGAGCGGCCGTTCACCAAAACGATTGCCCTACCGTCCGCGAGACACCGTGATGTACGAGGCTGCAGCCTACGTTGGACAGCCCTGCCCCTTTCTGGATGCAAATCATGCCTGCGCTGTCTATGCTCAGCGGCCACTGATCTGCCGTCTCCATCACTCGCTGGGCGACGACCCGGAGGCCTGCAGAATCATCGAAGGTTTCCCGCAGGGCGCCGTTCCCAAAATCGACCCCGATTTGATTGAGTTGCCCTATCACGCCCTGGCGGTCAGAAACTCCCCCAGAGAGGCATGGGGCGCGATCCAGGATTTCTTTCCCACGCCTCCGTGACTGCCTACCGTCAATAAACGCCAGTAGGCGGTCGGGCAACTGAGCGCCCACGCGGCCCCAGTATCGACAAGGCGGATCGATCCGATTCCCAGGCAGCGCCAAGCCGTCCGTCGCCCGCCGGGGGACAGCTTGTATCCGCATACCGGCAGGATCGAACCGCATACCGTCTTCTTTCGGACGCCGAGCCTGCTTTGATGTCGAACGCGGCGCTTTTGTCTTATACGAGACTTTGAGCGAAGGAGACCGCCATGCCGAATCTGTGTTTCAAAGTCCGCCCCGGGAGAAAATGCGCCCAGCTTGTTCGGCACGTCTACGACCCCTCGAGAAAACGCAGCAGGACCATGACGGTTGGCACATTGGACTTGTGCTCCGACCCCCTCGAATTTCCAAGGGGGCTGACCTTCCGCCCCGGCAAGCTCATCACTGACGCGGAACGCGCAGCCATCCTGGCGTTTCTGACGGCAAACGAAAACCCGGACAGCCGCGACAAGCGACTGAAACAGGTCGAACGCATTCGCCAGGCGCTACGAAGTTCTCCTGAGGCTGCTGACGAGTTCGGATGCTGCATCGATGCCATCCAACGTTTGAGCCAAGCCCTGCCGGCACTTGCCGAAGAAACGCGTCGCGCCGGGACGGAGCCTTGGCTTAGCTTGCGGCCTCGTTATCTGGAACTCGGGGAAAGCTGGAAAACCCTTCTCGCCGCAGCTCAACAGGCGGGGATCGCGAAACGTTACCAACGCAAGGGAAACCTGGCTGCGGATGAGATGTGATTGGGCGTGAAGTGCAACTCAGGAACCTCCTCTCAAGGAATGCCCTGTCACTGGAATGCCCCGGAATTTCAATTGAATTAGAACGAACAGCAACTCAATAATGAACTGGGAGAAAAAAAAGGGGCATTCCTCGATGTTCAAATCGGGCATTCCTGCGCTATACCGATCAGGACAGAACAG
>JAFIHA010000064.1 GCA_017848965.1 Dechloromonas aromatica (nom. nud.) | reverse complement strand
CATCGCCTGGGAACTCAATATGCGGCCGAGAAAAACCCTGGGATGGCGCTCTCCCGCCGAGGTGTTCTTCGATAACATCTTCATGGACAAAGCAGGGATGATTCCAAATGTTGCACTCGGTCTTTGAAACCGCCCTACTTTTTCTTGGCCACACAAGAAAAAGTACGCCCGCGCGTCAGGCACGGAACACGGCGCTAAAAATACAGAAGCCACCCGCATCAAACCAAATACACACCCGTAAAAAAAACAGACAAATAAGCAGGAGACAAACCCAAATGCCCTTCCAAGCCCTGGAAATCGAACTCGCCGGCCCGGTCGCCACGATCTGGATGAACCGGCCCGACCTGCATAACGCCTTCGACGAAACCCTGATCGCCGAACTGACCGCTGCCTGCATCGCCCTCGACCAGGACGCCGACATCCGCGTCGTCGTTCTGGCAGGGAGAGGAAAAAGCTTCTCGGCCGGCGCCGACCTCAACTGGATGCGCCGCGCCGCCAACAACGGCATCGACGACAACCTCAACGATGCCCGCGCCCTGGCCGGCATGCTGCGCACGCTGGCCGAGATGAAGAAGCCGACCATCGCCCGCGTGCAAGGCGCCGCGCTCGGTGGCGGCATGGGGCTGGCGTCGGCCTGCGACATCGCCGTGGCCTCGACCAAGGCCGTGTTCGCCACCTCCGAGGTCAAGTTCGGCATCATTCCCTCGGCGATTTCGCCCTACGTGCTGCGCGCCATCGGCGCCCGCCAGGCGACGCGCTATTTCCAGACTGCCGAGCGCATAGCCGCCGCCCGCGCCCGCGAGATCGGGCTGGTGCATGAAGTCGCCGAGCCGGAAGCACTCGACGACAAGGTCGCCGAGATCGTCGCTGCCCTGCTCGCCGGCGGCCCCAACGCACAGGCAGCGGCCAAGGATCTGATCCGCGCCGTCGATCACCAGCCGGTCAACCACACGCTGGTCGAGGAAACCGCTCACCGCATCGCCCATCTGCGGGCGACGGCGGAGGCGCGCGAGGGTATTTCCGCCTTTTTGGATAAACGTCAGCCCAACTGGATGGGGGAATAAGCGATGTTCACCAAGATTTTGATCGCCAACCGCGGTGACCAGCCGCGCAGCGGCGCAGCGACGAAGTCAAACTGCCAGCGTGCGCAGCACGCTCAGGCGATTTCTCCGCGGGAGACCACGCATGTTTAACAAGATACTCATCGCCAATCGCGGAGAAATCGCCTGCCGCGTCATCAAGACCGCCCGCCGCATGGGCATCCGTACCGTTGCCGTCTATTCCGAGGCCGACGCCAATGCCCGCCATGTGCGCCTGGCCGACGAGGCCGTGCTGCTCGGGCCGGCGGCGGCGCGCGAGTCCTATCTGGTCGCCGACAAGATCATCGAGGCCTGCCAGCGCACCGGCGCCCAGGCGGTGCATCCGGGCTACGGTTTTCTCTCTGAAAACGAGGAGTTCGCCGAAGCCCTGGCCCAGGCCGGCCTGGTTTTCATCGGCCCGCCGGCCGCGGCGATCCGCGCCATGGGCTCGAAGTCGGAAGCCAAGAAGCTGATGGGCACAGCCAAGGTGCCGCTGACACCCGGTTACCACGGCGACGACCAGCGCCCGACGCTGCTCCACACCGAGGCTGAGAAGATCGGCTACCCGGTGCTGATCAAGGCTGCGGCTGGCGGCGGTGGCAAAGGCATGCGCCTGGTCGAGAAATCCGAGGATTTCCCGGACGCGCTGGCTTCCTGCAAGCGCGAGGCGCTGTCCAGCTTCGGCGACGACCATGTGCTGATCGAGAAATACATCACCAAGCCGCGCCACGTCGAAATCCAGGTCTTCGCCGACACGCTGGGCAACTGCGTCTATCTGTTCGAGCGCGACTGCTCGGTGCAGCGCCGTCACCAGAAGGTGCTCGAAGAAGCCCCGGCGCCGGGCATGCGCGAAGCCCGCCGCCGCGAGATGGGCGAAGCGGCGGTGGCCGCCGCCAAGGCCGTCGGCTACGTTGGCGCCGGCACCGTCGAGTTCATCGCCAACCAGGACGGCAGCTTCTTCTTCATGGAGATGAACACCCGCCTGCAGGTCGAGCACCCGGTTACCGAGATGATCACCGGCCAGGACCTGGTCGAATGGCAGTTGCGCGTCGCCGCCGGCCAGCCGTTGCCGCTGAAGCAGGAACAACTGGAAATCCGCGGCCACGCGCTGGAGGCGCGCATCTACGCCGAGGACGCCAGCAAGGGCTTCCTGCCCGCCACCGGCAAGCTGGTGCGCCTGGTGCCGCCGGCCGAGTCGATCAACGTGCGGGTCGATACCGGCGTCGAGGAGGGCGACGAGATCACGCCCTTCTACGACCCGATGATCGCCAAGCTGATCGTCTGGGACGAAACCCGTGACGGCGCCCTGGCGCGCATGCGGAAGGCCTTGGCCGACTACCGCGTCGCCGGCCTGACCACCAACATCGATTTCCTCTCCCGCCTGGTCGCCTGCCCGGCCTTCGCCAAGGCCGACCTCGACACCGGCCTGATCGAGCGGCAGAAGGATTTCCTCTTCCCCGCCGCCCAGCCGGTGCCGCGCGACGCGCTGCTGGTCGCCACGGTCGGCGAACTGCTCTGGGAACAGCACGCGGCAAAGCAGGCCGCGCAGACCGGCGGCGACCCGTTCTCGCCCTGGCACGCACGCGACGGCTGGCGCATGAACCTGTCGGCCGCGCGCACGATCAGCTTCATGGACGGCGAGACGCTGGTCGACGTACAGGTCCGCTATCGCGGCGAGCGCTGGGAAATTGCCCTTTGCGGCGAGTCTACCGTTGCCAGCGGCAAGAAGCTGGAAGGCGACCGCTTCGCCGTCGAACTCGACGACCGCCGACTGATCGCCTCGGTGGTCGCGGTCGACGACAAGCGCACGGTCTTTCTGCAGGGAAGCACGTACTCACTCCTGCGCGACGACCCGTTGCACCGCGTCGATGCCGGCGACAGCCACGGCGGCGGCCTGACCGCGCCGATGCCCGGCAAGGTCGTCGCCCTGCTCGCCCAACCCGGCCAGAAGGTGGAAAAAGGCACGCCGCTCTTGATCCTCGAAGCGATGAAGATGGAGCACACCATCACCGCCCCCGCCGCCGGCACCCTCAAGGCCTTCTGCTACGCGGCCGGCGAACAGGTAAGCGACGGCGCGGCGCTTGTGGAGTTTGAAGGAGACTAATCTCAGAAAAATAGCCGAACGGAATAAATAACTTCGCATTTTGTCCAAATTGCATCCTTCCCTACACTGAAACCTCTGTTTCGCCTTACCCAATTTCACAGGAGATTCAGATGGACGACAGATTGATGCAATTTGGCGGGCAATTTGCAGTTCCACCATCAAGCTTTCAGCGCTATCACGTCTATTCATTCCACCATTTGGACGATCTAGCTTTTATGAAACTTTGCAGCGAAGCTTTTTCCAGTTTTCCTGATGCGCAAAACTATCTCGACTCAATTAGGTCGTTATTTCGGGGACATGGCTGGGAAGGAGATGGAAGAATCCAGCTATTTTGGCTGCCGCCGTTTGTCGTTAATTCGCACGACACTGACGGAATTTATTGTTTTCACGTTAAGCAAAACAACAACGGCACCTCTTGGATCGCATCCCCTGTACCTTTGCGCTTCAAGGGTTTGAATTACCTAACTGAAGAAATCTATCCATGACTCTCCCTGCTCGCGTCAAAATCGTCGAAGTCGGCCCGCGCGACGGATTGCAGAACGAAAAACAAGTCATCCCGACCGAAACCAAGATCGAATTGATCGAACGCCTGGCCGAGGCCGGGTTGTCGGTGATCGAAGCGACTTCCTTCGTCTCGCCGAAGTGGGTGCCGCAGATGGGCGACAACGCCGCCGTGCTGGCCGGCATCAGGCGTCGGCCAGGCGTCGTCTACACCGCGCTGACGCCCAACCTGCAGGGCTTCGACGGTGCCGTCACGGCGCAGGCCGACGAGGTGGCGATCTTCGCCGCCGCGTCCGAGGCTTTTTCGCGCAAGAACATCAACTGCTCAATCGCCGAAAGCCTGAAACGCTTCGAGCCAGTGGTTGCCGCCGCTTCGGCGCTGGAAATCCCGGTGCGTGGCTATGTTTCCTGCGTCGTCGGTTGCCCTTATGAAGGGGCGGTGGCGCCGGAGAAAACCGCCGAGGTGGCGAAAGTCCTTTACGACATGGGCTGCTACGAGGTGTCGCTCGGCGACACCATCGGCGTCGGCAATCCGGCTTCGATCGTGCGGATGATCGAAGCCTGCGCCCGCGTCGTGCCGATCGACAGGCTAGCCGGCCATTATCACGATACCTACGGCATGGCGATCGCCAACATCTACGCTTCACTGCAGGCCGGCATGGCGGTCTTCGACGCCTCGGTCGCCGGGCTGGGCGGCTGTCCCTACGCGAAAGGCGCCTCCGGCAACGTGGCCACCGAGGACGTGGTCTATCTGCTCGACGGATTGGGCATACACACCGGCATCAATCTGGCTAAACTGGCGGCAGTCGGCGAATGGATCGCCGCCACCATCAACCGCCCGAACGGCGCCAGGGCCGGCCGGGCGCTCTGCGCCAAGTCCGATTGACTTTCCTTTCCGCCCTTGCCGATCTGCTGAAGCCCGCACCACAGCCCGACCCCGAGGTGACGGCGGCGCTTGATCGCGTGATCGGCATGGTCGATCCGCTGGTCCGCGCCGCGCCACGCCTCGACAAGCACCTGCTGGCGGCCGTCGAACATGCGCTGGGCTATTGCCAGAGCCTGGTCAGCGCGCTGCCCGGACCGATCGAGATCAACCGGCGCAGCTTCGCCCAGGACATGCTGGTGCATGCGCTGTTCGCGACGCCGACCGACATCGACGAAATGCTCGGCCGCAGCCAGGCGGTGCGCGATTTCCTGCAACGCCCCGAGTGCTGGGCCAGCGACTGCTTCTGCGCAATGCTGGCGGCGCGCCGGCTGCAGAAGCGACAGTTCGGCATGGCGCAGCAGGGCAACGTGATCCGCAGCGACGTGCCGCAGGAAGTCGTCTATTTTTCCGACCAGACGCTGATCGAACCCAGTTGCAGCCTGGAGACGACGCGCCAGCGGCTGCAGGCGCGCGCACTCGAGAGCCTGCTGCGCAGTTTCAACGCCCACGTCGACCAGTTGCGCCGCGAACGCCAGGGGCTGCGCGCCGATCTCTCGGTCGAACACGCCCAGTTGCTCGCGTTGCAGCAACAACACCATGCCGATGAAGATGAGCGCCACACCCGCCACCTGGTCGAACTCGACCTGCGCCTGCGCGAAAACAGCGAGGCCCTGATGCCCGAGCATCTGGTCGAGGTGCTGGCGGAATTCCTGCGCCATCCGGAAAGCGCGCTGGCGCTGACGCCGGTCAGCATCCGCATCGATCGCATGGGCATCGTGCACGAGCCGTCCGAACCCGGCGACGACGCACAAACCATCGAATTCCCGGAACTTTCCAGCCGCGACCGGCGTCAGCATCTGGCGACGCTGGTCCGCATCACGCGCGAGGAAGCGCAGGCCGCCGTCGCCAAATCCATCGACCGCCAGAAACGTTACGTCCTCCTCTGATGCCAGCCCTGCCCGCCTCGCCCTGCACCAACGCCTGTCGCATCGACCCGGCCAGCGGTTTCTGCGTCGGGTGCCGGCGCAGCCTCGACGAAATTGCCAACTGGTCGCGCCTCGATGCGCCGGCACGCCTGGCCGTGCTCGCCGCGCTGCGCGACCGGCAAGCGGCATCTCCCCGCCCCACTGAATGAGCATGAGCGAGCCCAGCGAAGACCTCTACCCCTGCGTCGGCATCTGCACCACCGACCCCGACAGCGGCTACTGCCTCGGCTGCGGGCGGCCGCCGGCAGAGGTGCCGGAAACCGCCGTCCCACCCCAGACGCCAGCGCCGACCGCAGACGAGACTCCGCGCCCGGCATGACGGCGAAGCTGCCAGACAGCCTCCTGGTCATCGAGCGCGGCTGGCTGTCGGCCAACAATATCCTCGCTTTCGACGGCGAGCGGGCGACGCTGATCGACAGCGGTTACGTCACGCACGCCGAGCAGACGGTCGCCCTGCTCCGCCATGCGCTCGCCGGTTGCCACCTCGAACGCCTGTTGAACACCCATTCGCACTCCGACCATATTGGCGGCAATGCTGCGGTGCAGGCCGCTTTCGGCTGTTCGATCGCGGTGCCCGCCGGCCTCCAGGCAAGCATCGCCGAATGGGACGAGGATGCCCTGCTGCTCTCGCCGCTCGGCCAGCAGGCTGCCCCCTTCCGCCACGACGCGCTGATCGAGGCGGGCAGCGAGATCGAATTCGCCGGACTGAACTGGCAGGCGCTGGCGGTACCGGGGCACGACATGGAAGCGCTCGCCTTCTACAACCCGGAAAAACGCCTGCTGATTTCCGGCGATGCGCTGTGGGAAAACGGCTTCGGCGTCGTCTTCCCGGAACTGCTCGGCACCGCCGACGGCCTGACGGCCACCCGGGCGACGCTGGAAATGCTCGGCCGCCTGCCGATCGACATCGTCATCCCCGGCCACGGCGCCCCGTTTACCGACGTGGACCGGGCGCTCGCCACCGCCTTCCGCCGGCTCGATGGCTTTTGCGCCGACATCGAGCGGCTCGCCTGGCACGCCCTCAAGGTGATCGTCGCCTTCGCACTGATGGAGAGGCAGCAACTGCCGGCAGCGGGTTTTGCCGATTTCCTGGCCAGCCTGCCGTTCGCGGTCGATATCAACCAGCGCTATCTGGCGCTGGCGGAAGACGAACTGACCGCCCGCCTGCTCGCCGACCTGAGCGGCGCTGGTGTACTCGTTCACCGGGGAGATATGCTCATCCTTCGCTGACCCAAACCCGGCTCAGCCTCTTACAATGGTAATAGTGATCAAATATAAGAGGACAGTGATGAGCTTTCGCAATCGATTGTTGTTGGGCATGGCGCTGATCATGGCCGCTTTCGTCAGCGCCGTTGCCGTGGCGTATCAGGGCATGCTGGGAACCTCGGCCAGTTTTGGCCGCTTCCTCGATGGTCCCAGTGCGTTGCGCCAGGATTACCGCGAGATGTACGCCCAGGGCTTGCAGATGGGGCAGGCGCTACGCAATATCACCCTCGATCCGGAAAACCCCAAGGCCTACCAGAACCTCGACAAGGCGCGCGAGGATTTCGCCAAGGCGCGCCAGTCGGCCGTTGTCAATGCCGCGAAGGTGGAAGGTTTCACCGAAACGATCGGCGGACTGGAAAAGCTGGCCGAAGCCCAGGCCAGCGCCCAGAAGGAAGTGCTGGCAGCACTCAAGGAAGGCCGTTTCGATGAGGCCAAGGCGCTGATCAATGCCAAGGAAACGCCGGCCTGGCGGAAGTTGAAGCAGGTGCTGCTCGACGATCTCGACATCCTGAAACAGAAAACGCTGGAAGAACGCCAGCGTGTGGAAGATGCCGCGCACAATCAGGAAATGCTGACCCTGGTGCTGACGGCGATTGCCATCCTGATCGGCATCGGCAGCGTGTGGACCACGCTCGCCTACGTCCGCCGCGAACTGGGCGGCGAACCGGCCTACGCCCGTGAGGTTGCCAGCGCCGTTGCCACCGGCGACCTGAGCCGGACGATCGCCCTCGACGGCAGCAACGGCGCCAGCCTGCTCGGTGCGCTGGCCCGCATGCAGGATCAGCTACGGCAACTGGTCGGCTCGCTGGCCAGCCACGCCCGGGAAGTCGAGCAAGGCGCCCGTCTGGTCGACGACGCAACGCGCCAGGTCGCCGCCGGCAGCCAGCAACAGTTGAACTACGCCCAGGAAATGGTCAGCAACGTCCATGTCGCGACCAGCGGCCTCAACGACATCATGCGGGCGGTCAGCGAAGCCGAACGCATCGTCGGCGACTCCGGCGCCACCTCCGACAGCGGCGCCGCACTGGCCAGCAAGGCGGCGGCGGAGACTGCCGAAATGGCGGGTTCGGTGCAAACGACGGCGACCCACATCCGGGAACTGGGTGCCCAGTCGGCAAAAATCAGCTCGATTCTCGGCGTCATTTCCGACATCGCTGGTCAGACCAACCTGCTCGCCCTCAACGCCGCCATCGAGGCCGCCCGTGCCGGCGAACAGGGCCGCGGCTTCGCCGTGGTTGCCGACGAAGTGCGCAAGTTGGCCGAAAGGACGACACAATCGACATCCGAAATCTCGACCATGGTCGCCAGCATCCAGTCCGGTACCCAACGTGCCGTCGAGGGCATGGAAGCCGGCCTGCTGCAGGTCGGGGAAAGTGTCGAATTATCCAAACAGTCGCGCGAAGCCTTCGACCGCATGAAGGCCAGCGCCCAGGAAGTGTCGACGGTGGTCGGCCGGATTGCCCGGGCAATCAGCGCCGAAAACGCCAGCGAACGGCAGATCGAAGCACTGGTCGAGCAGGTGCGCAACCTGATCGCCCAGAACGATCAGGCACTACGTCAGGTAGTGAGTAGCGCCGACCGCCTGAACGCCGTTTCCGGCGAACTCAATCAGGCCATCGCCCAGTTCCGGCTGTAAGCCTCAGGCCGCTCTGGGCAGGGCGCGGCGCACTAGCTGCGCCCAGTAAGCGACGCCCAGCGTCAGCAACTGGTCGTTGAAATCGTAGTGCGGGTTGTGCAGGGTACAGCCACCGGTGCCAGGACCGTTGCCCAGCCAGACGTAGCAGCCGGGCTTCTCGCGCAGCATGTAGGCAAAATCCTCGGCGCCCATCGAGGGCAGGATGTCGGTCAGCACCCGCTCGGCGCCGAACACCTCGGCGGCGACCTGCTGGCAGAATTTTGCCTCGACCGGGCTGTTGACCGTCGGTGGGTAGCGATGCTCGAAGCGCACCGATATCTGCGCCCCGTTGGCGGCGGCGATGCCGCTGCACAGCCGCTCGATGGCGCGCTCGATGCTCTCCTGGACTTCCGGCTTGAAGCTGCGGATGGTACCGCGCATCACCACCTCTTCCGGGATGATGTTCCAGGCCTCGCCGGCGTGAAACTGGGTGACGCTGACCACCGCCGCATCGCAGGGATGCAGGGTGCGGCTGACCACGGTCTGCAAGGCCTGCACCAGTTGCGCGCCGGTGACGATGGCGTCGATCCCTTGGTGCGGCATCGCCGCGTGGCAGCCGTGGCCGCGCACGTGGATCTCGAAGCCGCAGGTGCCGGCCATCACCGGCCCCGGCATCGCCATCATCTCGCCGACCGGGATGCCTGGCCAGTTGTGCAGGCCGAACACCGCTTCGACCGGGAATTTCTCGAACAGGCCGTCCTCGATCATCACCGCCGCGCCGCCCTCGGATTCCTCGGCCGGCTGGAAGATGAAAACGACGGTGCCGTCGAAATCCGGGTTCTCCGCCAGGTAACGGGCAGCGCCCAGCAGCATCGCGGTATGGCCGTCGTGGCCGCAGGCGTGCATCTTGCCGGGGTGCTTCGAGTGATGCGGGAATTCGTTCAGCTCGGCGAGCGGCAGCGCGTCCATGTCGGCACGCAGGCCGATCATGCGCGGCGAATTGCCGGCCTTGAGGACGCCGACGACGCCGGTTTTGGCTAGGCCACGATGCACTTCGAGACCGTAGCGGGCCAGTTCGGCAGCGACGATATCGGCCGTCCGGCGCTCATCGAAAGCCAGTTCGGGGTGGGCATGGATGTCGCGGCGCAGCGCTGTCAGTTCAGCCAGGAAAGGCAACTCGGGCAGGGGAAGGGTCGGGGTCATGGTGTCTCTCCACGGGTTTTCTTCTCCCGGTATTATCCTTTAAACACTCCCGGAAAAACGCCCTGCCTTTCAGGGTCGAGGGCCGCGGCCGCACGGCAACATGCCAATCGCCTAAGGACAACTGTTAAAGGTTGCGGCGCGGCGGCGCCTTCCTTTATCCTGCCGACCATGGAACTCATACTGATCAGCGGACTTTCCGGCTCCGGCAAGTCCGTCGCCCTCAACCTGCTTGAAGACTCGGGCTATTACTGCGTCGACAACTTGCCTGTTGTCATTCTGACCGTGCTGGTCGGCATGCTGCAGGAAGAACAGGTCAGCAAGGTGGCGGTTGCCATCGATGCCCGCTCCGGCGGCGGCATTGAACTGCTGCCCGGCAAACTCAAGCGACTGAGCGAGGATGGTGTCCAGGTCACCTTCCTGTTCCTGCACGCCAACGAGGAAACGCTGCTCAAGCGCTATTCCGAATCGCGACGCCGCCATCCGCTGGCCGACGACGAACGCTCGCTGGCCGAATCGATCCGCCTGGAGAGCGAACTGCTGGCGCCGATCGCCGGTCTCGGCCACCGCATCGACACCAGCGGCCTGAAGGCCAGCGCCCTGCGGGAATGGGTGCGCCAGTTCATAGAAAGCCAGCCCGGCCAGGGCCTGACGCTGATGTTCGAGTCCTTCGGCTTCAAGCACGGCCTGCCGCTCGACGCCGACCTCGTCTTCGACGTCCGTTGCCTGCCCAATCCGCATTACGACCCGGCCTTGCGCCCGCTCACCGGGCGCGACCGACCGGTCGCCGAATTCCTCGAATGCGACCCCGACGTCGTCCGCATGCGCGAAGACATCGGCCGTTTCGTCTCCGACTGGTTGCCCAGCTACATCCGCGACAACCGCAATTACCTGACGGTAGCCATCGGCTGCACCGGTGGCCAGCACCGCTCCGTCTATCTGGCGGAAACGCTGGCCCGCCGCTTCGCCGGCCAGGCCCGCGTGCTGGTCCGGCATCGCACGCTGGCCGGTTGATGCGCTGGCTGGCGCTGATCCGCCCCGGCGACTGGCTGGTTTTCCTGCTTGTCGCGGCGCTGGTCGGTTTCAGCATCCCGCAATTCTGGCAAGGCGGCCTCGCCGACCGCGCCATCGTCCGCCAGGAAGGAAAAGTATTCGCCGAAGTCGATCTGCGGACACGGCGCGAAATCCTCGTCCCCGGCCCGCTCGGCGTCACCCGGATTGTCATCGAGCCGGGCCGCGCCCGGGTCGTCGCCGATCCCGGACCGCGCCAGTATTGCGTCAAGCAGGGCTGGCTGATGCGTCCCGGCGAAATCGCCATCTGCGCCCCCAACCGCGTCAGCCTGCAGATCACCGGCCGGACCAAGGTCTATGACTCGCTCAGTTATTGAACTCGCGGTCACCCCGGAGGACCGCCGGGTCGCCTGGCTGGCCACCGCAGCGGTCGGCCTGTCGCTCGTTGACGCGGCGATCCCGACACCGTTGCCGGGAATCAAGCCGGGGCTCGCCAACATCGTCACGCTGATCGTCCTGCTCCGCTACGGCTGGGGTACCGCGGTCTGGGTCAGCGTCCTGCGCGTCCTCGCCGGCAGCCTGCTGCTCGGCTACTTCCTCGCCCCCGGCTTCTTCCTGTCGGCCGCCGGCACGACGCTCAGCCTGCTCACGCTTGGCCTCGCCCGCCATCTGCCAGCGCGCTGGTTCGGACCGGTCAGCCTGTCCATCCTCGCCGCGCTGGCGCACATCGGCGGCCAGTTGCTGCTCGCCCGCGCCTGGCTGATCCCGCACGACGGCGTCTTCCTGCTGCTGCCGGTTTTCGCCGCCGCCGCATTGTTCTTCGGCACCATCAACGGCCTGATCGCGGCTAAACTGCTGGCTGACTCTCCCGCCCCGGAATCCACTCCATGAGTGCCACTGTCTGCCTCGCCCTGACCGGCGCCTCCGGCCTGCCCTACGGCCTGCGCCTGCTCGAATGCCTGCTCGGCGCCGGCTGTCGCGTCCAGTTGCTGTATTCACAGGCGGCACAGATTGTCGCCCGCCAGGAGCTGGACTTCGACCTGCCGTCGCGCCCGGCCGACGCCAAGGCCGCGCTGCTCGCCCGCTTGCCGGCGGTCGATGGCGAGAAGCTGCAGGTTTTCGGCCGCGAGGAATGGTTCGCCCCGGTCGCCTCCGGCTCCAACCCGCCCGACGCGATGGTCGTCTGCCCCTGTTCGATGGGCACCCTGGCGGCGATCGCCCAGGGGCTTTCCGACAAACTGATCGAACGCGCCGCTGACGTCGTTCTCAAGGAAGGCCGCAAGCTGGTGCTGGTTCCCCGTGAAACGCCGTTCTCGGCGATCCACCTGGAAAACATGCTGCGCCTCTCGCGCGCCGGTGCCGTCATCCTGCCGCCCAGCCCGGGCTTCTATCACCATCCGCAGAGCGTGCAGGACATCGTCGATTTCGTCGTCGCCCGTGTGCTCGATCAGATCTCCGTTCCACACACGCTGATGCAGCGCTGGGGCGAGGACCGCTGATGGGCTGGTTCGACTTCATCCGCGCCCCCGGCGGCGGCGGCGTCGAGACGCTGGAAATTCCGCTGTTTCCGCTCAACACCGTGCTCTTTCCCGGCGGCGTGCAGCCCTTGAAGGTCTTCGAGCAACGCTACTTGGACATGGCGGCCGCCTGCCTCAAGGACAACACGCCCTTCGGCATCTGCCTGATCGACGCCGGCGCCGAAGTCGGCCAAGCCGCGGTACCGCACACCGTCGGCACGCTGGCCAGCATCGCCAACTGGGAAATGGAGCAGCTCGGCATCCTGATGCTCGACGCCATCGGCGGGCGCCGCTTCCGCATCCTCGACCACGAGGTCGGCGCCGACCGGCTGTTGCGCGCCACCGTCGAACTGCTCGCCGAACCGGAAGTGCCGCTGCCGCAGAACCGCGAACGCCTGCTGCCACTGCTCCAGCGCGTGGTCGGCGACCTCGGCCCGGCGCGCATGCCGGAACCGCACCGCTACGACGATGCCGGCTGGGTCGGCTACCGGCTGACCGAAGTGCTGCCGATCCAGAACCTGGCCAAGCAGAAGCTGCTCGAACTCGACGACCCGCTGGCCCGCCTGGAAATCCTCGAGACCTTCCTCGACCAGCGCAAGCTGCTCGGCTAGGGCGTATTTGCAGTAACCAGCCGCCCGCTGCTTACTATGAACACGCCCTAGAACTTCTCCGCCCGCAGCACCTGGACGTCGGACAGGAAGACGACCAACTGGTAGCTGCTGAAATACTGCGCTTCCAGATGACGGACGACGGCTTCGGCGACCGCCTCATCGCACAGCACCTCGACCCGGATGTTGGCGCTCGCCGGCCAGGCCGCGTCGCGGCGACCGTGAGCGCCGTTGCCGCGAGCATCGGAAATCGTGTAGCCGTGCGCGCCGAAACCCGGCAATTCCTTTTCCAGGCGTTTTTCCAGCGCCGCCTCGCAGACGATGGTCAGCAGCTTGCGGGTTTGCAGCGGGCGATTCATGCGAAGACTCCATGCAGGGTGACGGCCGCCCAATGATAGGCCGGAATGCCGAGCAGCAGATTGAACGGGAAGGTAATGCCGAGCGCGGCGCCGATCGACAGGCCGGGATTGGCTTCCGGCACGGCGATGCGCATCGCTGCCGGCGCCGCGATGTAGGAAGCGCTGGCGTAGAGCGTCGCGAGCAGCGTCGTGCCGCCGACCGACAGGCCGAGCAAGAGGCCGGTGACGATGCCGAGCCCGGCACCCACCAGCGGCATGGCGACGGCGAATCCTGCAAGGAACCAGCCAGCCCGGCGCAGGTCGCCGATGCGGCTGGCGGCAACCAGGCCCATTTCAAGCAGGAAGATCGCCAGCATCCCCTTGAACAGGTCGAAGAACAGCTTGTCGAGCGGCTTCAGTCCGTCGCTGCCGGCAACCCAGCCGATCGCCAGGCCGCCGAGCAGGAGGACGATGCTCTTGCCGGCGAAGACCTCGTGCAGCACCTTGCCCCAGTCAGCCGAACCCTCGCCACGCCGCGCCAGCCAGATGCCGATCATCAGCGCCGGGAATTCGAGCAGGACGAGGAACACGGTCATGTAGCCCTCGGCGCTCTCGCCGCGGCCGAGCAGGAAGGTCGAGGCGACGGCAAAGGTGACGACGCTGACCGAACCGTAGTGGGCGGCGATCGACGCCGCGTCGGCGCGCGGCAGTTTGCCCAGGCGGGCCAGCACCGGAAAGGCAATGAGCGGGATCAGCGCGCCGGCAGCAACCACAACGCCGGCGGCAAGCAGCAGTTCGCCGACCGGGTAGCGCGCCAGTTCGACGCCGCCCTTGAGACCGATCGCCAGCAGCAGGAAGATGCTCAGCGATTCGTAGAGGACGGCGGGGATACGCAGGTCGGAACGGATCAGCCCGGCCAGCGCGCCGAGCAGGAAGAAAAGGATGACGGGTTCGAAGGGCATGAAGGCAATCCGGCAGGCGGCAAGGCCGCGACGGCGTGACTATCCCTTCTGCCATCGATTAAATCCAATTAAACTTGGCACGCCGATCATTTGTTGAAACTTATATATTGAAGCGCCACATCACCCCGCGCCAGCTCGAAACCTTTGCCACGGTAGCCCGTCTGGGCAGTTTCTCGCGCGCCGCCGAGACCCTGCACCTGACCCAGCCGGCAGTCTCGATCCAGATTCGCCAACTGGCCGATACGCTGGGTCTGCCGCTGTTCGAGCAGATCGGCCGCGACATCCGGCTGACCGCCGCCGGCGAGGAACTGCTGGCGACGGTGCGCGTCCTCGACCACGAATGGAACCGCCTCGACGCTGCGATCGGCGCGTTGAAAGGCCTGCATAGCGGGCGCCTGCGCGTTGCCCTGGTCAATACCGCGCAGTACTTCCTGCCGCGCATGCTCGGCGCCTTCTGCCGCCGCTACCCGGAAATCGACGTCCGGCTCGAGATCACCAACCGGGCCGGCGTCGTCGACCGCATGCGCAAAAACGAGGACGACCTCTACATCATGTCCTACCCGCCGCAGGACATCGATGTCGTCGTCCGCCCCTTCCTCGACAACC
This sequence comes from Dechloromonas aromatica (nom. nud.), assembly GCA_017848965.1. Lineage (GTDB taxonomy): Bacteria > Pseudomonadota > Gammaproteobacteria > Burkholderiales > Rhodocyclaceae > Azonexus > Azonexus aromaticus_B. Next base: position 68,208 of record JAFIHA010000064.1, on the reverse strand, counting down.
CGCTGCACGTCGTCGCCCCGCTTGGCCATTGCCTGGCCGGCCGGCGGATCGACGCCGCCGCGCTGGCCGACGAGCCCTTCCTGCTGCGCGAAGCCGGCTCCGGTTCGCGGGCGGCGGTGGATCGCCACCTGCAGGCCAGCGGCCAGACGCTCAAGGTCAGGCTGACGGTCGCCAGCAACGAGGCGATCCGCGACCTCGTCGCCAGCGGCGTCGGCCTGTCCATCCTGTCGCGCCACGCGCTGGCCGCCGATCCGGCCGACAACGGTCTCTGCCTGCTCGACGTCGCCGGCTTTCCGATCCAGCAGCCGTGGTCGATCGTGCATCTGAAGGGCAAGGTGCTGTCCCTGCCCGCCTCGGCATTCATCGGCGAACTGCTGCAGGCGGCGGCGCCTGCAGCAGCCTAGAGAACTTCCGCCAGCGCCTCGCGCTGCGCCATCTCGCCGGCGAAACTGATCATTTCCAAGCCCAGCGCGTCACGCGCCGAAACCAGGCCGAGCGGCCGGCCGCCCGGATCGACCACCGGCATGTGGCGGAAACCGCCTTCGTACATCAAGTGCAGGACATGGCCGAAGATCATCTCCGGCGGCACGGTGCGCGGCTCCGGCGTCATCACCGCCGACACCGGGGTCGTCCCGTCCAGCCCCTCGGCCAGCACCTTGTAGGCCAGGTCGCGCTCGGTGCAGATGCCGAGCAGCAGGCCCTCCGGCGACACCACCAGGACCGCCGCCTGGCCGTGCCGTTTCATGTGCGCGGCGACGGTCCGCACGTCGTCGGCCGGCTGGCAGACCAGGAATTCGCGATTCTGGACAATCTTGATGACAGCTCTGTTCGGCATCTTCGTCTCCTCGTAATGGTGGGTTGCACTACCAGAGGACTGACCGGTTGCCGACGCAGAAGTTGCAGCGAATTGGCGGCCGATTTGTAACGTTTCAGGCCGGCGCCGCAGAAACCGGGCGCGGTGCCGGACGACGTAGCTGAGCACCGGCGTAACGCGCGACGCCGAGGTCGTCGACGGCGATTTCCGGCTGCCGGCCACAGACCAGATCGGCGACGACGCGCCCGGTGCCGGCCGCCATCGTCCATCCCAGCGTGCCGTGGCCGGTGCTCAGCAGCAGGTTGTCGTAACGGGTGCGGCCGACGATCGGCGTGCCGTCCGGCGTCATCGGCCGCAGGCCGGTCCAGAACTCGGCCCGGGCGAGGTCGCCGCCGCCAGGGAAGAGGTCGCCGACGACGAATTCCAGCGTCCGCCGCCGCCCTTCGGCCAGGCTGAGATCGAAGCCGGAAAGCTGCGCCGTGCCGCCGACACGGATGCGGTCGCAGAGCCGGGTCACCGCCACCTTGTGGGTTTCGTCCATGACCGTCGACTCCGGCGCTGCCGCCGGATCGACGATCGGCACGGTGAGCGAGAAGCCCTTGACCGGATAGACCGGGATGTCGATGCCGAGCGGCCGCAGCAGGGCGGTCGAATAACTGCCCAGGGCCAGCACGTAATGGTCCGCCGTCAGCGTCCCGCGCGTCGTGCGGACGCCGGAAATCCGCCGCCCGTCATGCTCCAGCCCGCCGATATCGACGCCGAAGCGGAAGTCGACGCCCAGTCCGGCGGCCAGCCCGGCCAGGTTCTGCGTGAACTTGAAACAGTCGCCGGTCTCGTCGCCGGGCAAGCGCAGGCCGCCGACGAACTTGTCGCTGACCGCCGCCAGCGCCGGCTCGTGGCGCAGGTAGCCGGCGCGGTCGAGCAGTTCGAAGGGCACGCCGAATTCGCGCAGGATCTCGATGTCGCCGGCGATGCCGTCGAGCTGCTTCTGAGTGCGGAACAACTGCAAGGTGCCCTGGCTGCGCTGGTCGTACTCGATGCCGGTTTCGGCACGCAGTTCGCGCAGGCAGTCGCGGCTGTATTCGGCCAGGCGCACCATGCGCCGCTTGTTGGTCCGGTAGGCCGCCGCGTTGCAGTTGCCGAGCATGGCCAGCATCCAGCGCCACAGCGCGGGGTCGAAGCCGGGCTTGATGACCAGCGGCCCGTGTTTCATCAGCAGCCACTTGATCGCCTTGAACGGTACGCCGGGCCCCGCCCAGGGCGCCGAATAACCGGGCGACACTTCGCCCGCGTTGGCGTAGCTGGTTTCCAGCGCCGGACCGGGCTGCCGGTCGACGACGGTGACCCGATGCCCGGCGCGCGCCAGGTAGTAGGCGACGCTGGTGCCGATGACGCCGCTGCCGAGAACGAGAACATGCATGCCGACTCTCCTTGCCGAAGGTTTCGTATTCCTGATGCGATCCATTCAGCGATTCCCGTACCAGGAAAACAACTCCTTTGCATTCAATGACTTGCAAAACACAGCAAAGTTCCCAGCCGGCTGTCGTAATGAATTCGCAACACCATCAACCGGAGAAAATCTGTCAAGCCATTGTTAAACAATGATTTTTCGACAGATCAATAAACTGTATTAATATCGCTACACCGTAGCGAATTCTTGACACAACACCATGCGCATCGCCGTCCACTTCGCCGACCGCGTCGGTATCGCCCAGGAAGTCCTCGCCCAACTGGCCGGCCGCGCCCTCAACGTGACGGCGGTCGAAGTCGATCCGCCACACATCTACATCGAGGCGCCGGCCGTCGCCCCGGCCGAACTCGCCGAACTGCGCGCCCAGTTGCTCGGCGTCGCCGGCGTCGACCGGGTCGAACCGGTCGCCATGCTGCCCGGCGCGCAACGCCGGCTCTACCTCGACGCTCTGCTCGACGCCCAGCCCGACCCCATCCTCGCCGTCGACCAGGACGGCCGCGTCGTCGTCGCCAACCAGGCCGCCCGCGCCGCCTGCGGCGGCGAAAGCCCGGTCGGCAACACGCTGCCCGGGCTGATCGACGACCCCGAGCTGCCCGGCGAACTGCTCGCCAGCAACTACCGCCTGCCGGTGCGCGAGGTATTGATCCGGGGCGAACCCTACCTGCTCGAAAGCAAACCCTTGCAGGAAAGCGGCGGCCAGGTGGCGGGCGCCGTGCTGATGCTGCACACGCCGAGCCGCCTCGGCGAGCGCATGAGCGCGCTGCAGAACTACGACGCCGGCGGCTTCGAGGCGATCCTTGGCGATTCGCCGGCGATCGCCCAGCTCAAGCAACGCGCCGCGCGCATGGCGATGGTCGATGCGCCGCTGCTGATCACCGGCGAGACCGGCACCGGCAAGGAACTGCTGGCGCACGCCTGCCACGCCGGCAGCGGCCGCCGCCAGCAGCCCTTCTTCGCGCTCAACTGCGCCGCCCTGCCGGAAAACCTGGCCGAGGCCGAACTCTTCGGCTACGCCGCCGGCGCCTTCACCGGCGCGCTGCGCGGCGGCAAGCCCGGCCTGCTCGAACTGGCCGACGGCGGCACCGTCTTCCTCGACGAGATCGGCGAAATGTCGCCCTACCTGCAGGCCAAGCTGCTGCGCTTCCTCAACGACGGCAGCTTCCGCCGTGTCGGCGGCGAGCGCGAAATCCGCATCGACGTGCGCATCATCAGCGCCACCCACCGCGCGCTGGAAGGCATGGTCAGCGACGGCCGTTTCCGTCAGGACCTGCTGTTCCGCCTCAACGTCCTCAACCTGCACGTGCCGCCGCTGCGCGAGCGGCCCGGCGACATCCTGCCGCTGGCCCGCGATTTCCTCGCCCGCGCCTGCGCCCAGGCGGCGCGCCCGGCGCTCCGTCTGAGCCCGGCGGCGGCCGCCGCACTGCAGGCCAATCCGTGGATCGGCAACGTCCGCCAGTTGCAGAACGTGATCTTCCGCGCCGTCACCATCTGCGAAGGGCGCCAGATCGACGTTGCCGACCTCGAACTGGCGCACGAAGCCGACCCAGTGCCGGAAGACGGCGACGATAGCGGCGCCGTCGCCAGTCTCGAACAGGCGGTCGCCGACTTCGAGCGCAAGCTGCTGCAACGCCTCTACCGGGAATACCCGTCCAGCCGCCGCCTGGCCCGCCGGCTCGGCACCTCGCACACGGCGATCGCCGCCCGGCTGCGCCGCTACGGTATTTCCTGACGCGTCGCCGGACTGTCACAGGGCGATAACCTGGCCCCGGCAAACTGCGCCTTTTCGCATCGTCAGTCAGGGGAACCCCATGAGCGTCAATGTCACCCGCCGCGACTTCCTGCGCGCCAGCGGCTTCATCTCGGCTTCGATCGCCAGCTTCGGCCTGGCCGGCTGCCTCGGCAGCAGCGGTGGCGGCAGTGCCGACCGCCACAAGTTTCCGCAAAGCATCGCCGCCGCCGATCCGCGCCCGGACAGCATCGTACTGTGGACCCGCATCCTGCCGAACAGCGCCGACGACATCGCAGTCGCCGGCAGCGGCGACATCGACGCCCAGTTGCTGATTTCGAGCGACCCCGCCAACGCCGCCCTGCTCGGCGGCAACCAGGCGCTGCAGGGCAAGGACATCGCCAGCGTCGGCGTCGCCGCCCAGCAACGCTACGACCACACGATCCGCCACAAGCTGGGCGGTCTCAATCCGGCGACCACCTACTACTACCAGTTCCGCGTCGACGGCAGCCGCTCCCGCGTCGGCCGCTTCCGCACCGCGCCGGCCGTAGACGCCGCCATCGGCCAACTCAAGTTCGGCCTGCTCGTCTGCCAGGACTGGAGCGTCAATCACTGGGCCGGCTTCGACGACCTGATGGCGCAAGACGGCGATCTCGACTTCTTCATCCACCTCGGCGACTACATCTACGAGACGGTCGGCGCCGCCTTCCAGAGCGCCAGCGTCGAAAGCCGCCACGGCGCGCTGGTCTTCCCCAACGGCACCGCCAACGCCGACGGTTCGAGCTACGCCACCAGCCTCGACGACTACCGCTACCTGTACAAGCGCTACCGCTCCGACCCGCGTCTGCAGGCGGTCCATGAACGTTTCGCGATGATCGCCATCTGGGACGACCACGAGTTTTCCGACGACTGCTGGGGCGACGCCATCACCTACGACAACGGCAGCTACGACCCGGCCAGCGGCGCCGGCGACAACAGCCACGCCACCGCCCGCCGCCGCGTCGCCAACCAGGCCTGGTTCGAATACATGCCGGCCGACGTCAGCTTCGACGACTCGGTCGCCGGCTTTGCGACGATCCGCCTCTACCGCGACTTCCGCTTCGGCACCCTGGCCCATCTGCTGATGACCGACGAACGCCTCTACCGCAGCGACCACCTGATCCCGGAAGCGGCGCCCAACCCGGCCACCGGCAGCGCGACGGGGTCGATCGGCAGCCGCTACATGGTGCCCGAAGCGGTCCTCTACGATCAGGTCGAAGCGGCCAAGATCGCCGCCGGCACTGGCCTGGGCGACCCGCTGGCGCTGGTTTCGATGCTCGGCGCGACGCAGCGCGACTGGTGGAAGACGACGCTGGGCAACGCCAACACGACCTGGAAACTGTGGGGCTCGGAAGTCATGCTGCTCAAACTCGGCCTCGACGGCACGCGCGCCATCGCCGCGCTGATCGCCCTGCAGGCGGTACCGACGGTCGGCGCCGCCACCGCCTTCGGCGTGATCATGCCGGACATCGTCGCCAACGGCGTCAATTCGGCCTACATCCCGGCCGCCGACAAGGCCGCGCTGGCCCCCTACTTCCAGAAATTCGTCCTCAACGCCGACATGTGGGACGGCTACGACGCCGAGCGGCGCGACCTGATGAACTTCATCGCCAGCAACAACATCGCCAACGTCGTCGCCCTGACCGGCGACATCCACGCCTTCTACGCCGGTGAAGTGCGCGACGACTACCGCGCCGCCGGCGGCGGCAACCCGGTGATGAACGAGATCGTCGTCGCCGGCGTCTCCAGCGACTCCTTCTTCTCCTACCTCAAGAGCGCCGTCGCCGCGCTGTCCAGCGACCTCGCCACGCTGGTCTATTACCCGATCAGCAACCTGCCGGTACCCGGTGTCGGCGACATCAGCTTCGACGTCAACCTGCTCGACTACACCCTCGGTCGCCCGGCGCCGACGCTAGCCGACCTGCAGCAGCAGGTGCGCCACCCGGTGCGCAGCGCGCTGGCGCAAAAGGGCGTACCGGAAGCCCAGCTCGACGCGACGACCGACGCCGTGCTCAGCGGACTGGCCGCCGACCCGGCCTTCAACACCAGCCTGCTCGGCCTTGCCCAGACACTCGCCGGGCTCGACGGCAACCCGTGGCTCAAGCACATCGACAGCGACGCCCAGGGCTACGCAGTGGTCACGCTGACCCCGGACGAACTCGTCTGCCGCCTGCGCAAGATGCACCGCCTGATCGGTAGCGACGCCCCCGGCAGCGCCATCGTCGCCACGGAAACCACGGCCCGCATCGCCGCCGGGACGAAAACCGTGACCATCAGCTGAGCCTCCGGCCGGATTATTTTCGCCAGCAACGCAAATGAGCTCAGACGGCCCACCCGCTTTCGGTTAGTCTGAAGCGGTAGCCGGGCTGCAATAGACGCCCCGGCTACCGCTCCTGTCCGGCCTTGACCCTTTCCTTACGAGGCTGGAGCGCAACGCTGGCGGAAGCGGGCGCCAGGCAATCTCGCCAGGCGCCACCTACAAGGAGCTGCAAATGAGCTGGGAAATTGATGCGGATGTCTGGAAGCTGGTCGGGGTCAAAATCAAGTCGCGCTGGGGCAAGATCAACCAGGCCCGCCTGGAGATCATCGACAGCAAGCGCGAATTGCTGGTCGGCCAGGTCCAGGAGCTCTACGCAGTCAGCGCCGAGGAAGCCGAAAACCAGGTGCAGAGTTTCGAAAAGCACACCAAGGAACTGCGCCCCAAGACAGCCGAGGCCTGAACGCCAGACCTCCGGGCATCGCACGGACCGCAAAAGCCAACCGGATCAGGTTGGCTTTTTTTCTGCCGATCGTCGATCCTCGGAACTCCGGGCGGCATCCAGCCAGTTGAGCAGGATCAGGTAGAGCTGCTCCGGCCGCACCGGTTTGGCGATGAAGTCATCCATGCCGGCATCGAAACAACGGGAGCGGTCCTCGGCAAAGGCGTTGGCGGTCATGGCCAGGATCGGCGTATGCGCGTGCGACGCCAGTTGCCGGATCCGCCGCGTCGCTGCCAACCCGTCCATGTTCGGCATCTGCATGTCCATCAGCATCAGCGCGTAATCGTTGTCGCCCGCCAGTTGCACCGCCTCCACGCCGTCCGCCGCGGTATCGACGACCAGACCGACGTCTTCGAGCATGGCGAGAGCGATTTCCCGGTTGATCGGCTCGTCTTCCGCCAGCAAGACGCGGGTACCGACGTACTTGCGGCCGAGGACGGCTTCCGCCTGTGTCAAGGGCGTTCCCGCCGTCGCATGCTGATCCTGCCCCTTGCGCAGCCGCGCCGTGAACCAGAAGGTGCTGCCCTGCCCCGGCACGCTGCTGGCCCCCGCCGCACCGCCCATCAGTTCGGCCAGTTTTCTGGTGATCGCCAACCCCAGCCCGGTGCCGCCATATTTCCGGGTGGTCGTGCTGTCGACCTGAACGAAGGCCGAGAACAGGCGTTCGAGCGCAGCGGTTTCGATACCGATCCCGGTGTCGCTGACTTCGAAACGCAGCAGCACATCGTCGCGCGTCTCTTCGAGCACGAAGGAACGCAGGGTGATCGTGCCGCGCTCGGTGAACTTGACGGCATTCGACAGGTAATTGAGCAGCGCTTGCTGCAGACGCGTCCGGTCGCCCATCAAGCCAAGCGGCATGGCGGCGTTGTGGACCGTCAGCTGCAGCCCCTTGGCACGCAGGCCTGCACCGACGATGCTCAGCGCGTTCTCGGTGATTTCCTCGATGCTGACGAGTTCCTCTTCGAGCACGAATTTGCCGGCCTCGATCTTGGACAAATCGAGAATCGCGTTGATGACTTCGACCAGGTGGTGCCCCGCCCCCTCCAGCTTGTCCAGTTGCTCGGCCTGCTTCTCGCTGACCCCGCCACGCCGGATGACGTGCGCCATACCAGTGATGGCGTTGAGCGGCGTACGGATTTCATGGCTCATGTTGGCCAGGAAGGCGCTCTTTGCCATGTTGGCCGTTTCGGCTGCGTCCTTGGCCTGTTTCAGTTCGACAGTACGCTCGGCGACGACTTCTTCCAGGTGATCGCGGTTGCGCACGATCTCCAGCTGGTTGGCCCGGCTTTCCGTGATGTCGTGGCCGATGCCGAGCACCCCGATGAGCGCCCCGTCGGGCGCGAACATCGGTGTCTTGGTCGTTTCGAGGAAGGCCCGATGGCCGTCCGAGGCGTAGGTGATCCACTCCTCGTTGACCAACGGTCGGCCGGCCTCGACGGCGGCCTGGTCATTGGCCCGGAAGCTGTCGGCCAGCGACGGATCGACAAAATCGTAATCGGTCCGGCCAACGATCTCCGCTTCCGGCTTGCCGAAGAAACGTTCGAATTCGAGGTTGCAGGAAAGATAAACGCCGTTCGCGTCCTTCAACCAGACCAGGTCGGGGATGGTCGAAATGACGGTGCGCAACAGCACGCGCTCCTGGTCCAGTTCCTGAGCGACGCGCCGGATCGGCATGGCAAAGTGGGCACTCAGGCGCAAAGTCAGGAAGATGCCGATCATCAGCAGACCCGAGGTCAGCACGATGACGAACACCATGCCGGCGAGCAGCGCCTTCGAGCTTTCGACCTCCGACAGGCCGACCTGGATGACGCCAAGCACGTCATCGTCGTAGCCGCCGCGATAGATCAGCGTCACTTCACGGATCGGCACATCGTCGCGCACCAGCTGGCGCACCACTTCCGGCGTTTTTCCCGAAACCACCCGGTCGATCAGCGGCAGCAGTTCGGCGCCGACCTGCATGTCGTTGCGCGCCGGATCGCTATCGGCGATCACCTGGCCGGTCTTGTCGATCAGCCGCAGATAGACAAGATCCGGGTGCGACTGCTTGACCTCTTCCAGCATCAGGCGGGCGTGGTATTTGCCGGAAAAGCTGATGCGATTGACCGCGTTGGCCAGCACGCGCGTGGTCAGCGACGACAGCTTGTCCTGCTCGCGACTCATGACCTGGTACAGGTATCCGCCGCCGGCAAGCAGGATGACGGTCATCAGGACGAAGATCAGACCGCCGAAAGCGAACGCCATGCGCCGGTTAACGTCACCGACATCGAGCGGGTCTGCACTGGAGCGGATTTTCACAAGGGCACCCTGTTATCTCGATGTGGCGACGTTGCCCGGCCACGAGCGCTGATTGGCCCGCCAGGGCTTTTCAAACGCCTGGGGCAACGGCCCCTGCCAGCCCGGGTAGCGGTCCACGGTTTCGCGGGTGACCGGGAAAACCGGTACCAGAACATGCCGGTCCACCGGCTGTTTGCGCAGTACGGCATAGGCGACGCGCATCGCTTCGGCGCCAAGCGGACCGCAGAACTGGGCGGCATCGATCACCGTCAGACGGCCAGCCCGGATGTTGGCGACCGAGACCGGATCGCCATCGACGCTGGCCACCGCGATCTCGTTGCGCGCCGCCTTGGCCAACACGTCGACGACGGCCAGGCCGCCACCGTCGTTGACCGTGAACACGACATCGACACTGTTACGCTGCGGGAAATCGCGCAGGATCGCCTCACCCGCCTTGCGTCCGCCGACCGGCTCGACCGCCTGGTAAGTCTTGAGAATACGGAAGGCCTTGCCATGATCGCGCAAGGCATCGAGGAAAGCGTTCAGGCGTTCGACTGTCGACGAGACCAGCGGATACTCGACCAGCACCAGCCGCAAGGGCGTATTGCCGGGAAAGCGGGCGGCGATGTACTCGCCGCCCAGATAGCCTGCCTGCCGATTGTCCGAGGTTACGTAGGAGGCCAGCTTGCCGCCGCTGATGTACTGGTCGTAGGCCACGACGGGAATCCCGGCGGCGTTGGCCGCCTTCAGCGGCTCGGCCAGCGCCGCATTGTCGGACGGCTGGACGACGATGATGTCCGGTCTGGCCGCCACCATGGCCCGCATCTGGCGAATCTGACGCTCGACCCCATCGCCGCCGTCGCCCGCCACCTCCGGCAGCAGGACAACGCCCCGCCCGCCGCTGCGCGCCGCCTGCGCGTTGATCCTCTTGGCTTCCGCCTCCAGCCCCTGGCGCATCGCCACCTGGCCGGGAATGCTCATCGACCAGTAAAGCACCCCAACCTTATAGGCATTTTCGGCGCTCACCGTGTCGCACAGACACAACACTAGACCCCAAAGTACCCACCGCAAGCGATGTCGAACCTGCATGAAATATCCCTGAGACAGTCCTCTTCGGAAACCGCATGGCGCTCGGCCCCGTCACCCGCTCAACAACGGTGACGTCCCCGTTTCCCCGGACGACGAAGGCGCAGTATAAATCCTTACTTCCAGCATTGCTTATCCGGCTTGCCTAAATAGCCTAACGCTGACGTCCGGCCTTGCTTCGGCCAATCATGAAACAGGCCCAAGCGAAATCCGGAGTAGGCACGAAGCAGTTCGTCGCATGCGACACCAAGACAATCTGCATAACCCGAGCACCGCCCGGAGTCGGTCGACCGGGCGCGCCCGCCGATGATAGCGTGGTAAGCTCCACTGCCTACGGAGTCTTCCAACCCATGTCCCTTCTTGCCAGCCTTCTCCTTCTGATTGTCGTGGCACGGCTGTTCGGTCGCCTCTTTGCACGCTACAACCAGCCGGAAATGATCGGCGAAATCCTGGCCGGCGTGCTGCTCGGGCCAGCGCTGTTCGACCTCATCCACCCCAACGCCGCGCTCGCCGCCGTCTCCGAACTGGCGGTTTTCCTGATCATTCTCAACGCCGGCCTGGAAATGCGCTTTTCCGAAATTTTCGGCGCCATGCGCGGCCGTGGCATGCTGCTGGCGCTGATCGGCTTCCTCATCCCCTTCGCCTGCGGCGTCGGCGTCGCCGCCCTGTTTGCCCAGGACGCCATGCGCATGGTCTTTCTCGGCCTGTGCATCTCGATCACCGCACTACCGGTGGCGGTCAAGCTGCTCGACAGCCTCGGCGTGCTGCACACGCCGATCGCCAAGTACGCACTGGCCACCGCCGTCATCAACGACATCGCCGCGCTGTTCATCCTCGGTATCGTCCTCAACCTGCCGCAGCACCTGACTCTGGGCGACGCCGCCACCGCCGTCGGCCTGTCCACGCTCAAGCTGGCCCTGCTCGCCATCGTCGTGCTCGCCATGAGCCGGCTCTTCGAATGGCTGGAACGCCGCGACATCAGCGTCCAGGCGGTACCGGAAGCAATGATCCGCATTTTCGGCCCGGAAGCGCTGTTCGGCATCGTCGTCGTCTTCGTGCTGGTCTTCGGCACCATCAGTGAAGCGCTCGGTTTCCACTTCGTCATCGGCGCCTTCTTCGGCGCCCTCTTCCTCGACCAACGCCACTTCCTCGCCTCCCGTTACGAGGACCTGCGCGGCACCCTGGCCTCGATCACCAACGGCTTCCTGGCGCCGGTCTTCTTCGCCTATCTCGGCCTGGAATTCCAGATCAGCGCGATCAGCGAACTGGACTTCACCGTCGTCGTCATCCTCGTCTCGATCCTCAGCAAGCTGTTCGCCGGCTGGCTGGGCGGGCGCATCGTCGGCATGGCGCACCGCGAGGCGCTCGGCCTGGGCTGCGTGCTCAACGGCCGCGGCGTGATGGAACTGGTGGTGGCAGGCATCGCCTACCAGAAAGGCTTCATCGACCCGATGATCTTCTCCACCTTGGTCCTGATGGGCATCCTGACCACCTTCCTGACACCGATCCTGTTCAAGCAGACCTTCCGCGGCCCCCGCCTCGAACGCTACCGCACGGGAAACCACTGAGCCCGGCAACGGCGGTGGCCAGACAACAAAAAGCCCACCGACGTCGGGTGGGCTGGGCATGCTTTGGTGGAGCGGGCGATGGGAATCGAACCCACGGCTCTAGCTTGGGAAGCTAGGGTATTACCATTATACGACGCCCGCTCGGGCGGCAAGGACGCGATTCTATGCCGAGTTCGCGTCCGGTTCAATCGTTGTCAGAGCTCGGCGAGGCGGCGGTACTGGCCGGCGTGGAAGAGCAGCGGGGCAAGTTCCGGGTTTTCGCCGTAGCGCTCGACGCGGCCGATGAAGATGCTGTGGTCGCCGCCGGGGACTTCGCTTTCGTTAGCGACTTCGAAGCTGGCGCAGCAGCCTTCCAGCACCGGCGCGCCGCCGTAGCCGCCGTGCCAGGGCAAGCCGGCGAAGCGGTCGGTCGGCCAGGTGGCGAAGCGGTTGGAGAGGTCCTGCTGGTCGGCGGCGAGGATGTTGATCGCGTGATGGCTGGCCTTGCGGAAGGCTTCCAGGTTGGCCGAACCGCTGCCCAGGCACCAGAGGACCAGCGCCGGTTGCAGCGAGACGGCGGAGAAGGAGTTGACCGTCAGTCCGATCGGCTTGCCATCCGGGTCGATGGCCGTGACGACGGCGATGCCGGTGGCGAAGCGGCCGAGGGCATTGCGCAGGGCGCGGGTATCGGTAACGGGCTGGGTCATGGGCGTCGCAGGCGAAAAAAGGACGTATTATCCCGGCTCCCGCTTTCCGCGTCGAGACGAAATTTGCCGCAAGAACAAAGCTTTGCCCAACGCCTGATCGCCTGGCAGCGCAGCGCCGGACGCCACGACCTGCCCTGGCAGGGGACGCGCGATCCCTACCGGGTCTGGCTGTCGGAGATCATGTTGCAGCAGACCCAGGTGGCGACCGTGCTGCCGTATTACGCCCGCTTCCTGGCCAGTTTTCCCGACGTCGGCGCGCTGGCGGCGGCGCCCATCGAGCAGGTGATCGAGCACTGGGCCGGCCTGGGCTACTACGCCCGGGCGCGCAACCTGCATCGCTGCGCGCAACGCATCGTTGCCGAATGCGGCGGGCGTTTTCCGGAGAATGCCGCGGCGCTCGCTGAATTGCCCGGTATCGGTCGTTCGACGGCGGCGGCGATCGCCGCCTTCTGTTTCGGGGAACAGGCGGCGATTCTCGACGGCAACGTCAAGCGGGTGCTGTGCCGGGTATTCGGGATCGCCGGTTTTCCCGGCGCGACGGCGGTCGAACGGCGCCTGTGGACACTTGCCGAAAGCCTGCTGCCGGAGACTGCGGAGATTGGGGCTTACACGCAGGGATTGATGGATCTGGGAGCGACGCTATGCACGCGCGGCCTGCCCAATTGCCCGGCCTGTCCCTTTGCCGAAAACTGCGTCGCCCGCCGCGAGAACCGTCAGCGCAGCCTGCCGGAGGCGAAGCCGCGACCGCCGCTGCCCGAGCGCGAGGCGGTGTTCGTGCTGCTTCTGGCCGACAACCGCCTGCTGCTCGAACGGCGGCCGCCACACGGGCTGTGGGGCGGTCTGCTGGTACCGCCGCAAGGCGATCCGGCGACGATCCTCGCCGCACGCGGCCTGATCGCCAGCGAACAACGCGAACTGCCACCGCTCAAACATGTGTTCACGCATTTCCGGCTGACCCTGAAACCGCTGCTTTGCCGCGTCGCGCCGCCGCTCTCGGCAGGCGAACCGGGCGACGCATGGCTGCCGTTGGCCGAGGCTGCCGCCGCCGGCGTGCCGACGCCGATCCGCAAGCTGATCAGGCAGGTTGCCAGCGCAGAGGACTGAGCCCCCAGCGCTCGAAACTTTCGGCGCGCAGGATGCGCCCGTAATGGTTGCCGACCTTGCGCGAAAGGTCGGCGCGCACCGGCTCAACGTATTGCCGCCGCGCCGCGTGATAGATGACCTTGACCACCGGGCGCAGCGGATCGCCCGGCGTCCCCTGCTCGACCACCGCCAGGTGGCCGCTTTCCAGCAGTACCAGGGTGCCGACCGGATAGACGCCGAGGGCATGGACGAGGCCGGCGACCAGCCCGGGGTCGAACTGCACCCCACCTTGCTCGTAGAGCTGGCGCAGCGCAGCGGTCGGCGCCAGCGCGGCACGGTAGGGGCGGTCCGAGGTCATCGCGTCGTAGGCATCGACGACGGCGGCGATGCGCCCGGCCAGCGTGATGTCGTCGCCCGCCATGCGGTAGGGGTAACCGGCACCGTTGTAGCGTTCGTGGTGCTCGAGGATCACCGCGACCGTGGTCTCGGGCAGGCTGACCGTCGCTTCCAGAACCGCCAGGCCTTCCTCGACGTGGCTCTGGACGATCGCATATTCGGCCTGCGACAGTTGCCCCTGCTTGCTCACCAGGCGTTCGTCGATGGCCGCCAGACCGATGTCCTTGAGCAGCGCGCCGAGCGCCATCTTCTCCAGTTCGGCGGCGGCGACCTGCTGCTGACGGGCCAGGGCGACGGTCAATGCTGCGGTGGCGACAGCGTGGCCGGCATCGTAGGTTTCCGGCCGCTTGATCCGGGCCAGCGGCACCAGCGCGTCCGGGTTGCGGGCAACCGATTCGATCAGCTTGTCGACCACCACTTCCAGCGCCAGCGCATCGACCCGTTCGCCGGCGCGCGCCGCCCGTGCCATCTCGTCGAGTTGGCGGCAGGCGTCGCCGAGCAGGCGGCTGGCCCGCCGCCGCTCCTCGCCGAGCGAAACCGTCGGCGGCGGCCGCCGCAGTGGGCGCGGCTCAGGCGGCACCGGCAGCGGCGGACTACTGCCTGGCAGGTCGACATCGCGACCACGCCGGGTATCGATGCTGATCTCGGTAAAACCGGCGTCGATCAAGCGCCGAATCTGCACCCAGTCGCGGACCGGAAAGCGGCTCAACCAAAGCCCGTGCTCCAGCCAGGGCTTGTGCAGATCGACGACATACATGCCGGGCCGGAGTTGGTCGATGACAATCTTGCGGATCATCGCCCCGACCTCTCCCGCCCCTACTGCTGCTTCGCCGCCCTGGCGGCCGCCTTGGCTTTGGCCTCGGCCAGCTTGCGGGCGTGTGCCTCGACCTTGCGCTGGTGCGCCGCCTCGCGTTCGGCGCTGCGACGAGCGCCGGCTTCGGCCTGGCGCGCCTTGCGCGCGGCAATTGCATCGCGCCGCGCAGCATCCGCCTGGTCGCGGGCGGCAATGTCCTGTTCACGCTGCGTCAGGCTGCGCGCCTTTTCCTCGGCATCGGCAGCGACCTGCGCCTTGCGCGCGGCCAGTTGTTCGCGCTTGACCTGGCGTTCCATCTCCTCGGCACCACGTTCCAGCGCCTGATTCGCCTGGCGAGCCCGTAACTGCTCGCCGCGCGCCTCGTTGACACAATCGTTGACCAGGAACTTCTCCTGGCAGGCAATCTTGCGCCGCTCGAACTCGCTATCGGCAGCACGCTGCTGCCGCGCGGCCTCGGCCTTGATGGCGGCGGCACGCTGGAGACGCTCCTCCCAGCCGGAATCTTCCGCAAACGTCGCGCAACAAGGCAACAGGAGAGCAGCAAACGCTGCGCAGTATCGATATTTCATGCCATGGACCCGGAAAACGGCGGCATTTCGGGACAAACCCGGCCGGCGATGCGGGAATTCTAGCAGCCCGCCGCTATAATTCGCCCCGCCATGATCTCCCTGCGCCAACTCACTTTCGCCCGCGTCGGCCGCCCGCTGGTCGTCGACGCCAACCTGCAGATTCACCCCGGCTGGAAGGTCGGCGTGGTCGGCGCCAACGGTTGCGGCAAATCCAGCCTGTTCGCCCTGCTTGCCGGCGAACTGCACGCCGAACAGGGCGACTGCGACATCCCGGCCGTCTGGCAGATTGCCCGCGTGGCGCAGGAGACGCCAGCGCTGCCGACCCCGGCACTGGAGTTCGTGCTCGACGGTGACGTCGAACTGCGCCGCGTCGAGCGCGAGCTGGCCGCTGCCGAAGCGGCCGGCGACGGCGAGGCGATCGGCCACCTGCACACGCGCTACGCCGACATCGACGGCTATTCGGCCAAGGCCCGCGCCGCCGAGGTGCTGCACGGCCTGGGCTTCACCGATGCCGATTTCGCCCGTCCGGTGGCCGATTTTTCCGGCGGCTGGCGGGTGCGCCTGAACCTGGCGCGCGCCCTCTCCTGCCGCGCCGACCTGCTGCTCCTTGACGAGCCGACCAACCACCTCGACCTTGACGCCGTACTCTGGCTCGAACAATGGCTGAAGAGCACGCCGGCCACCTTGCTGCTGATCTCGCACGACCGCGATTTCCTTGACGCCGTCGTCGGCCAGATCGTCGCCATCGACCAGCAGCGGATGACGCTGACCACCGGCGGCTACTCCGATTACGAGCGCGCCCGCGCCGCCCGCCTGGCCCAGCAGCAATCGGCCTACGAAGCGCAACAGCGGGAAATCGCCCGCCTGAGCCGTTTCGTCGAGCGCTTCAAGGCCAAGGCGACCAAGGCGCGCCAGGCACAAAGCCGGGTCAAGATGCTCGAACGCATGGAAATCATCGCCGCCGCGCACGCCGATTCGCCGTTCCAATTCAGCTTCCGGCAACCGGAAAGCCTGCCCGACCCGCTGCTGCTGATCGAAAATGCCGCCGCTGGTTACGTTGACCGCAAGATTCTGGCAAACCTCACGCTGACCTTGCGCCCCGGCTGCCGGATCGGCCTGCTGGGGCGCAACGGCGCCGGCAAATCGACGCTGATCAAGCTGCTCGCCGGCAGCATCGCGCAGCAAGGCGGCGAGCGCAAGGAAGCCAAGGCGCTGAACATCGGCTACTTCGCGCAGCACCAGCTGGAACAACTGCGCCCCGAAGAAACCCCGCTCTGGCACCTGCAAAAGCTCGAACCGCTGACGCCGGAACAGGAACTGCGCGACTACCTGGGCGGTTTCGATTTCCGTGGCGAGATGGCCAGCCGCCCGGTCGGCCCCTTCTCCGGCGGCGAAAAATCGCGCCTGGCGCTCGCCCTGCTCATCCGCACCCGGCCCAACCTGCTGCTCCTCGACGAGCCGACCAACCACCTCGACCTCGAAATGCGTGAAGCGCTCGCTTTCGCGCTGCAGGACTACGAAGGCGGCATGGTCGTCGTCTCGCACGACCGCCACCTGCTGCGCAGTTGCACCGACGAACTGTGGCTGGTCGACAACGGCGCCGCCACGCCCTTCGACGGCGACCTTGACGACTACGCCGCCTGGCTCGCCACCCAGCGCAGCGCCGACAAGGCGCCGGCCGCCGACGCCCAGGCCGAAAAAGCCGAGCGCCTGCAGCAACGCGCTGACGCCAAGGCCAACCGGCAAGCGCTGCTCGCCGAACGGCGCAAGCTGACCAAGGAAATCGAGCAAATCGACCGCAACCTGGCCAAATGGCAGGAAGAAAAGGCTGCGCTGGACACCCAGTTTGCCGATCCCGATTTCTACGCCACGGTCGACCGCCAGAAAAGCGAAGAAATGCACCGCCGCGCCGGCGAACTCGGCGAAGTGATCGACACCGCCGAACTGCGCTGGCTGGAGTTGCACGAAGCACTCGACGCACTGCCGACGGCGGATTGAAGCTTATCGCGGCGGCAGGACTGCACGGCCTATTTCCACGAGCGATAACCAGATATCATCAGACACGCCCTACCCGTCGATTTTTCCGAAATATTCGCCGCCTAATCCTAAAGCGATGAATAACAAACTTCCCGACACGCTCGAACCCGATGAAAAGCAATTCGAAAGCTTCCAGAATGCATGGCTAATAACCTGGGTAGCTTTGGCGTTGGCCATTTGCTTTTCGCCAGTGCTGTTTGGGTTATTGGCAAAATTACGCGCTTGGATGCTGGATTGCGCTTCCGTACCGTTTCAGGAACCTTACCCCCGTCGTTGCGCTGCAGGAGACGACACGCTGCTGCTCCTGCTGGATTATGGTAGTGAGTATGCTTGGATTGTTTCTGTTCCTCTGGCTGTCTCGGTACTTTTCGCAGCGTTACTTTTATACTCGGGCGGAAACAACCGGCCACGTTAACCAAGAGCGAGTGCCCGAACATTCGACGCTACGTGTGCAGCTTCGTCGACGTCCGTTCGGGTAAAATCCCGCTCTTTTGGCCGTCTCAGGGAGTTGACCGTGAAAATCGTCTGTCTTGACCTCGAAGGGGTCCTGGTTCCGGAAATCTGGATCGAATTCGCCGAGCGCACCGGCATCCCCGAACTGAAGCGGACGACGCGCGACGAGCCGAACTACGACACGCTGATGACCTACCGGCTGAACCTGCTGCGCGAGAAGCAGCTCGGCCTGCCGGACATCCAGAAGGTGATCGCCGAAATGGGCCCGATGCAGGGCGCCCGCGCCTTCCTCGACCAGCTGCGCGAGGACTACCAGGTGGTCATCCTGTCCGACACCTTCTACGAATTTGCCCATCCGCTGATGCGCCAACTCGGCTGGCCGACGCTGTTCTGCCATTCGCTGGAAGCCGACGCCGACGGCATGCTGGTCAACTACCACCTGCGCATGCCGAACCAGAAGCAGGAAGCGGTCAAGCGCTTCAAGGAACTGAACTTCACCATCGTCGCTGCCGGCGATTCGTACAACGACACGGCGATGCTCGGCGAAGCCCACGGCGGCATCCTCTTCCACCCGCCGGAAAACGTCGTCCGCGAATTCCCGCAGTTCCCGGTGGTGCGCGATTACGACGCGCTACGCGCCGAAATCGACAAGGCTTTCGCCAAGGCCTGAAGGCCATTGGCGCAAGCCTGCGGCGCACTGCCCCCCCCCGCTCACTGCGTTCGCCGCCCCCCGGGGGGGCTGGACGCTTCGACATAGCCTGTGAACACCATGCATAGAGATCGTTTTTACACGCTGTCCGCCTCCTGCCCCGATCAGGTCGGGATCATCGCCCGCGTTTCCGGCTTCATCGCCGAGCATGGCGGCTGGATTCTCGAATCGAGTTTCCACGCGGACGACCTGACCGGTCGCTATTTCATGCGCATCGAGATCAAGGCCGATTCGCTGCCTTTCCTGCTCGCCGAGTTCCGTGAACGCTTCCGCCGCGATGTCGCCGAACCGCTGGCGATGGACTGGCGGATCAACGACAGCGCGGTGAAGAAACGCGTCGTCGTTCTGGTTTCCAAGCAGGAGCACTGCCTCTACGACCTGCTGGCGCGCTGGCAGTCGAAGGAACTGGACATCGAGATTCCCTGCGTCATCTCCAACCACGACACCTTCAAGGGTTTCGTCGAGTGGCACGGCATCCCCTTCATCCACGTGCCGGTCAACGCCGACAACAAGGCCGCCGCCTACGCCGAAATCCAGCGTATCTTCGACGATGTGAGCGGCGACACCATGGTGCTTGCCCGCTACATGCAGATCCTCTCGCCGGAACTTTGCTACGCCTTGTCCGGCAAGATCATCAACATCCACCACAGCTTCCTGCCCAGCTTCGTCGGCGCCCGCCCCTACCATCAGGCCTACCAGCGCGGCGTCAAGCTGATCGGCGCGACCTGCCATTACGTGACCAGCGAACTCGACGCCGGGCCGATCATCGAACAGGACGTGATCCGTATCGACCATTCCGATTCGCCGGAAGACATGGTCCGTTACGGCAAGGACATCGAGAAGACGGTGCTCGCCCGCGGCCTGCGCTATCACCTGGAAGACCGCGTCCTGGTGCACGGCAACAAGACGGTGGTCTTCCGCTGATGTTGCTCTCCCGCACCGATTCGCTGCTGCTCGTCGTCGACATTCAGGAGAGGCTGGCGCCGGCGATCCACGACAGCCAGACAGTCACCGCCAATTCGGTGCGCCTGCTCGAAGCCGCCCGCCAGCTGAAGGTACCGGCCTTCGTTTCAGAACAGTACGTCAAGGGACTTGGCCCCAGCCTCGCGGCGATCCGCGAAGCCGCCAGCACCGCGCGCTTTTTCGAAAAGATCCACTTCTCCTGCGCCGCCGAACCCGGCGTCACCGACCTGCTGCGCGCCAGCGGGCGCCGGCAGATTGTCCTGACCGGCACCGAAACCCACGTCTGCGTGCTGCAGACGGCGCTCGGCCTGCTCGGCGAAGGTTTTTCGGTATTTCTCGTCGCCGATGCCGCGTCGTCGCGCACACCAGAGAACCGCCAACTGGCGATCGACCGCCTGCGCAGCGCCGGCGTACACATCGTCAGTACCGAGATGGTGCTGTTCGAATGGCTGCAGCGCGCCGGGACGGACGAGTTCCGCGCCTTGCTGCCGCTGATTCGCTGAACGCGTCAGTAGGGAATGACCGGCGCCGCCTGCAGCGGCAGATAATGGCTGCGCAAGGGCAAGCCCGGCAGCAAGTCATGCACCAGCAGCCCCGGTGGCTCGGGTGTCCAGGACAACGCCCCGTCCTGCAGGGCGATCTGATGCACGGTGGACGGGGCCGTTGCCGCCATTTTGCCGGCAAAGCCGGTGAACACCGGGCGATGCACGTGGCCGCACCAGACGGCCTCGACCTGCGGCCGGCGCAATAGCCAGTTCGCCAGCCCCTCGCCACCCCGACAGCCGATTTCATCCATGCCGGGGATGCCCACCGCAAACGGAGGGTGATGCAGGACGACAATGCTACGCCGGCGCTCCGGACAATTCGCATCCAGCCAGCGCAACTGGGCGTTGCCGATCTCGCCCCAAGGCTTGCCCGGCACCAGGCTGTCGAGCAGGAGCAGGGTCAAGGGCCCAAGATCGAGGCGTCGACAGAGCATTTCGGGATTGTCCCAGTGCCCGGGAAAAGCGGCGAACAGCGCGGCGCGCCGGTCGTGATTGCCGGGCAACAATGCCAGCGGCAGGGACAGATCGGCCAGTGTCGACGCCAGTCGCGTGTAAGCGCCAAGATCGCCCGCTTCGGCGATATCGCCGGCGATCAACAGCGCGTCGGCCTGCAGGCCGGCGACGCGGCTCTGCGCCATGGCCAGGGCCGCCCACGGATCGATCTCGCCTGACAGGAGATCGGATTGCAGATGCAGGTCGGATATCTGGACGATGCGCATGGCGCCAGAATAACAAAAAAAAGCGGGCACCCTGGGGTGCCCGTGAAGGGAGAGAGACTACGAATCTGCTTAGTGGTGGTAGGCGCTTTCGCCGTGCGAGGTGAGGTCGAGACCTTCACGCTCTTCGTCTTCCGGCACCCGCAGACCGATCGCGATATCGACCAGCTTGTAGGCGACCAGGGAGACAACCCCCGACCAGACGATCACGGTGCCGACGCCCCAGGCCTGGGCCGTCACTTGGGCAACCATGTCGTAGCTGCCAACCGCATTCGCAACGTAGTCATAGACACCGGTACCGCCCAGCGCCGGATCGGCGAAGACACCGGTCAGGATCGCACCGAGGATACCGCCGACGCCATGGACGCCGAAGACATCGAGCGAGTCGTCAGCACCGAGCAGGCGCTTCAGACCATTGACGCCCCACAGGCAGACGATGCCGGCGAGCAGGCCGATGACGATGGCGCCCATGACACCGACGAAACCAGCGGCCGGGGTGATCGCCACGAGGCCGGCGACGGCGCCGGAAGCGGCACCCAGCATCGACGGCTTGCCCTTGAAGATCCACTCGGCGAACATCCAGGACAGCGTCGCGCAGGAGGTGGCAACCCAGGTGTTGACCATCGCCAGGGCCGAACCGCCGGAAGCTTCGAGCGCCGAGCCGGCGTTGAAACCGAACCAGCCGAACCACAGCAGCGAGGCACCGATCATCGTGAAAGTCAGCGAGTGCGGAGCCATGGCAACCGAGCCCAGACCAGTACGGCGACCGATCATGTAGGCACCGACCAGACCGGCGATCGCGGCGTTGATATGGACGACCGTACCGCCAGCGAAGTCGAGGGCACCCTTCTGGAACAGGAAGCCAGCGGTGGCACCGGCAGCTTCAGCCGCGGCGGCATCGGTGTAGGCGTCCGGACCGGCCCAGTACCAGACCATGTGAGCCATCGGCAGGTAGGACAGGGTGAACCAGATGACCATGAAGACCAGGATCGCGGAGAACTTGGCGCGTTCGGCGAAGGAACCGACGATCAGACCGCAGGTGATGGCCGCAAAAGCTCCCTGGAAGATCACGAAGATCAGTTCCGAGATCACCACGCCCTTGGTGAAGGTTGCTCCAACCGACTCGATCGTGATTCCGTTGAGGAACAACTTGTCGAGCGTGCCGAAGAAGGCGTTACCCTCGGTGAAGGCCAGCGAGTAGCCATAGACCACCCAAAGGACGGAGATCAGCGAGAACACGACGAAGACCTGCATCAGTACCGACAGCATGTTCTTCGCGCGCACCAGACCGCCGTAGAAGAGCGCCAGGCCGGGGATCGACATCAGGATCACCAATGCGGCACAGATCATGATCCAGGCGTTGTCGCCCTTGTCGGGAACCGGCGCCGCAGCGGCCGGCGCTTCCGCCGGAGCGGCGGCTTCAGCGGCAGGAGCGGGAGCGGCGGCTTCAGCGGCCGGCGCTTCGGCAACGGCAGCGGCCACGGGCGCGGCATCCGCCGCCTTTTCCTCGGCCCAGGCCGGCGCCCCGAAGGTCACCGCGCCCAGCAGGGCCAGCATTGCGAAAATTCGTTTCATGTCACGACTCCTTACAGGGCATCGCCGCCGGTCTCGCCGGTGCGGATGCGGACGACTTGTTCAAGATCGAAGACGAAGATCTTGCCGTCACCGATCTTGCCGGTGCTGGCGGACTTCTCGATGGCTTCGATGACCTGGTCGATCTGGTCGGCCTTGACGGCAGCTTCCAGCTTCACCTTGGGCAGGAAATCGACGACGTACTCGGCCCCGCGATACAGCTCGGTATGACCTTTCTGGCGGCCGAAACCCTTGACCTCGGTTACCGTGATGCCCTGCACGCCGATGGCGGACAGCGCCTCACGCACTTCGTCAAGCTTGAACGGCTTGATGATGGCAGTAACGAATTTCATGAGTGTTCCCCTAACTGGTTGAAACTTTTTTTATCTCCCCGCCGCCCGGGCCCGTGCAACGGCGGAGAGATGACTGATGAATCAGAAGGACTTGGTCACCGACAGGACGGCGATGCCACGACCGGCATCCTTCGTCTTGCTACCCAGAGCACCGGACTTGTCCAGCGAACTGGCGAAGCAGTAGAACTCGCCGCTGCTGCAAGAACCATTGGCATTGGTACCAACATAGGCCAAACCAACCAGCCAGCCGCTGACATCCTTGGTCACGCCAACTTTCCAGTCGGTGTAGGAAATGCTCTGCGAGCCAGCGGTGTTGTACTTGTAGCCGCTCGGGAACAAGTGACCGACGTGACCATTGACACCCCAACCGTTACCCAGATCGTAGTTGGCGTTCAATTCGAGATAGCTGGTGCCCTTGGACTTCGGCAGATTGAAATAATCGCCGACGGAGTAGCTGTACTTCGCGCTCAGGAACTTGTAGCTGGCGGCAACATACAGTTCAGTGTTGTCCACGGTACCGCTGGCGTTCGAAGTCGGATGCTTGGCATTGGTGCCGGACAGCGGCTGGGAATGGGAGCCCGGATAGTAGTAATAGATGCCACCAACATCGACACCAACGTCGCCGAAGGCGGTGCGATAACCACCATAGAAGTCCATTTCCAGGTTACCTTCGGCAAAGCCCGCACCCGACGAAACGTTCGAGTTCCAGTTACCGGCGTAGAAACCGCTGGCGTGAGAGTAATCGATACCACCCTGCAGCGTCGGCTTGCCGAAAGTCTGGTCGATACCGCGGAAACGGTAGCTGCTGGCCAGCGTCAGGTTGCCGGTGATGGTGTGCGGGCTGGCTTCGTCGGCCATCGCAACCTGCATCGCACCGGGTGCTGCGAAAGCGCCAAGCAATGCCGCGGCGATCAGGGATTTCTTCATGGTGTCTCTCCTGTAAAGGAAAATTGAAAAGGAAAACGTTTTGTACTGCCACTAATGCATGACCCGTGCCAACATCACATTTCCCTGCTTTTTCATTGACTTGCTGCGCCGCACCAGGAATGCGCACCGAAACAGAGCACCAAGGCGGTGCAGTTACACTCCGTTACGCACCAGCGACGAGCGACGGGGTAAAACGCAGCAAATACCGCTGTGCTAAACTCGCCGGCCACGGAGGAAAACCATGCTCGACCCCAAGATCCTGGAAGATTTCGGCAACAAGATGAGTGCCCTGCTCGCCAATTCGCCGGCCAAGGACATCGAGAAGAATGCCAAGGCGCTGCTCGGCGGCCTGTTCGGCAAGCTCGACCTGGTCACCCGCGAGGAATTCGACATCCAGGCGCAATTGCTGGCCCGCACCCGCGAGCGCCTGCAGGCGCTGGAAGCCCGCGTCGAGGCGCTGGAAAAGGCGCGCACCGACAGCCCGCAATAAATTCATGGCGCTGGCCGTCGCCCTCAGCCGGGGACTCGACGGCCTCGATGCGCCGCCGGTCACGGTCGAGGTGCACCTGGCCAACGGCCTGCCCGGACTGACCCTGGTCGGCCTGCCCGACACCGAAGTGCGCGAAGCGCGCGACCGCGTCCGTGCCGCGATCGTCAATTCCGGCTTCGAATACCCGGCCCGCCGCATCACCGTGAACCTGGCGCCGGCCGACCTGCCCAAGGAATCCGGCCGTTTCGACCTGCCCATCGCCCTCGGCATCCTCGCCGCCAGCGGGCAGATTCCGGCGGCCAGCCTGAACGGCCACGAATTCGCTGGCGAACTCTCGCTCTCCGGCGAACTGCGCCCGGTACGCGGCGCGCTGGCGATGGCCCTGCAGGCAGCCGGCGACGGCAAGACCTTCATCCTGCCGGCGGCGAGCGCCGGCGAAGCGGCGCTGACCGGGCAAGGCAACATCCTCGCCGCGTCTTCACTGCTCGCCGTCTGCGCCCATCTTGCGGGACAGAGTGCGCTGGCGCCCCCGGCGCCGACCACGGCAGCGCCCGCGGACGCCCCGCCCGACCTCGCCGACGTGCGCGGCCAGGCGCAGGCGCGACGGGCGCTCGAAGTCGCTGCCGCCGGGCGCCATTCGCTATTGATGATTGGCCCGCCCGGCGCCGGCAAGTCGATGCTCGCCGCCCGTCTGCCCGGCCTGTTACCGGCGTTGAGCGACGGCGAAGCAAGAGCATCGGCCGCCGTGCTGTCGCTGGTCGGCCAGTTCCGCGCCGAACGCTATCGCCAGCGCATTTTCCGTAGTCCGCACCACACCGCGTCGGCGGCGGCGCTGGTCGGCGGCGGTAACCCGCCGCGCCCCGGCGAAATCAGCCTGGCCCACCACGGCGTGCTGTTCCTCGACGAAATCGTCGAATTCGACCGCAAAGTCCTGGAAACCCTGCGTGAACCACTCGAAACCGGCCGCATCCACATCGCCCGCGCCGCCCGCCAGGCCGAATTTCCCGCCCGTTTCCAGCTGGTGGCGGCGATGAATCCCTGTCCCTGCGGCCACCACGGCGACGCCCGCTGCCAATGCACGCCCGAGCAGGTCGCCCGCTACCGGGGAAAATTGTCCGGCCCGCTGCTCGACCGCATCGACCTGATCATCGAGGTCCCGGCACTGCCCGGCGAGGCGCTGAGCGGAACGGCCAGCGGCGAAAGCTCGGCGGTGGTCCGGGAGCGGGTCAACCGCGCCTGGGCCCGCCAGCAGCAGCGCCAGGGCGATGCCAACGCCCGTCTCGACAGCGCTGGCGTCGATGCGCATTGCCAGGCGGACACTGCCGGCCGCATCCTGCTGCAGCAGGCGACCAAGCGGCTCGGCCTGTCGGCGCGCGCCTGGCACCGCGTGCTGCGCGTGGCGCGCACCGTCGCCGATCTGGCGGAAAGCGATATCATCACGGCTGCCCATATTGCCGAAGCGATCCAGTACCGACGCTTCGCCGCCGACTGATTCCATGCCCCCATCCTCCCGCAGTACCCGCGGCCTGGCGCTGCTGCTCGCCTGCCTGTCCGCGCTCGGTCCGTTCTCGATCGACACCTACCTGCCGTCCTTCCCGGACATCGCCCAACGCCTGGGCGCGACGCAGATCGAGGTGCAGCAGACGCTGTCCGCCTACCTTTTCTCCTTCGCCGCGATGACCCTGTGGCACGGCGCGATTGCCGACCGCTTCGGGCGCCGTCGGGTGATCCTCGGCGCGCTCGCGCTGTTCGGCGTCGCCTCGCTCGGCTGCATGCTCGCCAGCAGCATCGGGCAACTGTGGTTCTGGCGCGCCATTCAGGGTATCACCGCCGGCGCCGGCATCGTCATCAGCCGCGCCATCGTCCGCGATCTCTACGATGGCGCCGACGCGCAACGCCTGATGGCGCAAATCACCATGATGTTCGCACTGGCGCCGGCCATTGCGCCGGTAATCGGCGGTTGGCTGCAAAGCGCTTTCGGCTGGCGCTCGATCTTCGCTTTCCTGAGCCTGTCGACCATCGTCTTGTTGATCGCCTGTCTCCACCTGCTGCCGGAAACCCTGCCGCCGGAAAAGCGCCAGTCGCTACGCCCGGCCTATCTCGCCAGCACCTATCGCAAGGTCTTCAGCTCGCCCCGCTTCCTTTTCGCCTGCGCCGCGCTGGCGCTCAATTTCGGCGGCTTCTTCATTTACGTGCTGTCGTCGCCGGTATTCCTGATGCGTCACCTCGGTCTGCCGGAAACCGCCTTCCTCTGGCTGTTCGGCCCGGCGATGCTGGGACTGATGAGCGGTTCATGGTGTTCCGGACGGCTCGCCGGCCGCCTTGCCCCGGGCCGCACGATCGCCCTCGGTTATCTGGTGATGGGCTGCGCCGCCAGCCTCAATCTGGCACTCAACCTGAGCCTGCCGCCCGGCCTGCCGTGGAGCGTCGCGCCGCTTTTCGTCTACACCCTGGGCATGTCGCTGGCGATGCCCAACCTGACGCTGTTCGCGCTCGACCCCTTCCCGGCGCAACGCGGCTTGGCAGCGTCCTGCCAGACCTTCTTCCAGTCCGGTTTCAACGGCGTCGCAGCGGCCTTGATTGCACCGGCCCTGTGGAGTTCAACCCTGCATCTGGCGCTGGGCATGGCCGGCCTGCTCGCCATCGGCGGCCTGGCCGCCCTCGCCCACCGGCGGCTAAGATTGCTGCCAGGGTAGGCCGCGATAGCGCCAGCCACCCAGCGTGCCGCGATGAAAATCCTCGTCGAGTGGCCCCTCGAAGCCTTCCACAACGTTGATCACCTGGCTGAAGCCCGCTGCCTCCAGGGCCTCGCCGGCGGCCAGCGAGCGCACCCCGCTGCGGCAGATGAGCAGCACCGGCCGGGCCAGCTCGCCCCTGAGCAGGCGTTTCACCTTGGCCGCGAAATCCGGGTCGATTTCCCAGTCCGGGCCTTCCTGCCAGGCGACGTGTTCGGCGCCGATCGGGTGACCGACGTACATGTGCTCGATCTCGGTCCGGCAGTCGACCAGGACCGCCTCCGGCGTCTGTTGCAGGAAAAGGTGGGCGGCGTGGGGGTCGAGATGCTGCATTGGCGGTCGGAAAATGGGTCAGGAGCCCTATTATGAAAGCCCGACGGCAATTTGCGTAAACTGAGCAACATCACCCAAGAGGAAATTTCGATGAAACTGCCCGGCTGGATTGCCACCGTCTTCTCCGCCCTTGCCGCCACCCTCCTGCCGGCCTGCGATGCGGTCAATCTGCCCGAGATCAAGCCGGGCATCACCACTCTGGCCGAAGTGCGCAGCCGCATGGGCGAGCCCGGCTTCATCCACCGCAACGACGACGGTACGGCGACCTGGGAATACAGCCGCCAGCCGGCCGGCATCCACTGCTACATGATCAGCTTCGACGGCCGCGACATCGTCAGCGAACTGGAACAGGTCCTGACTCCGGAAAACCTGGCACGCGTCGCGCCGGGCATGACGCAGCAGGAGTTGCGTCGCCGACTCGGCCAGCCGGCGCGCCGCGAGGTATTCAGCAATCTCGGCGAAGAGGTCTGGGAATGGCACATTGCCGGCGACATCCCGACCGAGGAGACCTATTTCTCGGCGCACTTCGACCTCGGCGACGGCACGCTGCGCAAGGCCGGCCAGCGTATCGAACCGAAAGGACGTTAGGCGCCGCCGTAACGCGCCAGCTCTTCGCGCGTGTTGATGTTCTCGAAGGCCGCCGACTGGTCGTCGAAAGCGACCTCGACCGCGGCCAGCGTCGCCGTCCAGCCGCCGAAGCGGCGCTCGCCGGCCTGCAGCCAGGCCGCCAGCGACGGCAACAACTCGCGTCGGCACAGGCAGAATACCGGGTGCGTCTGCTCGCCGGTACGGGCGACGGCAATCTGCGCGGCATTTGCGGTCAAGGCCGCAAACAGCCGGGGAACCAGATCGTCCGGCAGAAAGGGCGAATCGCACGGAGCGGTCGCCACGTAAGGCGTCGTTGCCGCCGCCAGCGCCGCGTGCAGCCCGGCCAGCGGCCCTGCGAAACCGTCGATGGCATCGGCCACCACCGGATAGCCGAAGGCGGCGTAACGCTCGGTATTGCGGTTGGCGTTGATCAGCAGGCTGCCCACCTGCGGCGCCAGCCGGGCAATCACGTGCGCCACCAGCGGCCGCCCGTCGAGTTCCTGCAGGCCCTTGTCGACGCCGCCCATGCGCCGGCCGAGACCGCCGGCCAGGACGACGCCGGTGATCCGGGAGCGCTCAGGTGAGCATTTGTTGTGCATTCACCCAGCCTTCGTTTCAGTCCGGTTCAGCATTCCCGCCGAGCAGCAGGAAGGGATTCGGCCCGCCTCTGGCATAGCCCTGTTCGCCGACCAGGACATCGAGCGCGAGGCTCGCCAGATCGTCGGCGAGCGGATCGACGGCGAGGTCCTTGTCCTGGAAATAGAGCTTGCTGTAGCCCTTGCAGTGTTCGCAGGCCTCGGCGCGGACCGCCGGAAAGGCGTCCTCGATGCCGAGGTAGGCGACCACGCCCGGATCGTCGCACAAGGTGCAACGAGCGCGCACCGCGTTCCAGCGCGTCGCGCACAGGCTGCATTCCTGATAGCGGGCGCCGCCCCGGCCCGGCCCGGCAAAGACGATGCTGCCGAGCGGCAAGCTGCCGCAGCACGGGCAATGCCCGCGTTCGGCCAGCAAGACCTTGCCGGCCGGCACGTCCAGCCCCTGGGCGAAGCGCGTCCACACCACCTGCAGCGCGGCGGCGAGCACCGCTTCGCTCGGCGCCCGCAAGGCGGCCTCGGCCTCGCCCTCGAGCAAGGCGCGCACTGCCGGCAGGCTGGCCTTGGCCGCTTCCAGGTCAGCGACGGCAACGCCCGCGGCGGCCATGGCGCCGGCCAGTTGCGGGTAGATCGCCGGCCACGCCGCTTCGATTTCCTTCTGGCGACCGGCCACCGCGGCCTGCTGCCAGTCAAAACCGGCCGGCAAGCGCAGGCCGAGGTCGCCCAGCGCGTCGAACGCCGTCTGCTGCGCGTCGCACAGCAGTGCCAGGCGATTCAGCCAGTCGGCTGCCGGCGAGGCGCCGGCCAGCGTGCGCAGGCGGCTGGCCCGGCGGGCGAAGACGCTGGTTCCCGGACGCAGCAGGCTCGGGTAATCGTCGGTTGAAGGCAGGGTTTGCGGGGAAAATTGCATGTGTTTTCTCGGGTTACATCAGGATGGCCGGCGCCGGGCCGACCCCGTCGCCGCACAGGCGTTCGGCGCCAGCATAAACGACCAGCCCTTCGGCGCGCGCAAAACCTGCCAGCAGCAGGCCGGCGGCGCGGGCCTGGCGGACCGCCAGCGCGGTCGGCGCGGAAACCGCGACCAGCGCCGACAAGCCGGCGCTGGCCGTTTTCTGGACCATTTCGTAGGAGGCCCGGCTGGTGACCACGACGAAGCCCTGTCCGGCGCTCGCCACCTTGCCGCGCGCCAAGGCGCCGATCAGCTTGTCGAGCGCATTGTGCCGACCGACATCCTCGCGCACGCAGACGATGTTGCCCTGCTCATCGGCCCAGGCCGCCGCATGCGCCGAACCACAGCGCTGGCGCAGGGTCTGGCAGTGCGGCAACTGGCGCAGCGCTTCGCGGATGGCGGCGAGCGAGATGCCGCCCGCGCCCGGCGGGACGGATTGCGGCATGGCCGGCAGGGCGGCCAGGCTATCGACGCCGCACAAGCCGCAGCCGGTACGACCGGCGAGCTGGCGCCGCCGCTCCTTGAGCCCTGCGAAACGTTCGTGGGCGATGCTCAGATCGAGCGTGATGCCATCGCAGGCGCTATTGATCTCGATGTCGTACAGCTCGCCCGGGCGCCTGAGGATGCCCTCCGAGAGGCTGAAACCGAGCGCAAAATCCTCCAGGTCAGCCGGCGAGGCGAGCATCACGGCGTGCGAGATGCCGTTGTAGACGAGCGCGACCGGAACTTCTTCAATCAGGTCGTCGCTCGTTGCCGACCAGGCATCGCCGCGCAGACGATGCACGCCGGTGCTGACAACCGCCGGCATTTCCTCTTCCGAGCCGGTGTCGGCAAGGCTCAAATTCCGCAGACTCATGGCGCTATCCGTTTTGCCAAAAAAGCGGGGATGCAGGAAAACCTGCAGAGCCCCGATAACGCAAGGTAAACAATCGCTGCAAAGGCGCGGCTTACTTGCCGGTGACCTGGCGGTACCAGCCGCGATGATGCTGCTTGGCCCAGGCGCGGGTGACCGTGCCGTACCACATGGCGCGGATCGTGCCCTTGACCCAGATCGCGGCATAGACGTGCACCATGATCAGGCCGATCATCACCGCCCCGGCAGCGGCGTGAACCACCGCCCCCAGCCGCACCAGCGTGATGTCGAAACCGAACCAGGCGCGCCAGATGAGCAGGCCCGACACCGCCATCAGCAGCATGCACACGGCGAGCGCCCAGAACATCACCTTCTGCCCGCCGTTGTACTTGCCCTGCTCCGGCATGTCGTGGTCGTTGCCGTCGACCATGTTCTTGGCCTTGGCCAGCCATTCCTTGTCGGCCGGCGTCATCTTGTTCAGGTGCTTGAAGCGGAAGAAGATGACCAGGAAGGCCAAGGCCATGATCACCCCGAGGTAGGGATGGATGATGCGCGCCCAGACCGGCCCGCCGAACAATTGCGTCAGCGGGAAGAAGGCCGGGTGGAAGAAAGCCAGTCCGGACAGCGCCAGGAGGATGAAGCTGATGCCGATCAGCCAGTGGTTGGCCCGCTCGGATGCGTTGTAGCGCTTGAGGTCCTTGGGATCGCGGATCATTTTGCTGCCTCCTTGTCTTCGGCTTCGATTTCTTCCTCGATTTCGCGGGAAACCTCATTCGGACCCTTGGTCACGTAGTGGAACAGGCTGCCCAGCGCGATGCCGGCCAGCGCCAGCGTCGCCAGCGGCTTGGTGACGCCCTTCCAGATCGAGACCAGCGGGCTGATCGCCGGATTCGCCGGCAGGCCGCTGTACAGCTCGGGCCGGTCGGCGTGATGCAGCACGTACATGACGTGCGTGCCGCCCACCCCTTGCGGGTCGTACAGGCCGGCATTGGCGAAGCCGCGTTCCTTGAGGTCCTTGACCCGGTCCTCGGCGACCAGTTTCATGTCTTCCTTGGTCCCGAACTGGATGGCACCGGTCGGGCAGGTCTTGACGCAGGACGGCTCCTGGCCGACGGCCAGGCGGTCCGAGCACAGCGTGCACTTGTAGGCCTTGTTGTCGTCCTTGTTGATCCGCGGCACGTTGAACGGGCAGCCGGTGACGCAGTAACCGCAACCGATGCACTGTTCGGACTGGAAATCGACGACGCCGTTGGCGTACTGGATGATCGCGCCGGGCGACGGGCAGGACTTCAGGCAACCGGGATCGGCGCAATGCATGCAGCCGTCCTTGCGGATCAGCCACTGCAGGCGGCCACCTTCGTCCTGGTGTTCGGCGAAACGCATCACCGTCCAGCTCTTGGCGCTGAGGTCGACCGGATTGTCGTAGACGCCGTGGTTGTGGCCGACTTCGTCGCGGATGTCGTTCCACTCCGAGCAGGCGACCTGGCAGCCCTTGCAGCCGATGCACACGGAAACGTCGATCAGCTTGGCGACTTCCAGCTTGTGGTCGCGGACTTGCGGCGGCGGCGTCAGGCTCGAGGTGGCCGAGCGCCGGATGATGTCTTGGGATTGCATGGACATGATGGTTTCCTCAAGCCTTTTCGATGTTGACCAGGAAGGCCTTGTATTCGGGCGTATGGGTGTTGGCGTCGCCGACGCGCGGGCTCAGCGTGTTGGCCAGGTAGCCCTTGCGCGCCGTGCCCTCGAAGCCCCAATGCACCGGGATGCCGACCTGCTCGACTTCCTGCCCCGCCACCTGCAGCGTCATCACGCGCTTGGTCACCACCGCCTTGCCGCGGATGTGACCGCGCTTGCTCGACACCTTGATCAGGTCGCCGGCCTTGATGCCCTTGCTCGCCGCCAGCTTCTCGCTGATTTCGACGAACTGCTCGGGCTGGACGATGGCGTTGAGCAGCGAGTGCTTGGTCCAGTGGCGGAACATCTCGGTGATCGAGTACGAGGTGGCGACGTAGGGGAACTCCTCGCGGCTGCCGAAACTGTCCCTGTCGTCCTTGAACACGCGCGCCACCGGGCTCTTGCCGCTGCCCGAATGCAGCGGATTGGCCGGAATCGGGCTTTCCTCGGGTTCGTAGTGCTCGGGGAAGGGCCCATCGGTCATCGCGCCCATCGAGAACAGGTGGCCGACGCCGTCCTGGAGCATGATGAACGGGCTGACACCGCTGTCCGGCGCGGCCGTCGGCGGATAGTCGGGGACGTCGGCGCCGCTCCACTTGACGCCGTCCCAGTGCAGGAACTTGCGCTTCGGATCCCACGGCTTGCCGGACGGATCGGCCGAAGCCCGGTTGTACAGCAGGCGGCGGTTGGCCGGCCAGGCGAAGCCCCAGCCCGGCGTGTTGCCGAGGCCGGTGTCGGTATTGTCGCGGCGGGCCATCATGTTGCCGGCCTGCGTCCATTGCCCGGTGTAGATCCAGCACAGGCTGGTCGTCGTGCCGTCGTCGCGCAGGTGGGCGAAGCTCGACAGCAACTCGCCCTTTTTCGCAATCGGGTTGCCCTTGTCGTCGAACAGGTCGGCCAGCGCGTAGCCGTTGAGCTGCTTGGCAACCTCTTCCGGATGCGGGTCCTTCGGATCGTGGTAGTTCCAGTCCAGGTTCATCAGCGGCTCGGGGCAGACGCCGCCTTCCTTGGCATAGAGTTCGCGCAGCTTCATCAGCAGGGTGCCGAGGAAGCGGCCGTCGTGCCAGGCTTCGTGCGGCGGCGTCTGCGCCGCCCAGTGCCATTGCAGCCAGCGGCCGGAGTTGGCGATCGAACCGTTCTCCTCGGCGAAGCAGGACGACGGCAGGCGGAACACCGTGGTCTGGATGTCGGCCGGATTGACGTTGTTGAACTCGCCGTGGTTCTGCCAGAACGACGAGGTTTCGGTCTGCAGCGGGTCCATCACCACCAGGTACTTGAGCTTGGCCAGGCCTTCGCGCACCTTGCCCGACGACGCGGCGGCGGCGATCACGTTGAAACCCTGGACGATGTAACCGTTGGCCTTGCCCTTGTGCATCTGCTCGACGAAGGCCATCACGTCGTATCTGCGGTCCCACTTGGGCAGCCAGTCGTAGCCGAAGTTGTTCTCGGGCGTGGCCTTGTCGCCGTACATCCCCTTGAGGAAGCTGACCATGAACTTGGGCGTGTTCTTCCAGAAGTTCACCTGCTTGTCGACCAGGGTCTTCGGCGTGCGCTGTTCGAGATAGATCTGCAGCGTTTCCTGGTTCTCGTTGGGCAGCGTCAGGTAGCCCGGCAACATTGTGGTGAGCACGCCCAGGTCGGTGAAGCCCTGGACGTTGGAGTGACCGCGCAGCGCATTGATGCCGCCGCCGGGCATGCCGATGTTGCCGAGCAGCAACTGGACGATGGCCGAGGCGCGGATCATCTGCGAGCCGCCGACGTGGTGGGTCCAGCCGAGCGCGTAGAGGATGCTGGTGGTCTTGTCCGGGACGCAGGTCGAAGCGAGTTTCTCGCAGACGTGCAGGAAGTCTTCCTTGGGCGTGCCGCAGATGCTGCTGACCATCTCCGGCGTGTAGCGCTCGACGTGCTTCTTGAGCAGGTTGAAGACGCAGCGCGGATGCTGCAGCGTCTCGTCGCGCAACGCGTAGCCGTCGGCGCCCAGTTCGTAGGCCCAGGAGGAGCGGTCGTAGCTGCGTTTCTCGGCGTCATAGCCGCTGAACAAGCCATCTTCGAACTTGTAGTCCTCGCGCACGATGAGCGGCGCGTTGGTGTAGGCCTTGACGTACTCGTGCTGGATCTTGTCGTTGCCCAGCAGGTAGTTGGCGACGCCGAGCAGGAAGGCGGCATCGGCACCGGCACGGATCGGCGAATAGAAGTCGGCGACGGCGGCGGTGCGGTTGAAGCGCGGATCGACGACCATCATGTAGGCCTTGTTGCGCACCTTGGCCTCGACCGCCCACTTGAAGCCGACCGGGTGGGCCTCGGCCGGGTTGCCGCCCATCACCAGGATGACGTTGGCGTTCTTGATATCGACCCAGTTGTTGGTCATCGCGCCGCGCCCGAAGGACGGCGCCAGGCCGGCCACCGACGGGCCGTGGCAGAGGCGGGCCTGGTTCTCCAGGTGCACCATGCCCAGCGCGCGGGCGAACTTGACGTCGAGGATGCCGGTTTCGTTGCTCGCCGCCGACGAACCGAGGAAGCCGGTGGTCGTCCAGCGGTTGACCAGTTGTCCCTTCTCGTTCTTCTCGATGAAGTTGGCGTCGCGGTCGTCCTTCATCAGGCGGGCGATGCGCTCGATCGCCTCATCCCAGGAGATGCGCTTCCATGCGTTGCTGCCGGCCTCGCGCACTTCCGGATACTTGAGGCGCTGCTCGCTGTGGATGAAGTCGAGCACGCCGGCCCCCTTCGGGCACAGCGAGCCGCGGCTGACCGGGTGATCCGGGTCGCCCTCGACGTGGAAGATCTTCTTCTTCGCGTTCTTGGCGCCGTCGCCCAGGCTGTACATCAGAATGCCGCAGCCGACCGAGCAATAGGTGCAGTTGTTGCGCGTCTCGGTGGCGCGGAACAACTTGTACTGGCGGACTTCCGCCTGGGCGGCGGTCGGCGTCATGCCGAGCGCGACGAGGCCGGAACTGCTCAGGCTGGCCGCCGAAATCTTGAAAAACTGCCGTCGATTGATGTTCATTTTGTCCTTCCCTCCTGGTCGGCCCTGGCGGCCACGGGGAAAAACCATGGCAACGACCGTGCCAAGACAGGCAAGTCATTGAACTAAATGAAATCGACGCCATACGGTGAAACAAATCCCCTTTGGCGGAATGGACATAATGTCCCAACGGCAAAGCGCGCGCGGGACAAAATGGGACAACCTAGGGCATCACAGCACTCTGCGGGACGCTGCTTACTGCGAACACGCCCTAGCGTCCGCCGCGACCGCCCTTGGCGCCACCCGGCCGGCCCCGGCCGGCGCCGCGGGCGGGACGTTCGTCGAAGCCAACCCAGTTGCCCGGCGTCCTGCCCCGCCCGGCGCCGGCCTTGGCCAGCGGCGGCGGGCGGCGCGGCGGCGCCGCCCCGAGCGTCGCCGGCACCTGGTGGCGCGGCTCGAAACCCGGTTCCTCGTCGCGGCTGAGCTTCTTCTTCAGCAGGGCTTCGATGGCCGCCAGTTGCGGTGCCTCGTCGGCGCAGACGAAGGAGATTGCCTCGCCGGCGGCACCGGCGCGCCCGGTGCGGCCGATGCGGTGCACGTAATCCTCGGCCTGCAGCGGCAGGTCGAAATTGACCACCTGCGGCAGCCCGTCGATGTCCAGCCCGCGCGCGGCGACGTCGGTGGCGACAAGGACCGCCACCGTACCCGCCTTGAACGCCGCCAGCGCTGCCTGACGGCTGGCCTGCGGCCGGTCGCCATGGATCGCCTCGGCGGCGATGCCCTTGCCGCGCAGGCGCTCGGCCAGTTCGTCGGCGCCCAGCTTGGTCTTGACGAAGACCAGCACCTGCTGCCAGCCGCGGTCGCGCCACATGAACAGGAATAGCTCGGGCTTGCGCTTCTTGTCGACCGGCACCACCCACTGGCGGATCGTCCGCGCCGCCGTGTTACGTGGCGTCGCCTCGATGCTCAGCGGCTTGCGCAGGCGCGCTTGGGCCAGCGCCCGCACCGCGTCGGCGAAGGTGGCCGAGAACAGCAGCACCTGGCGCTCGCGCGGCAGCGCCTGGAAGACGGTCGCCAGGTCGTCGGCGAAGCCGAGGTCGAGCATGCGGTCGGCCTCGTCGAGGACGATATGGCGGACTTCGCGCAGGCGCAGCTCGCCCTTGCCGAACAGGTCGATCAGCCGCCCCGGCGTCGCCACCAGCAGATCGACGCCGTCGCGCAGCGCGGTCAGTTGCGGGCCGTGGCTGACACCGCCGTAGAGCGCGTAGCTGCGCAGCGGCAGGCCGGCGCCGTAGCGCTGGCAACTGGCCAGCACCTGCTCGGCGAGTTCGCGCGTCGGCACCAGGACGACGGCGCGCGGCGCCGGGCCGGTGGCCGGCGTGGCGGCCAGCATCTGCAACAGGGGCAGGACGAAGGCGGCGGTCTTGCCGGTGCCGGTCTGCGCCGCGGCCAGCACGTCGCGCCCGGCCAGCACCGCCGGCACGGCCTGTTGCTGGATCGGCGTCGGCACCGCGTAGCCGAGATCGGCGAGGGTTTGCGTGAGCGGCGGCAGGAGGCCGAGTTTGGCGAAGCTCATGGCGGCTTGTCCCGGTGGAAAAGCGCGATTTTACCCGGTCGACCGGCGGCCTCCGCCAGAACCGGCGAGCGGCAACGACGGCCGGCGGTCGCCTGCGTTTGCGTCACCGGCCGCTGCTTTGCGATCATGCGCGCTACGCGGAGAAAAACATGGACGACAAATCCCCGGCCGACGCCCCCGCGGCCGCCCCCCAGCAACCCTTCACCATCCTCGTCGTCGACGACGAACCGGGAATGATCAGCTTCCTGCAGCGCGCGCTGGCCCAGCGCTACGGCCAGGTGGACACCGCCGGCAGCGTCGAGCAGGCGATTCCCCAATTGCGCCGCCGGCTCTACGACCTGATCGTCCTCGACATCTCGCTGCCCGGCCGCTCCGGCATCGAATGGCTGCACGAACTGCGCGACGACGGCTTCGTCGGCGACGTCATCCTGATCACCGCCTACGCCGACCTCGACACCGCCATCAACGCGCTGCGCGCCGGTGCTTCGGATTTCCTGCTCAAGCCCTTCTCGGTCGCCCAGATGCTCAACGGCGTCGCCCGCTGCTTCGAGCGTTCGCGCCTGCGCCGGGAGAATTTCGTGCTGCGCCGCGAGATCGAGGAAAGATCGACGGCGATCGACGGCGTCATCTGCGAGTCCGACGCCATGCAGACCGTCTGCGAGCGCCTCAAGCGCATCGCGCCGACCAACGCGACCGTCCTCGTCACCGGCGAATCCGGTACCGGCAAGGAGGTCGCCGCGCGCGCCCTGCACCGGATGAGCGCCCGCCACGCCGGCCCCTTCGTGCCGATCAATTGCGCCGCGATCGCCGCCGAACTGATCGAGTCCGAACTGTTCGGCCACATCAAGGGCGCCTTCACCGGCGCCCAGAGCACCCGCGAAGGTCTCTTCTACTACGCCCAGGGCGGCACGCTGTTCCTCGACGAAATCGCCGAAATGCCCGCTGCCGCCCAGGCCAAGCTGCTGCGCGTGCTCGAGGAGCGGCGCATCCGCCCGGTCGGCTCGGAACAGGAAATCCCGGTCGACGTGCGCGTCATCGCTGCCACCAACCGCGACCTCAAGCAGGACGTCGCCAACGGCCGTTTCCGCCAGGACCTCTACTACCGGCTGCAGGTCGTCGAAGTCAGCCTTCCGCCGCTGCGCGAACGCCCCGACGACATCGCCCTGCTCGGTCAGCATTTCATCGCCGGCATGGCCCAGGCGCTGAACGTGCCGCCGCTCGAACCGAGCCCGCGCGTGCTCGCCCGCATGGCGGCCTACGACTGGCCGGGCAACGTCCGCGAACTGCGCAATTTCATCGAGCGCTCGCTGATCCTCGGCTGGTTCGACCTCGGCCCGGACGAAGACGAAGGCAGCGCCGACGACGCCAGCCAGGCCTCCGGCGAATCGCTGGAAGCGGTCGAGAAGCGCCACATCCTGGCCATGCTAGGCGCCTGCCAGGGCAACAAATCGGAAGCCGCGCGCCGGCTCGGCATCTCGCGCAAGACGCTCGACCGCAAGTGCAGCGCCTGGGGCTGCGAGTGAACGCCGGCGCGCCGCGCCAGTCGATCCGCAGACGGCTGATCGGCCTGGCGCTGCTGCCGCTCGGCGTCGTCCTGCCGCTGCTGCTGGTGACGCTGGTCAATTGGGGCAGCAGCTTTCTCGACCGCCTGCTGGTGGCCAAGGTCGGCGCCGACCTGGTCAGCGCCAACAGCTACTACGAACGCGTCAGCGCCGGCATCGGCACCGCCGTCGAGGGCCTGGCCGGCTCGGCGCGGCTGGCCGCCCGGCTCAACCTGCCGCAATCGCAGCTGGACCACTGGTTGAACAGCGAACGCCAGCGCCTGCGGCTCGATTTCCTGCTCCTGCTCGACCGCAACGCTTGCGCCCACGGCCGCCCGAAAGCCCCCTGCCTGGGCGACTGGCCGGTCGTCGCCGACGCCCTCAAGGACAAGGCGGGCACCGTCAACGACGTTTTCAGCGCCGAGCAACTGGCGACGATCGACCCGGCGCTCGCCCAGCGCGCGCGCCTACCGCTGCTACCGACCCGCAACGCCCAACCCAGCCAGGCCGCCGTCGAAGAGCGCGGCCTGGTCGTGCACAGCGCCGCCCCGATCCATGACGCCCAAGGTCGCCTGCTCGGCGTGCTGGCGGGTGGCGTGCTGCTCAACGGCAACCTCGAATTCATCGACCACCTCAACGAAATCGTCTATCCCGACGACAAGCTGCTCGACAGCGTCGGCACCGCGACGCTGTTCCTCGGCGACGTGCGCATCGCCACCAACGTCCGCCTGTTCGAGGGCGAGCGGGCGATCGGCACGCGCGTCTCGCAGGCGGTGCGCGATAGCGTGCTCGGCCGCGGCGAAACCTGGCTAGCCCGCGCCTTCGTCGTCCAGGATTGGTACTACTCCGGCTACCGGCCGCTGCTCGACAGCCGCGGCGAGCGGGTCGGCATGCTCTACGTCGGCTTCCTCGAAACACCTTTCGTCGCCGCCAAGAAATCCGCCTTCGTCGGCATCGTCGCCCTCTTCGCGCTGGCCATGCTGATCGCCGCGATCTTCGCGGTGCTCTGGGCGCGCCGCATCTTCCGGCCGATCGAGAGGATGCACACGACGATGAACGCGATCGAGGCCGGCCACACCGAGGCCCGCGTCGGCCCGATCGACAACGCAGACGAAATCGGCGAACTGGCCCGCCATTTCGACCGCCTGCTGGAACGCCAGCAGGCCCAGGCGCTGGCCCTGCAACGCTGGGGCGAGTCGCTCGACGGCAAGGTGGCGCAACGCACCACCGAACTGGAAGAAGCACTGGCCAACCTGCGCTCGACCCAGGGCAAGCTGATCACCAACGAGAAAATGGCCGCCATCGGCCAATTGACCGCCGGCGTCGCCCACGAAATCAACAATCCGATCGCCGTCATCCAGGGCAACCTCGAACTCGCCCGCGAACTGCTCGGCGCGCAAGCCAAACCGGTCGAACCCGAATTCCGGCTGATCCTTGACCAGGTGCACCGCATCCGCCTGATCGTCACCAAGCTGCTGCAGTTCGCCCGTCCGCAGGAATACGTCGGCTACCTCGAACCGGTCAATGCCAGCCAGTTGATCCACGACTGCCTGCTGCTGGTCGGCCACTTGCTGCGCAAGGGCAACATCTCGATCGAACAGGAAATCGGCACCAACCGGCTGGTCACCTGCAACAAGAACGAGTTGCAGCAGGTGATGATCAACCTGCTCGCCAACGCGATCCAGGTCATGCCCGACGGCGGCCGCCTGCGCCTGCGCGCCGAGGAATGGGACGAAGCCGACATGCCGATCGGCCTGCGCCTGAGCGTCGCCGACTCCGGCCCGGGCATCCCCGAAGCCGAGCGCGAACACCTGTTCGAGCCCTTCTTCACCGCCCACAAGCCGGGCGGCCACGGTCTCGGCCTGTGGGTCAGCAAGTCGCTGGTCGAACGCTACGACGGCCGCATCACCGTCGACTGCCCGGACAGCGGCGGCGCCGTGTTCACCGTCTGGCTGCGCTGCGAGCCGCTGGGCTGAGCGACTGTTTTTGCAGGGAAAACTTGGCTTTCGCGCCGTCGACGGCTACACTTCGCCTCCTGCCGAGGAGCGCTGCGACCTATCTGACGAGGGCCAGGCTCGGCAACGATCAACGGCGCTCGCAAACCCTGTTCCACTCGCCGGTTTGCTGCGCCGTTCGCTTTTGGCGGCGTCACCGGTGCTTTGCCGAGGTAATCCATGATCCAGCCCGACCGCTCCACCGAACTCCACGCCCTGCTCGAACAACGCCTGCTCGTCCTCGACGGCGCGATGGGCACGATGATCCAGCGCCACGGCCTGCAGGAGAAGGATTACCGCGGCGAGCGCTTCAGGGATCACCCGCACGACCTCAAGGGCAACAACGACCTGCTGGTGCTGACCCGCCCGGACATCATCGGCGGCATCCACCGCGAGTACCTGGAAGCCGGCGCCGACATCCTGGAAACCTGCACCTTCAATTCGACCGCCGTCTCGCAGGCCGACTACAACCTGACCGAACTGGTCTACGAGCTGAACTTCGAAGGCGCCGCACTGGCCCGCCGCCTGTGCGACGAATTCACCGCCCACAACCCGGCCAAGCCGCGCTTCGTCGCCGGCGTCCTCGGCCCGACCTCGCGCACCGCGTCGATCTCGCCCGACGTCAACGACCCCGGCTACCGCAACGTGAACTTCGACGAGCTGGTCGCCAACTATTTCGAAGCCACCACCGGCCTGATCGAGGGCGGCGCCGACATCCTGCTCGTCGAAACCGTGTTCGACACGCTCAACGCCAAGGCCGCGTTGTTCGCCATCGAGAAATACTTCGACATCGCCGGCCGCCGCTGGCCGGTGATGATCTCGGGCACGATCACCGACGCCTCCGGGCGCACGCTGTCCGGGCAGACCGCCGAGGCTTTCTGGAACTCGCTGCGCCATGTCCAGCCCTTGAGCTTTGGTCTCAACTGCGCGCTCGGTGCCAGCGAGCTGCGCCAGTACGTCGAGGAACTGTCGCGCGTCTGCGACTGCTACGTCTCGGCCCACCCGAACGCCGGGCTGCCCAATGCCTTCGGCGGCTACGACGAAACCCCGGAACAACTGGCCGACGAGATCGCCGGCTGGGCCGAACGCGGCATCGTCAATATCGTCGGCGGCTGCTGCGGCACCTCGCCCGATCACATCCGCGCCATCGCGCAACGTGTTGCGACGGTCACCCCGCGCAAAATACCGCTCGTTGAACCGGCGCTGCGCCTCTCCGGGCTGGAAGCCTTCAACGTCACCGCCGATTCCCTCTACGTCAACGTCGGCGAACGCACCAACGTCACCGGTTCGCGCGCCTTCGCCCGGATGATCCTCGAAGGCCGCTTCGACGACGCGCTCGCCGTCGCCCGCCAGCAGGTCGAGAACGGCGCCCAGGTGATCGACATCAACATGGACGAGGCGATGCTCGATTCGCTCGCCGCGATGGACAAGTTCCTCAAGCTGATCGCCTCGGAACCGGACATCTCGCGCGTGCCGATCATGATCGACTCGTCGAAGTGGGAAGTCATCGAGGCCGGCCTCAAGTGCATCCAGGGCAAGGGCATCGTCAATTCGATCTCGATGAAGGAAGGCGAAGCCAAGTTCCTGGAACAGGCGAAATTGGCCCGCCGCTACGGCGCCGCCGTCATCGTCATGGCCTTCGACGTAAAGGGCCAGGCCGACACCTACGAACGCAAGATCG
Source organism: Dechloromonas aromatica (nom. nud.) (assembly GCA_017848965.1). Taxonomy (GTDB): domain Bacteria; phylum Pseudomonadota; class Gammaproteobacteria; order Burkholderiales; family Rhodocyclaceae; genus Azonexus; species Azonexus aromaticus_B. The sequence goes on along the minus strand of JAFIHA010000064.1, from coordinate 26,679 downwards.
AGATTTGCGGCAAGGCCTACGAACTGCTCACCGGCATGGGTTTCCCGGCCGAAGACATCATCTTCGACCCGAACATCTTCGCCATCGCCACCGGCATCCCGGAACACGACAACTACGCCGTCGATTTCATCGAATCGGTGCGCTGGATCAAGGAGAACCTGCCGCACGCGCACATTTCCGGCGGCGTTTCCAACGTCTCCTTCAGCTTCCGCGGCAACGACCCGGTGCGCGAAGCGATCCACACCGTCTTCCTCTACCACGCCATTAAAAACGGCATGACCATGGGCATCGTCAACGCCGGCATGCTCGGCGTGTACGACGACCTGGAGCCGGAACTGCGCGCCAAGGTCGAGGATGTTGTCCTCAACAAGAACCCCGGTGCCGGCGAGGCGCTGGTCGATTTCGCGCAGACGGTCAAGGAAGGCAAGGCCAAGGACAGTGGCCCGGACCTGAGCTGGCGCGAGCAGTCGGTCGAGAAGCGCCTCGAACACGCGCTGATCAAGGGCATCACCGATTTCGTCGTCGCCGATACCGAGGAAGTCCGCGTCAAGCTGGAAAACGAAGGCAAGCCGCCGCTGGCGGTCATCGAAGGCCCGCTGATGAGCGGCATGAACGTCGTCGGCGACCTGTTCGGCGCCGGCAAGATGTTCCTGCCGCAGGTGGTCAAATCGGCGCGCGTCATGAAGCAGGCGGTCGCCCACCTGCTGCCCTACATCGAAGCCGAAAAGGCCCGCACCGGCCTCGGCTCCAAGGGTAAGATCCTGATGGCAACCGTTAAAGGCGACGTGCACGACATCGGCAAGAACATCGTCGGCGTGGTGCTGGGCTGCAACGGCTACGACGTCATCGACCTCGGCGTCATGGTGCCTTGCGACAACATCCTCAAGGCGGCGCTCGAACACAAGGTGGACATCATCGGCCTCTCCGGCCTGATCACCCCGTCGCTGGAAGAAATGGCCCACGTCGCCGGCGAGATGAAACGCCTCGGCATGAACCAGCCGCTGCTGATCGGCGGCGCGACGACCAGCCGCGCCCACACCGCGATCAAGATCGCCACCAACACCGACAGCCCGGTGGTCTACGTACCGGACGCCTCGCGCGCCGTCGGCGTCGCCACCAAGCTGCTGTCGACCGACCAGAAGGCCGGCTACGTTGCCGAAATCGCCGCCGAGTACGAAACCGTGCGCGCCGAGCACGCCGGCCGCAAGGGCGCGACGCTGGTCAGCCTGGCCGACGCCCGCGCCAACCGTTTCACATGGAACGAGCAGTACACGCCGGTCAAACCGGCCCAACTCGGGCGCCAGACGCTGGACATCCCGCTTGCCGACCTCGTCCCCTACATCGACTGGTCGCCCTTCTTCCAGAGTTGGGACCTGGCCGGCCGCTACCCGGCCATCCTCAACAACGATGTGGTCGGCGAAACCGCCCGCCAGTTGTTCCACGATGCGCAGGCGATGCTGGCGAAAATCGTCGCTGAAAAATGGCTGACTGCCCGTGCCGTCTTCGGCCTCTACCCGGCCCGCGGCGACAACGAGGACATCGTGCTGTACACCGACGAATCGCGTAGCGTCGAGGCCACCCGCTGGGTCGGCCTGCGCCAGCAGATCAAGCAACCGGCCGGGCGTTTCAACACCGCGCTCGCCGATTTCGTCGGTGAAAACGACTACGCCGGCGCCTTCGCCGTCACCGCCGGCCTTGGCATCGACAATCGCGTCGCCGCCTTCGAAGCCGCCCACGACGACTACTCGGCGATCATGTTGAAGGCCCTGGCCGACCGCTTTGCCGAAGCCGCCGCCGAGTGGCTGCACGCGCAAGTACGCACTCACTACTGGGGCTACGCCAAGGACGAAAAGCTCGACAACGATGCGCTGATCGCCGAAGCCTATACCGGCATCCGCCCCGCCCCCGGCTACCCGGCCTGCCCCGACCACACCGCCAAGCGCGAACTGTTCGCCCTGCTCGACGCGCCGGCGATCGGCATGGGCCTGACCGAATCCTGCGCCATGACCCCAGCCGCCGCCGTCTCCGGTTTCTACATCGGCCACCCGGGCGCCAAGTACTTCGCCATCCCGAAGATCGGCCGCGATCAACTGGAAGACTGGGCGACGCGCAAGGGCATGGACGTCAAGGAAGCCGAACGCTGGCTGGCGCCGCTGCTGTAATGAGGGGGAGCGATGGCCAGGCGCTTCCCGCTCCACCCCAAGCACCCCGAGCGCATCTGCTGGGGCTGCGACAAATACTGTGCGGCCCGCGACCTGCAATGCGGCAACGGCTCCGGCCGCACCATGCACCCCGCCGAAATGCTCGGCGACGACTGGTACACCTGGGGCGACTGGGGCATCGAGCCGGACGAAAACGATCCGTCAGCGGCGGCAAGGCCGCTGACGGCTGCTGAGGACAAGGCGGACAAGTAGCCCGCCTTCGCTCCCATCAGACCTCAATACTCGTGCCGCCGCCCCCTGGCCTTGCCGGCGGCGCGCACCAGCTTGCCGAAGGCCCGATCCTTGTCGCGTTTCTCGTGCAGGGACATCTCGTGAAACGCCGATTCCCGCAGCAGCTTCTGGTAGTTGCGGAAGTGCTCGGCGTCCACTTCGCCCTCGGCGATGACGCGCTGGATGGCACAACCCGGCTCGCGCTCGTGCGTGCAGTCGGCGAAGCGGCAATCGCGCGCCAGCGCCCGGATGTCGGCAAAGCTGTCGGCGATGCCCTCGCTGACATCGAGCATGCCCAGTTCGCGCATGCCCGGCATGTCGATCAGGCTGGCACCGCCCGGCAACGGGATAAGCTGGCGGCGCGTCGTCGTGTGCCGACCTTCGCCGGACTGGCTGACCGCGCCGGTCGCCAAACCCTCGTCACCGAGTAGTCGATTGAGCAGCGTCGTCTTGCCGACTCCGGACGAGCCGAGCAGGCAGCAGGTTTGGCCGGGCTGGATCAGCTCGCGGATCGCCGCTATGCCCTTGCCGCTGACGTTGCTCAGCGCGACGATGCGGGTGACTATACCGGCCTGGCGGATCTGCGCGATGAGCTGCTCCAGCTCCGCCGTGGCGATCAGGTCAGTCTTGGTCAGCACGACGACGGGCTCGATCCCTCCCTCGCTGGTCAGCACCAGGTAACGCTCCAGCCGGCGCACATTGAAATCGAAGTGGCAGGACTGGACGATGAAGGCCAGGTCGATATTGGCAGCGATCATCTGGAACTCGACCGCGCTGCCCGGCCGCTTCCGGCGCAGGAAGGAGCGGCGCGGCAGTACCGCCAGGATGCTGGCGTGGGCGCCGTCGTCGTGCATCCTGACCCGCAGCCAGTCGCCCACGCAGGGCAAATCGACGGGGGAAGCACTTGTGTAGGCCGCCCGCCCGGCAAGCCGGGCCGGGATTTCGCCGGTAGCGTTGCGGATCAGGTACTGGTCACGGTCGACCGCCGTCACCCGGGCAATCGCCTCGTCCGGGCCGCAAGGCACAGGGGTTTCCTGGCCGTCGGCAGCAGAAAAAGTGGATGGGTCGGCCGGCGCGGACAAAGGCGCGGCCATCGGTTTGGAAATGCTCATGTTGGTCTTCCATTGGCGTCATCTGAACGAACAGAAACGGCAAACCACCTGCGGGTGGTCTGCCCGGTCTTTCGATCCCGATAACCTCAATCCCCTGCGGCTGCAGGGAAAGGGGTTACCGGATGACGGCAAGCTCCAACATCCAAACCTCTATCAAGTCAGGCGCGCCAAAACGGACAACGCCGGGCGATGGTAGCCGGGGGGCGGGGAGAAGGCAATGACTTCAGAACAAGCTGGCGCAATCCGGTGACAGGGCGTTTGCAAACTCCCGATAGCACTGGGGAATACGGGGAAGCGAAACGGGGGATTTACTGCCTTTGTCTTGGAGCAGCTATCGCCCCCCAGTGGAAGCTGTGGGACTGGACAAGCAGACTGGCAGATGCTTGAGGTTAGATCTCAGAAGAGCCAAATGCACTGTCTTCTTCATCCTGAAACTCGTCTCGGATCGCACTAGTTAATTCTCTTGCCCACTTTGCGAAGATGGGTAGATGAGCTCTCGTCACCACTTTCACGGAGCAACCGATATTTTCGGGAATGTGGGCGGAGAACAAGAATTCGCTAATCGGAACCTCTGCGAGTTTCAATGTTCCATCAGAATTTCTGGAGCATTCAAATAACGGAGAGTCGACAACAATGACGGGAAAAGCAAATGCAAGAAGGGGGATGGAGGACGAAGAACGATCTTGCGCTATGCCATGGCAAGCCTTTACCGCGCCAATTGCAGCTGCGTAGGCAGGATCTGCTTCTTTTCTCAGCGCTTGTCGAAAGCCGTATCCCCCATGCTCTGAACGATCAATCCATTTCTTCCACCAGTCATTTCCGCATCGCTCTGAGAGTGCCCGTTTTGCAGCCCCAGAAGTCATGGCGAAAGCATGCACGCGGTTGTACAGAGAAAATGCATCTTCGGAGGTAAAGACAACCCACGGGTTTTGAGATGACTTGCACTCAACAACAAATGAGATATCGATTACGCCAATCAGGTCTGGGTCATTTGCCAGGACATCAATTTCTCGGCCTTTGTCTGATTGTGGGTCAGGGAGTACCGCAGATTGCCTCACAAAAAAGCCCGCCTCACGGAATGCAAAAGCAGCTTCCATCTCAAGAGGGAAACCAGTTGAAGCTAACCAATCTAAAATTTTTTCAGAGAGCACAGGGCTGGCACCTAACAGTTATTCATGCATAGAGATTTCAGCGCTATTCTTAGAAATACGCAGGCGAATTAATCGCTTTTAAGTTTTTGAATGATATGGCGACCATCCAATGCTGGTTTCCTTATCAATCGATAACCTAACGAAGGCAAAACGGGCCAAGCTCAATTTTCGCGGACGATGGCATTCAAAACACCTAAAGCATATCTGCACAGGGATCGATTGTCTGCTATGGAGCGCGAGCAACAACCAACCCCAGGAGAGAATCGTTCCCGGCGTAATGGATCGCCGTCGATCATTCACGCCTTTCTTTGATTGCTTTCGGCTTTCCGGCTTCGTCTGCTGGCTGCACGAAGCCGATGGGCCGCTTGCTGGGTTCCGGCGGGGTCATCAACTGACGAATCGCCTCGAATACCTGCTTGAGCTGAGCGCGGGTGGTGTGCGCGAAATTCTCCTGCTGGAGGGCCAGGGCTTCGGTTTTCTCCTCCAGTTCATTGAGGCGCTCGCCCAGTTCGCCGTGGGTATTGGCCAATTCGCGGACACGCACGAAGGTGCGCATGATCTCGATGTTGATCGCTATGGCACGCGGGCTGTTCAGCACCGACGAGAGCATGGCGACGCCTTGTTCGGTAAAGGCATATGGTGCGGTTCGGCGACCGCCCCGCCTGCCGTTTGAGATCACAATTTGTGATCTCAAAGCCGTAAGCTCATGATTTTCCAGATTAAACATGAAGTCTTCGGGAAAGCGCTCCCGGTTGCGCTTTACCGCCTGAACCAGCACCCGGGTTTCGACGCCATAGAGTTCTGCGAGATCGCTATCGAGCATCACCCGCTGCCCCCGCAAGACAAAAATCCGGCTATCGATCAGCGCCTGCACGGGCTCGCGTGCTTGTTCCTGGCTCATTTCACTTCCCCCTGTCAGAAGTTGCAAGGCTGACCTGCCCGTGATTCAGCATCGCGCCAGATTATACTAATTGCATTTTCAGGACAGCCCACCCACGGCGGTTTATCGAAGGAAGATGGCTTTGCCAGCCAGGATTTCGTGACGCCTGGCCATTGGCTGTCTAGAATAGCTATTCGTTTATTTATTCATTGATCCATTCAAATCATGTCGCGGCACGCCGACGCCATTCGCCTGCTGCTCGCTCAAGGACCCTTGAGCGCGCGGCAACTCGTTGAAAAGACGGGGATCAGCCAGCCGACGGTGTCGCGGGCGCTGGCGGTGCTGGCTGACGAGGTGGTTCGTATTGGTGCCGGGCCGGCTATTCAGTACGCGCTGCGCGATGCCGGCCGGGCGGCAGTCGCTGCGCCGGTGTTCCGGGTCAGCGACGAGGGGCAGATTCGTGAGCTTGGCCGGCTGCAGCCGGTGCGGCCGTCTGGGTTCGTCATGCTGCAGGCCGATGGCGTCACACTGCACAGCGACGGCCTGCCCTGGTGGCTGTTCGACATGCGGCCGCAGGGCTATCTCGGCCGCGCCTATGCCGCGGCCCACGCGGCCGGCCTCGGCCTGCCGAATAACCCGGAGCAGTGGAGCGACACCGACGTCCTGCAGGCGCTGCTGGCGCAGGGCCATGACGCCATCGGCAACCTGCTCATCGGCGAAGCGGCGCGCGAGCGCTTTCTGGCCATGCCGGCCCCGCAGCCGGTCGACCGGGCGACGAGCTATCCGGCACTGGCGCGCGCCGCCAGCGCCGGCGAACTGCCTGGCTCGTCGGCCGGCGGCGAGCAGCCGAAGTTCTGCGCCTATAGCGAGCGCGGCCATGTGCTGGTGAAATTTTCGGCGGCGGACGACAACCCGGTCAGCGAACGCTGGCGCGACCTACTGCTGGCCGAGCATCTGGCGCTGGCGGTACTCGGTGTCGCCAGCGAAATCTTCGATTTCGCCGGCCAGCGCTTCCTGGAAGTGCCGCGCTTCGACCGCGTCGGGCAATTGGGGCGCGTCGGCGTCTTTTCGCTGCGCGCGCTCGACGCCGAATTCGTCGGCGACGCCGCCGCGCCTTGGCCATCGCTGGTCGCCCGCCTGGCCGCCGGCGGTCAGGTCGAGGCGGGCGCTGTTGCCGGTGCGGCGCTGCTGTGGGCCTTCGGCACGCTGATCGGCAATACCGACATGCACGCCGGCAACCTGTCCTTCGTCAGCCGCCACGGCCGCCCGTACCAGTTGGCGCCGGCTTACGACGTGCTGCCCATGGGCTTTGCCCCGCGCGCTGGCGGCGCGCTCGTCGATACACTGGCACCGGCTGCCCTGATCGCCACCGTCGATGCCGATACCTGGCGGCAGGCGCTGCAACTGGCCGAGAATTTCTTCGCCCGGCTCAGCGACACCGCCGCCTTCTCGCCGCGCTTCCAGCCCTGCATCGCCGCGCTGGACCGGCACATCGACGAAGCGGCACGGCGCATCGCCCGGCTGGGGTAAGCCGTGCCGCTGCCCGGCCCCCCCGGTGGCTAGCGGGCAGTGCAATCGGCTACTTCAACGGCAGATAGATGTCCGTCAGAAGATCGGCTTCCGCCGTTTCCGGCAGCAGATTCAGATATTGAAAATACAGCGGAAAGTCGCGCAGTTCCTCGCCGCATGCCGGTAGCCACTCGCGATACAGCGGGTAGATGCTCTCGCCGATGCGGGTATGCGAACCGACATGGCGCACCCGCGCGCAGCGGCCGCCGGGAATCTGCCTGGTGACGACGCCCTGCGCATTGGGCGGCACCTCGGCCTGCACTTCGCCGGCAATGTCGAAGCGGAATTGTTCCGGCGGCGTCGTGTCGGGGTTGTCGTAGGCGATGCCGAAGGTGCGGCTGCGCTCCTTGGGCGACAACCCGCTTTGCTGCCGCCAGGCGATGAACTGGCCGACCGACTCATTGACGCGTTCGGCCGGGCCGCGGTGCTCATACACGGCAACCGACGTGGGGATGAAATTGACGATTTCGACCTGCATGTTTCTGGTCCTTTCCGGGATACGGAATCGATAACGCTCGTGCCACGAGACCCAGTCCGGCACTTTTCGGAATGCGGAAGGCGATTTGCCGAAGACATTCCGAAAGGCGCGGGAAAACGATTCCGGGTTTTCAAAACCGGCCTCCAGCGCGATGTCGATCACCTTCACCTTGCGATTGAAGGCCAGTTGGTAGCTGGCCCGCCGCAAACGCAGCAGGAGAACGTAACGACCGACGCTGGCGCCGACAAAGTCGGCGAATTGCCGGTGGAAATGGAATTTGGAAAAGTTGGCGACCTGGCTCAGTTGCTCCAGGCTCAGGTTTTCATCGAGGTGTCCCTCGATGTAATCGAGCACTTTGCCCAATCGGGCCGCATAGGCCTTCGCCCTGAGTTCACTCATCGTTCTTCCTCTATCCACGGCGCCACTATGCGTGAAGTCGAGGCGGAAATCCTGACGCCGATTGCTCTAAACCCGCACCGCCCTCCCCCTTGCCGCGTGCGCCTTGCGGTAGCTGTCGAGCGGGGGCTGGTGGCGCTCCAGACCTTCCACTGGCTGATCCGGATCAGGCCTCGCGGAAGGCCAACGCCTTGTTGGTGTTGCCCCAAACCCCTGGCCGGGCGGATTGCGACCAAATCGAACTAGAATCACGTCCTTCGAAAAGAACAAAGCACTCGTCCATGCGCTCAATAGATTGGCGCGGCCTCGCCCGCGCCTTTGTCTTTTTCTGGTACTTCTCGGCCGTCACCCACGTATTGCTCTTCTTCAGCGGCGCCACCGGCTTCCTCCCGCTGCGCCAAGGCTTCGTCTTCAGCCTGCTCTGGCTGGTCCCGCTGCTCCTCTTCCCCAACCGCGCGCGGCCGATCAGCGCCGCCATCGGCGTCGTCCTGGGGCTGAGCGCGCTGATCAACCTCGGCTATTTCTCGATCTACGGCCAGGAGTTCTCGCAGAGCGTCCTCTTCATCGTCTTCGAATCCAATCCGGCGGAGGCCAGCGAATACGTCGACCAGTACCTGAAGTGGTGGATGTTCCCCGGGTTGATCGCCTTCTGCGCTGGCGCCTACGGCCTCTGGCGCGGCATCCGGCCGCTGGCGATGGCGCCGGCCGGACGCTACCTGACGATCGCCGTGATCCTCGCCGGCCTGTTTCTACAGCCGACGTACAAGGTTTTGCGCAAACGTGGCCTGAACCCGGCGAAATATGTGGAAGCGATCGGCAACCGCATGGAACCGGCGGTGCCCTGGCAGTTCGTCATCGGCTACGCGCGTTACCGCGAGCAACTGGCCGGCATGGAGGCATTGCGCAAAAACACCGAGCGCATCCCGCCGATCGAAAATCTCGTCGACCAGCGCACCGGCCAGCCGGGAACCATCGTGCTGCTGATCGGCGAATCGACCACCCGCCAGCACATGAGTCTCTACGGCTACGGCCGGCCGACGAACCCGAAACTGGAAGCAATGCGCGACCAGCTGACGATTTTCGACCAGGTCTATGCCACGCGCCCCTACACCATCGAAGCGCTGCAGCAGATCCTGACCTTCGCCGACCAGCAGAACCCGGACCTCTACCTGACCCGGCCGTCGCTGATGAGCATCATGAAGCAGGCCGGCTACCGCACCTACTGGATCACCAACCAGCAGACGCTGACCAAGCGCAACACGATGCTGACCAACTTCTCCGAGCAGATGGACGAACAGGTCTACCTCAACCACCAGCGCTCGCAGAATTCCTACAGCTTCGACAGCAACGTCCTCGAACCGCTGCAGAACATCCTCAAGGACGGCGCCGAGCGGCGCTTCATCGTCGTCCACCTGCTCGGCACGCACATGCGCTACAAGTACCGCTTCCCGCCCGAGTTCGCCGTCTTCCGCGACGGCAGCGGCCTGCCCGAGTGGGCAAGCGGCGAGCGCGCGGAAATGATCGACGAGTACGACAACGCGGTCCGCTACAACGACCACGTCGTCTCGTCGGTGATCGGCAGCCTCGCCGCCGCCGACAAGGCGTCGCTGCTGGTCTATTTTTCCGACCACGGCGAGGACGTCTACGACACGCCGCCGCACGACTTCATCGGCCGCAACGAGGCAAAACCGACGCCACCGATGTACACCGTTCCCTTCTTCCTATGGACTTCCCCGCAGTGGCGCGCAGCGACGCCGGTCGACCTGGCGGCCGCCCGCAGCCGCCCCTACCAGCTCTCGCATTTCATCCACACCTGGGCCGACCTCACCGGGCTGCGCTTTGCCGGCTACGAGCCGGACAAGAGCCTGATCAACCCGGCCTTCCGCGAGCGGGAAATCCTGGTCGGCAACCCGGCCGACCAGAAATCGCTGCTCGACCTGCGCCAGCTATTGAAACCGCCCGCCGCAACACGCCCTTGAGCCCCAAATGCCCCGCTACCCGCACATCCTCTTCGACCTCGACGGCACCCTGATCGATTCGGCGCCAGCGATCCTCGCCAGCTTCCGCGACGCCTTCGCGCAGACCGGCATCGCGCCAGCACGGACAATTGACGACAGCGTGATCGGCCCGCCGCTCAACGAGACCCTGCAACTCCTCTCGGGCAGCGCCGATGCCGCGTTGATCGCCCGCCTCGCCGAGGCCTTCAAGGCGAGCTACGACAGCACCGGCTACCAGGCGACCGCCGCCTACGCCGGCGTCGGCGAACTGCTTTCCCAACTGGCCGGCGCCGGGCTGACGCTGTCGATCGCCACCAACAAGCGCCTCCACCCGACCCGGCTGATCCTCGATCACCTCGGCTGGGGCGGGTATTTCGCGCAGGTCTACGCACTCGACCTGTTCACCCCGCGCCTGCCCAACAAGGCGGCGATGATCGGCCGCCTGCTCGCCGACCAGGGCATCGCCAGGGAAGACGCCATCTACATCGGCGACCGCAGCGAGGACGGCAAGTCGGCCGACGCCAACGGCCTGTCCTTCATCGCCGTGACCTGGGGCTACGGCAGCCTGAACGCCGACGAAATGCGACCGGGCTGGCAGGCGGCGGCGCAACCGGCCGCCCTGGCGGCACTGCTGCTCGCCGACTGAAAGCGCAGCGCCGACGGTGCGGATTTCCGCACCGGGCGCGGCGCCGATTCCGGAATTCCGCACTGGCGGCCGTCGCCGGCCACCCGGCGGCCACCGCTTAATCCCGTGAAATCAGTCGCTTGGCTGCGCAAGCCGGCAACTGGCACAGCTTCTGCAAACGTTTCTCTGCAGCCGCCCAGCGGCGCATTCCAATTTACGGAGGAGAAACCATGAAACTGCGCAAGCAACTGCGTTCCCTGATCGTCGCCAGCACGCTGGCCATCGGCGCCAGCGCCGGCCAGGCGGCCGAATTCATCAACGTCCTGACCGGCGGCACGAGCGGCGTCTATTACCCGCTCGGCGTCTCGCTGACCCAGATCTACGGCAAGGTGCTGCCCGATGCCAAGATGTCGGTGCAGGCGACCAAGGCCTCGGCCGAAAACCTCAACCTGCTGCAGGCCGGCAAGGGCGAAATCGCCTTCACGCTCGGCGACACCTTGTCGGAGGCCTGGAAGGGCAATCCGGAAGTCGGCTTCAAGGCGCCGCTGAACAAGCTGCGTACGGTCGCCGCGATCTACCCGAACTACATCCACTTCCTGGCTTCCGCCGATTCCGGCATCAAGTCGCTGGCCGACCTCAAGGGCAAGCGGGTTTCGGTCGGCGCCCCGAAGAGCGGCACCGAACTGAACAGCCGCGACATTCTCAAGGCCGTCGGCATGGGCTACCAGGATTTCGCCAAGGTCGAATACCTCGGCTACTCGGAGTCGGTCGAGCTGATGAAGAACCGCCAGCTCGACGCCACCCTGCTCTCGTCCGGCCTCGGTGTCGCCGCCGTGCGCGACCTGGCGACGGCGCTGAAGATCGTCGTCATCCCGATCCCGGCCGATGTGGTTGCCAAGATCGGCGACGCCGCCTACCAGTCCGGCACCATCCCGGCCAACACCTACAACGGCCAGACCAGCGACGTGAATACCGTGCTCGTCCCGAACTATCTGGTCACCCACGCCGGCGTTTCCGAAGACATGGTCTACAAGATGACCAAGTCGATGGCCGAAAACCTCGACACCATGGCTACCGCGCACGCCGCCGCCAAGGCGATCAAGAAGGAAAGGATGGCCAGCGGTTCGCCGGTGCCGCTGCACCCGGGCGCCGAGAAGTACTACCGCGAAGCCGGCCTGCTCAAGTAAGTCATCATGTCGGCTCACGTCTCCCCGCCGAACATCGAGCAGGAGACGTTCTCCGAGCACGGCGCCCAGCGCCGGCTCGGGGGCGTCGCGCTCCTTGTCCTGACCGGCACCGCGCTGGCGTTCTCGCTCTACCAGCTCGGCATCGCCGCCTTCCATCCGCTCTCCAGCCTGGTCATGCGGGCGCTGCACGTCGGCTTCCTGCTCACCCTGACCTTCCTGCTCTTCCCGATCCGCAAGAGCGGCCGCCTCGACCGCGTCGCCCCGCTCGACTGGCTGCTCGCCATCGGCGCCTTCGCGCTTGCCTGCTACCAATGGATCTTCGAGGTCGACCTGATCCAGCGCGCCGGCGACCCGAGCACGCTCGACCTGGTCGTCGGCACGGCGATGATCGCCCTCGTCTTCGAGGCCGCCCGCCGCATCCTCGGCCTGGCGCTGCCGACCATCTGCGCGCTGTTCCTGCTCTACGGCCTGTTCGGCCAGCACCTGCCGGGCGACCTCGCCCACCGCGGCTATGATTTCGCGCAGATCGTCGACCAGCTCGGCTTCGGCACCGAAGGCATCTTCGGCATCCCGACCCTGGTGTCGACCAACTACATCTTCCTCTTCGTGCTGTTCGGCGCCTTCCTCGAACACGCCGGCATGATCAACCTGTTCAACTCGGTGGCGCTCGGCTTCGTCGGCCACGCCAAGGGCGGCGCCGCCAAGGTGGCGGTGGTTTCGTCCGGGCTGATGGGGTCGATTTCCGGCTCCGGCGTCGCCAACGTGCTGACCACCGGCCAGTTCACCATCCCGCTGATGAAGCGCTTCGGCTATTCCGGCGTCTTTGCCGGCGCCGTCGAGGCCACCGCCTCGATGGGCGGCCAGATCATGCCGCCGGTGATGGGCGCCGTCGCCTTCATCATGGCCGAAAACCTCAACGTGCCTTACGTCGAGATCGTCAAGGCGGCGCTGATTCCGGCCATCCTCTACTACCTCACCGTGTTCTGGATGGTTCACCTGGAAGCCGGCCGACGCAAGCTCGGCGGGCTGGCCAAGGAAGACTGCCCGAACCCGTGGCAGGCGATCCGCAGCCAGTGGTACCTGGTGTTGCCGCTGGTCGGCCTGGTCGGCATGCTGTTCAACGGCTTCACGCCGATGTACTCGGGCATGGTCGGCCTCGCCCTGTGCGCCATCCTGATCCTCGGCGCCGCCGTCGCCGCGCGCATCTCCGGCACCGCCTTCCGCTTCGTCTTCTGGCTCGCCGTTGGGCTGGGCGCTTCGCTGCTGGTGAAATTCGGCGTTTATCCGGTGTTGACCGTGATCGCCGTACTGATCGTCCTCTGCCTGTTCGTCCAGGGCGGCCGCGAGACGCTGCGCGTGATGCGCAACAGCCTGGTCGACGGCGCCCGCCAGGCGCTGCCGGTCGGCGTGGCTTGTGCCATCGTCGGCGTCATCATCGGCGTCCTGACGCTGACCGGGGCGGCAACCAACTTCGCCGGCTTCATCCTCAAGGTCGGCGCCGATCACCTGTTCCTGTCGCTGCTCCTGACCATGCTGATCTGCCTGGTGCTCGGCATGGGCATTCCGACCATCCCCAACTACATCATCACCAGTTCGATCGCCGCCCCGGCGCTGCTCGACCTCGGCGTTCCGCTGATCGTCAGCCACATGTTCGTCTTCTACTTCGGCATCATGGCCGACCTGACGCCGCCGGTGGCGCTGGCCGCCTTCGCCGCCAGTTCGGTGGCCAAGGAGCCGGCGATGAAGATCGGCGTCAAGGCGGTGCAGATTGCCATCGCCGGCTTCGTCGTGCCGTTCATGGCGGTCTACGACAATGCGCTGATGCTGCAGGGCGACCCGTCGGTGATCGCCGTCGTCTATATCGTCGGCAAGGCCTTGCTGGCGATCACGCTCTGGGGCGCCGCCAGCATCGGCTACCTGCGCGCCCCGCTGGCCGCCTGGGAACGGGTCTGGGCGGCGGCTGCCGCCTTCCTGCTGGTGGCGGCGCTACCGCTCACCGACGAGATCGGCTTTGCCGCCTGCGCCGCCTTCATCGGCTGGCACCTGCTGCACAGCCGTCGCCTGCAGGCGGCATGAACGCGATCTGCCTCGTCGCCGGCCTCCTCGTGGCGCCGCTCGGCGAGGCGGTGACGCTGCAATGGACGCATTCGGTCCAGAAAACCCTGTGGGCGGAAGACTACCGCCTGCAGGGCGACGCGCTTCGTCTGACCTCTGCCCGCGTCCTTGGCACCGGCGCCGGCATGGAGCCGCCGCCCGACGCCGTCTACCGTGACGGCGCCTGGCACTACACCCCGGCCCTGCCGGCGCTGCCCAAAGTCACGCTGCGCCATTCGCCCTATGTCGCCCCTTATACCGTCTGCGTCGGCGCCGACTGCCGGCCGCTGCCGGCCTGGCTGCCCGGCCTGCCCGGAGACACGACGGTCGACCTGCAGCCATGCCCGCCCCAGCCCTGAGCCTGCCGGCCGGCGATAAAACTGGTTACGATGCGGCCATGCCCGGATCGTCGCCGTCCCTCTCCCGCGTCTGGCTGCTCACCGCGGCGGCGGCGGCAAGCTGCCTGCTGGTCGGCCTGATCGCCTACCGTCTGCTGCTCGGCAGCTATCTGGCGCACGAACAGCAGGTGGCCAGCCAGCGCCTCGACGCTTTCGCGCTGTCGCTGGAAGCGACGCTCAACCGGCACGAATCGCTACCCGGCCTGCTCGCCCTCGAACCGTCGCTCGCCGCGCTGCTGCGCGAGCCGGACAACGCGCAACGGATCGCCGCCGCCAACGCCTACCTGGAAGCGGCCCAGCAGGGCGCGGCGGTCGCCGCCACCTACCTGATCGACGCCGACGGCCTGACGCTGGCCGCCAGCAACTGGCGCCAACCGCGCAGTTTCGTCGGCCACAACTACGCCTTCCGGCCCTATTTCACCGATGCCGTGGCGCAGGGCCTGGGGCGCTTCTACGGCGTCGGCGTGACCACCGGCGAACCGGGCTATTTCCTCGCCGCGCCGGTACGCAGCGCCGGCCGCGTGCTCGGCGTCGTCGTCCTCAAGGTCGGCCTGGAGGCGATGGAGCAGGCCATGGCCGAGTCCGGCGACACGCTGCTGCTGGCCGACGCCGACGGCATCGTCTTCCTCTCCTCGCAACGGCGCCTGCGCTATCGCACGCTGGCCCCGCTGCCGGGCGCGATCAGCGCCCGCCTGGCGGAAACCCGGCAATACGGCAACCAGACGATCCAGCCGCTGGCCGACCGCCCGCTGGCGCTCGATGGCTCGACGCCGCAGCGCCTGGCCCTGGCCGGCGAACCGATCCGCGAACTGCTGCTGTTGAGCCGCCCGGTCGGCAATCTCGGCTGGCGCGTCGTCCAGCTCGGGCATCCGGACGAAGCCCGCAGCGCCGCCTTTTCCGGGGCGATGGCGGCGGCGCTGGCTGCCGCTTTCGGCCTCGGCGTCGCCGCCCACCTGCGCCACCGGCGGCGGCGGCGCGAGGAACTGCGGCGCATCCACGGCGAACTGGAACAGCGGATCGCCGAACGCACCGCCGACCTGACCGGGAAAGTCGCCGAGCTGCAACGCACCGAGGCGATCCTGCACGAAACGCGCGACGCCGCGGTGCAGGCCGGCAAACTCGCCGTCCTCGGCCAGTTGTCGGCCGGCATCAGCCACGAACTGAACCAGCCGCTGGCGGCGCTACGCACCTTCGCCGACAACGCCAGCGCCCTGCTCGCCCGCGGTCGCCACGAAGAGGTAGCCGAAAACCTGCAGATGATCGGCGAACTGGTCGGCCGCACCGGGCGCATCGTTCGCCAGTTGAAGACCTTCGCGCGCAAGGAGGCGGCGACGCCGCAGGCGGTCACCGTGACCAGTGCGATCGAACACGCGCTGCTGCTGGTCGAACCGCGCCGCCGCGACAGCGCCGCCACCATCGCCGTCAGCCAGGACGATCCGGCGCTGTGCGTCGTTGCCGAAGCCGGGCGCTTCGAGCAGGTGCTGGTCAATCTGATGCTCAACGGTCTCGACGCCATGCACGGACAACCGGCGCCGCGGCTCGAAATCGACGTCGCCCGGCGCGGCGCCAACGTCCGCCTGGCGGTACGCGACCATGGGCCGGGCATCGCCGACGACGTGCGCAACCACCTGTTCGAGCCCTTCTACACCACCAAGCCGGCCGGCGAAGGCCTCGGCCTCGGGCTGGCCATCTCGCTCGCCATCGTCGAGAGCTACGGTGGCACACTACGCACCGAGAACGCGGCCGACGGCGGCGCCGTGTTCGTGCTGACGCTGCCCGCCGCCGGAGACGACCATGCCGCACCTGACGCTTGAATACACCGCCAACCTCGCCCTCGCCCCGGCTGCCGCGCTGGGCGCGATCAACGCGGCAGCCTTCGACACGGGGCTGTTCGGCGAGGCCGACATCAAGAGCCGGGCGTACTGCGTCGACGATTTCCGCATCGGCATCCAGCCGCTCGCCCGCGCTTTCGCGCATGTCCGCATCGCCTTGCTTGGCGGGCGTTCGCCGGAAGAGCGCAAGGCCCTGGCCGACGCCGTGCTCGCCGCCCTGAGCGCAACGCTGCAGGCACCGCCCGGCCACGAACTGCAACTGAGCGTCGAGACCGTCGACCTCGACCGCGCCAGCTACGCCAAGGCGGTCGTCCGTGGCTGAGGCGCCGGTCTTCCTGATCGAGGACGACGCCGCCGTGCGCAAGGGTTGCGAGCAGGCGCTGGCGATTGCCGACATCCCGGTGCGTGGCTTCGCCGACGCCGAAAGCATGCTCGCCGCGCTGGCCACGACGCGCCCGGCGGCCGTCGTCAGCGACATCCGCCTGCCCGGCCGCGACGGCCTGACGCTGTTGCGCGAGCTGCGCCAGTTCGACCGCGAGCTGCCGGTTCTGCTCGTCACCGGCCACGGCGACGTGGCCATGGCGGTCGAAGCGATGCGTAACGGCGCCCACGACTTCATCGAGAAACCCTTTCCCTCCGAACGGCTGATCGCCGCTGTCCGTAGCGCTCTTGAGAAACGCGCCCTGCTGGTCGAGAACCGCCAGCTCAAGGAACAACTGCACGCCGCCGGCCTTAGCGCGCTGATCGGCGAGACGCCGGCGATCCAGGCCATCCGCCAGTTGATCGGCACGCTGGCGCCAACCGGCGTGGACATCCTGATCAACGGCGAAACGGGCAGCGGCAAGGAAGTCGTCGCCCGCGCCATCCACGACGCCAGCGGCCGGCGCGGGCCTTTCGTCGCGGTCAACTGCTCGGCGCTACCGGAAAGCGTCTTCGAGAGCGAACTCTTCGGCCACGAAGCGGGTGCCTTCACCGGCGCCGGCAAGCGGCGCGTCGGCCGCATCGAACACGCCGACGGCGGCACGCTCTTCCTCGACGAGATCGAATCGATGCCGCTCGCCCTCCAGGTCAAGCTGCTGCGCGTGCTGCAGGAACGCAGCGTCGAACGCCTGGGCAGCAACCAGAGCATTGCCGTCGATTGCCGCGTCGTCGCCGCCAGCAAGGCCGACCTCAAGGCGCTGGCCGACGCCGGCCAGTTCCGCGCCGACATCTACTACCGCCTGAACGTCGTCAGCATCGACCTGCCGCCGCTGCGCGAACGGCGCGACGACATTCCGCTGCTCATCGCCGCCTTCCTCCAGGAAGCCGCCCAGCGCTACCAGCGCCCACCGGCCAGCTGGACGCCGGCCGACCTGGCGCGCTGGCAGGCGCACGACTGGCCGGGCAACGTGCGCGAACTGAAGAACGTCGCCAACCGCTGGGCGCTCGGCCTGCCCGACGGCCTCGCCAGTCCCGTTAGCGGTCCGGCGGCCAGTTCGCTGAGCGCCCAGGTCGACGCCGCCGAGCGACGCGCCATCGAAGCGGCGCTGCAGGCCAACGCCGGCAACGTCGCCCAGGCAGCCGAAGCCCTGCAGGTGCCGAAGAAGACGCTCTACGACAAGCTCACCCGCCACGGCATCAGCGCCGAAGGCTTCCGGGCACACTGACCCTGCGGCGCTTTTTCCCCTTCCAGGCCGACGCCATGCTCCGGCCGGCTGATAGAATGGCGCCATGAGTCTTGACCTCCTGCCCTCCTTCATCCGCGAGCATTACGAAGTGCACGAATGGAAACACGCGTGCGCCATCCTGAAGCAGGATTTTCCGGACGAATGGCAGGAAATCGTCGGTGTGCTGAGCGATTTCCGTTTGTTGAAAAGCTGGCTTACCGTTGGCGGCGGCCGTAAATCCAAAGTTGCCGAAGCCTTCGATGGCGCCCTCGGCAAACTCGGCTGGCAGGAGAAAGGCTTCGACACCAAGATGGTGGTTGATGGGGTCAGCCTCGATTCACCGACCCACAAGGTCGACTGCTTCAAGAACCGGGTTGCGCTGGAAATCGAGTGGAACAACAAGGACCCGTTCTTTGACCGGGATCTCAACAATTTCCGCCTACTCTTCGATCTGCGCGTAGTTAGCGTCGGCATCATCGTGACCCGCTGCGACGAACTGCAGGACATTTTCGACGAACTGGGCCGCGGCACGTCGTATGGTTCCTCGACAACGCACATAGGCAAACTGCTCCCCCGCATCCAGGGTGGTGGCGGTGGCGGATGCCCCTTGCTCGTCTTCGGCATCCGCAAATCACTTTACGAGGAGGACTGCTGAGATGCAGCCGACGGCAGCAGAAGATTTCAAGTCCTCGATCACCGGGCAATTCAGCACCATCCTGGCTGATCCGCCCTGGCAGTTCCAGAACCGGACCGGCAAGATGGCGCCGGAACACAAGCGCCTTTCCCGTTACCCAACGTTGACGCTGGACGATATCAAGGCAATTCCGGTCGCCGACGCTGCCGCCCCCGCCAGCCACCTCTACCTGTGGGTGCCGAATGCGCTGCTGGCCGAAGGGTTGGCGGTGATGCAGGCCTGGGGATTCACCTACAAATCGAACATCGTCTGGCACAAAATCCGCAAGGACGGCGGTCCGGACGGACGCGGTGTCGGTTTCTACTTCCGCAACGTCACCGAACTGGTGCTCTTCGGCATTCGCGGCAGCATGCGCACGCTGCCGCCCGGACGCCGCCAGGTCAATTTCCTCGCCACGCAAAAACGCGAGCATTCGCGCAAACCGGACGAATTCTACGACATCGTGGAATCCTGTAGCCCCGGCCCCTACTTGGAACTGTTCGCCCGGCATCGGCGCGAAGGCTGGCAGAACTGGGGTAACGAAGTTCCGGAAACCGTCGGCGAGCACATTTTGAGCGAACGCAAAGCTGCTCGCGAAGCCCAACTGACGCTGCTTCAGGATACTGCGCCTTACAGTGTCGGTTGATTCGGGCAGATGCAGCAGCTTAACACCGCCATCGACCTCACCCCCTTCAACACCCTCGCCCTGCCCGGCCGCGCGGCGCATTACCTGAAGGTGACCGATCCGGCCCAACTGGCTGCGGTGCCGCCGGGCGAGCGCCGTTTCGTCCTCGGCGGCGGCAGCAACCTGGTGCTTACCGGCGATTTTCCGGGGCTGTTGCTGCACATGGCGATCGCCGGCAAGCGGCTGTTGCGCGAGGATGACGAAGCTTTCTATATCGAGGCCGGCGCTGGCGAGAACTGGCATGACTTCGTGCAATGGACGCTGGCGCTGGGCTGGCCGGGGCTGGAAAACCTGTCGCTGATCCCGGGCACGGTCGGTGCTGCGCCGGTGCAGAACATCGGCGCCTACGGGCTGGAAGTCGGCGAGCGCCTGGATTCGGTGACGGCCTGGGATTTCGAGAAACGGGTGTTTTTCACGCTCGACCGCGAGGCCTGCCGCTTCGCCTACCGCGACAGCCTGTTCAAGCAACGGGGCTGGCACCTTGACGGGCGGATCGCCATCGTCTCGGTCGTCTTCCGGCTGGCCAAGGCCTGGCAGGCGAACATCGGCTACGCCGACCTGCGCCAGGAACTCGCCGCCCGCGGCATCGCCGAACCCGGCGCCAGCGATGTTGCCGACGCGGTGATCGCCGTGCGCCAGCGCAAGCTGCCCGATCCGGCGCTGACGCCGAACGCCGGCAGCTTCTTCCACAACCCGGTGGTCGAGCGCAGCGTCGCCGAGGCGCTGAAAGCACAGCATCCGGCGCTGCCCTGTTACGCGCAGCCGGACGGCCGGGTCAAGCTGGCCGCCGGTTGGCTGATCGAGCAGGCTGGCTGGAAGGGCAAGGCGCTCGGTCCGGTCGGCATGTACGAGAAGCAGGCGCTGGTCCTGGTCAATCGGGGCGGCGCGACCGGCGCCGACGTGCGGCGGACGATGGCCGCGGTGCAGGCGGCGGTGCGCGAGAAATTCGCTATCGAACTCAGTCCGGAGCCGGTATTTCTTTGACTTGCAGGCAGGCGGCCAACCCGGTCGCCAAGGCGTCGGCCATGCGCGCCTGACGCGCCGGATCGAGCAGTTCCAGCTCCTCGTCCTTGTGCTTGATGACGCCGGCCTCGAACAGCACCGCCGGCAGCGTCGTGCGGTAGAGGACGACCAGGTTGTCGTAGTACCAGACGCCGTTCCGCGCGTCGGCCGCGACGTGCCGGCGGCCGTGCCAGTCGCTCGGCACGAAGCCGGCGCGACGCAGCATCGCCCCCATCGTCGAAGCACAGAGCAGGCTGGTCGGCAGATCCGGATTGGCCGCCGAAACGAACAGGCCGTAACCGCGCTTGGCCTCGGTGTGGGTGCGCTCGACGCCTTCCCAGGTCCACGGCAGCAGCCAGGCCTCGCCGATCGAATCGTGGTGGATGGAGATGAAGAAATCGCTGCCGGCGGCGGCTTGCGGGCGCGCCGCCAGGCTGCCGATGGCGCCGTCGAAATTGACCCGGCGTACCTGCTGGCCGCCGGCTTCGAGGCGTTCGGCGAGGACGCCGGCGAAATCGCGGTTGAAGTCGAATTCGGCGCGGCCGCGCGCCGAGATGGCGCCGGTATCGCGCACGCCGTGGCCGACATCGACGGCGATCGCAGCGGCAAAGACGTTTGCGGTGGACAACAGGAACAAGCAGAGAATCGGCAGGCGCATGCGCCGATTATCGCGGCAAATCGCCCGCCGGCCCAGCCCGCGACGACACCCTAGGCTTAAAATGCCCACCCCGCCCCCAACCCGCATCGCCATGCCCCAACTGACCGTCTTCTCCCGCCAGTCGCCCGCCCCGGAATACGACCGGCCACGCCCCGAGCGCTTGCTCGAAGGCAACCCGCTGCGCACCACGCACGAGCATTTCGCGGCGCCGCGGGGCGACCTGACCGCCGGCGTCTGGGCCTGCGAACCGGGCGCCTGGCGCATCGCCTTCGGCGAGAACAAGGACGAGTTCTTCTGCATCATCGAAGGCCGCGTCCGGATCGCCGACAACGACGGCAACAGCGCCGAATTCGGACCCGGCGAGGCGGGCGTCATTCCGGCCGGATTCAGCGGCAGCTTCACCGTCCTCGAAGCCGTGCGCAAGCACTACGTGGTGCTGGAACGGGCTGACTGAATTGCGCTATAGTCGGCGCCAGGCCGACAGGAAAGAACAATGACCGAGAAGACCCTCCCGCCGCGCGGTACCTCCGCCCACAATCCCGACCTGAACTGGAGCCAGGTCCGCGAAACCGTCCTCATGCTCGAACTTGCCGCGGTGCAGATCGAGCACGCGATGAAGGACAGCAATGCCTCGGTCGACGTGCTGACCCGCTCCTTCACGGCGATGGCCGGCTGCATGCAGGAAATCGCCGGCAAGGTCGAAGGCCTGCCGGAAACCGGGCAGCCCGGTGAAACCCGCAACGAGCTGCTGGCTGCCGCCAGCAACGTGTCCGGCATGATGCATCAGGCGATCATCGCCTTCCAGTTCTACGACAAGCTGGTCCAGCGCCTCGCTCACGTCGGCCTCAGCCTGGGCGAACTGAGCGACCTGGTCGGCGAACCGGCCCGTCTCTACAACCCGGGTGAGTGGGTGGCGCTGCAGAACCGGATCAAGGGCAAGTACTCGACGCGCGAGGAAGTCGCCATGTTCGACGCGGTGATGAACGGCGTCCCGGTCCAGGAAGCGATCGAACGCTTCATGGCCGAGATGAAGGACAAGAACGACGATATCGAGCTGTTCTGAGCGCTCCGCTCAGAAATCGGCCGCCGCCGTCCACATGATGTGGGCTTCCGGCCCGGCCTTGGCGGTACGCTCGAGCATGTCGATCAGCGGCCAGGCGCGTTGCGGCAGGCTGACCGGCAAGGGCTTGCTCTTGTCTTCCTCGTCTTCCTCTTCCGGCAAAGCGGCGGCCTGACGCCGCGCCTCGGCTACCGCCGCCTGCAGTTTCGCCGCCGCCGGCAGCATTTCCGGCGGCGTGAACACGCCGCGCGCGGTGGTCGCCTTGCCGACGATGTCCAGCAGGGTCTTCGCCGTTTCTGCGTACATCAGCACTTCGCCGGTTTCGCTCGATTCGAAGGTCACGATCATCGCATTCGTCCGTGTCGTCTGGAGGGAGAGGCACTATAGCAGACCGTACTTCTTCAGCTTGTCGTGCAATGTGGTGCGCGCCGTCTTCAGCGCGTCGGCGGTACGCTGGATATTGCCGCCCTGGCGCGTGAATTCGTCGGCGATGAGCAGGCGCTCGTAGTTCTCCACCGCCTCGGTCAACGACGGTGCGGCGGCCGGTGCGCCACTGCCCGCGGCAGCGCCGATGCCGAGGACGTGGCATTCGGCAGCGTTCTTCAGTTCGCGGATGTTGCCCGGCCAGTCCTGCGCCATCAGCCGGTGCAGGGTGTCGGTGGTCAGCGCCGGCGGCGGCCGGTTGTAGCGTTTGGCGGCCTGCAGCAGGAAGGCGTCGTAGAGCGCCGGGATGTCCTCGCGGCGCTCGCGCAGCGGCGGCAGTTCGATGCGCACGACGTTGAGCCGGTAGTAGAGGTCGGCGCGGAACTTGCCCTGCTCCGACCAGGCCTTGAGATCTTCCTTGCTCGCCGCGACGACGCGGCAATTGACCGGCAGTTGCTGGTTCGAGCCGAGGCGCTCGATGACGCGCTCCTGCAGCACGCGCAGCAGCTTGATCTGCATGCTCATCGGCATGCTCTCGACCTCGTCGAGGAAGAGCGTGCCGCCGCTGGCGTATTCGATCTTGCCGATGCGCCGCTTCTGGGCGCCGGTGAAGGCGCCCGGCTCGTGGCCGAAGAGTTCGCTGTCGAGCAGGTTGTCGGCCATGCCGCCGCAGTTGAGCGCGACGTAGTTCTCCTGGCCGGCGCGCGACAGGTCGTGCAGGCAGCGGGCGACCATTTCCTTGCCGGTGCCGGTTTCGCCGTAGATCAGCACGTCGACGCCGGCGTCGGCGACGTCGAGGATCAGCCGACGGACCTTCTGCATCTGCGGCGAACGGCCGATCAGCCGGGCTTCGAGGTCGTCGCGCTGATCGAGGCGGCGGCGCAGCGCTTCCACTTCCAGCACCAGCGCCCGCTTCTCCAGCGCGCGGCGCACGACATCGACCAGATCGTCGGTCGAAAACGGCTTCTGCATGAAATCGTAGGCGCCGTTGCGCATCGCTTCGACGGCCAGCGTGACGTCGCCGTGACCGGTGATGATGATCACCGGCAGGTCGGGGTCGAGACCGCGCACCTTGCGCAGCAGGTCCATGCCGCTGGCGCCGGGCAGGCGCATGTCGGTGACGATGATGCCGGGGAACTCGGCGCTCAGGTACATTTCCGCCGCTTCGGCGGAGGCGGCGGCGAGCACCGGGATGCCGGCCAGTTGCATGGCCTGTTCGCAGCCCAGGCGGACGTGCGGATCGTCTTCGACGAGCAGGACGGACAAGGTCGTCTTCATGGCGTTCCCCGGTTGAGCGACGGCAGCGGCGGCAGCATGACGACGAAGCGGGCGCCGCCGCCCGGCGCCGGGCCGGCCATCAGGTCGCCGCCGAAGTCGCGCAGTATATCGCGCGAAATGGTCAGCCCCAGACCAAGGCCCTCGCCCGGCTGCTTGGTGGTGAAGAAAGGTTCGAACAGGTGGGCCAGCGCCTCTTCGGAAAAGCCGTAGCCGCTGTCGCTGACGGCCAGCGCCAGCATCCCCGAGCTGGCGACATCGACGCTGAAGCTCAAGCGGCGCACCGGCTCCTCGCGCATCGCATCGAGAGCGTTGCCGATCAGGTTGACCAGCACCTGCTGCAGGCGGTTGCGGTCGCACCAGGCGATGCTGCGCCCGACTTCGATGCCGCGCGTGACGCTGACGCCCTCCTTCTTCAGGCGCGACTCGAAGAGGAACAGCGCGCTATCCACCGCCTGCGCCACATCGACCGCGCTCGACACCGCCGGCGACTTGCGGGCAAAGGTTTTGAGCGGCCCGATGATGTTGCCCATCTGCTCGGTCAACTGCTCGACGATGGCGAGGTTGCGCTCGGCCGTCGCCTGGTCGCCGCGGCGCATGAATTCGGCGGCGTTGGCCGACAGCGTGCGGATGGCGCCAAGCGGCTGGCTCAGTTCATGGGTGACGCCGGTCGCCATCTGGCCGAGGACGGCCAGCTTGGCCGCCTGCACCAGCTCGTCCTGGGCGGCGCGCAGCGTCTGCTCGGCGCGCTGGCGCTCCTGCACTTCGCGCTGCAGCCCGGCGACCGCCTCCGACAGGTCGGCGGTGCGCTCCTCGACCTTGCGTTCGAGTTCCTGGTTGGCGCGTTCGAGCATCGCCCGCGCCTCCTCGCGGCCGCGCGCCAGGCGGCGGCGCTGGCGGGTGTACAGGACGCCGAGCAGCAGGCAGCCGAGGGCAGCGACGCTGAGCGCGGCATGCGTCGCCGCCTGGATGCCGACCGGCCGCAGGTCGGAAAAGACGACGATGCGCCAGGCGGTGCCGGAGAGGTGGCGCGACATCGCCAGGTAGGGGCGCGCGCCCTGCGCCGGCGCGACGTCGTCGCGCAGGTGCTTGGGCAGGCGGACGATGCGTCCTTCGTCGGCACCGGCGAGATCGATGTCGAGGCTGATCTCGCCCAGCGGCTGGCCGGCGAACTGTTGCCGGCCGAGACGGTTGAGGACGTCGCGGGCCTGCGGGCGCAAGGTCGCGTAGCGCCATTCCGGCGGCGAAGCGAGCAGCACGACGTCGTTGCGGTCGACGATCAGCGCCGGCGCCTCCTGCGCCAGCCAGCGCCGCTCGACCTCGCGGATGCCGGATTTGACGACGGCGACGCCGATCACCTTCCATTCCTGCGCTTCGTCGCGGATCGGCAGCGCGAAGTAGTAGCCCGGCTCGTGCCGGATGTGGTCAACCGCGTAGTGGCGAGCCGGCGTACCGCGCACCGCATCGCGGAAGAAGGGCATGTAGGAGAGGTCCGAGCCGAGCAGGTTGTCGGAGAAGATCCAGTCGCTGGAGGCGACGACGGTACCGCTGGTGTCGAGGACGAAGATCGCCGGCCCGCCGAGATGATCGTTGAGCTTCTGCAGGAAGCTGTTGGCCTCGGCCTGCAGGATGTCCTGCCCCTCGCTCGGGCCGCGCAGCAGGGCGACGATGTCGGCGTTGAGTTCGACGGCGCTGGGAATCGAGGCGTGGCGGGTGACCTCGCTGTCAATCGCGGCGCCGAGGATGTCGAGCTGGTGCGAGGCCGCCTCGCGCATTTCGGCAATCCCGTAATGCTCGGAAAGCCGGTAGGAAAACAGGGCCAGCGCCAGGAAAGCGACCAGCAGCGCCGCCAGTCCGAGCAGACGGTGCGGGCGGGGCAAGGGGGTGGGCAGTTGGGCGGCGGAATCCGGCATGACGGGACGGGCTCAGGGAATGGGCATTGTACGGCTGAACACCCGCCCGCCGCGGCGGGCGGCGTGACGGGCAGTAGCACATCCGGTTGCCGGCATCGACCTCAGCCCGGCCGGCGCGGCGCGGTCAGCACTTCGGGCGCCAGGACGGCGGCCAGTTGTGCGCGGTCCATCAGGCCCATCTCCTCGACCAGCTCGGCGACGCCGCGACCGCTGCGCAGCGCCTCCTGGGCGACCCGGGTGGCGTTCTCGTAGCCGATGTGCGGGTTCAGCGCGGTGGCCAGACCGGCCGAAGTGCGTACTCGCTCGGCCAGCAGCTCGCGGTTGGCGGTGATGCCGCGCACGCAATGGGCGGTCAGCGTGCGGCAGCCGGCGGCCAGGTGTTCGATGCTCTTGAACAGGCTGTGGGCGATGATCGGTTCGAAAGCGTTCAACTGCAGTTGGCCGCCCTCCGCCGCCATGGTGATGGTGACGTCGTTGCCGATCACTTCGAAGGCAATCTGGTTGACCACTTCCGGGATCACCGGATTGACCTTGCCCGGCATGATGGAGGAGCCGGCCTGGCGCGGCGGCAGGTTGATCTCGCCGAAGCCGGCGCGGGGGCCGGAGGAGAGCAGGCGCAGGTCGTTGCAGGTCTTGGACAGCTTCACCGCGACGCGCTTGAGGACGCCGGAAAGCTGCACGAAGGAGCCGCAGTCCTGGGTCGCCTCCACCAGGTTGGGGGCGGTGATGACCGGCACGCCACTGGCTTCGGCCAGCAGACGGCAGACCAGGGGGGCGTAGTCCGGGTGGGCATTGATGCCGGTGCCGATGGCGGTGGCCCCCAGGTTGATTTCCCGGATCAAGAGGGCGGCTTCCTTCAGCCGCTCCTCGTCCTCGCCCAGCATCACGGCGTAGGTGGAGAATTCCTGGCCCAGGGTCATGGGCACCGCGTCCTGCAATTGGGTGCGGCCCATCTTCAGCACGTCCTTGAATTCCTCGGCCTTGCGCTCGAAGGTGCGGCGCAGGTAGGCCAGGGCGTCCACCAGGCGGAAGATGCCGACGTAGGTGGCCAGCTTCAGAGCCGACGGGTACACGTCGTTGGTGGACTGACTCATGTTCACGTGCTGGTTGGGGTGCAGGTGCTGGTACTCGCCCTTGGCATGGCCCATGATTTCCAGGGCCCGGTTGGCGATGACCTCGTTGGCGTTCATGTT
>JAFIHA010000063.1 GCA_017848965.1 Dechloromonas aromatica (nom. nud.) | reverse complement strand
ATCCCGTTCTTCAGCACCAAAAACTGGCGCAGCCACGTTTCCTTCTTGCGCGCCCAGAAGGCGATGTCCTCGACGGTGTCGCAATCCGAGAGCATGGCGGCAACGGCCATCACCAGAATTTCCCGGAAGTCGTGCAAGGTACCATTGCTGGGACTGCGCGGATCATCGATTTCGGTCAAACAGCTCATCAAGGACACCCCATTGTTTGCAGCTACTCTCGTCGCCCAAAAGGAGAGAGTAGACTTGATTTCCAATGGGTTCACAAGATGCTTGCATAAGGTGTTGAAGGTTAACGACTATCTGCTATCGGTCATGTCATTCGGGAATATGCGGTTCGAGTGCTGAAGCCCTGCTTTGCTCTCGAACATAATAATGGTTGAGCCCTGAGGATGTTGCGCATGATGGACTCGTCCCGGTTGGCGAACTTGCGCTTCTGGTGCTTGCTGAGTTTCCTTTTGGTGAACGAAGGTTGTGTCGTATCCAGGCGCCTACGGCAGCCCGCGAATGGTCCGCGAGTTGCGTACCAGAGGCTTCTCGGCCAGCAAGGAACGGGTGGAACGACTGATGCGTGAGAACGAGATCTACGCCCGTCACAAGCGGCGCTACAAAGTGACGACGGACTCGAAGTACGGACTGCCTGTAGCGGAAAACCAGCTCGCCAGAAACTTTACCCCGGTGGCACCGAATCAAGTATGGACGTCGGACATCACCTATCTGTGGACCGATGAAGGCTGGCTCTACCTGGCCATCGTGCTCGACCTGTTCAACCGCGAAGTTGTCGGCTGGTCGCTCAAGCCGCGCATGACGGCGGGCATTGTGACGGATGCGCTGACCATGGCCTGGTTCCGCAGGAAACCAGCGCCGGGCTTGTGGCATCACTCCGACCGGGGCAGCCAGTACGCCAGCCATGCGTTTCAGGACAAGCTCAAGGAATACGGCATGACCTGCTCGATGAGTCGAAAGGGAAATTGTGCAAGAACGAGCGGGTGCATGGAATTCGTTATGCCTCTCATACCGAAATGAAAGCCGCCAGCTTCGAATACATCGAGGTCTTCTGCAACCGGAGGCGGCAGCATTCAACCCTCGGCTACAAGTCGCCTATGCAGTTCCTGGCCGATTGGCTCTCCAGGCAACATCAGGAAAAACTGGTAGCATGAAATTCACCCTTTGGCAGACGAAAAACCGAGGGAGCCTCACTCGTCAGAAACGACTTAGGCCGCCCGGAGGCGGCCTAAGTCGTTGAATTCTGGTGGGTCGTGAGTGATTCGAACACTCGACCTACGGATTAAGAGTCCGCTGCTCTACCAGCTGAGCTAACGACCCAGAATTATTCCTGGTGGGTCGGGCGAGACTCGAACTCGCGACCAACGGATTAAAAGTCCGCTGCTCTACCGACTGAGCTACCGACCCGCCCCACGGGAAGCGCGCATTATATGGGGGTCGCCGCTTGTCGTCAACGTCTGCGAACAAGTTTGGTGAGTGTTGCCTATGTAAGCCTGTCCGTTGAATGGTGAAGTTATGTAGTCAGCAAGCTTTCATGGATTAGCCCCGCTAAAATCAAAGCGGGATTTTCCCCTTATCGTTCAGGAGCTTGATCATGGATGCGCAAAGTTTATCCCGTTATCAGGACTGGCTGTTGGCGGCGGCGACCGATGTCGGTCTCAAGGTGCTGGCGGCGATTGTTTTCTGGGTGGTTGGCCGCTGGCTGATCGGCATTGCGGTCGGCATGGTGCGTGCGGCGCTGGAGCGGCAGAAGGTCGACCCGACGGTGTTGCGCTACGTCGGTTCGATTGTCACCGTGACTTTGAACATCCTGTTGGTGATCGGCATCCTCGGTTACTTCGGAATGCAGACGACGACCTTCGCGGCGCTTGTCGCTGGCGCTGGCATTGCCATCGGTGCCGCCTGGGCCGGCTTGCTCTCGAATTTCGCGGCGGGGGCCTTCCTGATCGTTCTGCGCCCCTTCAAAGTTGGTGACTTCGTGACGGTTGGCGGTGTCACCGGGACGGTGACCGAGATTGGCTTGTTCGCGACGACGCTGAACACGATGGACAACATCGCGACCGTGGTCGGCAACAACAAGATTTTCGGCGACAACATCCAGAACTACACCCACAACCCGTTCCGCCGG
The DNA here is from genome assembly GCA_017848965.1 of Dechloromonas aromatica (nom. nud.). Lineage (GTDB taxonomy): Bacteria > Pseudomonadota > Gammaproteobacteria > Burkholderiales > Rhodocyclaceae > Azonexus > Azonexus aromaticus_B. Next base: position 120,552 of record JAFIHA010000063.1, on the reverse strand, counting down.
GTCGATCTGAAGTGTCAGCTAGCCGGTGCTGCCGATCACCGGGCGGCGATTGGGTTGCTGCGCGAGAAGATCGCGATGATTCCGAATGTGCTCGCCGAGCCGGCGGTTGATGTCGAGATTCTTGAATTCAACCTGGTGGGGCCGGTCCTCGCGGTGCGTCCGTATTGCCATAACGACCACTATTGGCAGGTTTATTTCGAGACCAACCGGATTCTGCGCGAAGCGCTGGCCGAAGCGGGGTTCCCGGCGCCGATGCCGGCGCAGAACGTGCTGCTGACGCAGTCCTGAGACGGGGAAGGGGCCGGCGTTGCCGGCCCGCTGTTAGTTGCCGAGGCGGCGGCAGATTTCCAGGGTCAGCGGCGCCTGGTTCATGCTGTAGAAGTGCAGCCCCGGGGCGCCGCCCTGGAGCAGGCGGGCGCACAGTTCGGTGACCAGGTCGAGGCCGAAGGCGCGGATCGATTCGCTATCGTCGCCGTAGCTCTCGAACTTCTTGCGCATCCAGCGCGGCAGATCGGCGCCGCAGGCGTCGGAGAAGCGGGCCAGCTTGGTGAAACCGACGATCGGCATGATGCCCGGGATGATCGGGATGTCGACGCCGAGCGCGCGCGCTTCGTCGACAAAGTGGAAGTAGGCGTCGGCGTTGTAGAAATACTGGGTGATCGCCGAATTGGCGCCGGCCTTCACCTTGCGCGCGAAATTCTGCAGGTCGTCCTTGGGGCTACGCGCCTGCGGGTGCCATTCCGGATAGGCGGCGACCTCGATGCTGAACTGGCCACCGGTCTCGGCGCGGATGAATTCGACCAGCTCGTTGGCGTAGCGGAACTCGCCGGTTTCCGCCATGCCCGAGGGCAGGTCGCCGCGCAGCGCGACGATGCGGCGGATGCCGGCAGCCTGGTACTCGCCGAGGATTTCGCGGATCGATTCGCGCGTCGAGCCGATGCACGACAGGTGCGGCGCGGCGTCGAAGCCTTCGGCGGCGATTTCCTTGACCACCGAGAAGGTGCGCTCGCGCGTCGAACCGCCGGCACCGTAGGTGACGGAAAAGAACTCTGGCTGCAGTTGCGCCAGTTCGGCGCGCGTCGCGCGCAGCTTGTCGACGCCTTCGGGCGTTTGCGGCGGGAAGAATTCGATGGAGATTTCGGGTTTCATTTTTTCAGCCAGATAAAGAATTCGCGGTTGCCGTCGCCGCCGGTGATGGGGCTGGCTAGCCAGGCTTTTGCCGTCAGGCCGAGCTGCTGGGCGAGATCGAGGAAACGGCCCTCGACGTCACGGTATAGCGTCGGATCGCGGACGATGCCGCCCTTGCCGATGTTGTGCGGGCCGACTTCGAACTGCGGCTTGACGAGCAGCAGCAGGTCGCCGTCGGCGGCAAGCAGCGCCGGCAGTTGCGGCAGCACCAGGGTCATCGAAATGAACGAGACGTCGCCGACGATCAGGTCGAAACCGCCGGCCGGCATGGCGTCGCCGAGGTCGGCGGCGGTCAGCGCGCGGCAGTTGATGCCTTCGAGCGCGCTGACGCGCGCGTCGCCTTTCAGCTTGCCGTGCAGTTGCCCGTGGCCGACATCGACGCCGACGACGCGGGCGGCGCCAGCCTGCAGCAGGCAGTCGGTGAAGCCGCCGGTAGACTGGCCGACGTCGAGGCAGGTCTTGGCGGCGGCGTTGAGTCCGGTCTGAGCCAGCGCGCCGGCCAGCTTGAGGCCGCCGCGCGAGACGTAGCGATCGCTGTCGTCAGCCTGCACGGTCAGCGCCGCATCGGCCGGTAGTTCCAGCGAGGGCTTGCCGACCGGCTTGCCATCGGCGAACACCCGGCCCTCGCCGATCAGCCGTTGCGCCTGGGTGCGCGACGCCGCCAGGCCGCGCTGGACGAGCAGGGCGTCGGCGCGCAGCAGGCCGTGCCGTTCGACCGGCGGTTTGGCCGCTTTTTCGTCACGCTGTCGGCCACCTTGCCGGGCGTGGAAGGAGTTCATGCTCATCGCCGGGATTTGCCCAACAACACGCTACTCAAAGCCCAGGAAATCAGGCTGTAGGCGAGCGAACCGAACAGGGCCGACCAGAAACCGCCGACCTGGAAACCGTCGACCAGATTGCCGGCGAGCTGGAACAGCAGCGCATTGATGACGAAGATGAACAGCCCCAGCGTCAGCAGCGTCACCGGCAGGGTGAGCAGGATCAGCAACGGCCGCAGCAGCGTGTTGATCAGGCCAAGCACAACGGCGACCAGCAGGGCGGTGCTCAGACCCGCCACCTGGATCGACGGCAGCAGATAAGGCAGCGCCAGCAGGGCCAGCGCATTGACGATCCAGATGGCGATCAGCTTGAACATGGCGATGAGCTTAGTAGCGGTAGTGGTTCGGCTTGTACGGGCCGTTCACCGGCACGCCGATGTACTTGGCCTGGGCCTCGCTCAGCGTCGTCAGGTTGGCGCCGATCTTCTTCAGGTGCAGGCGGGCGACCATTTCGTCGAGGTGCTTGGGCAGCACGTAGACGCCGATCGGGTAGTCGGCGGTCTTGGTGAACAGTTCGATCTGCGCCAGCGTCTGGTTGGCGAACGAGTTGCTCATGACGAAGCTGGGGTGGCCGGTGGCGCAGCCGAGGTTCACCAGGCGGCCTTCGGCGAGCAGGATGATGCGCTTGCCGTCCGGGAAGATGATGTGATCGACCTGCGGTTTGATGTTCTCCCAGGTGTACTGGCGCAGGCTGGCGACTTCGATTTCCGAGTCGAAGTGGCCGATATTGCAGACGATGGCGTTGTTCTTCATCGCCTTCATGTGGTCATGGGTGATGACGCCGACGTTGCCGGTGGTGGTGACGAAGATGTCGCCCATGGCCGCCGCGTCTTCCATGGTGACCACGCGATAGCCTTCCATCGCTGCCTGCAGGGCGCAGATCGGGTCGATTTCGGTGACCCAGACAGTGGCGCCGAGGCCGCGCAGGGACTGGGCGCAGCCCTTGCCCACGTCGCCGTAGCCGAGGACGACGCCGATCTTGCCGGCGATCATCACGTCGGTGGCGCGCTTGATGCCGTCGACCAGCGATTCGCGGCAGCCGTAGAGGTTGTCGAACTTGGACTTGGTCACCGAATCATTGACGTTGATCGCCGGGAACTTCAGTTCGCCGCGTTCGAACATCTGGTACAGGCGATGCACGCCGGTGGTGGTTTCTTCGGTGACGCCATTGACCTGGGCAAGACGGGTGGAATACCAGGTCGGGTCGGTCTTCAGCTTGGCCTTGATGCTGGCGAAGAGAACGACGGCTTCCTCGCTGTCCGGATGGTCGAGCACCGACAGATCCTGCTCGGCGCGGGCGCCGAGGTGCAGCAGCAGGGTGGCGTCGCCGCCATCGTCGAGGATCATGTTCGAGTAGACTTTTTGACCCTGGCCGCCGTCGGCCCATTCGAAGATGCGGTGGGTGTAATCCCAGTAATCGGTCAGCGATTCGCCCTTGACCGCGAACACCGGCACGCCGGTGGCGGCGATGGCGGCGGCGGCGTGGTCCTGGGTCGAGAAGATGTTGCACGAGGCCCAGCGGACTTCGGCGCCGAGCGCGGTCAGCGTCTCGATCAGCACGGCGGTCTGGATCGTCATGTGCAGCGAGCCGGTGATGCGCGCGCCCTTCAGCGGTTGCGTTTTCGCGAATTCCTCGCGGATGGCCATCAGGCCCGGCATTTCGGTTTCGGCGATGCGGATTTCCTTGCGACCCCAGTCGGCAAGGGAAAGATCGGCAATGACGTAGTCTTGGGTTTCAGCCACAGTAAAGCTCCTTGAACTGTGACCGGGGAGGGAGGTGCGGCATGCTCAGCTGCGCCCCCTGCGCCCGGCAGGGTTGGACAGTGAGCGCCGTTTTGAACCGAGCCTGGGAGTGACCTCCTGCAGCGCTCCTCGGTAGGTTGCGGATTATAAACGCGTTTTCAGCGCTTGTCGCCGGCCCACCAGCGGTCGATGTCGCGGATGCCCCATTTTGCCGCATCCTCGCGGCCGGCGATCTTTTCGCGGCTCCTGGCGATGTCGATGATCTCCGGCTTGAGGTAGGCCTGCGAGCGGGTCGAGAAGAAGACTTTGACCCGCGGCTTGAGCAGCGATAGTTCTCCCTGCTCGACGACGACGCCGAGCTTGCCTGATTCCAGTCGGACCAGCGAGCCGACCGGGTAGATGCCCAGGCTCCTGACGAAGGCCTGGAACACCGCCGGGTCGAAATGGCCCTGCCACTCGGCCATGCGCCGGATCGACTCGGCCGGATCCCAGCCCGCCTTGTACGGGCGGTTCGAGCTGATTGCGTCGTAAACGTCGCAGACCGCGCCCATGCGGGCCAGGAGACTGATCTGTTCGCCCTTGAGACCTGCCGGATAGCCGCTGCCGTCGAACTTCTCGTGATGGTGCAGGCAGATGTCGCGGACCGCTTCGCTGATGCTGCGGCCTGCGAGCAGCATCCGGTGGCCTTCGTCCGGGTGCGTCCGGATCACCGCGAATTCCGCGTCGCTGAGTTTGCCCGGCTTGTTGAGGATGGCCGGCGGCATCATGGCCTTGCCGAGATCGTGCAGCAGGCCGCCCATCCCGGCCTCGCGTACCTGCTGTTCGTCGAGACCGAGTTGGCGGGCCAGCGCGATCATCAATGCGCAGACCGCGACGCTGTGCAGGTAGGTGTAATCGTCGGCCGTTTTGAGACGGGCGAGGCTGATCAGGGCGCCGGGGTTGCGCAGTACCGAGTTGGAAATTTCGTCGACCAGCGGCGCCGCCGCATCGGCGTCGACCGCCTTACCCATGCGTGCTTCCTGGAACATCGAGACGACCGCTTCGCGGCCCCGGGCGACGATGCGGCTGGCCCGCTTGACCTCGTCGGCGAAGGTGGCCTTTTCCGGAGGGGACGCGTCTGGCGCCGCTTCCGGCAAGGTGTCGGCGGTTTCGTAGGCGATGCTTGCGTCAGCCGTTGGCTCGATATCGCATCCCTTGCCGATGTCGATCCACACCTCGCGGATCGAACTCTCGCGGATCAGCGCGAGGTCGTTGGGGTCTTCGATGACGAAGCGCGTGCGCCAGAACGGATGATCGAGCCAGGCGCCGCAGAAGGCCTGGAGATGCATGCCGAGACGGAGCTGGTCGACCGGAATTTTCTTGAGCATATCTGGCAATACTAACAAAAACGCGGGCCGTTGGCCCGCGTTGTCGTATGCCGGATTGCCTGCTTAGAGCCCGGCGTCGTTGCGCAGCACCGCCGCTCGATCCGTGCATTCCCAGCTGAATTCCGGTTCGTCGCGGCCGAAATGGCCGTAGGCGGCGGTCTTCTGGTAGATCGGCCGCAGCAGGTCGAGCATGTTGACGATGCCCTTGGGGCGCAGGTCGAAATGCTTGCGCACCAGCGCAGTCAGCGTTTCATTGCTGACCTTGCCGGTGCCGAAGGTGTCGACCATGATCGACGTCGGGTGGGCAACGCCGATGGCGTAGGAAATCTGCACCAGGCACTTGCTGGCCAGGCCGGCAGCGACGATGTTCTTGGCGACGTAACGGCCGGCATAGGCGGCGGAGCGGTCGACCTTGGACGGGTCCTTGCCGGAGAAGGCACCGCCGCCGTGCGGGGCGGCCCCACCGTAGGTGTCGACGATGATCTTGCGCCCGGTCAGGCCGCAGTCGCCCTGCGGGCCGCCGACGACGAAGCGGCCGGTCGGGTTGACCAGATAGTTGATGTTGCCCTTGATCAGTTCCTTGGGCAGCACCGGCTTGATGATCTGCTCGATGGTTGCTTCGCGCAGGTCCTCCAGGCTGATGTCCGGCGAATGCTGGGTGGACAGCACGACGGTGTCGATGCTGTGCGGCTTGCCGTCGACGTACTTGATGGTGACCTGCGACTTGGCGTCCGGGCGCGCCCACGGCAGGCGGCCGTCCTTGCGCAGCATGGCCTGGCGCTCGACCAGACGGTGCGACAGGTAGATCGGTAGCGGCATCAGCGACGGCGTTTCGTCGCAGGCGTAGCCGAACATCAGGCCCTGGTCGCCGGCGCCCTGATCGAGGTTGTCGTCGTAGGCCTTGTTCACGCCCTGGGCGATGTCGGGGCTCTGCTTGTCGTAGGCGACGAGCACGGCGCAGCCCTTGTAGTCGATGCCGTATTCGGTATTGTCGTAGCCGATGCGCTTGATCGTGTCGCGCGCCACCTGGATGTAATCGACGTTGGCGTTGGTCGTGATTTCGCCGGCGAGGACGACCAGGCCGGTGTTGCAAAGGGTTTCGGCGGCGACGCGGGAATGCTTGTCCTGAGCCAGGATGGCGTCGAGGATGGCGTCGGAAATCTGGTCGGCGACCTTGTCGGGATGGCCTTCGGAAACCGATTCCGAGGTGAACAGGTATTCGCTCATGGGGGTGCTCCTTGGTCCTTGTCTCCGGCGTTACCGGCTTCGGACCACGAGCAGGCGACGCTTTAGCGGATTTTGTGAATCGCCCCGCAAGTTGTCTGTTTAACTCGGCGATCCCATAATGATAAGCCTTTGCCGTCCGCTTTCAACCCCCGGGGCCTCATGGTTTTTCTGTTCCGTCTGCTCTCGCGCTTGCCCTTGAGCGTCATTCACCGGCTCGGCGCCCTGCTCGGGCAGCTGACTTACCTGTTCTCGCCAAGTTACCGGCGCCACCTGCGCAACAATCTGGCGCAGGCCGGTATCGATCCGGCGCTACGCCTGCCGGTGGCGGCCGAGACCGGCAAGCAGATGCTGGAGCTGTCCCGTATCTGGATGCGGCCGCTCGAACAGGCCAACGCCCTGGTCGTCGAGGTGGTCGGCCGCGAGTTGCTCGACGCCGCGCAGCAGGCCGGCAAGGGTGTCGTTTTCCTGACGCCGCATCTCGGCTGCTTCGAAATCACCGCCCAGTACCTCTCTTCCTTTGGCGACATCACCGTCCTTTACCGGCCGCCCAAGTCGGCGGCGGCGCAGCAACTGATCCTGATGGGGCGCAAGCGGGCGCAGCTGCATCTGGCGCCGGCCGATCTGTCCGGCGTGCGGGCGCTGATCAAGGCGCTGAAGAAGGGACAGATGGTCGGCATGCTGCCCGATCAGGCGCCGAAGACCGGCGAGGGCGTGTGGCTGGATTTCTTCGGGCGCAAGGCCTACACCATGACGCTGGCCGCCCGCCTGACCGAAACCGGTGCCGCCGTGCTGATGACCTGGGGCGAGCGCCTGCCTGGCGGGCGCGGCTACCGCGTGCACTTCCAGGCACTGACGGCGCCGCTCGTCGGTGATACTGTGGCGCGGGCGCAACAGATCAACCACGAGATCGAAACCCTGATCCGACAATGTCCGACCCAGTACCTGTGGGGCTACAACCGCTACAAGACGCCGCGTGGCGCCGAGCCGCCGCCGGCCTAGAAACTGGCGGGGCAGGTATCATCCCGTTGTTGTCGGCCAGGGCCGCGCCGGCGGCAACCTAAAGACCATGGCCAACCGAGAACAGGATTTACCCATGAGCAGCCTGAACATCGAGATTCGCCCCATCACGCCGCCGGAAGTGCCGGCGATTGCCTCGCTGGCGCGGGAAATCTGGCAGGCGAGCTATCCCGGGATCATCACCCAGGAGCAGATCGACTTCATGCTCGAGCAGCGTTACGGTCACGAGCGCCTCTACGACGACCTGGAAGACGCCCACAAATGGCTCGATCAGGCGATCCACGACGGACGGCGTGTCGGTTTCGCATTCAGCGAGCTGTACAAGGGCGAGTTCAAGCTCGACAAGTTGTACATCCACCCCGATGTGCAACGGCGCGGCGTCGGTGGGCAACTGATCGCCCACGTCGCCGAGCGGGCGCGCAAGCAGGGTTACCCCTGCGTGATCCTGCAGGTCAACAAACGCAACGTGAAGGCGATCAACTCGTACATGAAGTATGGCTTCAGCGTGCGCGAGACGATGGTCGACGATATCGGTCGCGGGTACGTGATGGACGATTTCGTGATGGAGAAAAAACTTTAGGAATTTGAGATAACTAACTGTCTCTGTTATTCTTTTTCTTGATCAATAGTGGAGCGGTTCGTGAAGCTCAAATTCACCAAGATGCATGGCCTGGGCAACGACTTCGTCGTTCTCGACGGCGTGCGCCAGCAGTTTTCCCTGACCCCTGAGCAGTTGCGCTATCTTGGCGACCGCCATTTCGGCGTCGGTTGCGATCAGATTCTGGTCGTCGAAAAGCCGACGCAGGACGGCGTCGATTTCCGTTATCGCATCTTCAACGCCGATGGCGGCGAGGTCGAGCAATGCGGCAACGGCGCCCGCTGCTTCGTGCGTTTCGTGCACGAGCAGGGGCTGACCGACAAGCGCGAAATCCTCGTCGAAACGATGAAGGGCGTGATTGCCCCGCGCCTCGAGGGCGACGGCAACGTCACCGTCGACATGGGCGTGCCGCGTTTCCTGCCGCACGAGATTCCTTTCCTGCACGACGACGACGTGGTCGTCTACAACCTCGACGTCGCCGACGAGACGCTGGAAGTCAGCGTCGTCTCGATGGGCAACCCGCATGCCGTGCAGGTCGTTGACAGCGTGGATAGCGCGCCGGTTGGCGAGCATGGGCCATTGATCGAATCGCACGCGCGTTTTCCGCAACGGGTCAACGCCGGGTTCATGCAGGTCGTCGACAAGCACGCGATCAGGCTGCGGGTCTATGAGCGCGGCGCCGGCGAAACCCTGGCCTGCGGTACCGGCGCCTGCGCCGCCGCAGTCGCCGGCATCCGGCGCGGCCTGCTCGAATCGCCGGTGCGCGTCAGCACGCGTGGTGGTGACCTGACCATCGCCTGGGGCGGCGACGGCCGTCCGGTGCTGATGACCGGTCCCGCCCAGACCGTATTTTCCGGAGAAATCGATTTATGAGCGCCCTGTTTCCCGAAGACGTCGCCGAGTACCTGAAGCGCAATCCCGGTTTCTTCGAGCAGTACGCCGATCTGATGGCGCAGATCTTCGTGCCCCATCCGCATGGCGGGCGTGCCGTTTCGCTGGCCGAAAGGCAGATGCTGACGCTGCGCGAGAAGAACCGCGCCAGCGAGTCGAAGCTGGCCGAACTGATCGCCTTCGGCGAGGAGAACGACCAGATTTCCGAAAAGGTGCATCGGCTGGCGGTCGGGCTGATCGCCGCCGAAACCTTCCAGGCGGTGATTCACCTGCTGAACTTCCACCTGCGCGACGATTTTTCCGTGCCGCACGTCGCCCTGCGCCTGTGGGACAAGCCCGCCGGCATCGAAGACCTGCCGGAATTCGCCGCGGTCAGCGAGGAGCTGCAGGTGTTTGCCGAGACGCTGGCGCGCCCCTACTGCGGTTCGACCGCCGGCTTCGGTACCGCCTCCTGGTTCGGCGAAGCGGCGCCGCACATCCGTTCGCAGGCGTTGATCGCCCTGCGCAACGGCGGCGGCACGATCGGCATGGTCGCTCTGGGCAGCGAAGAAACCCAGCGCTTCTATGCCGACATGGGGACGCTCTACCTCGAGCGCATCGGCGAGATGGTCTCGGCGGCGCTGGCGCGGGTCACCAAGAGCACGCTGTGACGCCGGCGGCCGCGGTCGACGCCTACCTCGGCGAACTCGCCGGGCAGCGCCGGCTGTCGCCGCACACGCTGAGCAACTATCGTCGCGACCTGGAAAAACTGCTGGCCGCGGCGGGTGAACTGCCGCTCGACCAGTTGCTGGTCCATCACATCCGGCGTTTCGTCGCCGGACTGCATGGCGGCGGCCTCTCCGGCCGCTCGCTGGCCCGCCTGCTCTCGGCCTGGCGCGGCTTCTTTGCCTGGCTCGGGGCGCGTGGCTTGATCCGGGCCAATCCCTGCGAAGGCATCCGGGCGCCGAAGTCGCCGCGCCTGTTGCCGAAGGCGCTGTCGGTCGACGAAGCGGCGCAACTGATGCAGCCGCTGGCCGACGCCGACGACCCCTTCGAGCGGCGCGACGCGGCGATGTTCGAACTGCTTTATTCGTCCGGCCTGCGCCTCGCCGAACTGGTCGGGCTTGATTGTTCGGCGGTCGACGGCATCGTGCATGAGGGCGAGGTCCGGGTCCTCGGCAAACGCAACAAACCGCGCCTGGTGCCGGTTGGTACGCCGGCCCGGCAGGCGATCGCCGCCTGGGCGGCGGTCCGCAGCGCGCTGGCCTTGCCCGATGAAGCTGCGCTCTTCGTCAACACCCGCGGCCGCCGCATCGGGCCGCGCAGCGTCGAACAGCGGCTGGCGCAGCGGGCCGTCCAACTCGGCCTGCCGCAGCACGTCCATCCGCACATGCTGCGTCATTCCTTCGCTTCGCATGTCCTGCAGTCGTCCGGCGACCTGCGCGCGGTGCAGGAAATGCTCGGTCACGCCAGCATCGCTTCGACCCAGGTTTATACCCACCTCGACTTTCAGCATCTGGCCAGCGTCTACGACAAGGCGCATCCGCGGGCCAAGCGCTGAAAACGGCAAACAAATCAAGTGGTAATTGACCGCCGTCCGGTCAACCCGGCATAATGCCCGTCTTTCAAAATTTTGCCGTAATCCGGAGTCAGTCATGGCCATCAACCGCAACCGCCGCAACATCCTGGAACGCCGCTGCGTTTCGAAAACCGTCAAGCGCCTGTTCAAGGGCGACGGCAAGACGACGTTCAAGACCATGTACGCCGTCGAGTGCCATCAGCGCAACCGCAAGCCGCTGGGCAACTAAGCCACAACACGCATTCCCGGCCCCGGTTATCGCAAGGTAACCGGGGCTTCTTGCATTTACCGATCGAGAAATAGATATGGCCCAGTTGATCCTGATGCCCGGCAAGGAACGCTCGGCGATGAAGCAGCGCCACCCCTGGCTGTTCGCCGGCTCGGTCGGCCGCCTCGAAGGGCGCGCCCGGCCCGGCGACACCGTCGAAGTGCTGGCCGACAACCTGCGTCCGCTCGGGCGCGCCGCCTACAGCCCGCAATCGCAGATCCGCGCCCGCTTCTGGACCTTCGATGCCGACGAATCGGTGGACGATGCCTTCTTCAAGCGCCGTATCGCCGCCGCCGTCGCCCGCCGCGACGCGTTGCCGGAGTTGCGCGGCCAGGACGGCGTGCGCCTGATCCATGCCGAATCCGACGGTCTGCCCGGCGTCATCGCCGACCGTTACGGCGACACCGTCGTCGTCCAGCTGACTTCGGCCGGCGCCGACAAGTGGCGCAAGGCGATCGTCGCTGGCCTGGTCAAGGCCACCGGCTGCGCCCGCGTCTACGAACGCTCGGATTCCGAAGTGCGCGCCCTCGAAGGGCTGGAGCCGACCACCGGCTGGCTGCACGGCGAGGCGCCGACGGTGCCGCTGGCGATCATGGAAAACGGTGTGCGGCTGGCGGTCGATATTGCCGGTGGCCACAAGACCGGCTTTTACCTCGACCAGCGCGAGAACCGCCGCTTGCTCGGCGAACTGGCCGCCGGCAAGGAAATCCTCAACTGCTTTTGCTATACCGGTGGTTTTTCGCTGCAGGCGCTGGCTGGCGGTGCCGCCAATGTGCTGTCGATCGACTCGTCCGGGCCGGCCCTGGCGCAGGCCCGCGCCAACCTGGCGCTCAATCCGCAACTGCCGGCGGAACGTGCCGAATGGCTGGAGGCTGACGTCTTCCAGGCGCTGCGCGATTTCCGCCAGGCTGGCCGCAAGTTTGACCTGATCGTCCTCGATCCGCCCAAGTTCGCGCCGTCGGCCGCCCACGCCGAGCGTGCCGCCCGCGCTTACAAGGACATCAACGTCCTCGGCTGCCGCCTGCTGCGCCCGGGCGGAATGTTGATGACCTACTCCTGTTCCGGCGGCATCGGCCTCGAACTGTTCCAGAAGATCGTCGCCGGCGCCGCCCACGATGCCGGACGCGAAGCGCGTATCGTCCGCCGTCTGGCGGGGGCGGCAGACCACCCGGTGGCCCTGAATTTTCCCGAGGGTGAGTACTTGAAAGGCCTGCTGGTACAGGTCGATTGAGCGGGGAACTTGCGGACTTTCCTTAAAACATTGCCATGAGCGGTCCGGGCATGCTAAAAAAGCTGCTCAGCGTGCGGAGTGCTCATGGTTTTCTCTTTTTTCAAGAAACAGCCCGAAAAGGTGGTGCCCAAGGCCACGGTGGCCAGGCCGCGCGCTCCGCTGCCGGAAATGAAGGTGCCGCCGCCGCAGGCCGGCGAGCCACAGAAGCTTGAAAAGCCGTTGCCGGATCTCGAGTTCTCCGTAGAGGCCTGCCCCCCGGCAAAGGCTGCTCCTCCTGCACCGGCGGCAAGGCCGCCAGTGGCGTCAGCACCGCCGCCGGGCCGGGTGCCGTTGGCGATGTCGGCGGAAGATGATTTCGACGGCGAATTCACCGCCTCGTCGGTGATGGCGATCGACGTGGTGCACGATATCGATCCCCTGCAGGCCGACGTCGAGCAGGTGGCGGTTCTTTTTGCCAACGGCCAGGACGATGCTGCGCGCGCGTTGCTGTTGAGCGTTTTGCAGACCTATTCGGGCAGCGAAGGCATCCGCCTGTGGCGGATGTTGTTCGATCTCTTGCAGATTCAGGGGGATCGCAGCGCTTTCGACCGTTACGGCATGGAGTTCGCGCGCAGCTGCGAAATGTCGCCGCCGGCCTGGCGGGACGCTTCCGGAATCAGCGCCGGGACGGCGTCGACTGCGAAGGGTTTCACGCTGCAGGGCGTGCTGGCCGGCGACGACAGTGATGCGTTGCGGCAACTTGACGAATCCTTGCAACAGGTTGGCGACCTACTGGTCGATTGCAGCCGCCTGGTCGGTTGTGACGACATTGCTGCCGGCCGTCTGGCCGATGCGCTGATTGCCGCCCGGCGTGGCGGCAAGGTGGTGACCTTGCAGGGCGCCGACATCTTCGCCCGTCGCCTCGAAGAGCGCCTGAAAACCGGCGAGGCCGTGCACGAATCGGCGTGGCGCCTGCTGCTGGAGTTGTTGCAGCGGCTTGGTACGCAAGCCCATTTCGAGGAAAAGGCGGTCGATTACGCGATCACCTTCGAGCTTTCGCCGCCGTCCTGGGAAACGCTGCCGAAGGATGTCGTGGCCAAGCAGACAGCGCTGGCTGCCGCGCCGAAGGACGAGGTTTATTACCTCTCTGGCGACCTCAAGGGGCTGCGTTTCGAGGAACTGCTGCCCTTGCTCGAAACGGGCGGTCCGGCGATCATCGATTTCTCCGCGGTCCGGCGCGTCGATTTCTATTCGGCCGGGCAACTGGTCAATCGGCTGGCGCCATTCAAGGCCGCCGGCCAGGATATCGTGATCCGCAGTCCGAACCATCTCGTTGCCGAGTTGATGGCCGTGGTCGGCCTCAACAAGCAGGCGCGCATCATCGTTCCCAAGTCCTAAAAAAGGTTATCCCATGGAGCAATATCACGGCACGACGATACTGTCGGTGCGCCGGGGCAACGTCGTCACGATGGGTGGCGACGGCCAGGTGACGCTGGGCAATATCGTCATCAAGGGCACGGCGAAAAAGGTCCGTCGTCTCTATCAGGGCAAGATCCTCGCCGGTTTTGCCGGCGGCACTGCCGATGCCTTCACGCTGTTCGAGCGCTTCGAGGCCAAGCTGGAGAAGCATCAGGGCAATCTGGTGCGTTCGGCCGTCGAACTGGCCAAGGACTGGCGTACCGACCGCGCCCTGCGTCGGTTGGAGGCGATGCTGTCGGTCGCTGACCGCGAATCCTCGTTGGTCATCACCGGCAACGGCGACGTGCTCGAACCGGAATACGGCATCGTCGCCATCGGTTCCGGCGGCGCCTACGCGCAGAGCGCGGCACGGGCGTTGGTCGAGAACACCGAATTGAGTCCGCTGGCGATCGTCACCAAGTCGCTCGAAATCGCCGGCGACCTGTGCATCTACACCAATCGCAACTTCACGCTGGAGACGCTGGAATGAGTGGCGCCACGATGACCCCGAAGGAGATTGTCTCCGAACTCGACAAGCACATCGTCGGCCAGCATGCGGCCAAGAAGGCAGTGGCGATCGCCCTGCGCAACCGCTGGCGGCGCGCCCAGGTGGCCGAGCCGTTGCGCCAGGAAATCACGCCGAAGAACATCCTGATGATCGGCCCGACCGGCGTCGGCAAGACCGAGATTGCCCGGCGTCTGGCGCGCCTGGCCGATGCGCCCTTCATCAAGGTCGAGGCGACCAAGTTCACCGAGGTCGGCTATGTCGGTCGCGATGTCGAGACGATCATCCGCGACCTGGTCGAAATGGCGATCAAGAGTCACCGTGAGCGGGCGATGAAGGCCAACCGCGCGCGCGCCGAGGATGCCGCCGAGGAACGCATCCTCGACGCGCTACTGCCGCCGCCACGCAGCCCGGGTTTCTACGCCGAGGAGTCGGCGAGCAGCAGCGATAACACTACCCGCCAGAAATTCCGCAAGAAATTGCGCGAGGGCGAACTCGACGACAAGGAAATCGATATCGAGCTTGCCGCGCCGTCGATGCAGGCCGAAATCTTCGCCCCGCCGGGCATGGAGGAGCTGACCCAGCAGATTCAGGGGATGTTCCAGAACGTGGGCGGCGGCAAGAAAAAATCGCGCAAGTTGAAGATCCGGGAAGCCAGCAAGCTGTTGATCGACGAGGAAGCCGCGAAGCTGGTCAACGACGAGGAAATCAAGCTGGAAGCGGTGAAGGCGGTCGAGCAGAACGGCATCGTCTTTCTCGACGAAATCGACAAGGTGGCCAGCCGCTCCGACGTGCAGGGCGCCGACGTCTCGCGCCAGGGCGTGCAGCGCGACTTGCTGCCGCTGGTCGAAGGGACGACCGTTTCCACCAAGTACGGGATGATCAAGACCGATCACATCCTGTTCATTGCTTCCGGCGCCTTCCACCTGTCCAAGCCGTCCGACCTGATTCCGGAGCTGCAGGGGCGTTTCCCGATCCGCGTCGAGCTGGATTCGCTGTCGGTGGCCGATTTCGAATGCATCCTGACCCAGACTGATGCCTGTCTGACCAAGCAATACCAGGCGTTGCTGGCGACCGAGGGGGTGACCGTTGACTTCGCCGCCGACGGTATCCGGCGGATGGCCGAGATTGCCTACCAGGTCAATGAGAAGACCGAGAACATCGGTGCCCGTCGCCTGCATACGGTAATGGAAAAATTGCTCGAGGAAGTTTCCTTCGAGGCCGGCAAGATCGGCTTGGAAAGGATTACGGTTGACGCTGCCTACGTCAATGAAAAGCTTGGCGAAGTGGCGGCCGACGAGGATTTGTCGCGCTACGTGCTCTAAGGGCATTTCTGGATGGGCGGGCGGCAGCGCAGCTCGCACAATCCGCTTTTCCATCCCTTGCTGAGGCCGAACCGTGGACGAAAGCAGCCTGACCTTCCGCCTGCTGGCCATCCTCTTCCCGATCTTCGGCATCGTCGCCGCCGGGTTTTTCTACGGCCGCAAGCACAAGCCGGAAATGGCGGTGGCCAACCGGCTGAACATGGACGTCTTCGTGCCGGCGCTGGTCTTCGCCGCGATGGCCGGCAAGTCCTTCGACCTCACCGCCTACGCGCCGCTGGCGCTCGGCGGTTTCATCGTGCTTGCCGTATGCGGCCTGCTCGCCTGGCCGATCGCCCGGCTGTGCGGCGTGCAGCCGAAGACGCTGGCGCCGCCGATGATGTTCAACAACTCTGGTAACATCGGCCTGCCACTGGCCGTGCTCGCCTGGGGCGAGAGCGCGTTGCCGGCGGCGGTGATCCTGTTCATGGTCGAGAACACGCTGCATTTCTCCTTCGGCGCCAAATTGCTCGACCCGAAGACGCGCATCCTGATGCTCTGGCGCATCCCGGTGGTGTTTGCGGCCATTGCCGGTCTGGCCGTGGCGGTGCTGAAGATCCCGGTCTGGCAGCCGCTGGTCATCGCCATCAAGATGCTCGGCGACGTTTCGGTGCCGCTGCTGCTGTTCTCACTTGGTGTACGGATGACCGACGTTTCCTTTGGCGAATGGAAACTGTCGGTGGGCAGCGCGCTGCTTCGGCCGCTGCTCGGGATGGCGATTGCCTATGGGGTGGTCCAGATGTTCGGCCTGGAAGGGCGCGATGCGGCGATGTTGCTAGTGTTCGGCGCGCTGCCGCCGGCCGTGCTCAATTTCCTCTTCGCCGAGCGCTATCAGCAGGAGCCGCAGCGGGTGGCGTCGATCGTGCTGGTCGGCAACCTGGCGGCACTGATCTTCCTGCCGCTGGCGCTGGCCCTGGTTCTTTAACCCAGACGATCCATCTGTCGCCGGTTGCGTTTGGTCGGCCGGCCGTGGATGTCGGCGGCGGGTTCCTGGGTGAACTTGCGCCTCATCTGTTCGGCTTCGCGGGCGGCGATGCTCTCCGGCGTTTCCTCGTAGAGCTGGCGGGCTTCCGGCGCCGGGCCGCGCTTTTCCGAGAGGCCGAGAATGACGACTTGCCAGCGGGTTTCGCTGTTGCTGATGTCGAGTCGGTCACCAACTTTGACTTCGCGCGCCGGTTTGGTCGGCGCGCCGTTCAGCTTGACCTTGCCGCCGCCGACCGCATCGGTGGCCAGGCTGCGCGTCTTGAAGAAACGCGCGGCCCACAGCCACTTGTCGATGCGGATGCTCACTGCGGCAGGAGGGATTCGCCGGCGTAGAGCTGTTCGACGGTCTCGCGCTGGCGGATGACGTACACCTGCTCGCCATCGACCATGACTTCGACGGCGCGTGGCCGGGTGTTGTAGTTCGAGGCCATGGCCATGCCGTAAGCGCCAGCCGACATCACCGCCAGCAGATCGCCGGCCTGGACGTTGAGTGGGCGGGCCTGGCCGAGGAAATCGCCAGTTTCGCAAACCGGGCCGACGACGTCGTAGTCGCGCGTGGCGCCGGCGCGCGGCACCACCGGCTCGATGTCGTGCCAAGCCTCGTAGAGCGCCGGGCGCATCAGGTCGTTCATTGCCGCATCGATGATGGCGAAGTTCTTGGCCTCGCCTTCCTTGAGGAATTCGACGCGGGTGAGCAGCAGGCCGGCGTTGCCGACCAGTCGGCGGCCCGGTTCGAGCACGACCTTGAGGCCGCGGCCCTGCAGCTTGTCGAGCAGCGGATTCAGGTAGGAAGCGACGGTCGGCTGCGCTTCATCGGCGCGGTACTGGATGCCGAGGCCGCCGCCAAGGTCGATGTGATGCACGGCGATGCCTTCAGCGGCAAGTTGGTCGATCAGCGCCAGGATGCGGTCGAGGGCTTCGGCAAACGGCGACGGGTCGAGCAGTTGCGACCCGATGTGGCAGTCGATGCCGGCGACGGCGATGTGCGGCAGCGCGGCGGCGCGGCGGTAGAGCGCCAGCGCGTCGTCGTAGGCGACGCCGAACTTGGCTTCCTTGAGGCCGGTCGAAATGTAGGGATGGGTCTTCGGATCGACGTTCGGATTGACGCGCAGGCTGACCGGCGCCGTCTTGCCGAGCTGGCCGGCGACTTCGTTGAGGCGCTCGATTTCCGGGATCGATTCGATGTTGAAGCAGAAGATGCCGGCTTCGAGCGCCAGCTTCATTTCTGCCGCCGTCTTGCCGACGCCGGAGAAGACGACCTTCTGCGGATCGGCACCGGCCGCCAGCACGCGCTGCAACTCGCCGCCGGAGACGATGTCGAAACCGGCACCGAGGCGGGCGAACAGGTTCAGGATGGCGAGGTTGGAGTTGGCCTTGACAGCGTAGCAGACGAGCGCGCCGGCGCCGGCCGGATGCGCGCCGAGGACGTCGTGGAATTCCTTGAGCGACTCCGTCAGCGCAGCGCGCGAATAGACGTAGGCGGGCGTGCCGAATTGTTCGGCGATGGCCGGCAGGGCGACGGCTTCGGCGTGCAGGACGCCGTTCTTGAGGGTGAATTGGGTCATCGGGCGGTGCTGCGTTGTGCCGTGCTACCATCGCCCGCGCCGCCCTTGGGTGGCAATTCGAGCGGGCCCTTCATGCCGCAGGCGGCAAGGCTCAGGATGATCAGTACGGCGGCGATTCGGGGCATGGTTTCGGTCGCGGTCGGCGAAGATTGGGATGTTAGCACACGATGGATGACAAGGAATTCAACGCCTTGGCCGATCAGGCTTTGCAGCAGATCGAGGCGGCGCTCGAAGGCGCCGACATCGATTTTGAAATGGTGGCTGGCGGTGTGCTTGAAATCGAGTTTGACGATGGCAGCAAGATCATCGTCAATCGCCATGGTGTCGCCCGGGAAATCTGGGTCGCCGCCCGTAGCGGCGGCTTCCATTTTCGCTGGGATGGCGGGCAGTGGCTCGATACCCGCGATGGAACCAGGCTGATGGACAAGCTGGCGGCGCTAGCCAGCATGCAGGCTGGCGTCTTGCTCACGTTTTCCTGATCAGTGGTTGCCCATCAGTTGGCGGACGCCTTGCGGCAGCGCTGAGGGGGCGGCGTCGGGGCGCGGCGGGGCTGGTGCCTGGTCGTCGGGCGTCGATGGTTCCGCCGCGGTTTTCGGCAGATTTTCCGTATAGACCAGTTCTCGGCTCTTGCCGTCCGCGTCGGGGATGGCGCTCAATCCCGGCGGCGGCGATGGCAATTCCTCGGGAACGTTTTTCAGGGCGGTCGCCATGTAGCCGATCCAGATTGGCAGCGCTGCAACGCCGCCGGTTTCCCGGCTGCCCAGCTTGCGTGGCTGGTCGAAACCGACCCAGGCACAACCGGCGACTGTCTTCTGGTAGCCGCAGAACCAGGCGTCGACATACTCGTTGGTCGTTCCGGTCTTGCCGGCCAGATCGTGGCGCTTCAATTGGCTGGAGGCATGGGCGGCGGTGCCGTAGATGGTGACGTCGCGTAGCATCGAGTCGCTGAGAAAAGCGTTGCGGGCGTCGATCGCCCGGATCGATTCGTCGCCGGCCCTGGCCCCTCTGGCAACGGCGAGAACCCGGTTCTTTTCGTCGCGGATTTCACTGACGACGTAGGGGGTGACGCGGAAGCCGCTGTTGGCAAATACAGCGTAAGCGGTAGTCATCTGCCACGGAGTCACCGAGCCCGCGCCAAGTGCCATCGTCAGGTAGGGCGGGTGCTTCGCCGTATCGAAACCGAAGCGGCCGATGTAGTCCTGTGCGTATTGCGTGCCGATCGCCTGCAGCAAGCGGATGGAGACCATGTTCTTCGATTTGGCGAGTGCCGTTCGCAGCGGCATCGGACCGTCGTACTTGCCGTCGTAATTTTTCGGCTGCCAGGCCTGGGAGCCGGTTTCCCCGGCGGAGATGATGATCGGCGCGTCTTCAACGACGCTGCCCGGGTGAAAGCCCTTTTCCAATGCGGCCGAATAAATGAAGGGCTTGAAGCTGGAGCCCGGCTGTCGCCAAGCCTGGGTGGCGTGGTTGAACTTGTTGCGGTTGAAGTCGAAACCGCCAACCAGAGCCCGAATGGCACCGTCTTCGGGATTAATTGCCACGAAGGCCGACTCCACCTCAGGTAGCTGGGAAATCGACCACTTGCCGGCATCGTCCTTGATTACCCGGATGATGGCTCCACGGCGAATCCGCTTGTTGGGTGGCGCCTTGTCGTCGAGCATGCGTTGCGCGAAGCGGATGCCGTCTCCCGTGAGCGTCAGTAATTCGCCACCTTTGACATAGGCTTGAACGCTGTTCTGCGCTGTCTGCAAGACCAGGGCCGGGCGCAGGTCGCCAGCGTCGTGGATGTCCTGAAGCAGGATGTCGATTGTCTCGTCCTGATCGGAGCTCAGGCTGCTCATGTCGATGTAGGATTCCGCGCCGCGATAGCCATTGCGCCGGTCGTAGTCCATAACCCCCTTGCGCAGCGAGCGATAGGCAGCCTCCTGGTCCGCTCGGATCAAGGTGGTGTAGACCTTCATGCCTCGCGTATAGACGTCTTCCGGGAAGCTGTCGGCGGCAATCTGCCGCGCCATTTCGGCGACGAATTCGGCATTCACCGCATACTCGGAAAGCTCGCGTTTGATGACTAGCGGTTCCTTGAGTGCTTGCTCGTGTTGTGCTTCGGAGATAAAGCCGAGTTCGAGCATGCGGCGCAATACATATTGTTGGCGGATTCTGGCGCGTCGGGGATTGGCGATCGGGTTGTAGGCCGAGGGGGCTTTAGGTAGCCCTGCCAGCATTGCGGCTTCGGCAATCGAAACACCTTCCAGTGGCTTGCCAAAATAGATCTGGGCTGCCGCGCCGAAGCCATAGGCTCGCTGCCCAAGGAATATTTGGTTGATATAAAGCTCTAGGATTTGATCCTTGCTCAGGTTGCTTTCAATTTTCAGCGATAACAAGGCTTCATAGAGCTTGCGTGTATAGGTTTTTTCCGAAGTCAGGAAGAAGTTGCGTGCTACCTGTTGCGTGATTGTCGATGCCCCTTGTTTTTTTCCGCCGCTAAGAAGGTTGGAGGTGGCGGCGCGTATGATTCCGGTATAATCGATCCCCATGTGCTGATAGAAACGATCGTCCTCTGCAGAGAGAATCGCCTGCTTCATGATGTCGGGGACTTTTGCAATCGAAACGACAGCGCGCCTTTCCTCGCCGAACTCGCCAATTAGGTGGCCGTCGGCGGTGTAGATCCGGAGGGGGATCTTGGGGCGGTAATCGGTCAGTACTTCGAGCGAGGGCAGGTTCGGGTAGGCTAGGGCAATCACGATCATGGCGATCGCCAAGCCAACAAGAGCGATGCCAAGGATGGCGATGATTGGGTAAGCGATTAGGCGAAGCGCACGGGGCATGGATTATCGTCGGGTGTGGCAAGTGTGGGGGCATTATACGCTGAGGTCATTTTCGGGGTATAAAAGAGCTTTACACTGCTATGGCTTGTTGTTAGCATCTGAAGTGAATTATTGGTTTTTCTTCTAAGATCGTAATCCGTAAGGACTTTCTGGGGGTGTGGTGGGCTTCGATATCTCAGCTTTGCTTAATCCCAAGGCGCGCCCTCTGCTGGGGCTTGACATCAGTTCGTCGGCTGTAAAGCTTGTCGAACTGACCGCTAACGGGAGAGATGGCTATCGCGTCGAGCGGTACGCCATAGAAGTGTTGCCAAAGGACGCCGTTTCCGATGGCAATATCGCGAATCTCGATGCCGTGGTTGAGGCTGTCAAGCGGGCTTGGAAACGGCTTGGGACTTCGACGCGGAACGTCGCTATGGCGCTTCCAGCCTCCGCGGTAATCACGAAGAAGATTATTGTGCCTGCTGGGTTGCGGGAAGAGGATCTCGAGATTCAGGTCGAGACTGAGGCCAACCAGTACATTCCCTTTTCGATCGACGATGTAAATCTTGACTATCAGGTCCTGGGGCCTGCGCCTTCAGTGCCAGATGAGGTGGAGGTTTTGATCGCCGCTTCCAAGAAGGAACGGGTTGAAGATCGCGTAGCGGTTGCCGAGGCGGCCGGGCTCAAGGCCATTGTTGTCGACGTCGAGTCTTTCGCCACCTTGGCGGCTTTTGAGTTGGTGGAGCGCCAGCTGCCAGAGGGAGGCAAGAATCAGGTTGTCGCACTGGTCGATATTGGCGCCAACGTGATGAATCTCACGGTCATGCGCAACGGACAGCAAGTCTATGCGCGCGAGCAGGCGTTTGGCGGAAGTCAATTGACGCTGGATATATCCCGCCATTACGGAATGGCGCTCGAAGAAGCGGAACTGGCGAAGCGTTCAGGCAATCTGCCGGAAGGGTATGAGGCAGAGTTGCTTAACCCCTTCATGGAAAATTTGGCGCTTGAGGTTTCGCGATCGCTTCAATTCTTCTTCACTTCGACGCAGTTCAATCAGGTTGACCACATTGTTCTGGCTGGTGGGTGCGCGGTGATCCCAGGGATTGACGAGGTCGTGGCTACGAGAACGCAGTTCAATACCTTGGTTGCCAATCCATTTGCAAACATGCTGCTGTCCGATCGAGTTAGGGCGCGAAATCTGCTTGCCGACTCCTCGTCTATGATGGTGGCTTGTGGTTTGGCTTTGCGGAGGTTCGATTCAGCATGATACGTATCAACCTTTTGCCACACCGCGAAGAAGCCAGAAAGGCTAGGCGCGAGCAATTCTACGTCATGGCCGGGCTCGTTCTGGCGCTAGGCGTTCTTGTTGTGTTCGCAATTTACTCGCTGATTGATGCGAAAATTCAAGCTCAGAATGAGAGAAATGAATTTCTCAAGCAGGAAATTGCCGTTCTGGATAAGCAGTTGACTCAAATCAAGCGCCTCAAGGAACAAACCCAAGCCTTGCTGGCGCGCAAGCAGGTGATTGAGGATCTGCAGCGTGATCGCGGCGAGACGGTTCATTTGCTTAGTGAAATGGTTCGACAGGTCCCCGAGGGCGTATACCTCAAGTCCCTTAAACAGGAGGGGCTGAAGGTCAATATCACGGGCTATGCGCAGTCTAATGCCAGGGTGTCGGCCTTGATGCGCAATATCGAAGGTTCTCCTTGGCTTGAGAATCCTCGTCTCATCGAAACCAAGGCTGTCGTACTGGATGGGCGCAGGGTCAATGAATTTGGTATGGACTTCGCGCTGACCCGTGTGCCGCTTGAGGGGGCAAAACAGTGAGCCCAAAAATGCCTGCTTTGACTCAGAAAATGTCGAGTGTGAGTTACCAAGCAATCCTCGATGATTTTCGCTATATGAACCCCAATGATCCAGGGGCATGGCCTGTCATTCCGAAAGTCACCGTGTTGATGGGGGTTTTTCTGGTCATCTTGCTTGCTGGCTGGTGGTTTTTTTGGAGTGATCAGCTAGGGCAGCTCGAAGGCGCAGGACAGGAAGAATTGAGCCTGAAGGATCAGTACCTCGCCAAAAAGCGTCAAGCGGTCAACTTGGATCTCTACACTCAGCAACTGGCCGAAATTGATCGTTCTTTCGGTGCCTTGCTCAAGCAATTGCCGAATAAGTCGGAGATTGAGGCGCTGTTGATTGAGGTAAACCAAGCGGGCCTTGGCCGTGGTTTACAGTTTGAGTTGTTCCGTCCGGGGGCGGAGCAGATCAAGGACTTTTACGCCGAATTGCCCGTGACGGTGAAGATCAATGGTTCGTATCACGATATCGGAGCTTTCGCCGCCGATGTGGCAAAGTTGCCGCGTATCGTGACTCTGAACAGTATTTCCGTCGCCCCTCTGAAGAACAGTGAGACTCTTTCACTGGATGCAACGGTGAAGACTTTCCGTTATCTCGACGACGAAGAACTGGCCGAACAGAAGCGGGCGGAGGAGAAACTCAATCAATCAGACAAGGCAAAGGGGGGCGGCAAGTGAGACATATTGCGCTTGTGGCCTTGTGTATCGTTCTCTCCGCTTGTTCGGGTAGCGAGCAGGATGAACTTCGGTCGTGGATGGAAGAAAACTCCAGGGACTTGCGGGGCAAGGTTGAGCCTTTGCCTCAGGTTAAGTCTTACGAACCGGTGCCCTACGAGGCTGCTGACATGATCGAGCCGTTCCGGGCCAAAAAGATCGATCCGGATACGAAAAATCGCTTCGGTACAGGCAAGGGCGGGCAGTTTCAGCCTGATTTCGAGGCGAGGGAATTGCGTAACAGCGTCCTGGAAAAATACCCTCTTGAGTCCCTGACCATGATTGGCCGGCTGGTGGTGAATAAGCGTCCCATTGCGGTCATCAAGTATGAAAATAATGTCAAACAAGTGAAGGTTGGCGATTATTTGGGGCTGGATTTCGGCATGGTGACCGAGATTGGCGAGGGCGAACTGAAATTGAAGGAACTGATTCAGGATTCTGCCGGGGAATGGAGTGAGCGCCAGAGTTCGCTGTTCCTGCAGACCACGGAGGGGAGCAGTAAATGAAATTGGCCAACTACGTATCCGCCGTCGCGGCAATCTGCCTATTGATGGCGTCCCCGCTACGGGCAGAAACCGCTGCGGCGAACGCTATCGAGGCGCTCAATGTCGCACAGCAAGGCAACGAAACAGCTGTAAAGATCGATCTTAAGGAGGCTTTGACGACGCCTCCTGCTGGGTTTGCCGTCGCTAATCCCGCGAAGATTGCATTCGATTTTCCCGCTACCTCGAACGCTCTTGGTAAGACAACGGAGGTGCTTAACCAGGGGGACCTTCGCAGCGTGAATATTGTTCAGGTTGCCGGTAGAACTCGGTTGGTGCTGAATCTTGTGCGCAACATGAACTATCGGACTCGACTGGATGGAAAGTCCTTGTACGTCACCCTTACTCCAATCGAACGTCTGGGCGATGCCGTGGCAGAACGTTCCGTGCGCTTTGCCGAAGAAAGTTTGGTTGGCGCACGTCATGCAGTGCGAGATGTGATGTTCCGTCGGGGTAAGGATGGGGAAGGCCGTGTTGTGGTCGAGTTGAGCGACGCCGGTACGGGGATCGATATCCGCAAGCAGGGGACAGGGTTGATCGTCGATTTCATGAAGACGAGTGTTCCCGAGCATCTGCGTCGTAAGCTCGACGTGACTGATTTCGGTACCCCGGTTCTGGGGGTGGAAACCCGGGTCATGGGCGAAAACGTTCGTATGACGATCACGCCAAAGGGTTTGTGGGAGCACAATGCATATCAGACCGACAATCAGTTTGTGGTTGAGGTCAAGGAGATTGTCGAGGATCCGAACAAGTTGGTGCAGGGTACCAAGATTGGCTACCAAGGGCCTCGCGTCAGCATCAATTACCAAAATGGCGATGTGCGTGCCTTGCTTCGTCTCATGGCGGAAGAGCTTGGATTGAACGCGGTGATCAGCGAGACAGTTACTGGAACGACTACCTTGGTACTCAAGGATGTTCCGGCCGATCAGGTGATCGACATAATTTTCCAGCAGAAGGGTCTCGACATGCGCAAGAAGGGCAATATCATCATGATTGCCCCGCGTGACGAAATTGCCACCCGCGAAAAGCTGGATTTTGAGTCGCGTCAGCAGATCAACGAGTTGGAGCCATTGCAGATGGAGCAGTTCATGCTCAACTATCAGCGGGCTGCTGATGTGGCTCGGCTGCTGTCGGGGGCCGAGCAGCGTGGAGGCTCCGCTGCCGAAGGTGGTGGGGCGATTGCTACCCAGAAAATTTTGAGCAAGCGCGGAAGTGCGGTGGCTGATCCGCAGTCGAACATTCTCTTCGTCACGGACATTCCGTCGAAGCTCGCCGAAATCCGCACCTTCATTAAAACGATTGACGTCGGTGCGCGTCAGGTGATGATCGAGGCGCGAATCGTCGAAGCTCAGGATAACTTTAACCGGGAGCTTGGGGCAAAAATCAACTTCATTAATTCCAAGGCAGTGCAGCTAGGCGGCTCTGGTATCTATACCGCGGGTGGTTCCATGACCCCCGCGACCAGTACCACTTCCGGTGGTGTTACGACGACTACGCCGCCGACCCTGGTTCAGAATCCGATGATGGGAATCAATTTGCCATCCTATTCGTCGACTGGGGGAACCTTCGCACTCAGTCTCTTCAATGCGGCGGCAACACGAATTCTCAATCTTGAGCTTGCCGCTCTGCAGAGCGACGGTCTAGGGAAGATCATTTCGAGTCCGCGGGTCGTGACTGCCAACAACGTCGAGGCCAAGATCGAGGACGGTACGGAGATTCCGTACGTAACTCCGGCTAGTGGCGATTCGCCAGCGACGATTACGTTCAAGCCTGCGAAGTTGATGTTGACTGTAACGCCGCAGATCACACCTGAAGGAACGGTGAAGATGAAGCTCGAAGTCAAGAAGGAAGAAGCGGACTGGACTAAGGCGGTGGCTATCACTGGTTCGAACGGCGTGTCTTATCTCAATCCGCCGATCAAGAGCTCCGTGGTTCAGACGAACGCCGTTGTTGAGAATGGTGGAACAGTCGTTGTTGGGGGCGTGTTCATCAACGATATTCAGAACGGTGTCGAAAAAGTCCCGTTCCTTGGTGATCTTCCGGCACTCGGGTGGCTCTTCAAGTACAAGTCTGAGAAGACCACGCGTCGTGAATTGCTGGTGTTCATCACGCCGAGGATTATTTCCGACAAGCTGCGTCTGAATTAATAGCAAGTCGTTTCGCGAGAAAAGTGAAGGCCGGCATTAGCCGGCCTTCTTTTTGGTGCTCCGGAAAGAGTCGGCTAGAATTCCAGGCGTGAAAAAACATACCAACATCTATTTGATCGGGCTGATGGGGGCCGGGAAAACCACGATCGGTCGCCAGTTGGCAAGACGCCTGGGGCGGCCGTTTTTCGATTCCGATCATGAAATCGTGGAGCGAACCGGTGTTCCCATTCCGACGATATTCGAAATCGAAGGCGAGGATGGTTTTCGCCGAAGAGAGGCGCAAACGATCTTCGAACTGACCTCGGTTAGCGGGATAGTCATGGCGACTGGCGGTGGTGTGGTGCTTGACCCAGAGAATCGGCGACGCTTGCGCGCGACCGGTTGGGTGGTCTACCTGAATGTTCCGCCGCTCATGCTGTATCAGCGAACGCGTCATGATCGGAATCGTCCGCTGCTTCAGGTGGAGGATCCGTTGGCGCGTCTTGAAAGTCTTCACGAAGCGCGCGATCCCCTGTATCGCGAGTCGGCGCACTTGGTAGTAGAGGGAGGGCAACTGGTGGCATCCGGTGTTGTCCAGTACCTGATTCGTGAATTTGACCAATTGTGCCTGGAGATGTGATGCATACCTTGGATGTGGCGTTGGGGGATCGGGCATATCCGATCCATATCGGCTCCGGCCTGCTGGCGCGTGAAGACTTGTTACTGCCCCATATACGTGGTCGCCAGGCGGTGGTGGTGAGCAACGAGACGGTTGCTCCTCTCTATCTGGATGTTCTGGTGGCGACACTCGCCCGTGGAGGCGTGAGCGCAATTCCCGTGATTCTTCCGGATGGTGAGGAATTCAAGACCTGGGAGACCTTGAATCTCATATTCGATGGTTTGCTGGCGAACAGGTGCGAGCGAAATACGACGCTCATCGCGCTGGGGGGCGGGGTGATTGGCGATATGAGCGGATTTGCCGCAGCCTGCTATCAACGAGGGATGCCTTTTGTGCAGGTGCCGACGACACTTCTGGCGCAAGTGGACTCCTCCGTCGGGGGGAAGACGGCAATCAATCATCCGCTGGGCAAAAACATGATTGGCGCGTTTTATCAGCCGCAGATGGTTCTGGCTGATGTGGCAACTCTGAATACCTTGCCGGACCGCGAGTTACGTGCGGGACTGGCCGAGGTCATCAAGTATGGTCTGATACGCGACCTGGACTTTTTGGCATGGGTCGAAGGAAATCTCGGGCTCCTGCTCAACCGTGACCCCGCTGCATTGATCTATGCAATCGAGCGTTCCTGTCGAAACAAGGCAGAAGTCGTGGCGGCCGACGAGCGGGAAAGCGGAGAACGGGCATTGCTCAACCTTGGCCACACGTTCGGCCATGCGATAGAAACCGGTTTGGGCTACGGCGTGTGGTTGCATGGCGAGGCGGTTGCAGCGGGCACGATGATTGCTGCCCATTTGTCACGGGGGCTTGGGTGGTTATCGGAATGCGATGTGGCGAGAGTGCTTCGCTTGTTCGAACGCGCCGGCTTGCCGGTTCGGGCGCCGGATCTCGGCGCGGCGCGATATCTCGATTTAATGCGGCACGACAAGAAGGTTCTGGATGGCAGGTTGCGCTTGGTCTTGTTGCAGCGACTTGGGTGTGGGGTGCTCACGGAAGTGGCAACCGAGCAGCAGATAGTGCAGGCAATCGAGCAAGGATGCACCTGACTGGTGTCTGGCGCGCGCTCGAATGCCGATGTTGGTGCAAAACAGTTTCTTGAATAGAAAGAGCTTTTTCCGCTAAAATTAACGGTTGCCTGTGGGGTTTTGCTTGCCGGAGCGGATATTATCCAGCCCGGCTTTCTCATGATTGGTCGCTCAATCGACCAAATTATTTGAAGGAATGCGTGTGATGGAATCGGCTGTACCTGAGCGGCAGGGGTTGTACGACCCCGCCAACGAGCACGACGCTTGCGGTGTGGGCTTTGTGGCCCATGTCAAAGGCCAGAAGAGTCACAGCATCGTCGAGCAGGGGTTGTTGATCCTGAAAAACCTCGATCATCGTGGCGCTGTGGGTGCAGACCCTTTGCAGGGCGATGGTGCCGGTATCCTGATTCAGATTCCCGACCAGTTCTATCGCGAAGAAATGACCAGGCAGGGGGTCGAGCTGCCGCCTGCCGGCGAATACGGTGTTGGCATGGTCTTCCTGCCCCAGGAGGCTGCCTCGCGGCATGCCTGCGTTGAGGAGATCGAGCGCTCGATCAAGGCGGAAGGCCAGGTTCTGCTCGGCTGGCGGGACGTCCCGGTCAATGCCGCAATGCCGATGTCGCCTACCGTGCGTGCCACGGAGCCGGTGATCCGCCAGGTGTTCGTTGGTCGCGGCCCCGATGTCTTCGTTACCGACGCGCTCGAGCGCAAGCTGTACATCATCCGTCGGCGTGCCGCCAACGCGATCAAGTCGCTCAAGCTCAAGCACGGCCAGGAATTCTATGTGCCGTCGTTCTCCGCGCGGACGATCAACTACAAGGGCCTGCTGCTGGCCGATCAGGTTGGCGTGTACTACGAGGACCTTCAGGACAAGCGCACGGTTTCCGCGCTGGCGCTGGTGCATCAGCGCTTCTCGACCAATACCTTCCCGACCTGGGACCTCGCTCACCCGTTCCGCTACATTGCCCACAACGGTGAAATCAACACCGTGCGTGGCAACGTGAACTGGTTCAAGGCCCGCGAGCAGGCGATTTCCTCGCCGATCCTCGGTGACGATCTGGCCAAGGTCTGGCCGTTGCACTATCCCGGTCAGTCCGACTCGGCGTCCTTCGACAACGCGCTTGAACTGCTGGTCATGGGCGGCAGCTACTCGCTCGCCCAGGCGGTGATGCTGATGATCCCGGAAGCCTGGGAAAAGCACACGCTGATGGACGAAAACCGTCGTGCGTTCTACGAATACCACGCTGCCATGATGGAGCCTTGGGATGGTCCCGCCGCCGTCGCCTTTACCGATGGCAGGCAGATCGGCGCGACCCTGGATCGCAACGGCCTGCGGCCTGCGCGTTACCTGGTGACCGACGACGACCTGGTAGTCATGGCCTCCGAGTCCGGCGTGCTGCCGATCCCGGAAAAGAAGATCGTCAAGAAATGGCGCCTGCAGCCGGGCAAGATGTTCCTGATCGACATGGACCAAGGCCGTATCATCGACGACAAGGAACTCAAGGATTCGCTGGCCAAGGCCAAGCCTTACCGCGAGTGGATCGAGAAGATCCGCATCAAGCTCGACGAAGTGCCGTCTGCCGACGAGCAATGCGTCGGTGCCCGTGCTTCGTTGCTCGATCGCCAGCAGGCCTTCGGCTTCACTCAGGAAGACATCAAGGTCATCCTCGAGCCGATGGTGCAGAACGGCGAGGAAGCCACTGGTTCGATGGGGACGGATTCGGCCCTGCCGGTATTGTCGAGCAAGAACAAGGCGCTCTACGCCTACTTCAAGCAACTGTTCGCGCAGGTCACCAATCCGCCGATCGACCCGATCCGCGAGGAACTGGTCATGTCGCTGGTGTCCTTCATCGGACCGAAGCCGAACCTGCTCAACACCAACGACATCAATCCGCCGATCCGTCTCGAGGTGTCGCAGCCGGTGCTGACCTGCGCCGAGATCGAAAAGCTGCGCAACATCGAAAAGTACACCTCGAGCAAGTTCCGCTCCTTCGAACTCGACATCTGTTACCCGGTGGCCTGGGGCAAGGCTGGCATCGAAGCCCGTCTCGCCTCGCTGGCGGCCGACGCGGAAGATGCGGTGCGTTCCGGTGCCAACATCCTGATCGTCTCCGACCGCATGGTCGATGCCGAGCATGTCGCCATCCCGGCGCTGCTCGCCACCTCGACGATCCATCAGCATCTGGTCAAGAAGGGGTTGCGCACCAGCGCCGGGCTCGTCGTCGAAACCGGTTCCGCGCGCGAAGTGCATCATTTCGCGCTGCTCGGCGGCTACGGTGCCGAGGCCGTCCACCCTTACCTGGCGCTGGAAACCATCGAGGCGCTGGCCAAGGGCGACGCCGAGAAGGCCGAGAAGTTCGTCAAGAATTACATCAAGGCGATCGGCAAGGGGCTGTGCAAGGTGATGTCCAAGATGGGCATTTCGACCTACATGTCCTACACTGGCGCCCAGATTTTCGAAGCGATCGGTCTGCAGAAGGAGTTCGTCGAAAAGTACTTTACCGGTACGCCGTCGAACATCGAGGGGATCGGTGTTTTCGAAGTCGCCGAGGAAGCCATCCGTCTGCATCGCGATGCATTCTCCGGTGACCCGGTCCTGGCCAACATGCTTGATGCCGGCGGCGAATACGCCTTCCGTATCCGCGGCGAAGAGCACATGTGGACGCCGGATTCGATCGCCAAGCTGCAGCATTCGACGCGTTCGGGCAAGTACGAAACCTACAAGGAATACGCCAAGCTGATCAACGATCAGACCAAGCGTCACCTGACCCTGCGCGGCCTGTTCGAGTTCAAACCGCAGGGTGCCCCGGTGCCGCTGGAAGAAGTTGAGCCGGCGAAGGAAATCGTCAAGCGTTTCGCCACTGGCGCCATGTCGCTCGGCTCGATCTCGACCGAAGCGCATACCACGCTGGCGATCGCCATGAACCGCATCGGCGGCAAGTCCAATACCGGCGAAGGCGGTGAGGACGCCAAGCGCTTCCTGCCGCTCAAGGCTGGCCAGAAGCTGTCGGAAGTCGTCGGCGCTTCGCGCATCGAGCGTGATTACGAATTCAAGGAAGGCGACTCTCTGCGCTCGGCGATCAAGCAGGTTGCTTCCGGTCGTTTCGGCGTCACCGCCGAGTATCTGGTCAATGCCGACCAGATTCAGATCAAGATGGCCCAGGGCGCCAAGCCTGGCGAAGGCGGTCAGTTGCCCGGCCACAAGGTGTCCGAGTACATCGGCTTCCTGCGCCATTCGGTGCCGGGCGTCGGCCTGATTTCGCCGCCACCGCACCACGACATCTACTCGATCGAAGACCTGGCACAACTGATCCATGACCTGAAGAACGCCAATAGCCAGGCCTCTATCTCGGTCAAGCTGGTATCCGAGGTCGGTGTCGGTACCGTTGCCGCCGGCGTCGCCAAGGCCAAGGCCGATCACGTCGTGATCGCCGGCTTCGATGGCGGTACCGGCGCCTCGCCGCAGTCGTCGATCAAGCACGCCGGTACGCCGTGGGAACTCGGCCTTTCCGAAACCCAGCAGACGCTGGTGTTGAACCGCCTGCGCTCGCGCATTCGCGTCCAGGTCGACGGCCAGATGAAGACCGGCCGCGACGTCGTCATCGGCGCCCTGCTCGGTGCCGATGAATTCGGTTTCGCCACCGCGCCGCTGGTCGTCGAAGGCTGCATCATGATGCGCAAGTGTCATCTGAACACCTGCCCGGTCGGCGTTGCCACCCAGGACCCGGAACTGCGCAAGCGCTTCACCGGCCAGCCGGAACACGTCGTCAATTACTTCTTCTTCGTTGCCGAGGAAGTGCGCGAAATCATGGCCATGCTCGGCATCCGCAAGTTCGACGACCTGGTCGGTCGTGCCGACCTGCTCGACACGCGCGCCGGTATCGAACACTGGAAGGCCAAGGGTCTCGATTTTTCCAAGGTCTTCTACCAGCCGCCGGTGCCTGCCGAAGTGCCGCGTCGCCACACCGAAGTGCAGGATCATGGCCTCGAGAAGGCGCTCGATCACAAGCTGATCGAACAAGCCCGTCCGGCGCTGGAGAATGCTCAGAAGGTCCAGATCGAAACCTCGATCATCAACGTCAATCGTACCTGCGGCACCATGCTCTCGGGCGAGGTGGCGCGCCGCTACGGCAACGCCGGCCTGCCGGACGA
The DNA here is from genome assembly GCA_017848965.1 of Dechloromonas aromatica (nom. nud.). Lineage (GTDB taxonomy): Bacteria > Pseudomonadota > Gammaproteobacteria > Burkholderiales > Rhodocyclaceae > Azonexus > Azonexus aromaticus_B. The sequence continues at coordinate 88,905 of JAFIHA010000063.1, read as the reverse complement.
CACCATCCATGTCAAGCTGACCGGTACCGCCGGCCAGGCCTTCGGCGCCTTCCTGGCCCGCGGCGTGACGCTGGAACTGAGCGGTGAAGGCAACGACTACGTCGGCAAGGGTCTGTCGGGCGGCCGCATCATCATCAAGCCGAGCCCGGATTTCCGCGGCGATACGCAACACAACATCATCTGCGGCAACACCGTGATGTACGGTGCGACCGAGGGTGAATCCTTCTTCGCCGGTGTCGGCGGCGAACGCTTCTGCGTCCGCAATTCTGGCGCGACGGCGGTGGTCGAAGGTGTCGGTGACCACGGTTGCGAATACATGACCGGCGGTACCGTCGTCGTCCTCGGCATGACCGGGCGCAACTTCGCCGCCGGTATGTCCGGTGGCATCGCCTACGTCCTCGACGAGGAGGGCACGTTCAAGCAGCGCTGCAACCTGGCCCAGGTGGCCCTCGAGAAGGTCCTGCCGGCTGGCCGTCATGCTGCCGGCGAGCCCCTGCATCGCGGGCTGGCCGACGAGGTTCAACTGAAGGAACTGCTGACCCGTCACGTCGAATATACCGGCAGCGCCACCGCCAAGAACATCCTGGCCAACTGGGACGTCTACCGCGAGAAATTCGTCAAAGTCTATCCGCACGAATACAAGCGGGCGCTCACCGAGATGGCCGCTGCTGCACGCAAGGAGGCCGCATAATGGGTAAGCCGACTGGATTCATGGAATTCGAACGCCTCGAAGAGGCTTACGAACCGGTCGAACAGCGTCTGACGCACTACAAGGAATTCGTCCAGACCCTGTCGGACGACGCTGCCAAGACGCAGGGTGCGCGCTGCATGGATTGTGGCATCCCGTTCTGCAACAACGGCTGCCCGGTCAACAACATCATTCCGGACTGGAATGACCTGGTGTACAAGGGCAACTGGAAGCAGGCGCTGGAAGTCCTGCATTCGACCAACAACTTCCCCGATTTCACCGGCCGCATCTGTCCGGCGCCCTGCGAAGCCGCCTGTACGCTGGGCATCAACGCAGCGCCGGTGGGCATCAAGTCGATCGAGCACTTCATCATCGACAAGGGCTGGGAAATGGGCTGGGTCGTACCGCAGCCGGCCAAGGCCAAGACCGGCAAGAAAGTCGCCATCGTCGGTTCCGGCCCGGCCGGCATGGCCGCGGCCCAGCAACTGGCGCGCGTCGGCCACGACGTCACCGTGTTCGAGAAATCGAGCCGGATCGGCGGTCTGCTCGGCTTCGGCATTCCCGATTTCAAGCTCAACAAGTCGGTGATCGACCGTCGCGTCGCGCAGATGGAAGCCGAAGGCGTCGTCTTCCGGACCAAGGTCATTGTCGGTGACAAGTCCATCCCGGCCGGCATCAACAACGATGCCACCGAGACGGTTTCCGCCGCGCAGCTGAAGAAGGATTTCGACGCGGTGATCCTCGCCGCCGGTTCCGAAGTGCCGCGTGATCTGCCGGTGCCGGGCCGCGAGTTCAAGGGCGTCTACGCCGCACTGGAATTCCTGATTCCGCAGAACAAGGAAGTGCAGCAAGGGATCAAGAATCCGATCAACGTCAAGGGCAAGCACGTCATCGTCATCGGTGGCGGCGATACCGGTTCCGACTGTGTCGGTACCAGTTACCGTCACGGCGCAGCGTCGGTCACCCAGTTCGAACTGATGCCGGCACCGCCGGAGCAGGAGAACAAGCCGCTGACTTGGCCGTACTGGCCGCTGAAGATGCGCACCTCGTCGTCGCACAAGGAAGGCGCCACCGTCCGCGAGTTCGCCGTGGCGACCAAGGAATTCATCGCTGACGGCCAGGGCAACGTCAAGGCGCTCAAGGCGGTGCGTGTCGAATGGGCGGGCGGCAAGATGAGCGAAGTCGCCGGTTCGGAATTCGAACTGCCGTGCGACGCCGCCTTCCTGGCCATGGGCTTCGTCAATCCGGTGGGCAGCCTGCTCGATGCCTTCGGTGTCGCCAAGGATGGCCGCGGCAATGCCAGCGCGACGACCGACGGCGAAGGCTGCTACCGTACCAGCGTCGATGGCGTGTTTGCCGCCGGCGACGTGCGGCGCGGTCAGTCGCTGGTCGTCTGGGCGATCCGCGAGGGCCGTCAGGCCGCCCGCGAAGTCGATGCCTTCCTGATGGGATCGACCACCCTGCCTCGCTGAAGTCGGGTGAGAAGCGCATAAAACCCCGCCGGTTCCGACCCGCGGGGTTTTTGTTTGTGCAAAAATGCGGGGATAGAAAAAGGGAGAAACAATGGCATCGGAATTGCAGCAGGCATTCCACATGGATTTGCCGGGTCCGTTACTCGACGGACACATGCTTCTGATCCTGGCAATCATGGTGCTGGCCGGGATACTTGGGGGAACCGCCAATTTTTTTCTCGCCGAAAAGGCGAGCGAGCAGGACCGACGCAACTGGACGCGCTATGCGGTTTTCGGGGTGATTGCGGCGCTCACTGTTCCTCTTTTCCTGAACATGATATCCAGCACCCTGCTCGAAGGGGCGCGCAACAAGCCGGTGGATTTCTATGTTTTTGCCGGTTTCTGCCTGATCTACGTGGTCGCCTCCCGGCGTCTGTTCGAGAACCTGGCGCAGCGTCTCCTCGGCCAGATCGAGCAGGTCCGGGACGAGGTCGGCCACCTCAAGCAGGCGCGCGACGCCTTGCCGCCGGTGAAGGAGACGGCCGAGACCAACCCCAATGAAGTGCTCTCCTACAACGATGTCGAGATCCTGCGGGCGCTGGCCCAGGAGAAGTTCGTTTACGGCAATTTGGCTGCCGTCTGCGAACGCACCGGTTTACCCCGGGAATACGTCAGCCAGCGTCTGACCGTGATGAAGACGCTGGGCGTCATCGAAACCCGGATCAACGACAAGAACGTCCTGCACTGGTTCGTCTCCGCGCGTGGCAAGGCCGTGCTCGAGGAAATCGTCGGCAACCACCAGGACAAGAAACTCGCCTGAGATCAACGCCGGATGCCCGGCCATTACCTGAAAAATCACCATGAACATCGTCATCCTCGCTGCCGGTCAAGGCAAGCGCATGCATTCGAATTTGCCCAAAGTGCTGCATCCGATCGCCGGCAAGCCGTTGGCCCAGCACGTCATCGATACCGCGCGCGAGTTGGCGCCGGAAAAACTGATCGTGGTTTACGGCCACGGTGGTGAAATCGTCCGGGCGACGCTGTCGGCTCCCGACATCCTGTGGTCCGAACAGGCACAGCAACTGGGCACTGGCCACGCACTGGCACAGGCCGTCCCGCAACTGGGCGACGGGGCACAGACGCTGGTCCTCTACGGCGATGTGCCGCTGACCTCGCTGGCAACCCTGAAACGGCTGCTGCAAGCTGGCCGCGACGGGCTGGCCATCCTCACCGTCGATCTCGCCGATCCCACCGGCTACGGCCGCATCGTCCGCGACGAGGGCGGCCAGGTCTGCCGCATCGTCGAACAGAAGGATGCGAGCGAGGCCGAGAAGGCGATCCGCGAAATCAATACCGGCATCATGGCGATGCCGACCGCAAGGCTGGGCGAATGGTTGTCCAGCCTGAAGAACGACAACGCCCAGGGCGAGTACTACCTGACCGACGTCGTCGCGCTGGCGGTCGCCGAAGGCCTGCCGGTGCGTACCGCGCAGCCGGATGGCGAGTGGGAAGTGCTCGGGGTCAACAGCAAGGTGCAACTGGCCGAGCTGGAACGCCAGCATCAGCGCAACATCGCCGATCAACTGCTGGTCGGCGGCGTCCGTCTGGCCGATCCGGCGCGCATCGACGTCCGCGGCCAGCTTGCCCACGGGCGCGACGTGGCGATCGACGTCGGCTGCGTTTTTGAAGGCCAGGTCGAACTGGGCGACGCGGTCGAAGTCGGCCCTTACTGCGTCCTGAAGAACGTCAAGGTCGGCGCCGGGACGCGGATCGCCGCCTTCTGCCACTTTGAGGACGCGGTGATCGGTCCGGATGGCGTGCTTGGTCCCTACGCCCGTCTGCGGCCGGGTACCGAACTCGGTCCCGAGGTCCATGTCGGCAACTTCGTCGAGGTCAAGAAGAGCGTGATCGGCGCCCAGTCCAAAGCCAACCACCTGGCCTACATCGGCGACGCCGAGATCGGCCAGCGGGTCAACGTCGGCGCCGGCACCATCACCTGCAACTACGACGGTGCCAACAAGTTCAAGACAGTGATCGAGGACGATGTCTTCATCGGTTCGGACACCCAACTGGTGGCGCCGGTCACCGTTCATCGCGGGGCGACCCTCGGTGCCGGCACGACGCTGACCAAGGACGCGCCGCCCGACGCGCTGACCGTGTCGCGTCCGAAGCAGGTCACGGTGGCCGGTTGGCAGCGTCCGGTCAAGGAGAAGAAGTGATGGATGGCTGGTTCGTCGCCTTCGCGATCGTCAGTTCGCTGCTCATGGCCGGCGGTGGTACCTTGCTGCTGGTTGGCTACATCAACACCTTGCCGGCGGCACTGAGTTTCGGTTGGCGCACCGCCTTGCCGGTTGTCGTGCTGCCGGTGGTCGGCCCGCTGTGGTTCGCGTGGACCCAGGGCGAGGAATTCCGCCGGGCGCGCTACCAATTGATTGCCGCGCTGGCCCTGCTGGCCGCGGCTGGCGTCCTGATCCTCGCTTTTGGCCCTTATTTTGCGGGACGTTTGATCGCCGAAATGGTCGAGGCGGCGAAAATGCGTTAGCGTTGTACCGACAATTTGCTCAGGGAGAAGAAGATGTCCAAGTTCACCAGTGAATCCCTTCGTAGTGTCGTCCTGGTCGGCCACGGTGCCGCTGGCAAGACCACACTGGCCGAGGCGCTGCTCCACGCCACCGGCGCGATCGCGGCGAAAGGCAGCATTGAGCGTGGCAGCACCGTCTGCGACAGCGACCCGCAGGAAAAGGAAGCCGGCCATTCCCTGAGCAGTGCGGTTTTCTCGATCCGCCACGAAGGCATTACCATCCACGCCGTCGATACCCCGGGCTACCCGGATTTCGCCGGTCAGGCGATTGCCGCGCTGGCCGCCGCCGATACTGCTTTGGTCGTGATCAATGCCCAGGCCGGCATCGAATTGACCGCCGAACGGATGATGCGTCTGGCCGGCGAGCGCGGCCTGTGCCGGATGATCGTCGTCAACAAGATCGACGCCGACAACCTCGACCTGCCCGGACTGGTCGCCGAGATTCGCGAACGCTTCGGTAGCCAGTGCCTGGTGCTTGACCTGCCGGCGCATGGCGCCGCCGACGTCGTCGAGGTCCTCGAACACGATGCCGGCGATGCCGACTTCGCTTCCGTCGCCGCCGCCCACCGGGCGCTCATCGACCAGATCGTCGAGGAGGACGAAGACCTGCTCGCCCGCTATCTCGACGAAGGCAGCGACCCGTCGACGAACGATCTGCACGCGCCCTTCGAGAAGGCGCTGCGCGCCGGTCACCTGATCCCCATCCTGTTCACCTCGGCGAAGACCGGTGCCGGCATTCCGCAGTTGCTGCACGTGCTGGCGACGCTGGCACCGAATCCGGCGGAAGGCAATCCGCCGCCGTTCTACCGGGGCGAACCCGGCGCCGCGAGCAGCGCCTTCGCTGCCCAGCCCGATCCCGACCTGCACGTGCTGGCGCATGTCTTCAAGGTCGTCGTCGACCCCTATCTGGGCAAGATCGGCGTGTTCCGCGTGCATCAGGGGACGGTGAAGAAGGACATGCAGCTCTTTGTCGGTGACGGCAAGCGGCCGTTCAAGGTCGCCCACCTTTACCGCCTGCAGGGCAAGGACACGGTCGAGGTCGATGCGCTGTTGCCGGGCGAGATCGGCGCCGTCGCCAAGGTTGAGGAAATCGAGTTCGACTGCGTGCTGCACGATACGCACGACGAAGACCACATCCACCTGGTGCCGCTCGAATTTCCGCGGCCGATGGCCGGGCTGGCGGTCGAGACGAAGAAGAAGGGCGACGAACAGCGTCTTTTCGACATCCTCGCCAAGCTGGCGATGGAAGACCCGACTTTCGTCATCGAGCGTCATCCGAGCAGCAACGAGACCGTCATCCGCGGCCTCGGCGACATGCACCTGAAAGCGAAGCTGGCGCGCATGCTCAGCCAGTACAAGCTGGAAGTCGACACCAAGCCGCCGCGCATTCCCTATCGCGAGACGATCACCGCGCCGGCCGAAGCGATGTACCGGCACAAGAAGCAGTCGGGCGGCGCCGGCCAGTTCGGCGAGGTGCATCTGCGCATCGAGCCGCGGGCGCGCGGCGAGGGCTTCGAATTCGTCGACGCGGTCAAGGGCGGAGTGATTCCCGGCGTCTTCATGCCGGCGGTCGAGAAGGGCGTGCGCCAGGCGCTGGCCGGTGGCGTCGTCGCCGGCTACGAAGTGCAGGACCTGCGCGTCACCGTCTACGACGGCAAGACCCACCCGGTCGACGGCAAGGAAGTCGCCTTCACCATCGCCGGTCGCAAGGCGGTGATCGAGGCGATCCGCAACGCCCGGCCGATCGTCCTCGAACCGATCGTCAGCATCGAGATCGTCGCCCCGGAAAATGCCATCGGCGACCTCGCCGGCGATCTCTCCGGGCGCCGCGGTCACGTCACCGGCACCGACGGGCGCGGTCACGGCTTCGCCGCGATCAGCGGCGAGGTGCCGCTGGCCGAGCTCGACGATTACCAGTCGCGGCTGAAGTCGCTGACCGGCGGCCAGGGCAGCTACACGATCGACTTCGCGCGCTACGCGGCAGTGCCACCCACCGTCCAGCAGCAACTGGCGAGCCGCTTCCAGCTCCACGACGAAGAAGAGTAAGCGCCTGCTTCCGCTGTTTGCCAAGGGCCGCGTTGCGGCCCTTGGCCTTTCAGTGGCCGCTGCCGGCGTCGCCCTCGTGCCACTCGACGGCGGCCAGGAAGAGGTAGCCGGCGCCATAGACGGTCTTGATGAAGGAGGGACTTTCGGCGTCCGGCTCCAGCTTGCGCCGCAGGCGGGAAACGCGGACGTCGATGGCGCGGTCGCTGGGGCCGATGTCGCGCGTTCCCATCAGTTTCTCCCGTTGCAGGATGCGGTTCGGGTGGCTGACGAAGACCTTGAGCAGTTCGGCTTCCGCCGTGCTCAGTACCTGTTCGTTGCCGTCCGGCGCGCCGAGCGTGTTGTTCGCCAGGTTGAAACGCCAGCCGCCGAAATGGGCGACCTGGCTGGGCGCCTGTTCGCTGGCGCTTTCGCGGCGGCGCAGGATGCTGCGCACGCGGGCGACCAGTTCGCGCGGCTCGAACGGTTTCAGCACATAGTCGTCGGCGCCCAGTTCAAGGCCCATGACGCGGTCGCTGACGTGGGCGCGGCCGGTCAGGATCATGATGCCGCAGGCGGTCTGTGCGCGCACCCGCTGCATGGCCTCGATACCGTCCATGTCGGGCAGGCCGAGGTCGATGATGCACAGCGCCGGCGACAGGTTGCGCAGGCGGCGCAGCAGGTCGCCGCCGCTGCGGCACCACAGTGTGCGGAAGCCGAAATCGGCGAGTACCTGCTCGATGATGCGGGCGACGTCGGGGTCGTCCTCGACGATGGCGATCAGTTTGCCGCTGTCCTGCTCCTTCATGGGGTCTCCTCGCCCGCGGCGCGTTGCAGAGCACGTGCCAGTTCCCGCCTGAGGAAGGGCTTGGCCAGGATGGGAAAGTCCCGGCTGCGCGCGTCCTCGTCTTCGGTGTAGCCGCTCATCAGCACGATGCGCATCGACGGACATTCCCGTCGCAGCAGTCGCGCCAGTTGGCGGCCGTTCAGTTCGCCCGGCATCAGCACGTCGCTGACGACGATTGCGATGTCGGGAATGTGGCGCACCATGTCGTGCGCCTGGCTGGCGTTTTCCGCTTCGATCACCGGGTGGCCGAGGTCGATCAGTTGCTGGCGGACGACGCGGCGGACATTTTCGTCGTCCTCGACCAGTAGCACCAGGTCGCCGCTGGCTTCGGGCAGCGGCGTTTCGGCCACGGCCTGCCGGCTGGCGGGCGCTGCCGTCTGCGGCAGCACGATCTCGACCTGGGTGCCGCGCTCCGGTTCGCTGCGGATGCGCATGCCGCCCGCCGACTGGCGGATGAAGCCCTGCGCCATGGCCAGCCCTAGTCCGTTGCCGAGGCCGAGGCGCTTGGTGGTGAAGAAGGGGTCGCAGGCATGCGCCAGGGTGTGCGCGTCCATGCCGCAACCATCGTCGGCGACGGCGATGGCGACGTAGTTGCCCGGTGCGACGTCGAATTCCGCGGTTTCCGGGGCGTCGGCCGGCAGTTCGGTGAGGTCGGCGGAAATCGTCAGCCGGCCGCCTTGCGGCATCGCATCGCGGGCGTTGAGCGCGAAGTTGAGCAGGGCGCTTTCCAGCTGTGCCGGGTCCACCTTGGCGAACAAGCCCCCTTCGGCGTTGCGGCAATCGACGACGATGTTGTCCGGCAGCGAGCGGCGGATCAGGCGCGCCAGGTCGCCGATCAACTGACCGATATCGACCGCCTGCGGTTCCAGCGGCTGTTGCCGTGAGTAAGTGAGCAGGCGGCGGATCAACTGCACGCCGCGGCGCGCCGACTGCAGCGCCGGGCTGACGAAGTCGGCAATCCCCGGATCGTCCGGCCGGTGGTCCTGCAGTGCCGCCAGGTTGCCGATGATCACCGTCAGCAGGTTGTTGAAGTCGTGCGCCAGACCGCCGGTCAGGCGGCCGATCGCTTCCATCTTCTGCGCTTGCAGCAACGCGCTCTGCATCCGCTTCTGCTCGGTGATGTCGTGCGAGAAGACGAAGAAGCCGTGGGTGTCGCCATCGCTACCGATTTCCGGAACCAGCGTGCTGTGCGCGAAGACCGTCTGGCCGTGGCGCAGCATCCGGTACTCGTAACTGATCTGTTCGCCGGACAGCGCCCGCCGCACATGCTCGCCGACCTGGACATAGACTTCGGGACCGACCACCTCGAGCACCGAGCGGCCGATCACGCTGCCCGCCGGCAGGCAGTACCAGTCGGCGTAACCCTTGTTGGCGTATTGGTAGATCTGCTGGCGATCGACGTAGCCAATGAGGATCGGGATGGTGTCGTTGATCAGCCTTAGGCGGGCCTCGCTGCGCCCCAGCGCGGCGGCGATCCGCTCCTTCTCGGCGTTGGCCTGGCGCAGGTTGGCGTTGGCGTTTTCCAGTTGGGCGGTACGGCGGCGGACGCGTTCGTCGAGCTGCAGGTTCTGGTGCTCGCTCAACTGCTCCAGGTAGCGTTGTTCGGTGATGTCGCTGTACAGCGTGACGAAGCCGCCGTGCGGCAGCGGCTCGCCGCGCAGCAGCAGGAGCCGGCCGTTCGGGCGACGGCGTTCGCTGACGTGGGCGACGAAGTGGCGGGCTTCGGCAATGCGCTCGGCGACCTGGCTTTCCGCATCACCGGGCCCGTACTCGCCGCGCTGCGCGTTGTAGCGGATGAAGTCGGCGAACGGCGTACCGATCCGCCCCAGTTCATCGGGAAAGCCGAGCAGTTCGAGGAAGGGGCGGTTCCAGGCGACCAGTCGCAGGTCGCGGTCGAAGACGCTGATTCCCTGGTCGAGCAGGTCGAGGCCGTCCTGCAATGTGGCGAGCCGGTTCGACTGGTCGGCGGGGAGGGAGGCATGAGGCATCGCGGGATTCTAGAGCAAGGTGCCACGGTTGAACGACAATGCAATGATTCGTTACATTGCGCCAATAGTTGTGCAAGAGTGTTCTGTAATGCTACGGCCCACAAGAAGGATACCGGCCGTTAAGGAGAACAGCACTCTGGCAGGTATTAAGAAGTAAATAGCGAGGAGATTGGCCGGGCCGGCAGGTCCGGCCATCCTTATCAGAAGCGTCATCGTCATGCCCGCCGCGGCGGGCCGCCTGGCGTCCGCGTCGCGGGCGCCGTCTTGTCTGAAAGGAAGCTGTGAATGAGTACTTACACCGCACCGCTGCGTGACATGCAGTTCGTTCTCAAGGATATCGCCGGTCTCGACGAGATCTGCGCCTTGCCGGGCAACGAGGAATGTTCCGTCGACCTGGTCGAATCGATTCTTGAAGAGGCGGCCAAGTTCGCCAGCGGCGTGCTCGATCCGATCAACCGCAATGGCGACCAGCAGGGCGCCGTGGTCAAGGACGGCGTGGTCACCACCTCGCCCGGCTTCAAGGACGCCTACCAGCTATTCTGCGAGACCGGCTGGAACGCCATGCCCTTCTCGCCGGAGTTCGGCGGCCAGGGCCTGCCGGCGGCGGTGACGATGGCGGTCAACGAAATGTGGAAGTCGGCCAACATGGCCTTCGCGCTGTGCCCGATGCTGACTTCCGGTGCGGTCGAGGCGATCAACCACCATGCCTCCGACGAACTGAAGCAGAAATATCTGCCGAAGATGGTCGAAGGCGTGTGGACCGGCACCATGAACCTGACCGAGCCGAACGCCGGCTCCGACCTGGCGGCGATCAGCACCAAGGCGAGAAAGCTTGACGACGGCACCTACCTGGTCACCGGTACCAAGATCTTCATCACCTGGGGCGAAAACGACGTCGCCGAGAACATCATCCACTTGGTGCTCGCCCGCCTGCCGGACGCGCCGCCGGGACTGAAGGGCATCTCGCTGTTCCTGGTGCCGAAGTTCCTGGTCAATGACGACGGCTCGCTCGGTGCCCGCAACGATCTGATCTGCGCCTCGCTCGAACACAAGCTCGGCATCCACGGCAGCCCGACGGCAGTGATGTCCTACGGCGACCAGGAAGGCGCTGTCGGCTACCTGATCGGCGAAGAGAACAAGGGCATCGGCTACATGTTCACGATGATGAACCACGCCCGCGTCAACGTCGGCCTGGAAGGCGTCGGCATCGCCGAGCGCGCCTACCAGCATGCGCTGTGGTACGCCAAGGAACGCATCCAGGGCGCCATCGTCGGCGACAAGTCGGGTGAAAAGAAGCCGATCCTGCATCACCCCGATGTCCGCCGCCTGCTGATGGACGTCAAGTCGCGCACCGAAGCGATGCGCACGCTGGCCTATTACGCCGCCGCCCAGATCGACAAGGCGCACGCCGGCGACGCCGCCGCGCAGGCGCGCATCGACCTGCTGACGCCGGTGGTCAAGGGCTGGAGCACCGAGCAGGGCGTCGAACTGTCGTCGAACGCGCTGCAGGTTTTCGGTGGCGTCGGCTTCATCGAGGAAACCGGTGCCGCGCAGTACTACCGCGATTCCCGGATCACCACCATCTACGAAGGCACGACGGCGATCCAGGCGAACGACCTGGTCGGCCGCAAGCTGGCGCGCGAAAAGGTACCGGGCGCGGCGATGAAGGCGATGCTCGCCGAGATCAACGCCACCGCCGACGAACTCGCCGGTAATGCCGGTCTGGCCAACATCGCCGCCAACCTGAAGAACGGTGCTGCGGCGCTGACTGCCGCCGCCGACTGGATTCTCGCCAACTACAACGACAAGCCGCAGGCGGTGCATGCCGGTTCGGTGCCCTTCCTCAAGCTGACCGGCATCGTCGCCGGTGGCTGGCTGATGGCTAAGTCGGCCGGCGTTGCCGCAGCCCGCATCGCGGCCGGCGACAGCGACCCGTTCTACCGGGCCAAGCTGGCGACCGCCGAGTATTTCGCGACGCACCAGCTGCCGTTCGCGGCGGCCTACGCGGCGGAAGTGATGGGTGGCGCCGAGGCCGTCTTCGGTCTCGCCGAAGACCTGTTCTGAGCGCCATCATGCGTACCGATCGCGATGCGATGGAGTACGACGTCGTGATCGTCGGCGGCGGCCCTGCGGGGCTGACCGCGGCGATCCGCGTCAAGCAGCAGGCGGCGGCTGCCGGCCGTGAGTTGTCGGTCTGCCTGCTCGAGAAGGGCTCGGAAATCGGCGCCCACATCCTGTCAGGCGCCGTCATCGAAACCCGCGCCCTGGCCGAGTTGTTCCCCGACTGGCAGGAACGCGGGGCACCACTCAACACGCCGGCCGGCGAGGACCGTTTCCTGTTCCTCACCGAAGGCGGTTCGTTCAAGCTGCCGACGCCGCCGCAGATGGCCAACCACGGCAACTACATCGTCAGCCTGGGCAACTTCTGCCGCTGGCTGGGCGAGCAGGCGGAAGCGCTCGGCGTCGAGATCTACCCCGGCTTCGCCGCCGCCGAAGTGCTCTACCACGAGGACGGCACGGTCAAGGGCGTCGCCACCGGCGACCTCGGCATCGGCAAGGACGGCCAGCCCGGCCACAATTTCCAGCCGGGCATGGAACTGCACGCGCGGCAGACGATCTTCGCCGAAGGCTGCCGCGGTTCGCTGACCCGCGAATTGTTCGAGCGCTTCAATCTGCGCGACGGCGCCGATCCGCAGACCTACGGCATCGGCATCAAGGAACTGTGGGAAATCGATCCGGCCAAGCACCAGCCGGGGCTGATCGTGCATTCGGTCGGCTGGCCGCTGGCCAACGACACCTATGGCGGTTCTTTTCTCTATCACCTGGAAAACAACCTGGTCGCCGTCGGTTTTGTCGTCGGTCTCGACTACCAGAATCCCTGGCTGTCGCCGTTCGAGGAATTCCAGCGCTACAAGACCCACCCGGCGATCCGCGGCTTTTTCGAAGGCGGCCGGCGCATTTCCTACGGCGCCCGCGCGCTGTCGGAAGGCGGCTTCCAGTCGCTGCCCCGGCTGACTTTTCCGGGCGGTTTGCTGGTCGGCGATACCGCCGGCTTCCTCAACGTGCCGAAGATCAAGGGCACGCACATGGCGATGCAGTCGGCGATGCTTGCCGCCGATGCCGTCGTCGCGCTGCTGGCCGACGCCGAAGGTGGCCGGGAAGCCCAGGCCTACCCGCTGGCACTGCGCGACAACTGGCTGTGGGACGAACTGCACCGGGTGCGCAACGTGCGCCCGGCGTTCAAGTGGGGGCTGTGGGGCGGACTCGCCTACGGTGCGCTCGACACCTTCCTGTTCCGCGGCAAGGCGCCGTGGACGCTGGCGCACCACGACGACCATTCGCAATTGGGCGAGAAGTCGGCCTACGCCAAGATCGACTATCCGAAGCCGGACGGCAAGCTGACCTTCGACCGTCTGTCGTCGGTCTTCCTGTCGGCGACCAACCACGAGGAAAATCAGCCCAGCCACCTGCGGCTGAAGGACGCGACGGTGCCGGTGTCGATCAATTACGCGAAGTACGGTGCGCCGGAAACGCGTTACTGCCCGGCCGGCGTCTATGAAATCCTCGGCGAGGACGAAGGCGCGCCACGCTTGCAGATCAACGCCCAGAACTGTCTGCACTGCAAGACCTGCGACATCAAGGACCCGACCCAGAATATCGTGTGGACGGTGCCGGAAGGCGGTGGTGGACCGAACTATCCGAACATGTGACCAGAGCAACTCTGCGTTGGAGATTTGAGGGAGAACAGCAAACGACCTCTGTCTTCATACTTTTCCGGGGCCGTAAGGCCCCGTTTTTTTTAATCTTTTTTACAAAATAAGCTCAAATCATGGTGGGCAGGAGTTAACATGTCCAGCCTCTTCCCGCAATGGCTTTACCGACTGTTCTACCCATGCGCATGTTGAATAACAGCAATCCGCTGAGGGTTCCCGGTTTGCTCGGCAAACTGGGGGTGATGACCTCGATCCGCGATACCGAGTTGCTCGAGCAAAGTCTGCTGCGCACGCTGGGGCCCTTGCTCGGCGTCCTCGATACCTCTCTCTACCGGCTCGACGAAGCGCAGTTGCTGGTCCGCGTCATCCATTACCACCGTTCCAAGGTCGTCGATGGCGATGGTGTTGCCCGCATGCTCGAACGGATCGAGGAAATCGTCCAGCTTTCCGACGTGGCGCCGGAAGTCCTCGCCCTGACCGACAATGTCCGCCTGCTCGGCAAGCCCTGCACCCGGGTGCTCGAAGGCGGCATGCTGATCGCCTACCCCCTGCTCGGTGCCGGCGAGGTCTGCGGCTATTTCGTCTTCTGCCGCGATCACGAGGTCTCGGCCAACGAGGACGCGACGATCCGCGGCGTCCTCGAAGTCTTCTCCAACTACTACGCGCTGCTCGACGTCAGCCAGCGCGACCGCCTGACCGGGCTGTTCAACCGCCAGGCACTGGAAAACAATTTCGAACGCATCTGGTCGGCGATGGCGCAGCCCGAGACTTTCCACGAACGCCAGGACGGCCGGCGCCGCCATGGCCAGGGCAAGTACTGGCTGGCGGTGATCGACATCGATCATTTCAAGCGGATCAACGATTCCTTCGGCCACATGGTCGGCGACGAGATCCTGCTTCTCGTCTCGCGCCTGATGCAGAACACCTTCCGTTCCTCGGACTTGCTCTACCGCTACGGCGGCGAGGAGTTCGTCGCCATCGTCGCCGCCGAGAACGAGGCGATCGCCCGCAACGTCTTCGAGCGCGTGCGGCTGGCGATCGAGGCGCACAGCTTTCCGCGCATCGACCGTCTGTCGGTCAGCATCGGCTACGCCGAAGTCGATCCGGAAATCCTGCCGGTGGAAGTTCTCAGCCGGGCCGACCGCAGCCTCTACCAGGCCAAGCAGGACGGACGCAACCGCGTCTACGATTTCCAGGAACTGGTCGCCAGCGGAATTTTTCCCAGCCCCAGCTACGGCGACGCCGAACTGTTCTAAGCCGGTGCCGCCGCCTTGATCGGCAGCCAGATACGGAAGCGGCTGCCCTTGCCCGGCTCGCTGTCGACGTCGATGTAGCCGCGGTGCTTCTTGACGATGATGTCGTAGGAAATCGACAGTCCGAGACCGGTTCCCTTGCCGACCGGCTTGGTCGTGAAGAAGGGCTCGAAGATGCGCTGGCGTACCGCGTCGCTCATGCCGCGCCCGGTATCCTCGACCTCGAACCACACCCGTTCGCCGGCGACACCGGAGCGGACGGTGATCCTGCCATGTTCCTGAATCGCCTGTGCGGCGTTGACCAGCAGGTTCATGAAGACCTGGTTGATCTGCGCCGGGACGCAATCGACTTCCGGGATTTCGCCCAGTTCGAGAATGACGTCGGCCTTGTACTTCAGCTCGTTGCGCACCACGTTGAGCGTGCTCTGCATCGCCGCGTTGAGGTCGGCATGCTGGCGTTCGGTCTGGTCGACGCGGGAGAAGTCCTTGAGATCCTGGACGATGCGCGTCACCCGGCCGAGGCCCTCCTGCGATTCGGCGAGCAGCGCCGGCAGGTCCTCGCGCAGGAAATCGAGGTCGGCGGCACGCCGCGCCGCGCCGATGGCCTCGGCGTTGCCACCTTCGTAGGCGGCGATGACGGAGAGTAGCTGTTCGACGTAATGTTTGAGCGAACTCAGGTTGGAATTGACGAAGCCGATCGGGTTGTTGATTTCGTGGGCGACGCCGGCGGCCAACTGGCCGATCGCCGCCATTTTCTCGGACTGCAGCAGTTGCTGCTGCGCTTCCTCGACCTTGTGCAGCAGCGCGGTCAGCTCGGCTTGCTCGCGTTCCAGTTGCCGGTTGGCCTGTTCGAGGGCGCCGGTCCTTTCGGCGACCAGGGCTTCCAGTTGTTCCTGGTGCTTGAGGAGCTGTTCTTCCGCGTGATGCCGTTCGCTGACGTCCTGCAGGGTCTCGATGGCGCCGACGACAGCGCCGTCGGCATTGCGGATCGGCGCGGCGGTGAAGAACAGCCAGCGGCCGCCGTCGCCGAGGTGGGGAAAGAAACTTTCGGCCTCGAAGGCGTCCGGGACCGTCGGCGAGCGGCGGAAGATATTGTGGTAATAGCTGTCGATGCGTTCTTCCAGGCTGCCATCGACGATCAGGTCGGCCATGATCGGCCGCGCTTCCGGATAGAAGGCCTTCCACTGCTCGCTGCTGCCGACCATCTGTTCCGCCGGCAGGCCGCAGATTGCCGCGCAGGCCTTGTTCCAGTGGGTGATTTTGTGCTCGGCGTCGATCACCAGTGTCGGCACTGGATCGCCGTCGATGATCTGCGACAGGAAGTGTTGCAGGTGGCGGCGGGCCTCGCTGGAGCGCCGATGTTCGGATTCGAGCAGTTTGCGGTTGCTTTCGCGCAGCGCGTCGGTACGCTCGGCCACCTTGGCTTCCAGGCTCCGGTTGGCCTCGTCCAGGGCATCGTTGCGCTCGCTGATGATGCGGAACAGCGCCGCCATCGCGTCGAGCATGCTGGAAGTCGCCGGGTCGGGGACGTGCGCGTCCTCGGCGGCATAGGCGGCAGCGGCGCTGCTGCCGGCGCGGATGGCGTTGATCTGGCGAGCCATCGACTGGTCCATGCCGAGGATGTGCTGAGCCAGCCAGGCGGTGAGGTAATTGACCAGATTGGGCAGGGTGATGCTGCCGGCCGGCATGCTCTTCAGCTTGATCACCTGGTCGGCGAAACCCGTGTGCACGGCGGTGTGCTTGGCGATGAAGCGGGGATCGCAGCCGCATTCGGCCATCAGCGCCTCTTCGTTGGCGAAATGCAGGGCGGCATAGGCAACTAGCTGATCGAGGATGGTGGCAATGGTCGCCGTGTTGGCGTATTTCGATTGCGATTCGATGATCTGGTTGATCAGCCGGACCAGTTCCCGGTGCTCGGCGTCGACGCTTGGCTCGCCGGTGGTGAAGCGCTGGTCCCAGACAAAGGCGTCCATGGTCAATCCTCCCCGGCCTGCGGCCCGAGGACGCGCAGGATTTCTTCAAAAGTGGTGATGCCGGCGGCGACCCGTTCGGCGGCGTGGTGGGCGATGCTGCGCAGCCCCTGATGACGGACCAGGCGGCGGATTTCCAGGATGCTGGCGCTGCTGCCGATGCGGTCGCGCAACTCATCGTTGAGCGTCAGTACCTCGTAGATGCCGACCCGTCCCTTGTAACCGCTGCCGTGGCACTCGCCGCAACCCACGCCGCGGCGGGTTTCGCGAATCTCGGCGAAGGCGCCACCGAGGCGGGCGCGCAGCAGCGGGTCGGCGGCGCCCGTCGTGCTGCATTTCGGGCAGACGCGGCGGACCAGGCGTTGGGCGATGATGCCGTCAAGGGCGGTGGCGATCACGTAGGGTTTGAGCCCGAGGTCGAACAGGCGGGCGATGGTGGCGATCGCCGAGTTGGTGTGCAGCGTCGAGTAGACGAGGTGGCCGGTCAGCGCGGCGTGGAAGGCGACCTCGGCGGTCTCGAAATCGCGGATCTCGCCGAGCAGGATGACGTCCGGGTCCTGGCGGAGGAGGGCACGCAGCACCAGTGGGAAGGTCAGGCCGATTTTCTCCCGGATCAGCACCTGGCCGGCCATGTCGAGGTAGTACTCGACCGGGTCCTCGATCGTCACGTAGTTCTTGCCCGGCGTCGCGTCGTGCTGCAGCAGCGAGTAGAGCGTCGTCGTCTTGCCGCTGCCGGTGGGGCCGGTGGCGAGGATGATGCCCTGCGGTCGGGCCACCATGTCGGCGACGTGCGGCAGATCGACGGCGGAAAAGCCGAGGTGCTCAAGCGAGTGCACGGAGGCGTTGCGGTCGAGGATGCGCATCACCACCTTCTCGCCGTTGATCGTCGGCAGCGTCGAGATGCGCAGGTCGACCAGGCGCAGCGGCGTCTTCACCGTGATCCGTCCGTCCTGCGGCCGGCGGCGCTCGGAAATGTCGAGCTCGGCCATGATCTTCAGGCGCGACACCAGCGACTGGTGCAACTGGTGGGGAATGCTGATCTTGTCGGCCAGCACCCCGTCGATGCGGTAGCGGACGACGACGCTCTTGGTGCGCGGCTGGATGTGGATGTCCGAACTGCCGAGGCGGATCGCTTCGAGGATGATCGCGTTGGCCAGCCGGATCGCCGGTGGCGCCGTCGTTTCCTGCAGCAACTCCTCGAGGCTGGCCTGGGCGTCGTCGTCGATGACGATCTCGATGCCCTCGTAGGGGTCGCTGGTGCTGATCAGCGTTTCCAGGTCCCGGAAATCGCTGGTGTCGGTGCCGTAGAGTTCGTCGATCTTGCGCTTGATCGCCGCGATGTCGGCGGTGACGACTTCGATGTCGAGACCGGCGGCAAAGCGCACCTCGTCGATCAGCCCCTCGTCGAGCGGGTCGGCCATCGCCAGCAGCAGGCGGCGGCCCTGCAGCTTGAGCGGCACCACCAGCTGGCGGGCGCAGAAACTGTGCGGGATCAGCTCGGTCAGCGCGCTGTCAACCTGGAACTCCGGCAGCTGGACTTCGTCGATCAGCATTTCGCGGCGCAGCAGTTCGCGGATACGCTGTTCCGGTACCCAGTCCTTTTCCAGCAGCAGGACGATCAGCGCCTCCTTGCGCCGCTCCTGGAGCTGGCTGAGTTCCTGCAACTGGGCGGCGCTCAGCAACTGGTGCTTGTGCAGCATGATGCCGAGCCGGCTGCGGTGCGACGCCGCCAGGCGGGAGAGGGCGGAAATTTCCTTCTGCTTCTTCTCGTTGTCCGCCTTCAGCACCCGGTTGCGGCTGATCAGGTCATGCTGTTCGAGGGCGAGCGCGACGGTGATGCGCAGGTCGTCGTCGTTCCACGGCTTGAGAATGAACTTGTAGACCGCGCCGTCGTTGATCGCTCCCATCACCGCGTCGGTGTTGGCGTGGCCGGTGAGCATGATGCGGATGGTGTCGGGCGACTTCTCCTTCACCTCGCGCAGGAAGCGCGCGCCGTCCATGCCGGGCATCAGGAAATCGCTGATCACCAGGTGGAAGCTGCCTTCGGCGAGGCGCTGCAGGCCTTCCTCGCCGCTGCCGGCGCTGATCACCTCGTAGTTTTCCTGGCGGAAGACGCGGCCCAGCGCGCGCAGGATGCCCGGCTCGTCGTCGACCAGGAGCAGTCGGTAGCGGGGGGGCGTCAGATGCGTGGCCGGGGCCTGGGCGACCGCCTGCTTGCCGGTGAACAGGTTGCTGTAGTCAGTCATCCGGGATCGGGAAGCTGAGGGTGACGGTGGTACCGGCGTCCACGGCGCTGTCGAGCGCGATCTTGCCGCCGTGGGCGACGACGATGCTGCGCGCGGTGGCCAGCCCGAGGCCGACGCCATGGCCGACGTCGCGCGTCGTGTAGAAGGGTTCGAAGGCGTGGGCGAGTTGTTCCGGGCGCATGCCGATGCCGTTGTCGCGGATGCGCACGGTCAGCCGTCCGGCTTCGGCGGCGGAAGAGAGGATGATCGTGCCCGGCCGGCCGCTATCGATGATGGCCTGGAGGGCGTTGTGCAGAATGTTGTAGAAAGCCTGCTTGAGATGGCCGGGCAGGCAGACGATGGGCGGTAATGGCAGCAGGTCGAGGCGCAGGCCGATGCCGGCCGGCAATTGGGCCTCGATCACGGCGGCGGCTTCGCGCAGGCAGGTGTTGAGGTCGGCGTAGGCTTCGCTGCTGCGGTCGACGTTGGAGAAGGCCTTGAGGTCGGCGACGATGTGGGCGATGCGTTCGAGTCCGGCGAGCGTTTCATCGAGCAGTTCGTCGCCGTCGGCGAGCAGGAAATCGAGGTCGAGCGCCTGCCAGGCGGCGCGGGCGTGGTCGAGATCGTCGCGCAGGGCGGCGAATTTCTGCAGGTAGCCGCGGAAGCTGCCCAGGTTGCTGCGCGCGAAACCCAGCGGGTTGTTGATCTCGTGCGCCATGCCGGCCGCCAGTTGGCCGATCGAGGCGAGCCTTTCCGCCGCGTAGAGCATCTGCTGGCGCTCTTCCAGTTCGGCGAGCTGGGTCTTGACCCGGGCGTCGAGCTCGCTCGCCAGTTGGCGGTAGCGGGCTTCCGATTCGGCGAGGCGCGCATGTTCGCGCTTCAGGCTGGCGAAATCCTCGGCCACCACTTCGAGATGCAGCGCCGACGCCATCCGGTAGCGGATACGGGTGCGCAGCAGGTCGTGCAGCAGCTCGCCGGCCGCCGTCAGGGCATCGGCGCTGGCGCTGGCGCTGCACAGGGTGGCGACGGGGTCGAGTTCGATCACCACCGCTTGCCGGCGGGCGCCTGGGCTGGCCGTGCCCCAGACGATGCGGCCGCTGCCGTCGGCCAGCGCCAGGTCGCCGCCGAGCAGGCGGGCGAGGGCGGCGGCCAGTTCGGGTAGTTCGTGGCTGTCGATCAGCTCGCCGAGCTGCCAGTCATGATCGAAATGCGCCCCGCTCATGGCGTCCCCATCAATCCGGCGACGAAGGCGGCCTCGTTCAGGCCATGTTCCCGGCTCAGGCCGCAGGCCTCGTCCTGGCGCCGGTAGAGGGCGCCGAGCAGGCTGGCGAAGGTCTCGCGCACGCCTTCGCCGTGCAGCGCCGACGCGAAATGCAGCGGCCACGGCGCCGACTGCCAGCGCTCGCGGATTTCCGTCTGCGGGATGGCGCTCGGCAGGTCGCTCTTGTTGAACTGGACGACCAGCGGCAGGCGCTCGAGGTCGATGCCGACGCGCGCACAGTTCTCGCTCAGGCTGCGGAAGGCTTCGGCATTGTTGGTTTCCTGGTTGCGCTGGAGATCGGCGACGAAGACGACGCCGTCGGCGCGCGACAGCACCGCTTTGCGGGTGCCGTCGTGGGCGACCTGGCCGGGTACGGTGAATAAGCGGCAGCGGATCGACAGCCCGGAGGGGGCGTGGAAACCGAGCGGCAGCAGGTCGAAGAACAGGGTGCGGTCGTCCTGCGTCTCCATGCTCATCATTTCGCCCTTCTGCTCGGGGGCCAGTTGTTCGTGCAGCGCCAGCAGGTTGGTCGTCTTGCCGCTCTGCGCCGGTCCGTAATAGACCAGCTTGAAGCTCAGGCGCTTGCCGTCCTGGTCAGGCATTTCAGTCGGCCCCTGCCTCGTCGAGCAGCACCGAGCCGTCCGGTCCCCAGTTGACCTTGGTGATGCCGGGTTCCAGGCGTTCCAGACGTTCCGCCTCGACCTGTTCCGGCGTCTTGTCGCCCATCTCGACGCGCACCAGGTCGGCGAGCTGGCGGTTTTCCAGCAGCAGCTCACGGTGCGCCAGCGCCTGGCCGATCGCCGACATCAGGTCGTAATCGTTCCACGGCTTGCCGATGAAGCGGTCGATGCCGACTTCGTTGACCGCCCGCACCAGGGCGTTGAGGTCGGCGTAGCCGGAGAGGATCAGGCGCGCCGCGTCGGGCTGCACGGCCTTGGCGTGCTTGAGGAACTCGATGCCGTCCATCTCCGGCATCCGGTAATCGCTGATGAAGAGGTCGAATTCTTCATGGCGGGCAAGTTCCAGGGCGTGCAGCGGCGAGGTCGCGGTGTGCACCTCGAGCGTGAAGCGGCGGTTGCCGTAGGTGCAGGGAGCGACCCGCAACAGGCGTTGCAGCGCCTTGAGGATCGATGCTTCGTCGTCGACGATCAGGATGCGGCTCATTTTTCCTCCTGGCGGATATAAACGGTGAGATTTTGCTGCTCGACCTGTTCCAGACGGATCAACTGGCCGATGATGTCGCTGTTGAGCACGCTGCCTGCGGCGAGCAGCAGGTAACCGTCGCGGTGCATCAGGTCGCGGCTGACCGTCATGCCGGGTTTCAGGTGCATGGTGCGCAGCGGGATTTCCTGCGGGCCGCCCTTGACGGTTTCGGCGACCAGCCTGACCAGCGCGTCGACCACTGCCGGGTCGTAGCGCTTGCCGCGATTCTCGATCAGGAAGTCGAGTGCCTCGGCCGGTTTCAGCGGGCGCTGCACCAGGGTGCCGACCTGCAGCGCGTCGTAATCGTTGGCGACGGCGAGGATGCGGGCACCCTGCGGAATCGCCATGGCGGCGAGATGGTCCGGGTAGCCGCTGCCGTCGTAGGACTCGTGGTGGTGGCGGACGAGCACCGCGGCTTCCTTGAAGCGTTCGATGCCGAGCAGGATGTTCTGGCCGACCACCGGGTGTTTCATTACCTGGGCACGGTGCTCGGCACTCAGCATGTTGAACGGGCGGCCGAGCAGTTCGTCGGGTAGGCCGAGCTTGCCGATGTCGTGCAGCAGGCCGGCGAGCAGGATGTTCTGGGCGTCGCTTTCGGCTAGGCCGAGGTGGCGGGCGAGGCTGCGCGCCAGTTCGGCGACGCGCCGGCCGTGGCCGGCCAGTTGCTTGCCGAGCGGGCCGCTGCGCAGTTCGATCAGGCCGGCGAAGACCTGGACACTGGTCATGAAGGATTTCTTCAGTTCGCCATGCGCCTGCTCGACGAAAGTCAGCGCCTGGCTGAGTTCGGCGGTGCGTTCGGCAACCTTCTGTTCGAGGCTGGCGTTGAGGGTTTTCAGGGCTTCGTTCTGGGCCTGGGTGAGTTCGGTCAGACGCCGGTTTTCCTGTTCCAGACGCTGGTGTTCGCAGGCTTCCCGGACGACGGCGAGCATTTCCTTGTCGTCCCAGGGCTTGGCGATGTAGCGGTAGATTTCGCCCTCGTTGATCGCCGAAACGGTGGAGGTGATGTCGGCGTAGCCGGTGAGCAGGATGCGTTTGGTCTGCGGCCAGCGTTCACGGACCTGTTTGAGGAAGGTGGCGCCGTCCATTTCCGGCATCCGCATGTCGGAAATCACCAGATTCACCGCTTCGCCTTCCATGATGGCGAGGCCGGCGGCACCGCCTTCGGCGGTCAGGATGCGGTAACCCTGCGGGCGGAACAGGCGGCGCAAGGCCGACAGGATGCTCGGTTCGTCGTCGACCAGGAGCAGGGTGGGGGCCTGACTGGTTTCGTTCATGGCTGGTCCTCGGGTATGCCGGTGCCGTGCGGGTGGATTGGCAGGATGACGCGAAAGGTACTGCCGCGGCCGGGTTCGCTGGTGACGGCGATGGAGCCGTGGTGGCGCTGGATGATGCCGTAGGCAAGCGAGAGACCGAGGCCGGTACCCTTGCCGACCGGTTTGGTGGTGAAGAAAGGCTCGAAGATGCGGTTGAGGTTTTCCTGGGCGATGCCGCAGCCGGTGTCGCTGATCTCGACGCTGACCCGTGCCTCGTCGAGTTGCCGGGTGCGGATGGTGATCGTGCCCTTGACGGCGATCGCGTGGCCGGCATTGACCAGCAGGTTCATGAATACCTGGTTGAGTTGCGAGATCAGGCAATAGACCGGCGGCAGGTCGCCGTAGTCCTTGACCACCTCGCACTTGTATTTGAGTTCGTTCCAGACGATGTTGAGCGTCGAATCGAGCCCTTCGTGCAGGTCGGCTTCCTGCCATTCCTGTTCGCCGACGCGCGAGAAGGTGCGCAGGTCCTGGACGATCTTGCGCACGCGGGCGAGGCCGTCCTTGGATTCCGCCAACAGCTTGAAGATGTCTTCACGGACGAAATCGAAATCGCGCTCCTCGCGCAGCAACTGCATTTCCTTCTGGTGCGGGTAGTCGTCGCCGCTTTTCGCGGCGTAAGCGTCGATGATTGCCATCAGGTCGCGGATGTAGCCGTCGAGGGTGCCGAGGTTGGAGTGCACGAAGCCGATCGGGTTGTTCAGTTCGTGGGCGACGCCGGCCGCCAGTTGGCCGATCGAGGCCATTTTTTCGGATTGCAGCAACTGGTTGTTGGCTTCCTCCAGGCGCTTGTTGAGAACCCGTTGCTGCGCCAGGGCGTCGGCGATCAACAGTTGCTGCTGCTTGCGTTCGCTGATGTCGGTGATCACACCGTCATAGTACGTCGGCTGATCCTGCGCGTCACGACTGACCTTGGTCCGGTCGACTACCCAGATCACCTCGCCCTGGGCGGTGATCAAGCGGTATTCCTGCTCGTAGGCGTTGAGCCCGGCGGCGGTGTGGCGGGCGACTTCGTCGCAGACCCGAGCGAGATCGTCGGGGTGGATGATGCTTGAGAAGGAGATGGTGCCGGACTGCAACTGCTCCTGGGTATAGCCCCACTGGCGGACGTTTTCGGAAACGAAGACGACCGGCCACTCAGGGCTTGCCGCCCAGCGGAAGCAGACCACCGGGCTCGCGTTGACCACCTGCATGGCCAGGCGCAAGGCCCGGTCCGCCCGTTGGCGACGGACGATGCGCCAGGTTTCGTTGGCGATCAACTGTACCGTCTCGCTGTCGTAAGCCGCATAGTCGCTTTCCCTGTTGCCGACGCCGGCGAGCATGCGGACGATACCATTTTCGAGCACCGGCACACTGAGCAGGCGAGTCAGTTGCGAATGGCCTTCCGGCAGGCCGCGCTTGTTTTCGGCAGCGGCGTAATCGTTGACCATCACCGCCTGTCCGGTGCGGGCGGCGTCGGCCCAGATACCGGCCTTGCTGATCGGGTAGTGGCGATCGGCGACCGCCGTGCAGTAGTGTTCAACCGTGTTTCGGGTCCAGATCGCCAGTTCGATGTTCTCGCCGTCGTCGTTAACGAAATGCATGAAGCCGATCCGGCTGCCGGTCAGCGCCTCGGCTCGCTCCAGCGCGTAGCGCATGAATTCCCGCTCGTCGAGGAGTTCGGCCTGACGCGGCAGTTCGATCAGGACCAGCGAACGGTTCACCTGATTGGCGAACTGCGTTTCCGCGACCTGGCGTTGGGTGATGTCCTCGATCACCATGAACAGCGAGTCGAGTTCGCCGCTGTCGCCACGGATCGCCTGCATCCCGAGATTGACGAAGACGATGCTGCCGTCACGGCGCAGGCAGCGCACTTCGAGCGTGCCGGTAGCGCGTTCGCCGTGGCGGATGGCGTCGAGCAGGCGTTGGGTGACCGGGCGGTCTTCCGGGTGCACGAAGTCGAGCCAGTCGACGGCGGTCAGGTTTGCCACGCTTTGGTCGAGGATCTGGCAAAGGGTCGGGTTGGCGTCGGTCCAGCGCAACGCCGGGGTCGAGTTGGCCATGCCGACCATGGCATTGTCGAAAATCGCCTGGTAACGCCCTTGCTCTGCCTGCAGGCCGGCGATGCGCCAGCGCTGATGGATCAGCAGTCCGCTACCGAGGGCGACGAGCGCCCAAACCAGGAAGGGTAGTTCGCTCATGGCTGGTGGCTGGTGGCGAAGTGCTGGCGTCTTTCCTTGACCAGGCGGAAGGCGTCGCGGATTTCCTCGCGCAGCGCATCGTCGTCCCAGGGCTTGGTCAGGAATTTGTAGATGGCGCCCTGGTTGATCGCGCTGGTCACGCTGTCGAGGTCGGTGTAGCCGCTGAGGACGATGCGCACGGTGTCCGGGTAAAGCTGGCGGACGCGGGAGAGGAATTCGCTGCCCGACATTTCCGGCATCCGCTGGTCGGAGAGAACAACCTGCACCGGGTGCTTGGCCAGGTGTTCGAAGGCGGCGGACGGGGTTTCCGCGGTCAGGATGTGGAAGCCCTCGCGGCGCAGCAGGCGCGACAGGGCGGCAAGGATGTTCGGTTCGTCATCAACGATGAGCAGCGTGTTTTCGCCGACCGACGGCAGATCGGCGATCGGCAGCGTCTGGCGGCCGGTCAGCAGTTGCTCGAATTCGTTGACCGGCAGCGCCGGGGCGAACAGGTAGCCTTGAATCGCGTCGCACCGGCGGCCGCGCAGGAAGCGGGCCTGGGCCTCGGTTTCGACGCCTTCGGCGAGGATCGCCAGGTTCAGGCTGCGTGCCATGACGATGGCGGCGGTGGCGATCGCCGCGTTGACCGGATTTTCGATGATGTCCCTGACGAAGCTCTGGTCGAGCTTGATCTTGTCGAAGGGGAAGCGCGAAACGTAGGACAGTGACGAATAGCCGGTGCCGAAGTCGTCGAGCGACAGCTTGACGCCGAGCTTCTTCAGGTCGTGGCACATGGCGATCGCCTGGTCGACATCGTCGATGAAGGCGCTTTCGGTGATTTCCAGCTCCAGCGCGGCGGCCGGCAGGCCGCTGTTGCTGAGGGCGTGGCCGACCATGCGGGTCAGGTCGGCCTGGCGGAACTGGCGAGCCGACAGGTTGACCGCCAGCCGCAGCGGTGAGCCGATGCCCAGGTCGAGCCAGCGCCTGGCCTGGCGGCAGGCGGTTTTCAACACCCATTCGCCGATCGTCACGATCAGACCGTTGTCTTCGGCGAGCGGGATGAACTCGCCGGGCGAGACCGTGCCGAACTGTGGGCTGTGCCAGCGCAGCAAGGCTTCCATGCCGATCAGCCGGCCGCTGTCGAGACTGACCTGGGGCTGGTAGTAAACCGCCAGCTCGCAGTTCTCCAGCGCGCTGCGCAGCGCGCTTTCCAGGGCCAGGCGGCGGGCGGCGTCGGCATCCATTTCCGGCGAATAGAAGCGGAAGACGTTGCTGCCGGCGTGCTTGGCGCGCGACAGCGCGACGTCGGCAGTCTTCATCAGTTCGTCGACCGTGCCGCCGTCGCGCGGGCTGAGGCTGATGCCGATGCAGGCATTGAGCGAGACCGACTGGCCGTTGATCGTGAAGGGCAGGCTGAGAGCGTCGAGCAGGCGCTGGGCGAGGGCGATGATGTCGCTCTCGTGCTCCAGGTTGACCATCACGAAACCGAACTCGGCGCCGGACCGGCGGCCGACGGTGTCGCCGTCGCGCACCAGCGTCTTCAGCCGCTGGGCGACTTCCTGCAGCAGTGCGTCGCCGAACAGGGCGCCGAAGCTCTCGTTGATCACCCGGAAGCGGTCGAGGTCGAGCAGCAGGATCGCCGTCTGGCGCGCCATGCGGCTCGCGTTGTGCAGTGCCTGGGCGAGGCGGTCGCTGAGCAGGGCGCGGTTCGGCAGGTCGGTCAGCGGGTCGAAACTGGACAGATACTGGATGCGTTCGGCCGCCTGCAGGCGTTCGGAGATATCGCTGATCAGGCCGACGTAATGGGTGACGCGGCCATGCGGGTCGCGGATCGCCGAAACGCTCAGCCAGGCCGAATAGAGCTCCCCGTTCTTGCGCCGGTTGGTGATCTCGCCCTGCCAGCCGCCGCATTGCTCCAGGCTCTGCCACAAGCTTTGGTAGAAGGCCGGGCCGTGTTTGCCGGAACGCAGGATGGCGGTGGTCTGGCCGATCGCTTCCTCGGCGCTGTAACCGGTGATGCGGCAGAAAGCTTCGTTGACGCTGAGGATGCGGCTGGCCGGGTCGGCGATGCAGATGCCGTCGTTGATGCCGGTGAAGACGACCGAGGTCAGTTGGCGCTCGATCTCGATTTCCTTGCGCCGGGTGATGTCGGCGATGGTGCCGGCGCTGACCAGCGGGGCGCCATCCGCATCACGGTAGAGGGCCTGGCCGCGGCTTTCGACCCAGAGCCAGCGGCCGTCGGCGTGGCGCAGCCGGAATTCGCGGATCTGCGCGGCGCCGCCCGGCGGGGGCGGCTTGCGGATGGCGGCCAGGACCAGCTTGCTGTCGTCCGGGTGGATCAGCGGCAGCGCGGCGGCCATTGAGCCCGGCGTCCTTTCGAGGCCGAGCATGCGGCAGAGATCGGGATTCAACTCAAGGCGGTCGTCGTCGTGGTGGTATTCCCAGATCCCGAGACTGGAGGCGGACAGGGTCAGCTGCAGGCGGGCGGCGAGGTCCTGGTTTTCCAGCAGGCGGCGCTGCACCTCGATTTCCAGGTTGGCATTGTGTCGGGCCAGGCGGTCGCGTGCCCACTTCAGTTCGAGGTGGTTCTTGACCCGGGCGCGCAAGGTCGAAGCGGTCAGCGGCTTGGTGATGTAATCGACGGCGCCTTCGAGCAGTCCGCTCTGTTCATCGTTGGGCGAGTTGAGGGCGGTGACGAAGATCACCGGGATCTGGCTGGTGGCGGGGTCGGCACGCAGGCGGGCGAGCACGGCATGGCCGTCCATCCCCGGCATCATGACGTCGAGCAGGATGAGGTCGGGCTGGGGGGGCTCAACGGCGGCACGCAGCGCGGCTTCCCCACTTTCGGCGCAGCGGACCTCAATCTCGAGGTCTTCGAGCATGGCCACGACGATGGCCAGGTTTGCCTTCATGTCATCGACGGCAAGCACTACCGGACGGGGTGTCTTGGCATCGGAGGCAGCAAGGTCAGCCATCGTGTTTCCTCTTACATTTGTTATTGTTGTCATTTTGGCCTGCGCCAGCCGTTCAGGCAAGCGTCAAGCGTTAAAATACCGCAACTCCATTTTTCTGGGCGGATTGTCCAGGCGCCGGCGGCGTTTTCGCCCCGTTTTTTTGTAGGGAACCCGATGCTGAAGAAACTCGACTCCTTTGCCGGCGTGGCCGGTCCGCTCGTCGTCGTCGTCATGGATGGCTACGGTCTGCCGGAAAACCCCGTCGGCAGTGCCATTGCCGAAGCGCGCCAGCCGAATCTCGACCGCCTGTTCGCGAGCAGCCCGCATATCCGTCTGCGCGCCCACGGCACCGCGGTCGGCATGCCGTCCGACGACGACATGGGCAATTCGGAAGTCGGCCACAACGCGATCGGTGCCGGCCAGGTCTATGCGCAGGGGGCGGCCTTGGTCGCCAACGCGATCGCCGAGGGCACGATCTGGGCCGGTCAGGCCTGGCAGGAAATCGTCGGTGCGGCAAAGGACGGCGTTCTCCATTTCATCGGCCTTTTTTCCGACGGCAACGTGCATAGCCACATCGACCACCTGCGGGCGATGGTCGAGCGGGCCAAGGCGGAAGGGGTGAAGACGGTACGCATCCACGCCTTGCTCGACGGCCGCGACGTGCCGGAAACCAGTGCCCTCGACTACGTTCTGCCGTTCGAGGCTTTCCTCGCCGGCATCAGCGATGCCAGCTTCGACGCCCGCATCGCTTCCGGCGGCGGCCGCCAGAACATCACGATGGACCGCTACGACGCCAACTGGCCGATGGTCGAACGCGGCTGGCGCACCCACGTGCTCGGCGAAGGGCCGCAGTTCGCCAGCGCCAGCGCGGCGGTCGAAGCCTTGCGCGCGCAGCATCCCGGCACCATCGACCAGGATCTGCCGCCCTTCGTCATCGCCGCCGACGGCAAGCCGCTCGGCAGCATCGAGGACGGCGACGCCGTCGTCTTCTTCAACTTCCGCGGCGACCGCGCGCTGGAAATCACCCGCGCCTTCGTCGAGGCCGATTTCGCCAAGTTCGACCGCGTCCGCTACCCGCGTGTCACCTACGCCGGCATGCTCCAGTACGACGGTGACCTGCACCTGCCCGAGCGCTTCCTGGTGCCGCCGCCGGCGATCCGCGACACTTCCGGCGAATGGTTCAGCAAGGCTGGGATCAGCCAGTTCGCCTGTTCCGAGACGCAGAAGTTCGGCCACGTTACTTATTTCTGGAACGGCAACCGCTCCGGCAAGTTCGACGGCGAAACCTATCTCGAAGTGCCGAGCGACGTCGTTCCCTTCGAGCAGCGGCCATGGATGAAGGCGGCGGAAATCGCCGACGCCATGGTGGCGGCAATCGCTTCCGGCCAGTACAAGGTCCTGCGCTGCAACTTCGCCAACGGCGACATGGTCGGCCATACCGGCAACTTCCGCGCCGCGACGATGGCCGTCGAAGCCGTCGACCTGGCGCTCGGCCGCGTGCTGAAAGCGGTCGAAGCGGCCGGCGGGGTGGCGCTGATCACCGCCGACCACGGCAACGCCGACGAGATGTTCGAACTCGACAAGAAGAGCAAGCAGCCGGCACGCAATGCCGACGGTTCGTTCAAGGCGAAGACCGCGCACACCCTGAACCCGGTGCCGCTGATCCTCTTCAACGCCAGCGGCGATGCCCGCCTCGGCCTGCGCCAGACGGCGGACGCCGGCCTTTCCAACATCGCGGCGACGGTCGCCAACCTGCTCGGTTTCGACAAGCACCCGGCCTGGGACGAAAGCCTGCTGACCTTCGGCGAGTGACGCCGTTCAGCGCGCCGGCGCGAAGTCGGCGCGCGGCAGGCTGAGGACGAAGGCGACGCCGTCGGCGCTATTGCGCGCGACGATGGTGCCGCCCATCTTGGCCATGTAGGTGCGGGCGACGAACAGCCCCTGGCCGCGGTTGCCGGCGGCGCCGGCGTCGGCCTGGTCGGAGACGCCGTACTCGAAGATGCGTTCCAGCATCTCTTCGGCAATGCCCGGCCCACGGTTGGCGACGCTGACGCTGGCCTGGTGTTCGTCGGCGCTCAGCGTCAGGGTGATCGGCGAGCCCGGCGCACGGTAGCGTTCGGCGTTGCGCAGCAGGTGGGCGAGGACGTCTTCCAGCGCGAACTCGTCGGCGCGCACGAGAACCGGTGCGTCGACGCCGGCGCAGTTCAGGTCGGCGATGCCGGCATTTTCGGCGACGTGCCGCAGGAAGGCGGCGAGGTCGAGGCTGGCGATTTCCAGTTGGCTGCCGGCGAAGGCCTCGCTCGGGCTGGCGCTGCCGTAGAGCACGCGCACCGCCTGCTGCATGCGGCTGATGTAGCGGTGGCTGGGGTCGGCTGGGTCGCCGTGCAGCGCCAGCAGGCTCTGCAGCGGCGACATGATCTCGTGGCCGACGGCGTGCCACATGTCCTTCTCCTGGGCGGCGCGGATGCGCTCGCGCCCGGCGTCCTCGCGTACCCGACGCAAGAGGTCGTCGAGGCCGCTGGCGAGCAGGCCGAGTTCGTCGCTGCCGCGCAGGTCGGCCAGTTCGTAGCGCTCCAGCCCGCCGTCGGCCTGCACCGAGCGCGACAGGCCGCGGGTGCGTCGGGTCAGCCGGGCGATGCGGCGGATCAGCCCGGCCTCGATGACCAGCCAGGCGACCGCGATGGCGCCGAGCATGGCGCTGAAGAACCAGGACAGGCGGGTGGCGACCGCCGACAGCCGCTGGTCCACGCTGCGCGCGTCGCCGACCAGGCGCAGCCGGTAACTACCCAGCCCGGTGACGATCTCGTCCTCCAGTTCGACGACCGGGGTCTCCAGCGTGTCGACCGGCAGGTGGCGGATCAGTCGGGTCAGTAGCGGCGAAGACGTCTCGCCGGCCTCGTCGCGGCCGGCCAGGCGCGCCACCGGGATTTCGCGTTCGTCCTGCAGACGGGCCAGGGTCAGGGTTTCGCCTGGTTGCAGCAGGCGGGCCAGGGCGTCGAGCGCGAACGGCGGCGGTTCGACGCCGGGGCGGTCGCTGGCGAAGCGCGGCGGGCCGTCGCCGGGCGGCAGCACTTCGACCTGCACCCGGTACTGGTCGAGGTCGGCAGGCGGCCAGGCCGGTTTTCCCGGTTGCAGGATCGCCGCGCGCAGGCTTTCGATCGGCAGGCGCAGCGAGAAGAAGGATTTGCGCCGACAGTTCTCGGGATCGTCCGTCGTCGCTTCCAGGCAGCGGCCGCGCTGCCAGACCCAGCCGCGGAACTCGCGCTGCGGGCGGGCGCCGGTGTAATCGCGGCCGGGTCGTTCGAGATAGCCGGTGAAGCGGCCGCGCAGACCTTCGCTGGCGCTCGTCGGCACGCCGTTGAGGGTTTCAAAAGGAGCGATCCAGTGCCAGTTCTGCTCGCCGAGGCGGACTGTCACCCGCAGCCGGTGCGCGCCGTCGAGGAATTCGTCGCCGATGCGGTGGGCGACCAGCGGCTCGCTGGCGAAGGTGCCGGCGACGTAGATGAAGCCGCCGGCCCAGGGGTTGTTGCCGATGGCGACGCAGAGGCTGCCGTGGTCGGGATACTGGATCAGGCAGTTGGCCATTTCGATGGCGTTCCTGACCTTGTTCTGGTCGTCGAAATCGATGCCCGAAAAAGGCAGCACCAGCGGCCGCCCGGCCGCCGCCGAAGCGGCGTCCCAGCGCGGGTTGAGCAGCGCCAGTTGGCCGGCCGGGTGATGCAGGCGGGCGACGATCTGTTCCTTGGTCTTTTCCAGGCCGGCCTGGTAGTTGTTGAAGCTGCGCTGCTTTTCCTCCTGCAGCACGCTGACCGTCATCAACACGACGACCAGCGCCAG
The DNA here is from genome assembly GCA_017848965.1 of Dechloromonas aromatica (nom. nud.). Taxonomy (GTDB): domain Bacteria; phylum Pseudomonadota; class Gammaproteobacteria; order Burkholderiales; family Rhodocyclaceae; genus Azonexus; species Azonexus aromaticus_B. The sequence goes on along the minus strand of JAFIHA010000063.1, from coordinate 57,440 downwards.
GAACAGGAAGGAGGTGCGCAGCAGGATGCGCAGGCGGAACGAGGCGAGCCAGCCGAGAAAGGCGCGCATCGTCGTCAGCGTCCGCTGTCGGTCCAGCGGAAGCCGCGCATCGGCACGTTCTCGATGCGCTCGAAATCGGCGTCGAGTTCGCGGAAGGCCTCGCGGATGGTGCTGATGTGCTTGCGGATGTTGTCGCGGTTGCGGCCGCTTTTGACGACCGCGAACAGCTCGTCGTAGGAGACCACCTCGCCGCGCCGCTGGTAGAGCGTGGCCAGGATGCGCTGCGCGGTGAGCGGCAGGTTGACGCGCTGGCCGCGCCACAGCGGCGTGCTCTGGCGCAGCGGGTCGAGGGCGAGTTCGCTGGCCGGTGCCGCGGCCGGCGTCTGGCGGTCGCGCCCGGCGCGCAGGATTTCGAGGAAGGTCTCGATGAAGTCGGCTTCTTCGAAGCTCGTCTTCTGCAGGTAATCCCAGGCGTCGAGCGCCTTCATGATGCTGCGGTAGATCGCCGCCGGCATCGCCGAGACGACCAGTACCGGCGTGCCGCGCCCGGTCTTGTTGATGGCGTTGATGACGGCGACGCCGGCGTGGCGTTCGCGGCCGAGCTCGATATCGAGCGTGACCAGCGCGTAATCCTCGCGGGCGATCGCGGCTTCCGCGTCGTCGCGGTTGAACCACTGGTCGACCTGGAGGTCGGGGCGGGCGGCGAGGATCCAGTCCTTCAACTGTTTGCTGGTGGGGATGTCGTCTTCGATGACGGCGACCTTGATCATGTCCGGCTCCTTGGCAGAGGAGCGAAGTATCCGCGTTTTTCACCGTCCTTGCATGCCGCCGGCGTGAGCGTTCGTTCACGCGTCGGCGGCGCCGCTTCCCGTGCCTGACTGAAGTCGCCCGCCGTCGGCATGGCTTCCTCCCCGGGCGGCGCGGCACGATGCACGACATGCCGGACGACATGCAAAACCCGCCCGGCCAACGCTGATTCCGGGCCTGCGGCCCACCATTCGAGGAGAAAGATCATGAAGGAAAGACTGTCCAGGCTGGGCGAAGGGATGTACGACGCGCTGGCCTTTGCCGCCACGCGCACTGCCGGTGCCGCCGCCGGCCTGGGGCGCCAGGTGTTCCGCGCCCGCGTCGGCATCATCGCCGTGTCGCTCGCCGCCATCGGCGGCTATGCGCTCTACCAGCGGCCGCCGATGCAGTCGGTGGCGCGCGGCGAAGCGGCGGTACGGATCAACCAGCTCACCGGCGGCGTCGCCGAGGTGCGCGAAGGCGCCGTGCTGGTCATCCCCGGCCTGCACGAACTGCGCCGCTTCCCGCTGCGCGACCAGGTCTACCGGGCGCAGGGCGGCGACGTCTTCCAGACCGTCGAAGGGCTGTCGATCGGCGTCGACATCACCGTTCGCTACGCACTCGAACCGGCGAGTCTGGCCAGCTTCGCCCGCAACCTGCCCGACGACATCGGCGGCCAGGTGGTCGAGCCGGCGGCGCAGGGCGTCATGTACAAGACGCTGGCGCGCTACACGGTGCGCGAAATCTTTTCCACCAAGCGCCAGGAAATCCGCGACAGCATGGAGGGCGAACTGCGCGCTGCATTGGCCCGCGACGGCATCAAGTTGCAGTCGGTGCTGATCGGCAAGGTCGAGCTGCCGGAAGAATACCGCGCCGGCATGGATCGCCTGCTGGCCGAGGAACTGGCCAGCGAGAAGATGCTGTACACGCTGCAGCTCAAGGAAAAACAGGTCAAGGAAAGCGATCTCGACGCCGAAGCCGACAAGGTGCGGCGCGAAAAGGCGGCGGAAGCCGCCGGCCAGGAGCAGATCATCGCCGCCAAGGCGCAAGCCGAGGCGATGAAGCACATCCTGCCGTTCAAGCAGAAGCAGATCGAGCAGCGCGGCCTGGAAGCCGAGGCCGACAAGATCAGCCGCATCAAGGCTGCCGAGGCGAATGCCCAGGCGCGCCAGATCGAGGCCCAGGGCGAAGCCGAATCGCGCCGCAAGCTGGCCGACGCCGAGGCCTACCGCCAGGAAAAGCTGGGCAGGATCGCCAGCGAACAACTCGAACGCGACGGCGCGCTGATCCAGAAGAACCCCTTGCTGATCCAGAAGGCGATGGCCGACAAACTGTCCGACAAGGTCTCGGTGATCATCGCGCCGCCGCCCGCCGCCGGCGGTTTCATCGGCAGCGCCCTGCTCGGCCAAAGCGCCGCCCAGCCGGTCGCCACCGCCAACGAAGGAGAATGAGCATGCTGGCCACCGCCTTGACCGTGATCGCCATCGTCACCCAGGACCAGTCGGCGCTGCGCGCCGCGCCGCGCAACTCCGCCGCCCAGCAGGCCGTGCTGTGGCAGGGCGACAGCCTGGAAATCCGTGGCGAGAAGGGCGATTTCCTGCAGGTCTACGACCACCGCCGCGAGCGCGCCGGCTACATACGCGCCAGCCAGGTCCGCGTCCAGTCGCTGCAGCCCGCGGCGGCGCCGGAGCTGCTGGCGGTGCTGCGCTTCCTCAAGGACAGCCCGGGCTCGGAAGCGCTCGGCATCGCCTACGCCGCCGCCTACCTGCGCGCCGCGCCGGCCAGCGCGATCGACGGCGAGCCCTTCGCCGCCCTCGGCGAAATGGCTGACCGTCTGGCCCGCCGGGCGAGTGGCGGGCGCAGCGGCAAGGCCGCCGAAACGGTGGCGGCGCATGTCGAAGTGGCGGCCCACTACGGGGTGCGCCTGCTCAGCCACGAGCGCGACGGCACGGTCCGCTTGTGCAGCGATGGCGAGGCCCAGCGCCGGGTGTTCACGCTGTCGTCGACGGAAATCCACAAGGCGCTGGCGGCGCTGTCGCTGACCGATCACGACTGTGTGCCGCCGACGCTGACGCCGAGCGAACGTTTTGCCTACGACAACTGGCGCGCCGACCTGCTCGAGCGGGTGGCGTTGCACGCCCTGCCGGGAATGCTGAAGAACCGCCTGCACCTGCGTCGCGCCGGCGTCTGGGCGAGCCTCGCCTACCAGCGGGCACGGCGGCCGGAACTGCCGGCGACGGCGGCGGCCGAGGCGGCGCGCCGCTCGCTCGACGAACTGGCGGCGATCGATCCCGGCGAACTGATGGAAAGCGATGCCGCCGCCTACAGCGACGCCGCCATCCGCGTCGGCGCCTCGCGCTGGGCGGCGGCACCGGGAACACCGGCGACGCCATTCAAGGCCGGCGCGGGCTTGGCGGTCCGGGTGCGCCCGGGGCAGCCGGGCGAAAGCTGCGTCGATCTGCTCGATGCCAGGGACGAAAAGAAAGCCCCTTTGTTCAGCCGTTGCACCTGGGGCGTGGTCTGGCCGGCGTCGGCCGCTGCGTCGCCGCAGGGCGACGCGCTGACCCTGGCGGTGCAGCCGCTCGATACCTGGCGCGAAATGTGGGTGTTCCGCAAGGGGGCGGCCGGCTGGCAACTGGATGTGCTGCCGCCGGCGCTCGACAATCCCGACCTCGGCTATATCGAGTTCGCCGGCTGGGTGCCTGGCGGCCAGCAGATGCTGGCGGCGCGCGAACTGCGCGCCGGGCAGCAATACCGGACCAGCTTCGAGACCGTTTCCCTGAGCACCCTGCTCACCGACCGGCAGGCCGACCGGCCGTCCAGCCTGACGCCGTTCTACCGCTGGCAGAGTCCGCAGTGGAAGGCAGGGACTGTGGCGGTGCGCTGAGCCGTCGTAATGACTGGCGAATATTCATATGTCGTGAAATAATGCCGCCCTTTTGGTCGTTTCCGGAGTTCCCCATGACTTCTCCTTCCCTGATCGGTTCGCTTGCGGCGACACCGGTCGCCGCTTACCGTCACGAGAAAACCCTGTTCGCGATCCTGGCGGTGTTTGCCGGGCTGTTCTGGCTGTTGCTCACCGTCGGCACCATCGGCATCGTCTGGCTGTACATGCTGCTGATGTACCTGTTCGCGCTGTTTGCCCATTCGGCGCTGATTTCCTACCTGCAGGGCAACGCCGTGCGTATCAGTGCGACGCAGTTTCCCGATCTGCACGAGCGTCTGCAGCGCTGCGCCGGGCGTCTCGGCGTCAAGCTGCCGGAAGCTTTCCTGATGACCGGCGACGGCATGCTCAATGCCTTTGCCACCCGCTTCCTGCGTCGCTACTACGTGGTCCTGCTGTCCGACGTGGTCGACGCGCTGGAAGATGACCCGGAAGCGATCAACTTCTACATCGGTCACGAACTCGGTCACATCGACCGCAAGCACATCGCCAATGGCTGGTGGATGGCGCCGGCGATGTTGCTGCCGCTGATCGGTGCCGCCTACCGCCGGGCCCAGGAATACACCTGCGACCAGTATGGTCTCGCCTGCTGCGCCGATCAGGCGTCGGCGGCGCGCGCCCTGGCCGTCCTCGCCGCCGGCACCCGGCGCTGGAAGAGCCTCGACGCGGCAGCCTACGTTGCCCAGTGCGAGCGCACCGGCGGCTTCTGGATGTCGCTCAACGAACTGGCCAGCGACTATCCCTGGTTGTGCAAGCGCATGGCGCACTTGCGCGAACCGATGGCCAAGCTGCCGTCGCGTCATCCGCTGGCCTGGCTGCTCGCGCTGTTCATGCCGCGCGTCGGCGCCGGCGGCCCGCTGCTCGGCATCATCATGCTCTTCGCGCTGATCGGCGTGCTCCTCGCCATCGCCCTTCCCGCCTACCAGGAGCACGTCAATCGTGCCGCGGCGCAGCCGGCGTTCAGCTACGGCGACCAGATCACCCGGGCGACCGGCAGCTACATCCTCGAACACAGCCAGATTCCGGGCGATCTCGGCGGCCTCGGCATCGCCGCGCCGGGCAGCGGCGTGCAGGGCAGCATCGACGCCGAGTCGGCGATCATCACCCTGACCCTGAAGGGCGAGCAGACGATCACCTACACGCCGACGCTGGACGACGAAGGCGACCTCTACTGGAGTTGCGAGACGACGCTGGCGGCCAGCGCGGTTCCCGCCGGTACCGCGTGCGCGAGCCTGGCGGCGGCGGGCGTTGAGCAGGATGGTGGCTGGGCTGGCCTGCTGGGTCGTCTGCGCTGAAATCGCTGAGCGATATTGGAAAGGCCGCCGGCTCAGCCGGCGGCCTTTTTTTTCAGACTACTGCAGCCATTGCTGCAGCTTGGCGAAGAGGTCTTCGGGGCGGGCCGGTTTGGCGATGAAGTCGTTCATGCCGGCTTCGAAACAGCGCGCCTTGTCTTCGGCAAAAGCATTTGCCGTCATCGCCAGGATCGGCACCCCGGCGTAGCCGGGCAACAGGCGGATGCGCCGGGTGGCCTCGAGGCCGTCCATGTTCGGCATCTGCATGTCCATCAGGATCAGGTCGTAATGCTCCGCCGCAGCCATCTGCAGCGCGATGCTGCCGTCCTCGGCGCAGGCCGAGTCGAGGCCGATCTCGTCGAGCAGCATCCGGGCGATTTCGCGATTGACCGGTTCGTCTTCAGCGAGCAGTACGCGCCGGCCCGCCAGACTGTCGGTCGGGCGGGCGGAGCTGGCCGTTTCCGTTTGGCTTCTGTCGTCGGGATCGCGCCGCAGGCGCGCGGTGAACCAGAAGCAGCTACCTTCGCCTGGCGTGCTGATGACGCCGACCTCGCCGCCCATCGATTCGGCGAGCTTGCGGGTGATCGCCAGCCCCAGTCCAGTGCCGCCGAATTTGCGGGTGGTTGAATTGTCGGCCTGCTCGAAGGCCGAGAAGAGGCGGGACTGCGCCTGCGGTTCAATGCCGACGCCGGTGTCGGTGACGGTGAAACGGATCAACGCGCTGTCACCTTCGCTGGCAACGGTCTCGGCGGCCAGCCGGACCCAGCCTTCGCTGGTGAACTTGATGGCGTTGGCGGCGTAATTGAGCAGGGCTTGCTGCAGGCGCGTCGGGTCGCCGAGCAGCTTGCCCGCTGGCGCGCCGGGTTCGACGATCAGCGTGATGCCGCGGTCTTCGGCGCGGCTGTGCAGCATCGAGACGATGTTGCTGAGGATGCTGCCGATATTGACCGGGATTTCCTCGAGCGTCAGCTTGCCGGCTTCGATCTTCGACAGGTCGAGCACGGCGTTGATGATGTCGAGCAGATGGTTGCCGGCGGCTTCCAGTTTGTCCAGGCGTTCGCTCTGCTCCGGATTGAGGCCGCCGCGCCGGATCAGGTGCGCCATGCCGGTGATGGCGTTGAGCGGGGTGCGGATTTCGTGGCTGATGTTGGCCAGGAAGGCGCTCTTGGCGATGTTGGCGGCTTCTGCTGCCTCCTTGGCGACGGCAAGTTCGGTGGTGCGCTGTTCGAACAGTTCCTCGAGGTGTTGCCGGTAGTGTTCCAGTTCGGCTTCGGTGCGCCGTTTCTCGGTGATGTCGCGGGCAATCACCATCAGCGCCTGCGGCGTGCCGTCGGCGGCGCGGCTGGCGATCTTGCGCACTTCGCAGATGCGGACCGGCGCATCACCCGGATTCAGGTACTCGATGCTGTGGCTGATGCCGTTTTCGCGCCAGGCGATCTCATCGGTGTCGGCGGCGGCGCTGTGGAAGCTGCGGAAGGCCGGCCGGATATCGGCCAGTTCCCGGTTGGTCTTGCCCTGCCAGGGGACGTCGTGCAGGTCGAAGACTTCCTCGGCGGCATGGTTGATCTGCTGCCAGCGGTTCTGCCCGTCCTTGATGACGACGATGTCGGGCAGCGCGTCGATGAAACGGGTCAGCCGGCCGTTGCTCTCGCGTAGCGCGGCGGTGGCGCCGATCAGGTCGGTGATGTCGCTGAAGGCGACGATGGCGCCGCAGTGCCGGCCCTCGCGCCAGAGTGGATTGACCGTCAGCATCACCGGGATGCCGCTGCCGTCGCGGCGCCAGAACCAGTCGTTGCCGCTGCGCCGCAAGCCGTCGATGACGGTCTTGTGCACCGGGCACTCGGCTTCCGGGAAGAAACTGCCGTCGGGCCGGGTGTGGTGGAAGAGGCGGTGCGTGTCCTGACCGAGCAGGTCGTCGGGCAGGTAGTGCAGGAGTTCGCAGGCGGCCGGATTGACGAAGATGCAGCGATGCTGTTCGTCGATCCCGAAAACGCCTTCGCCGAGCGCGTCGAGGATCGATTTCTGGCGGCTCAGGTGGGCGGCCAGTTCCTCGATCCGGGTTTCGACGGCATTCGCCATCGCCGCGAAATTGTGGCTGAGGGCGCCGATCTCACCGGTTTCGCTGATCGGCAGCGGCGCCCGGTAATCGCCGGCGGCAATCCGGCTGCTGGCCGCGGCCAGCGTGCTCAGGTGACGGGTCAGCCAGTAGCCGGTGGCGGTCAGCACCAGCGTCGTCAGCAGGATGCCGGCGAGGGCGATCAGCACGCCCTGGGCGAGCAGCTCCTGGCGGGCGGCGATCATGAACTTCTGCGACAGGCCGTACTGAAGTTCGCCGTAATGCTGGCCGTAAATTTCGATCGGGAAACGGATATGGACGATGTCGGCGCCCTGCAGGTCGGCGCCGGGCGGTGGCAGGGGCTGGTTTTCCGGCCAGCGGCTGCTGGCCAGCCGGTGGCCTTCGGGGTCGGTCAGGGCGAGGTAGACGATTTCCTCGCTTTCCTGCCAGCCATCGAAAATGTCGCGCAGCGTCGCGTAGTCGCGGGTTGCCAGCGGCACCGCGACGGCGACCTTGTAGGCCTGCTGGATGGCAGCTTGGTGGCGCAGCGATTGCTCACCGAGATGGTGGTTGATCAGCCGCACCCCGTTGCCGATCAACAGTGTCAACACCAGGAGTTCGATCAGCAGGCTGCTGATCACCAGGCGGAACCGCAGGCTGCGCGCGAAGGCAGGCAGGGGCAAGGGCTTACCTCATCATCTGCACGGTCAGATCGACGAAGGGACGCAGCTTCTCGATGTCGTCTGGCGTCACGGCGACATAGCCGTTGTAGCCGGTGTCGCGGAAAAAGGTTTCGCCGGCCGGGGTTTTCTGGAAGCTGAGCAGCGCTTTGCGTACTTGTTCGATGGCGGGCGCGCCAAGACGCCCGTGGGCCAGGGTCATCAGGTGCGGCATGTGGATTTCACTGGACAGCAGGCGGACCTGCTGTCGCAGATCGGCTGGTATCTGGCGCAGTGGTGTGTAAGTCGTCACCGCAGCATCGGCGGCGCTGGCGGCGACAGCGGCGATGGCGGCACCGTGCGAGCTGTATTCGACGACGCGGAAGTCGACATTCGGACGCAAGCCCTGCTGGTGCAACCAGTCGACGCCGCCGATCGAGGAGATCGACAGCCGGCTCGACAGGGCCAGCGTCTTGCCGGCGAACTGCTTTGCCTGATGGATGGTCGAATCGTCGCGGACGACGAAGACCGGCTGCAGGTCGGCGGCGTAGCGGAAGAGCAGCGTCATGCCGCGCTGCGAGGCCATGGCGCCGAAATGCGGGCCGGTGATGGCGAGGTCGAAATCGCCGGCGAGCAACTGGTTGATGTGGGTGAAGTAGTCGGGCGAGGTAAGGACGATGACCTTGCGGCCGAGCTGGCGCTCCAGATGTTCGGTCAGCGGCTGGTGGGTGCGGATCAACGCCAGCGGGCTGTTGAAAGGCATGATGCCGAGCTTGAGCGGTGCCTGCTGGGCGCCGGCGGCGGACAGCCAGCCAGCGAGGAACAGCGCCACAACCATCCGCAGGATGCCGGGAGAACGAATCAGGGCGGACATGGCGATCTTCCTTTTGCTGACGGCACAAGGGTAACGCTGCAATTTTCCTCCTGTAGTGGCTGGCGGGCAACCGTGCTGAACATCAACCGGTAACACAGTTTCGCTAGCCTGCATGTTTCAGCCAGTTTCCACATGCGTGCCGCAGGGATCGTGTTCCGGCAGCCGTGCTTGAAGAGGGGGAGCAATGAGACCTGACGTAGACAAAGTGATTGTTTCACCGCGGGCCACACCCAGCATTGCGTTGCCGGACGGGTGCCGGAAGCGTGGCCAGTGGCTCGAGCATCTGATCAAGGTGCATGGCTGGTCATGCGGTGCCGAACTGGGGGTCTGGCGGGGTGAGACCTTCACCCATCTGCTCGCCAATTGCGCCGGCTTGAGTTGCCTTTACGGCGTCGATCTCTGGGCGTCGCAGCCGGATAACGACGGCCCCGAGTCCTACATTGACTGGCCGCACGATGAGAACGAGCGACGTGTCCGCGCCGTTGCCGCTCGTCATGGCAATCGCGGACGGGTCCTGAAGATGTGGACCCACGAGGCGGCGCGCCTGGTGCCTGACGAGAGTCTCGATTTCGTCTATATCGATGCAGATCACAGCGAGCAAGGCGTGCGCCGGGATATCGCGGACTGGCTGCCGAAGGTCAAGGCGACGGGCTGGATACTGGGGCACGACATCAACTGGGATACGGTCAGGCGTGCTGTCGACGATCTGCTGCCGGGCTATGTGATCGGCCCCGACAATGCCTGGGGCCGCCCCAAGTCGGAGGTTGCGGCGGGTATCGCCGCCTACCTGGCGGTACGTGGCGTGCCGGTCAGCCGGCGGCACAAGACGCTTGTCCAGCGCCTGCGTCAGTGGCTGCGCCTCAACAAGTTGCGGGATGCTCAGCCCAGGCCTGGCGGCGTCGCCTGATCGCCGTTCTCCACCCAGTGTCGGCGATAGTAGGCCGGCGCCATGCCGGTCCATTCGACGAAGGCGCGATAGAAGGCCGAGGTATCGGTATAGCCGAGATCGGCGGCGATCCGGGCGACCGGGTCGCGGGTCTTGACCAGGCGGGCCAGCGCCATGTCGCGACGCAGCGCGTCCTTGATGCCGCGGAAGCTTGAGCCTTCCTCCTCCAGCCGGCGGTGTACCGTGCGCGGCGAGAGGTGCAGGCGTTCCGCCACTTCGTCGAGGCTCAGCGGGACGGGCAGGGCGGCGCGCAGCAGGTCGCGGACGCGGATCACCATTGCCCGGTCGCGCCGGTAGAGGGTCGTGATCTTGCCCGGCGCGCCGTCGAGGAAGGCGGTCAGCGCCGCTTCGTCGCGGCGCAGCGGCAGTTCGAGCAGGTTGGCGTTGAAGCTGGCGAGCAGCACGCCCTTGCCGCCGGGCAGGGTCGGCGCGAAATGCGAATCTTCGGTGAAGATCAGCGCGTAGTCGGCGAAATGCACCGGTTTGCGGTACGGGAAGATAACGCTGTCGAGGCCGATGCCGCGCCCGGCGATCCAGCACGACAGGCCGTGCAGCAGGCGCAGCAGCCATTCGAAGGCGAAGATGCGCCCGGGGTCGTCGGGGTCGGCGGCGAGGTGGCGGGTTTCGGCAATCACCAGGTCGGCGCGCCCCTGGCTGCGCCGGACGCTGACCGCCAGGTCGGGCAGCACCAGGTGCAGGAAGCGGCTGGCGCGCTGCAGCGCTTCGGCCAGCGTCGGCGCCGTCAGGCAGCCGCGGCAGAGAAATTCGAAGCTGCCGACGCGCATCGGCTGGGCGAACAGCGCGAAGCCCTCGTCGTCGAGTTCGCGGTTGAGCAGGTTGTACAGCGCGGCGTAGCGTTCGACCGGAATCCGTCTGGCGGGGTCTGCAAGATCGACGCCGGCGGCGTGCAGCAGCGGCGCCGGATCGATGTTGCGGCGGGCAAGCCCGGCCAGCATCCCGGTGACAAATCCCATTGCAACAGTGGTTTGGCGTTTGGTTTCGCGTTGGCTCATGGTGCGGCGCAGCAATCGAGCTGCGCTCCGGCGGTAGACGGCGCCAGCATATCACCTTGGCGGAATTTGCATGATTGTCGTCAGGGCTGGCAATGGCGGGGCGCGCAAAGCGTCCTAAGATGAGCGCCTTCCCGTCAATTTCGCGAGGCCGATGTCATGACCGATCTTTCCGTCGCCAAGAAACTCGTTCCCTACAAGCCCAGGAACAAGGTCCGTTTCGTCACCGCCGCCTCGCTGTTCGACGGCCACGATGCGTCGATCAACATCATGCGCCGCATCCTGCAGGCGACCGGCGCCGAAGTGATCCATCTCGGCCATAACCGCTCCGTGCAGGAGATCGTCAATGCCGCGCTGCAGGAAGATGCCCAGGGCATCTGCATCACCTCCTACCAGGGCGGCCACGTCGAATTCTTCAAGTACATGATCGACCTCCTGAAGGCCAACGGCGGCGAGAACATCAAGGTCTTCGGCGGCGGTGGCGGTGTCATCGTGCCGGCCGAGATCAAGGAATTGCATGCCTACGGCGTGACCCGCATCTACGCGCCGGAAGACGGCGTGCACATGGGGCTGCAGGGGATGATCAACGAAGTCGTCGAACAGTCCGACTACGACCTCGCCGGCGCAGGCATCCCGAAAGCCGACAAGGTGCTCGAAGGCCTGCGCGCCGGCGATCGCCGCCTGCTCGCCCGGGTCATCACCCTGCTCGAGAACGGCGCCGCGCCGACGCTCAAGGAGCCGCTGCTCAAGGCCGCTGCCGCGACGTCGATCCCGGTGCTCGGCATCACCGGCACCGGCGGCGCCGGCAAGTCGTCGCTGACCGACGAACTGGTCCGCCGCTTCCGCCTGGACCAGGAAGACAGCGTCAAGATCGGCCTGATCTCGATCGATCCGTCGCGCAAACGTACCGGCGGCGCGCTGCTCGGCGACCGCATCCGGATGAACGCCATCGAGCATCCGAACATCTTCATGCGCTCGCTGGCCACCCGCGACACCGGCTCGGAAATCTCCGCCGCGCTGCCGGAAGTGATCGCCGCCTGCAAGCTCGCCGGCTTCGATCTGGTGATCGTCGAAACCTCGGGTATCGGCCAGGGCGATGCCGCCATCGTGCCCTTCGTCGATGTCTCGATGTACGTGATGACGCCGGAGTTCGGTGCCGCTTCGCAACTGGAGAAGATCGACATGCTCGACTTCGCCGATTTCGTGGCGATCAACAAGTTCGACCGCAAGGGCGCCGAGGACGCGCTGCGCGACGTGCGCAAGCAGTACCAGCGCAACCGCGAGTTGTTCACGACGCCGACCGAGAACATGCCGGTGTTCGGCACCATGGCCGCCCGCTTCAACGACGACGGCGTCACCGCGCTTTACCAGGCGCTGGTCCCGGCGTTGAGCGCAAAGGGACTGCAACTGAAGTCCGGCAAACTGCCGCTGGTCACCGTCCGCCAGTCGTCGGCCAGCCGCGCCATCGTGCCGACTGCCCGCATCCGCTACCTGGCCGAGATCGCTGACACGGTGCGCGGTTATCACAAGCACGTCGACGAGCAGGTGAAGATCGCCCGCGAGCGCCAGTCGCTGCGCATCGCCAGGAACGTGTTCGCCGCTTGCGAGAAGTCGGTGGGTGACTTTGAGGAACTGCAGGCGTTCAAGGACAGCCAGCAGGACGGCAAGGCGAAGAAGCTGCTCGACATGTGGCCGCAGACCGTCGAGGCCTACAGCGGCGACGAATACGTGGTGAAGATCCGCGACAAGGAAATCCGCACCCAACTGACTTCCGAATCGCTGTCCGGCACCAAGATCCGCAAGGTGATCCTGCCCAAGTACACCGACGACGGCGAAATCCTGCGCTTCCTGATGAAGGAAAACGTGCCGGGTTCCTTCCCCTACACCGCCGGCGTCTTCGCTTTCAAGCGCGAGGGTGAAGACCCGACCCGGATGTTCGCCGGCGAAGGCGACGCCTTCCGCACTAACCGCCGCTTCAAGCGCGTCTCCGAAGGCATGCCGGCGCACCGCCTGTCCACCGCCTTCGACTCGGTGACGCTGTACGGTTGCGATCCGGACGAGCGCCCGGACATCTACGGCAAGATCGGCAACTCCGGTGTGTCGATCGCCACCCTCGACGACATGAAGGTGCTCTACGACGGCTTCGACCTGGTCTGCCCGACGACCTCGGTGTCGATGACGATCAACGGCCCGGCGCCGATCATCCTGGCCTGCTTCTTCAACACCGCGATCGACCAGCAGATGGCCAAGTTCGAAAAGGACAACGGCCGCCAGCCGACCGAGGACGAAGCCGAGAAGATTCGCGAATGGGTGCTCAAGTCGGTGCGCGGCACCGTCCAGGCCGACATCCTGAAGGAGGATCAGGGCCAGAACACCTGCATCTTCTCGACCGAATTCGCGTTGAAGATGATGGGCGACATCCAGGAATTCTTCGTCCATAACCAGGTGCAGAACTTCTACTCGGTGTCGATCTCCGGCTATCACATCGCCGAAGCCGGGGCCAACCCGATCTCGCAGCTCGCCTTCACGCTGTCCAACGGCTTCACCTACGTGGAAAGTTATTTGGCGCGCGGCATGCACATCGACGATTTTGCCCCGAACCTCTCCTTCTTCTTCTCCAACGGCATGGATCCGGAATACTCGGTGATCGGCCGCGTCGCCCGCCGCATCTGGGCGGTGGCGATGAAGAACAAGTACGGCGCCAACGAGCGCAGCCAGAAACTCAAGTACCACATCCAGACCTCCGGCAGCTCGCTGCACGCGCAGGAGATGGACTTCAACGACATCCGCACCACGCTGCAGGCGCTGATCGCCATCTACGACAACTGCAACTCGCTGCACACCAACGCCTACGACGAAGCGATCACCACCCCGACCGAGGAAAGCGTGCGCCGTGCGATGGCCATCCAGCTCATCATCAACCGCGAGTGGGGCGTCGCCAAGAACGAAAACCCGAACCAGGGCGCCTTCGTCATCGACGAGCTGACCGATCTGGTCGAGGAAGCCGTGCTCAAGGAATTCGAAGCCATCGCCTCGCGCGGCGGCGTGCTCGGCGCCATGGAGACCGGCTACCAGCGCGGCAAGATCCAGGAAGAGTCGATGTACTACGAGCACAAGAAGCACGACGGCTCCTACCCGATCATCGGCGTGAACACCTTCCTCAATCCGAAGGGCATGGCGCAGCAGGAAATCGAACTGGCTCGCTCGACCGACGAGGAAAAGCAATCGCAAATCCAGCGCCTGCGCGACTTCCACGCCCGCAACGCCGACCGTGCGCCGGCCATGCTGGAGAAGCTCAAGCAGACGGTGATCGAGGACGGCAACGTCTTCGCCGTGCTGGTCGATGCGGTCAAGTGCTGCTCGCTCGGCCAGATCAGCTCGGCGCTCTACGAAGTCGGCGGCCAGTACCGCAGAAGCATGTAAGCAAGGCCCCGAAAGGGGAACAGCAATCCGGACCCGAACAGGGCGGAGGAGCAATAACACGGCGAGGCGATGTACCTCGCCGTTTCAATTTTGTCGTTCCCTGCCAGGCCGTTTGCCTCAGCCCTGAGAGTACAGGCCGACCGTATTGCCTTCGCTGTCGGCGAACAGGGCGATATGGCCGACGCCGTTGCCGAGGTCGGTCTTCGCCATGATGAGCTTGGCGCCCGCTGCAACCGCACGGGCAAGCGGTACGGCGAGGTCGTCGCCGCCGTGGAAATAGACCAGCGTGCCGTTGTCGCGCGGCTGCAACTGCGGCATCGCCACCAGCGCGCCGCCGGGTGCCGGGCATTCGTAGGGGAAGATGGCCATCTCGCCGCCGCCGCAATTCTCTCGACGCAGGGTGACGGCGAAGACGTTTTCGTAGAAGGCGATGGCGCGCTCCAGATCGGGCGTGGGGATTTCGAACCAGGCGATGGGGGTTTGCATGAGGTTTTCTCCGCTGAAATGCAGCGACGGGCTGTCGTTGCTGGCCGCCATTCTCGAACCGGGCTCCTGACAACAGGGTGTCAGGAGGCTCGGCCTGGCCGGGAAAAAGCGCGTGCTATCCTGAAAATTCTCCCGTTCCGGACTAGCCCCATGCGCCCCGCCGATCGCCTCTTCCAGATTATCTTGCTGCTGCGCCACGGCCGCGTCGTCACCGCCGCCGCCTTGGCCCAGGCGCTGGAAGTGTCCGAGCGCACGATCTATCGCGACATTGCCGACCTGGTGAAGAGCGGCGCCCCGATCGACGGCGAAGCCGGCGTCGGCTACCGTCTGCGCCGGGGTTACCAGGTGCCGCCGCTGATGTTTGCCGGCGACGAACTGGAAGCCCTGGCGATTGGCGCCAAGCTGGTCCGCGCCTGGGGCGACAGCGCGCTGGGCAAGGCGGCGGAACAGGCGCTGGCGCGCATCGACGCGGTATTGCCGCGCCATCTGGAAGAAAAACTGGAAGCCAGCCGCCGCCGTTTTCTCGCCCTCGATTGCCTGTTGCCGGCGGCGCTGCGCGAACCGATGGCGGTCTTGCGCGCCGGCATGGAGGGCGGGCGCAAAGTCCGCGTTGCCTACCGGCGCGGCGACGGCGAAACCTCCGCACGCACGCTCTGGCCGCTCGGCCTCGTCTTCTGGGGCCACTGCTGGACCCTCGGCGCCTGGTGCGAACTGCGCGACAGCTTCCGTACCTTCCGCGTCGACCGGATCGGCGCCGCCGAACTGCTCGAAGAAAGCTTCGACGATCGCTACGGGCACCTGTGGGAGACGTATCTGCAGAACGCCAGGGGCGAGGCGAAGTAGAGCCCCGGCAAGGCGGGGGCTGTCCTTCCGGGTTGCATGCTGCCGCCTGTAGCGCTTGTGTAGCTGAAGGCGCTTTGTCGAAGCCACATGCCCTAGGGCGGGGTCACAGTAATCTGCCACCAGACCTCCGTGCTGATCACCGTATAGCCTTCGGGGGCGATGCTCTGTTCGCTTATCGCTTGCGGGAGGTGCGGAATATCGTTTTGAGGGCGCGGAGAGCATGCCTCCGGCCACCTCCTGTGCAACGCGGGTGGCGCTCGGGAAGTAGCTGGTGTCTGGTCAGGGGAGGGCGCCAGCCACTTTGCCACGGGCTCGAAACCGCCAGCGGCTGGCCAGTGTCAACACGGCCAGGCCGGTCAGCGGCAGCCAGACCCAGCGGATTTCCGAGGCGAGGAGCGTCGGCGCGCGGGCAAGGAAGCGTTGCAGGCCGAACGGCGATACTTCGATCGGGCGGAACGGGGCGAAATAGCGGTGTTCCGAATATGGCCATAGCAAGGCAACGCCCAGTCCGCCATTGGTGAATGCATCAAGGATGCCGTGCGAGGCGCAGGCCAGGAAGAGAAAGGCGAAGCAGCGCTGGCGACTCGCCTTCAGCCAGTTGGCGGCGAGCATGCCGAGCAGCGCCACGAGCAGCGCGAAGAGCAGGGAGTGGCTGAATCCGCGATGTCCCAACTGGGCGCCGTAGGCAATGCCGAAACGGAAGGCCAGGGTATCGAGATCGGGCAGGATGGATGCCGCGATCCCGGCGAGCAGCAGGCGCCGGGAAACCGGCGCATCGGCCAGGGCGCAGGCCAGCGCAAGCGGGACTGCCGGGTGGGTGAGCAGGGTGGGCACTGGATACGGGTTGGTGGGATGGTCCGCTGGCGGTACGGGGGGGCAGTATATGCCGTTGCCAATATTTTCGGTCTGCCTGTGCTTACATGGTGTGCGTAAACAAGAAAAGTTCTCCATGCTGGCGCGAAACCGCGATCCAGCCATGACGGCCTGGCAGCAAGGCATCGGCATCATAAAACTCCAGTGACGAGAAGTCGCTTCGGCTCATCCGGGGGGGATAGGCCTTTATCGGCGCCGTATAGAGGGGTGGGCCATCGAGCCGACTGAAGATCCTTAGCCAGGCGTCGATCTGATCGACGGGAAGCTTCACATAGAGGTAGGTCTCGTAGTCGCGCGGGCCGATCGTCAGGGCGGTGTCCTCATCACCAATGCGGAACTGGGCGAGCTGCGCATCCTCTATGGGTGACGGCAAGGTGGTCCGTTGTGTCGTCTTGAACAATTGGGTCACCTTGGCAATGCGATCTGCCTTGCCAAGTGTCTCGATCGAATAGACTGCTGGCGAAGGTTCGCTGCATGCGCTGACGCACAGGCAGATGAAGATCAGTGAGCGGCGCAGTATCTTCCGGGGCATGCCTGCTGGCAGCATCGGCGCGAAGTGGCGCGGGCTAAGCTCGCCGTGGGTGTGCCGGCAAATATTCATGGTGAAGGCATGATCCTGGATTTTGCAGTTGGCCGCTGCCATTTAACGAAGAAGCCCTGGTTTGCCAAGCATCTTGCCATGGCAGCCGCGATCCCGGCGGGCCGGGCGCCTGATCTGGTCGCTCCTCCTCGGTGGCAGCAGCCTGTCGTGTCATGCGTCCCGACCAGCGAAGTAATCCGCCGTGATGATAAGCGCCGGCCGCCTGCCCCGGAGAGGCACGGGATCGTCGGCCAACGCTGGCGGATGGTGTCGGCGGGCAGCGGCAATTGCCAGTCGTCGGCGGGCGTGTCACGATGCTGGCGATGACGTTGGCGTGATGGTTTGGCTTCCGGCGGGAAGACAGGCTTGCGCGCCCGGCCGGTCGAGGAAGCCCGCGTGAAAAGAACCCTGAAAATCGTCGTCATCGTCCTGGCGATCCTGATTGTGCTGCCGGTCGCCGCGTTGACGGCCCTGATCGTCGCCAACCTGCACGACGAGCCCCTTGATCCCGAGCTGACTTCTCTGCTCAGCACCAAGCCACCGCAGATAGCGGCGGCGGAGAACGGCTACTTTGCCTGGATCGGGGTGGCGGGGCCGGAGAACGAGCCGCCTCATGCCTGGGGCTATCGTTGGTTCGCGGAGGCGCTGCGCGCCGACCGGGCGCCCTTCGGTGAAACGCCGGCACTGGCGATCAATGCCGAAGTGCGCAAGGACGGCTTGCAGCTCAAGGACTTCGCTTGCCGCGAGATCGAATCCTGTCTGGCGGCGGTCGGCAAATGGCCGGCCGACGCCCGGGCGGTGCTTGACAAGGGGCGCGTCACCCTGGCGCGCGGCGATCTCGCGCTCGCCATGCCGGCCTACCAGGAGCCCTGGCGGCCGGATTTTTCATTCACCTCAGCCTTGCCGGCCAGCGTCCCGCATTACCGCTTGCTCAGCGCCACCCGCTTCGCCGTCGCCGTCAGCGAAGGGCGCCACGACGCGGCGCTCGATCTGCTGGAGCGCGCCATGGCCTTCCATCGACGGCAGGCGCAGGGAGCGTCGACGCTGATTGAGAAGCTGCTGGCGCTGGCGAATCTGCACACGGATTTGCAATTGCTGAACCAGTACCTGCGGCACGCGCCGGCGGCGGCAAGGCAGCGCGAAGCGCGCATTGCCGAGTTGCTGACACCGCTGCCCGCCGCTGTGACGAGCCTGCAACAGCCTATCCTGACCGAACTGCGGGGTGGCGTACGCCTCTTCCTCAACCTGGGTGAAAAAAACCTGTTCGCCGCCGCCACCAGCGAAAGCCGCCTGCCGCGCTGGCTGGCCGGTGCGCTGGGGCAGCGCCTGTATCTGCCCGGGGCGAGCGCCAACAAACATTTCCAGCTGAACCAGGGCTGGCTCGCCGCCGGTGCACTGGCCGGGGAAGATTATCGGCGGGCGATTGCCGCTGTCAGACGCGAGCTGGAAAGCGCCAGCGAGGATGTGTACGCGTTGCGCAATCCGGTCGGTCATATCCTGGTCCGCGTCGGGCTGGCTGATCACGGGAGCTTCTTCCTGCGCCGCGACGACCTGTTGGCCCTGCATGCCATGGTGGCCTTGCAGTTCGACCTGTTGCGCAGCCAGACCATGGATGACGAGGCGATCGCCCGTGCCGCTGCCGGGCTACGGCATCCCTACACCGGCGCCGCAGCGACCTGGGACAGCAAGGCACGTCGCCTGAGCCACGCCGCGCTGGCCGAGCGGCGTGGCAAGCAGCCGCTGGCCATCGGTCTGTGACGCGCCGGCACGGGCGTCCCGGGGACGGTTTCCCGGCGGCCGGCTTTCCTTTAATGTGTATCGGTCATGAAGAGCGGGAGGTGGTGCGATGCGTATCCGTGATTGGAGAAAATGCCTGGCTGTCGTCGCGGTTTTGGCCGGGGTCTGGCAACCGGCGGTGGCGGAAAGCGGCGATGCCGCGCTTTTCGAAAGCTGCGTCGACGCCCGCGGCCGGCTGCTGAAGGCGGTCAGCGACCCGCAACTGCCGGTGCTGGTGCGCGCCACCGGCGCGGCGGGCGACAGCAGCCTGCGTTACAACCCCGAGCTGCTGCCCCGCCTGAGCCAGGGCGCCCGCTTTTTCCTCTACGCGCAGGAGTGTGCCCGCGTCGGTTTGACTGACACCGGGGCCGCTCTGGCAGCGGAACGCGCCAGGCGAGCCGACTGCAAGGCGGTGGATGCGCTGCTTGCCAGCGGCGCGGTGACGCGCAAGGAACTGCCCGCCTTGCAGGTGGAACTCTCCTTCACGGCCGAGGAATGGGGGCTGCTTACCGGGCCGCAGCGTACCTTCGAACTCGGTAGTTGCCTGGGGCGACGCGGCAACGTGCTGGCCATCCCGCGCGCCGCGCCGACGGCGCAGCAGGCGGGCTGGAACGACTGCGTGCGGGCTTGCGGCGATCGGCTGTGGGCGTGCCAGAAACGCGGCTGTGCCGGCGCCGATTGCCCGTCCTGCCAGGGCGCCTATGAAAGCTGCCAGGCGGCCTGCGCCGGCGGGGCGGGGAAATAGTGCCGGCGGCTCAGCCGGCCGCCCCGAGATAGCGGCCGATTTCCACAGCGATGACGATCATCCAGGTCAGGATGGCGATGCCCACCGCGGCCGCGGCGATGTCCTTGATCACCTTGATCTTCTCGTTGTGCCTTTCCTCGACGAAATCGCAGAGGGCTTCGATCGCGCTGTTGACGATTTCGGCGACGAGCACGAAGGCAGTCACGACCAGGATCAGCAGGAAGTCGAGCCAGGCGCGCAAGGTGAAGGCGCCGGCCAGGACGACCACCGACAGCGCCAGCTTGTAGGCCACCGACCAGTCGTAGAGCACCGCGTAGCGCAGGCCGGAGACGACGGTGGCAATCTTGCGCAGCGGGTGATAGCCGGGTTCGCCGATCCCTAGGAATTTGTGTCGCATCGTCCGCTCCAACGCCAGAAAGGCAGCCGGTGGAACAGGCTGCTCCACAGCAGGCCGAGGACGATCCCGGCCAGGATGTCGCTCAGGAAATGCACCTGCAGGTAGGTCCGCGAGACGGCGACCAAGCCGACCAGCGCTATCCCGATCGCCAGCGGCCCAGCCTGCTGCGTCCGCTCCCGCCACAGCAGCCAGGCGGCGACGCAGGCCGTGACCTGCATCGCATGGGCGCTCGGGAAGCTGGCGTCGGCCGGCATTGCCGCCAGCGCCGGGAAGAAGTCGGGGCGCTCGCGATCGATCAGCCACTTCAGTATCTGCGCCACCCCGGCCGCGCCGAGCACGGCGAGCGGCAGGAAAAGGCGCTGCCGCCAGTCCCCCGGGCCGTACCAGGCGAGGCCGGCGGCCAGCGGCAACAGCACGGCCAGCGAACCGAGCCAGGTGACGGCGCTCATGGCACTGGTCAGCAGCGGGTGCTGCCAGGCGTGCATCAGCGAGAGCCAGGCGCCGTCCATCGCCCGCTCACCCCTCGCGCTCGCTGCCCTGGCGGGCGAGCAGCTTCTCTTTGTGCAGCGAGAGGGCGATCGAGATGCCGATGAAGGTGGCGACGATGGCCAGCGAGAAGCCGATCGGAATCTGGTAGATATCGATGAACAGCATCTTGACGCCGATGAAGACGAGCACCGCCGCCAGGCCGTACTTGAGCAGCGAGAAGCGGCTGGCCATGTCGGCGAGCAGGAAGTACATGGCGCGCAGGCCGAGGATGGCGAAGATGTTCGAGGTCAGGACGATGAAGGGGTCGCCGGTGACGGCGAAGATGGCCGGGATCGAATCGACGGCGAAGATGAGGTCGGAAATCTCGACCAGCACCAGCGCCAGGAACAGTGGCGTGGCGTAGCGGATGCCGTCCTGGCGGACGAAGAAGCGTTCGCCGTGCAGGCTGTCGGTAACCTTCAGGTGGCCGCGCAGCCACTTGAGCAGTGGGTTGTTGGCGAGGTCCGGCTGTTCGTTGGCGAACCACCACATCTTGATGCCGGTGAGCAGCAGGAAGGCGCCGAACAGGTAGAGAATCCAGTGGAACTGGGCGATCAGCCAGGCACCGGCAAAGATCATCCCGGTACGCATCAGGATGGCGCCGAGCACGCCGTAGATCAGCACCCGTTTCTGCAGTTCGAGGGGGATGCCGAAGAAGGCGAAGAGCATCAGCCAGACGAAGACGTTATCGACCGCCAGCGATTTCTCGATCAGGTAGCCGGTGATGAATTCCAGCGTCTTCTGGTTGGCCAGTTCGCGGCCGGCGGCGCCGTCGAGATACCACCACAGGCCGGCGGCGAACAGGAAGGACACGGAAACCCAGACCACCGACCAGGTGGCGGCCTCGCGCATGCTGACGCGGTGCTGCTTGCCGCCGCCGACCAGAAACAGGTCGATCGCCAGCATCACCAGCACGATGCTGCCGAAAGCCGTCCATAACCAGACATTGCCGATGGTTTCCATGATCCCTCCGGTTTTTCGGATTCAATCCGTTCAGTTGATGCGGATCGTGTTGCGCGCTGCGGTGCCGGCCAGACCGTTACCCCAGGCGTCGAGCGCGCCAAGGAACAGGCGTTCCTCGCCCCGCGCCAGGTGGC
Organism: Dechloromonas aromatica (nom. nud.); assembly: GCA_017848965.1. Taxonomy (GTDB): domain Bacteria; phylum Pseudomonadota; class Gammaproteobacteria; order Burkholderiales; family Rhodocyclaceae; genus Azonexus; species Azonexus aromaticus_B. The sequence goes on along the minus strand of JAFIHA010000063.1, from coordinate 36,125 downwards.
CGTCGCTGCTGATCACCGAGATGATCAGCCGGAGCACCGCATGCCGGGCCTGCACCTCGGTCACCTCGGCGAACAGGCCGGCCAGCAGGTCGGGCGAGACACGCCAGTCGGCGGCACCGCCGGCCAGCCGCGAGACGTCGGCGCAGAACTCGTGCAGGACCTGGACGAAGCCTTCGCGGCTGATGCCGAGCGCGGCGAAGCTGCCGCGCCGGTTGAGCACTTCCAGCTCGCATTCGTCGAGCCGGCCGTCGGCGAGCAGGGCGAGGACGACCAGCCGTGCCTTCGCCGAGGCACTGTTGATCGGGTAGGCGCGCAGCGGGTGGCGGGGTTCGCTGGGCTGCGGGAACATGGCACGGGCCTGCATCGTCATCATCATCGTTTCCTTTCGTTCGAACGGCATCATTGCATGGCGTGGGGCAGCGAAACTTCCCTGCGTCTGGGCGCGGGCAAAAGCCAGCACCGGGGGTAGTCCCTCGCGGCGGGCGACTTCCTCGACCTGGCCGAGCGGGGCATCGCAAAAGGCAGTGCAATCTTCGACGGTGATCATGGGGGGCTCCTCTGGGTATCGGCTGCGGGAAGTCCGCGGCACATGGGCGCAATTTACGGCCGCATCGATTTCCAATGAATGGATAATATTGGTTATCTAACTTCCGTTTTATGGAAACGTATGAAGCCCGACGATCTCAACTTCCGTCATCTGCTCTACTTCTGGGCGGTCGCCAAGGAAGGCAGCATCACTCGCGCCGCCGAGCGTCTCGGCCTGTCGGTGCAGGCGATCAGCACCCAGCTCGGCCAGCTCGAACGCCAGCTCGGTCAGGCCTTGCTGGCGCCGCGCGGCCGTTCGCTGACCCTGACCGAGGCGGGGCGGACCGCGCTCGCTCATGCCGACCAGATCTTCCAGCTCGGCGACCGCCTGCGTGACGCGCTGGCCGAGCCGTCGGCCGGTCGCATCCGGCTCGCCGTCGGCATCACCGACGCGGTCCCCAAGCTGATCGCCTTCCGCGTGCTCGAAGGCGTCCTGCGCGCGCATCCGCAACTGCGCCTGGAATGCAGCGAAGGCGAGTTCGACCACCTGCTCGGCGAACTTGCGGTCAACCGGCTCGACCTCGTGCTTGCCGACCGTTCGGCGCCGCAACGCGCCAACCTGCGCCTGCAGTCGAAACTGCTCGGCAATCTGGCGATTGCCCTTTACGCGGCGCCCCAGTTGTATGACCGGTACGCCAGCGCTTTCCCGGCCGCCATGCAGGGCGTGCCGCTGCTGCTGCCGGTGCGCGGCGACCCGCTGCGCGCCGGCATCGATGCCTGGCTGGAAGCCCACGACATCGTGCCGCAGGTGATCGGCGAGTTTTCCGACAGCGCCTTGCTCAAGACCTTCGGTCGCGCCGGCCTCGGCGTCTTTCCGGCACCGCTCGCCCTGCGGGAAGACATCCGCGTCCAGTTCGGCGCCCTGCCCATCGGCGAACTGCCGGGCGTCAGCGAAAGCTGGTACGCGATCGCCACCCAGCGCCGTCTGCAGCATCCGGCAGTGGTGACGGTGCTCGAGGCGGGCGGCGGGTTCATCGGTGGCGGGGCGGGCTGAATCGCCCGCGCTCAGCGGTAGTGAATTTCTCGGGCAAAGAATGGTGGTTTGTCAGGGTGTTGAGGTTAAATTGCGGATGTCATGAATTCTGCGGGGCGTTGCGCATGGAGAAAATCGGGTTCTGGTCGGGTATCGTCGGCGCTTGGCCGCTCTGCCTGTTGGCACTGACGGTGAATGCATCGGCGGCGGGCATCGTCTGCGCCAAGGCGAGTAGTCCTGTCGAGCGCGCAATCTGCGCCGACGAGCAGTTGTTGCGTCTGGATGGCTCGCTCGCCGAAATCCATGCCCATCTGCAACGCGCCTTGCCGGATCAGGCCACCGGCTTGCGGCGGGCGCAAAAAGAATGGCTACTCCGTCGCGACCAATGCGCCGGCAACTCGAGCTGCCTGGAGCAGCTTTACAGAGAGAGAATTGGCGTTCTGTCCACGCAATGGCAGGCTACTGTCGCTACGACAGTGCCGGACCGGGCAGACCAGCGGGCACTGCACGCCTTGCGCGCGGCCGTTGAAACGCGGCTGCAGAGCGATCGCGAGTTCCCCCTGGAAAAGACCCTCGACGCCCTGCGCATCCGCCAGGGAATGACGCACTTCAGCAACACGTCCGACGCTGGGGCGGACGACTCGGTCGCCCGCTTTCCCCGCCATCGGCCGCCCGGGGTGACGCCCGACGAGTGGCAGGCGCTGCGCAACTCCCGGATCGATAGCGACGGCGAGTACGGTCAAACCAGTTACACCCTGTGCGACCTCAATGGCGACGGCCAGCGCGACCTGATCGTCGATGCCTATGTCGGTGGCACCGGCCTGTTCAACTACATCAGTGTCCTGCGGCGCCAGGGCGAGCGTTTCACCGGCGCCCACGCCGCCAATGCTCCCCTGTATTCGCTCAACGGTCGTGGCAGCAACCAGCAGACGGTTTGGGTCCGGCTGGCCGGCCGGGTTTATGCCGCCTACCGCAACAGCGTCTATGGTCAGGACGATCTTTACCTGCTGCGTCCTTTCGGCCTGCCGGGCAAAGTGCCGACGCTGACGCTGCACTATCGTTATGAGTGGTCGGTGCCGACGGAGCAGAGGGGCGATGGCCAGCCGCCCTTCACGCTCGACGCGCCAACCCGGGCGGCATTGACGCGGGCGCTGGCCGGCTTCGTCCGCCAGGACTCCGCTGGCGCCGGGACGCCGGATGAACTTCTGTGCCCGATGCCGGAGGGGGCCGACCCCTCGCTGCGCGAAAGCTACGCCGGTTTTGGCGCAGGACATTACACCTATGAGTCGCTTGGCGACGTGCCGGTGTGGATCGGCCAGGAATGCCTGCTTGGTCAGGTCGTCGACTGGTTTGGTGGTTACGCTGCCGACACTGGCCTGTTTGCCGCACTATGGACGCGTCACCCCGAGACGGACGAGCAGCGCAGTTTCGAACTCCGGGCCCGTCGTCAGGTCAGCAAGCTGGAAAGCCGGTTCGGTCCAGTGGAGGGCGACATGGGGCGTTAGGCCCGTGCCGGCAAATCGTCGGAAGGGCAATTTGCCGTTTCGCCGGTGCGCTTTTTCCAGCAAAATTCCGAAGCCTGTCTGTTTTCGCAAGGAGAACGCCATGAACGATCACGATTCCCTGAGTGCCGCGCTGCAGCGCAACCGTCTCAACCGCCGCCAACTGCTCTGGTTGTTCGGCGCGGCGGCATTGTCCGGCTGCGCGCAGTCGCCGGTTGGCGGCAAGTCGATCCTGGTCGGCATGAGCGAGGACGACGAAAAGGCGGTGGACAAGCAGGTGGCGCCGCAGCAGTTCTCGCAGGACATGGGGCCGGTTCAGGACGGCGAGGTCAATCGCTACCTGAGTTCGGTCGGCGAGCGCATGGACAAGCTGACGCACCGGCCGCAGATGCCGTACTCCTACCGCGTGCTCAACGCCAACCACGTGAATGCCTATACCTTCCCCGGCGGGGCGATGGGGGTGACGCGGGGGATCATGGTCGATCTGCAGAACGAAGCCGAACTGGGCGCGCTGCTCGGCCACGAAATGGGGCACGTCAATGCGCGGCACGCGGCGCAGCGCCAGGGGCAGGCGATGGTCGCCCAGGTGGCGGTGGCCGGAGCCAGCATCGCCGCCTCGTCCACCGAGTGGGGTGGGCTGGTCGCGGTCGGCGGCCAGCTTGGCGCCAGCGCACTGCTGTCCAGCTATTCGCGCGACAACGAACGCGAGGCCGACGCGCTGGGCCAGGAATACATGGTGCGCGCCGGCTATCCGGCAAGCGGCATGACCGGCCTGCACCAGTTGCTGGTCGACCAGCAGAAGGAAGCGCCGGGCCTGCTGCAGACCATGTTCTCGACCCATCCGATGAACGTCGAGCGGCGCGACACGGCGCGCCGGCTGGCCGAGGGCAAGTACGCGGCGAGCCTGAAGCGCGACCCCGGGCGCGAGCGCTTCATGGACAACACGGCGTCGCTGCGCCGCATCAAACCGACCATCGAATCCTGCCAGAAGGGCGAGGTGGCGATGGCCGACAAGCAGTACGGCAAGGCCGAAGGGCAGTTCCGCGAAGCCCTGAAGAAGACGCCGCGCGACTATCCGGCCAACCTGCTGATGGCGCAATGCCTGCAGGCGCAGGATCGCGACCGCGACGCGCTGGGCTACGCCGAATCGGCGAAGGCGATCTATCCGCAGGAAGCGCAGGCGCACAAGCTGGTCGGCGTGCTGGCGCTCGGCCTCAAGGACCCGGCCGCCGCCTACGCCGGACTCGACCGTTACGATCGGCTGCTGCCCGGCGACGCCGGCATCGGCTTCCTCAAGGGGGTGGCGCTGGAGGGCATGGGCAAGCGCCAGGAAGCGGCGCAGCAGTATGCCGGCTACCTGCGCAACAACCGCCAGGGCAAGGCCGCCGAATACGCCTACAGCCGGCTCAAGGGCTGGGGCTACGCCAAGTAGGGTGAGCGCTTACTCGCCGAAACTGCGCAGGCCGTCGAGGTCGATGACATTGATGCCGCCGTATTCGCTGCGCACCAGGCCGGCTTCCTCGAGCACCTTGAGGCCCTGGTTGGCGCGTTGCCGGGAGACGCCGGCGAGGTAGCCGAGTTCTTCCTGGGAAATCTGCAGCAGGCGGTTGGTGCCGGGGTAGAGCACCGGGTTGAACAGCGCCGCCAGGACGCGGGCGATGCGCGTGTCGATGTCGAGCATGCGCTCGTTTTCCATCATGCCGATGAACTGGCCGAGGCGTTCGTTCAACTGGGTGATCATGAAGCGGTTGAAGGCGATGCTGTGGTCGAGCAGCCACAGGAAGGTGCCGCGGCTCATGAAGGCGACGCGGGTGTCGCGGATCGCCATGACGTCGTAGCGGCGCGGTTCCTCCTTGAGCAGCGAGCCTTCGCCGAACCAGGCGCCACTGCTGATGCCGGTCAGCGACGTGGTCTTGCCCGAGGTCCAGTGGCTGGCCATCTTGCCCAGCCCGTCGACGATGCCCATCCAGTGCGTGACCGCCTCGCCCTTCATGCAGATGAAGGCGCCGGCCGTGAAGCTGCGTTCGACGGTGCCGGCCAGGGCGCGCTGCATCTCCTCCTCACTGAGCGCCTGTCCCCACTGGGAGCGCCGCAGCAATTCCTCAGCGTTCTTCATTTTTTATCCGGATTGTCTGCCAGACGACAATTGTACGCCGCGCCTGTGCTTACACTGGCCCGCAGGTCAGGAAAAGGCGGCGTCTGCAAGACTGGTGTAAGAAAGCCGGCGCCACAATGAACCTAATGACACATGACCGCGAACGATGAGTCGCGGCGGAGGAGACAATTTATGCCCACGCAGGCGAAACACGCCGCGCCGGATGGTCTGCACACCTTCCCGCGGCTGCTCATGCATCATGCGACGACGCGGCCACAGGCGCCGGCGATGCGCGAGAAATACCTCGGTATCTGGCAGACCTGGACCTGGTCCGACGTTGCCGAGCGCGTCCGCGCGCTGGCCTGCGGCCTGGCGGCACTGGGCTTCAAGCGCGGCGACAACCTGGCGATCATTGGCGACAACCGGCCGCACCTGTACATGATGATGACCGCCGCCCAGTGCCTCGGTGGCGTGCCGGTGCCGCTTTACCAGGACGCGGTGGCGGCCGAAATGCTCTTCGTGCTGCAGGACGCCGGTATCCGTTTCGTCGTCGTCGAGGACCAGGAACAGGTCGACAAGATGCTCGAAGTGCGCGAGCAGGTGCCGACGCTGGAACACGTCATCTACGACGACCCGCGCGGCATGCGCCACTACAACCAGCCTTTCCTGCACGACATCCACGAGTTGATGGAAATGGGCCGCATCCATGACCGCAACCACCCGGATTTCCTCGACGCCGAAATCGCCCAGGGGCATTTCGACGATACCTCGGTGATGCTTTACACCTCGGGCACCACGGGCAAGCCGAAGGGCGTCTGTCAGACGCACGCCGCTTTCATCGCCGCCGCGCGCGGCGGCATCGAGGTGGACCGCATGAGCGCCGACGGCGACATCCTGTCCTACCTGCCGATGGCCTGGGTCGGCGATCACCTGTTCTCCTTCGCCCAGGCGATGGTCGCCGGCTTCACGATCAACTGTCCGGAATCCGGCGACACGGTGATGACCGACCTGCGCGAGATCGGGCCGACCTACTATTTCGCGCCGCCGCGCGTCTTCGAGAGCCTGCTCACCTCGGTGATGATCCGCATGGAGGATGCCGGCAAGCTGAAACAGAAGATGTTCCATCACTTCATGGCGGTGGCGAAACGCTGCGGCGCCGACATCCTCGACGGCAAGTCGGTTGCCGCCGGCGATCGCTTCCAGTACTGGCTGGGCAACCTGCTGGTCTATGGCCCGCTGCGCAACGTGCTCGGCATGAGCCGGATCAAGGTCGCCTACACCGCCGGCGCGGCGATCGGTCCCGAACTGTTCAAGTTCTACCGCTCGATCGGCATCAACCTGAAGCAGTTCTACGGCCAGACCGAGACCTGCGCCTACGTCTGCATCCAACCGGACGGCCAGATCAAGTTCGATTCGGTCGGCCAGCCGGCGCCCGGCGTCGACATCCGGATCGCCGACAACGGCGAAGTGCTGGTCAAGGGGCCGATGCTGCTCAAGGAATACTACAAGCGCCCCGACGCCACCGCCGAGTCGATCAACGCCGACGGCTGGTTCATGACCGGCGACGCCGGTTTCCTCGACGAGGACGGCCACCTGAAGATCATCGACCGCGCCAAGGACGTCGGCAAGCTCGGCAACGGCGCGATGTTCGCGCCCAACTACATCGAGAACAAGCTGAAGTTCTTCCAGCACGTCAAGGAAGCCGTCTGCTTCGGCGCCGACCGCGACATGGTCACCGCCTTCATCAACATCGACATGGGCGCCGTCGGCAACTGGGCCGAGCGGCGCGGCATTGCCTACTCCGGCTATACCGACCTCGCCGCCAAGCCGCAGGTCTATGAACTGATCCAGCAATGCGTCGAGGAAGTGAACGCCGGCCTGGCGCACGACGTCATGGTCGCCGATTCGCAGATCCACCGCTTCCTGATCCTGCACAAGGAGCTCGATCCCGACGACGACGAACTGACCCGCACGCGCAAGGTCCGCCGCAACTTCGTCTCGGAAAAGTACAAGGTGCTGATCGACGCCCTCTACGCCGGCAAGGACAGCCAGTTCATCGAGACCGAGGTCAAGTTCGAGGACGGACGGCGCGGCAAGGTGTCCGCCGACCTGCGCATCGTCGATTGCAAGACCTTCCCGATTGCCAGAAAGGCCGCCTGAGATGAGCAAACAAATCGGTGAGGTCATCCTCGACCTGCAGAACATTTCGCTGCGCTTCGGCGGCGTCAAGGCGCTGACCGACATTTCCTTCGACGTCCGCGAACACGAGATCCGCGCCATCAGCGGCCCGAACGGCGCGGGCAAAAGCTCGATGCTCAACGTCATCAACGGCGTCTATCACCCGCAGGAAGGCAAGGTCTTCTGGCGCGGCAGCGAGCGCAGGAAGATGGAGCCGCACATGGCGGCGCAGCAGAACATCGCCCGCACCTTCCAGAACATCGCGCTGTTCAAGGGCATGAGCGTGCTCGACAACATCATGACCGGGCGCATCACCAAGATGAAATCGACCTTCCTTGAGCACGCGCTGTGGTTCGGCCGCGCCCGCCAGGAAGAGCTCGAACACCGCAAGAAGGTCGAGGAGGTGATCGACGTCCTGGAAAGGCAGCACCACCGCAAGACGCCGGTCGGCCGCCTGCCCTACGGCCTGCAGAAGCGCGTCGAACTCGGCCGGGCGCTCGCCGCCGAGCCGAAGATGCTGCTCCTCGACGAGCCGATGGCCGGCATGAACGTCGAGGAAAAACAGGACATGTGTCGCTTCATCCTCGACGTGAACGACCAGTTCGGCACCACCATCGTCCTCATCGAGCACGACATGGGCGTCGTCATGGACATCTCCGACCGCGTCGTCGTCCTCGACTACGGCAAGAAGATCGGCGACGGCGTCCCGGACGAGGTCAAGAACAACGAAGACGTGATCAAGGCCTATCTGGGCGCCGGTCACTGAGGAGACAAGCATGGAATTCGTATTCGCCGCGACACTGCTGTCGATCCTGCTCTGGGTCGCCGCCCGTTCGCATGCCGCCCGCCGGCACCGTCAAACCGTCCGCGCCGACTTCCGGGAGTAAGCCATGGAATTCTTCCTTGAAGTCCTCATCGGCGGCCTGCTCTCCGGCGTCATGTACGCGCTGGTGGCGCTCGGCTTCGTCCTCATCTACAAGGCCTCGGGCGTCTTCAACTTCGCCCAGGGGGCGATGGTCTATCTCGCCGCACTGTCGGTGGTCGGCATCATGGAGTGGGGGGCGCCGCTGTGGCTGGCGGTGATCCTCGCCTTCGCCATCATGACCGCCTTCGGCATCGCCACCGAGAAGTTCGTGCTCAGAAAGCTGGTCAACCAGCCGCCGATCGCGCTGTTCATGGCCACCATCGGCCTGACCTTCTTCATCGAGGGCCTGGCGCCGATGATCTTCGGCTCCGACCCGCGCGCCCTGGATATCGGCATCGTCGACGAGCCGATTCCCTGGATTCTCGACAACTGGAACATGGTCATCTCCAAGTTCGACCTGATCGCTGCCGGCGTTGCCGCCGTGCTGGTCACCGTGCTCGCGCTGTTCTTCCAGTACACCCGCATCGGCCGCGCCCTGCGCGCCGTTGCCGACGACCACCAGGCGGCGCTGTCGATCGGCATTCCGCTGCAGCATATCTGGGCCATCGTCTGGGGCGTTGCCGGTTTCGTCGCGCTGGTCGCCGGCATGATGTGGGGCGCCAGAAACGGCGTGCAGTTTGCGCTCACTTTCACGGCATTGAAGGCGCTGCCGGTGCTCATCCTCGGCGGCTTCACCTCGGTGCCGGGCGCCATCGTCGGCGGCCTGATCATCGGCGCCTCGGAAAAGCTCGCCGAAATCTACATCCCGCCGGTGATGCAGGACCTCTTCGGCGGCAACTTCGGCGGCATCGAAGGCTGGTTCCCCTACGTGCTGGCGCTGCTCTTCCTGCTGGTCAGGCCAGAAGGCTTGTTCGGCGAACGCCACATCGACCGCGTCTAGTTTGCAGCCATGCTTGCCGCAACTTCGTTACTCGTCCTTGCCGTACTAATCGTACTGTCTGCGTCCTCGCGCCTCGTTGCGTCGGCGCATGATCTGCAAACCGGAGTTTGAATAATGCTCTACCGTGAAGCCGGTCAATTCAAGACCTCCTACGCTGCCGACCAGCAGTTGTTCCCGATCCGCCAGGACCGCATCGGCCTGATCCTGCTGCTCGCCGTCGCCTTTCTCGGGGTGCCGATGTTCGCCAGCGAATACTGGTTCTCGGCGATCCTGATTCCCTTCCTGATCTTCGCGCTGGCCGCGCTCGGGCTCAACATCCTGACCGGTTACGCCGGCCAGTTGTCGCTGGGCACCGCCGCCTTCATGGCGGTTGGCGCCTACGCCGCCTACAACTTCCAGCTGCGCGTCGAGGGCATGCCGATCCTGGTTTCCTTCATCTGTGCCGGCCTGACCGCGGCCGGCGTCGGCATCCTGTTCGGCCTGCCCAGCCTGCGCATCAAGGGTTTCTACCTGGCGGTGGCGACGCTGGCGGCGCAGTTCTTCATCGTCTGGTGCCTGACCAAGTTCCCCTGGCTGTCGAACAACTCGTCGTCCGGGGTGATCTCGGCGCAGAACATCGAGATCCTCGGCTACGCGTTCGACACGCCGCGCGACAAGTACCTGCTGGTCCTGGCGATCGTCGTTCTGCTCGCCCTGGCGGCCAAGAACATGGTCCGCTCGACGACCGGCCGGGCCTGGATGGCGGTGCGCGACATGGACGTCGCCGCTTCGGTGATCGGCATCCGCCTGATGCGCACCAAGCTGCTCGCCTTCGCCGTCAGTTCCTTCTACTGCGGCGTCGCCGGCGCGCTCTATGCCTATTGCTACCTGGGTTCGGTCGAGCCGGACGGCTTCTCGCTCGACATGTCCTTCCGCATCCTGTTCATGGTCATCATCGGCGGCGTCGGCTCCATCCTCGGTTCCTTCCTTGGCGCCGCCTTCATCCTGCTGCTGCCGATCTTCCTCGACATTGCCCTGCCGTTCTTCGCCGGCCTGTTCGGCCTGCCCTTTTCCAGCGCCACCGTGTCGCACATCCAGATTCTGGTGTTCGGTGCGCTGATCATGTTCTTCCTGATCGTCGAGCCGCACGGGTTGGCCCGTCTGTGGCAGATCGCCAAGGAGAAGCTGCGCCTGTGGCCGTTCCCGCACTGAGAACCGGCCGTTTTTCGTAACACTGGAGGAGACATACACATGAAAAAAGTTTTCAAACCCGCTGTTGCCGCTGCCGCGGTTTCCCTGGCCATGCTGTCGCAGGCTGCCTACTCTGCCGAACAATTCTTCCCCATCCCGAGCTACCGCGTCGGTGCCTACGGCGCCAACGGCCAGGCCTTCTACGGCGGCTTCATCGACTACCTGAACTACGTCAACATGAAGGACAAGGGCGTCAATGGCGTCACCCTGACCTGGGAAGAATGCGAAACCGAGTACAACAACGCCAAGGGCGTCGAGTGCTACGAGCGGATGAAGGGCAAGGCGGCGCAATCGGCCGGGCCGATCCACACCATGTCGACCGGCATTTCCTACGCGCTGATCGACAAGTCGGCGCAGGACAAGCTGCCGCTGGCGATGATGGGCTACGGCCGCACCGACGCGGTCGATGGTTCGGTTTTCCCCTACGCCTTCCCGCTGGTCACCACCTACCAGATGCAGGCCTCGGCCATCGTCAAGTTCGTCAAGGACAAGCTGGGCGGCAATCTGGCCGGCAAGAAGATCGTCTATCTCTACCATGACTCGGCCTACGGCAAGGAAGCGATCGTCGCGCTCAACGCCGAGGCCTCGCTGAACAAGTTCGAACTGGTGCAGATTCCGGTCGCCCACCCGGGCAACGAGCAGGGTGCGCAGTGGCTGAAGATCCGCCAGGAGAAGCCCGATTTCGTGATCTTCTGGGGCTGGGGCGTGATGAACCAGACGGCGCTGAAGGCGGCACAAAAGGTCGGCTACCCGCGCGACAAGATGATCGGTTCGTGGTGGACTGGCTCGGAAGAGGACGTGGTGCCGGCCGGCGAAGCCGCCAAGGGCTACATGGCGGCGACCTGGAACGTCGCCGGCAAGCAGGTGCCGGTGATCGCCGACATCGAGAAGGTGGTCTACGGCGCCGGCAAGGGCAACCTGCAGGACAAGGCCAAGATCGGCACCGTTCTCTACAACCGTGGCGTTTCCGCCGCCGTGCTGTCGGTCGAGGCAATCCGCAAGGGCCAGGATAAGTACGGCAAGGGCAAGTCGCTCAACGGCGAGCAGATGCGCTGGGCGCTGGAGAACCTCGATATCACCGAGGCTCGCCTGAAAGCGCTGGGCGCCACCAACCTGCTGCCGGAAATCAAGACCTCCTGCGCCAACCACGAAGGTTCCGGCAAGGTGAAGATCCAGCAGTGGGACGGTGCCAAGTGGGTGCCGGTGTCCGACTGGATCGAGGGCAACAAGGGGCTGATCCACCCGCTGTTCCAGGCGTCCGCCAAGCAGTACGCCAAGGAAAAGGGCATCACGCCGCGTGACTGCAGCAAGGAAAAATAAGCCGGGCCGCCGGGCGCGCTGCCGCGCCCGGCGCTTCCTTCCGTGACGGGAGAAGACATGAACACACAAGCAGCAACGGCTGAAAACTACCTGAGCATCAACAACATCGAGGTCATCTACGACCACGTGATCCTGGTCCTCAAGGGCGTGTCGCTGGCCGTGCCGAAAGGCAAGATCGTCGCCTTGCTGGGTGCCAACGGCGCCGGCAAATCGACGACGCTGAAGGCGATTTCCAACCTGCTGCGCGCCGAGCGCGGCGACGTGACCAAGGGCTCGGTCGAATACAAGGGGCAGCGCATCGACCAATTGTCGCCCAACGAACTGGTCAAGCGCGGCGTCATCCAGGTCATGGAAGGCCGCCATTGCTTCGGCCACCTGAGCATCGAGGAAAACCTGCTGACCGGCGCCTACACGCGCAGCATCTCGCGCGGCGAGCTGAAGGACAGCCTGGACAAGGTCTACCACTACTTCCCGCGGCTGAAGACGCGGCGCACCTCGCAGGCTGGCTACACCTCGGGCGGCGAGCAGCAGATGTGCGCGATCGGCCGGGCGCTGATGGCCAAGCCGGAAATGATCCTGCTCGACGAGCCGTCGATGGGTCTGGCACCGCAGATCGTCGAGGAAATCTTCGAGATCGTGAAGGACCTCAACGCCCGCGAACAGGTCAGCTTCCTGCTTGCCGAACAGAACACCATGGTCGCCCTGCGTTACGCCGACTTCGGCTACATCCTGGAAAACGGGCGGGTGGTGATGGAAGGCGATGCCGAGGAGCTGCGCACGAATGAGGATGTGAAGGAGTTCTACCTCGGCCTGAGTTCGGCGGGGCGGAAATCCTTCAAGGACGTCAAGCACTACCGCCGCCGCAAGCGCTGGCTCTCATGACGGCAGTGCATCGCTCATGGCGGCGTTGTCGCGAGGCTTGTTTGCCGATAGCAAACGGCGCCTCGCTCCGCCTTGCCCTGAGCGATTACTTTGCCGTCACCAGAGGGGGTTGCAGGGCGCCCCGCATGGCGGCGTTGTCGGCCGGCTTGTTGGCAGGAGCCAACGGTGCCGGCCTCCGCCTTGCCCTGTGGGGCTACTTTGCAACCCTTGGCGCAGAGGCAGAGGCAGAGGCAGAGGCAGAGGCAGAGGCAGAGGCAGAGGCAGAGGCAGAGGCAGAGGCAGAGGCAGAGGCACAGGCACAGGCACAGGCACAGGCACAGGCACAGGCACAGGCACAGGCACAGGCACAGGCACAGGCACAGGCACAGGCACAGGCGGCTGGCGCTGACGCTGGCAGAACCGCTTTTCCGCGGTGACCGTCAAAACGGAGAAAAATGAAATGAGCTTCTACGACCCGCTCGAAACCCGCGATCCGGAGGACCGGGAAGCGGACCTGATGGCCCGTCTGGCACGTCAGGTGGCGCACGCCAGGTCGGGGACCGCCTATTACCGGCAGGCGCTGGCCGGGGTCGAGGCGGCGGCGTGTACGACGCGGGCGGCGCTGGCGCGCCTGCCGCTGACGCGCAAGCGCGACCTGATCGAACTGCAGAAGGCGGCGCCGCCGTTCGGCGGGCTGAACGCGCTGGCGCCGGGCGAGGCGCGGCGGGTTTTCGCGTCGCCCGGGCCGATCTACGAATTGCAGGGCGGTGACGTCGATCACTGGCGCATGGCGCGCGTCCTGTTCGCCGCCGGTTTCCGCCGCGGCGACCTGATCCACAACTGCTTCTCCTACCACTTCACGCCCGGCGCCTTCCTCATGGAGGGCGGCGCCCGCAAGCTCGGCTGCGCGGTCTTTCCGGGCGGCGTCGGGCAGACCGAGCAGCAGGTGCAGGCGATGGTCGACCTGCGCCCGGACGGCTACGTCGGCACGCCGTCCTTCCTCCGGATCATCGTCGAGAAAGCCGAAGAACTGGGCGCCGACATTTCCTCGCTGAAGAAGGCGCTGGTCTCCGGCGAAGCGCTGCCCGGCGTCACCCGCGCCTGGCTGAAGGAACGCGGGATCGCCGTCCGCCAGTGCTACGCGACCGCCGACATCGGGGCGATCGCCTACGAGAGCGAGGCCGCGGACGGCATGGTGGTCGAGGAGGACCTGCTGGTCGAGATCGTCCGCCCGGGGACCGGCGATCCGGTGCCGGTCGGCGAAGTGGGCGAGGTGGTGGTGACCAGCTTCAACACCGACTACCCGCTGATCCGCTTCGCCACCGGCGATCTGTCGGCGATCCTGCCCGGCATCTCGCCCTGCGGCCGGACCAATATCCGCCTGCGCGGCTGGCTCGGCCGGGCCGACCAGACGACCAAGATCAAGGGCATGTTCGTCCATCCCGAGCAGATTGCCGAGATCGCCCGGCGCTTTCCGGAAGTCGCCCGCATGCGCCTGGTGGTCGACAACCCGGATGCCCAGGATCGCATGGTCCTGCACTGCGAAATCGCGGCAAATCCGGACGGCCTGAGCGGAAAACTGGTGGAAAGCCTGCGCGAACAGACAAAATTGCGCGGTTCGATCGAAATTGTTGCCCCCGGGGGCTTGCCGAACGATGGAAAGGTGATTGAAGATAGACGGGTCTACTGACCTGGAATCCCGTCAATGCGCGTACTTGCTCTCGCCCTGGCCCTGCTGGCCGTGCCGTTGCAAGCCGAGGAAGCCTCGCTGCGTCCGTCTGCCAGCCTGTTGTTCAAGTATCCCGAGCTGCTGCGCCCGGGCAGTTGCACGGTGTACCGCGAGGGCGGCGCCGGCTGGATCATGGTCGAACCGATGTATTACCTGCGCGGTACCGTCGTCAGCAGCGAGGTGACGACGCGCAAGCTGCAGCAGTGTCCGGCGGTGCCGGGCAAGACCCGCGAACAATACACGCGCCAGGAGTACGTCCGCCTGGTCGAGGCGACGCCCTGTCTGGCGGTCGGCGAAGCCGAGCGCGACGCGCAGGTCGGCGTCGTCCGCCTGCGCGTCGACGACTGGGAGACGCCGCACGTGCGCAAGGCGGAAAACACCGGCCGCCTCTACCGCGGCCTCTTCCTTGACCGGCCCTTGCAAAAGGGCATGGAGATCGAGCTCGAGGCCGACCTGCTCGGCCCCTGCGATCCCTGATCCGGTTCAGTCGGCGGCCGACGGCCGCAGCGTGACGGCGCCGAGCGCCGCCAGTCTTTCGATTTCCTGATCGTCGAGACCAAGCGCGGCGAGCCGTTCGCGGCTATGTTCGCCGAGCAGCGGTGGCGCCGATTGCACGGCGCCCGGTGTTCGCGACAGGCGGGGTGCCGGTGCCGGCTGGCGCACTCCGGCCAGCTCGATGAAGGCGCCGCGCGCCCGGTTGTGCGGGTGGTCGGCGGCTTCGCCCAGCGCCAGCACCGGCCACACGCAGTCGTCGCTGTCGGCGAACAGGGTTTCCCAGTGGCGGCGCGGCTGGGCACGGAAGATTTCCGTCAGGCGCCGCTTCATTACCGGCCAGCGGCGGCTGTCGTACTGCGCGCCGCTGAAGTCGGGGTCGCCGGCCAGACCCAGCCGTTCGACGAAGCTGGCGTAGAACTGCGGTTCGAGCGGGCAGACGCTGAGCCAGAGCTCGTCGGCGCACTGATAGACGTCGTAGAACGGGGCGCTCGAATCGATCGCGCAATTGCCCTGCCATTCGCCGAGCGCTTCCAGGTTGAACAGGCCGTGGCCGAGCAGCGCCGCGCCTTCGCACATGGCGGCGTCGATCACCTGGCCGCGGCCGCTGCGCTGCGCCTCGAACAGCGCGCAGGCAATCCCCCAGGCCAGCACCAGGCCGCCGCCGCCCATGTCGCCGACCAAGGTCGGCGGCGCCCACGGTGCGCCGCCGTGGCGCCGGCCGCTGTCGAGAACGCCAGCGATCGCCGCGTAGTTGGCGTCGTGACCGGCGCGCGGGGCGAGCGGGCCGTCCTGCCCCCAGCCGGTCATGCGGCCGTAGATCAGGCGCGGATTCTCCGCCAGGCAGACGTCGGGGCCGAAGCCCAGGCGTTCCATGACGCCGGGCCGGAAGCCTTCGATCAGCACGTCGGCGTCGGCGATCAGGCGCAGTACCAGCGGCCGGACTTCGGGATTCTTGAGGTCGATGCACAGCGACTTCTTGCCGCGGTTGGCCACCGCCTTGCGGCCGCCGCCGAAGAGCTGCGAGGCGAAGGTGCCGCCAGCGCGTTCGAGCAGCGTGACCTCGGCACCCATGTCGGCGAGCAGCATGCCGCAGAAGGGGCCGGGGCCGATGCCGGCGAATTCGACGACCTTGACGCCGGCCAGCGGGCCGCGCCCTTGTTCTTGAACTGTCTCCATGATCTTGTTTTGTTGGTTGATATGGCCCGCAGTATCGCACGCGTTTGCCTGTGCCGTGGGGCATCGGGCATGATCCGGGATTGACCGGAGAAAAGCGATGAAGAGCAGGATCGACGAACTGCTGGCGCGCATTGCCGCGCTGCAGGACGAGCTGGACGGGGAGTATCGCCAGGCGCGCGACGACTGGGCGCGCAAGAAAGCCGAACTGGCCGACGAACTGGCGCGTCAGCAGCGCCGCTACAAGACCGGGCTGTTCCGCTTCCTGATCCGTTCCCGGCTGCTGGTGATCCTCACCGCGCCGGTCATTTACGCTGGCTGGATTCCCTTCCTGCTGATCGACCTCTTCGTCACGATCTACCAGCACATCTGCTTCCGGGTCTATCGCATACCGCGCGTCCGGCGCGCCGACTACATCGTTTTCGACCGCGGCGATCTGCCCTACCTGAACCTGATCGAGAAGTTCAACTGCTTCTACTGCTCCTACGGCAACGGCGTTGCCGCCTATACCCGCGAGGTGGCGGCGCGCACCGAGCAGTACTGGTGCCCGATCAAGCATGCCCGGCGGATCAGGGCGGCGCACGACCGCTACCCGAAATTCTTCGATTACGGCGACGCCGAAGCCTTCCAGCAGGGCCTGAACCGCCTGCGCCGGCAATACGACGACGAGGTGCCGCACGACTGAGCGCGCTGTGCCCTATTTCAGGTGTCGTTCGATGACGCGCGTCAGGATGTCGGTGGCCGGGCCGATCCGTTCCACCGGGACGGCGGCGAAGCCCAGGTTCATGCCCGGCTGGCGCGCTTCCTGATTGAGGTAGTAAAGCGACAGGGGGCGGCAGATGACGCCTTCGGCGAGCGCCTGGGCGGCGACCATGGTGTCGTCGATCGGCTGGTTGAAGCGGTAGAGCAATTGCAACCCGGCTTGGCTGCCGGATGGCATGACGACGTCGCCGAGTCGCGACTGCATGGCGCTCAGCAGGGTTTCGCGGCGCTCCGCGTAGAGGCTGCGCATGCGCTTGATGTGCGCGGTGAAGTGCCCCTCGTCGATGAACTCCGCCAGTGCCGCCTGCTCGGCCAGACGGCCGCCGCGATAGAGCTCGGAATTGCCGATCACGAAAGCCTCGACCAGATCCTCGGGAACCACCAGATAAGCCAGCCGGATGCCGGGGAACATGACCTTGCTGAATGTCCCCAGATAGATCACCCGCTGCTTGTTGGCCAGACCGAACAGGGAGCCGATCGGCCGTTCGTGGAAGTGCAGTTCGTTGTCGTAGTCGTCCTCGATGATCCATGAGCCGACATGATCGGCGTTCTCCAGCAACTGGATGCGGCGGTCGAGCGAGAGCACGGTGCCGGTCGGGTACTGGCTCGACGGCGAACAGAAGATCAGGCGCGGCGGCAGCGCCCAGTCTTCGACGGTGGGCGCCAGCCCCTTGGCGTCGAGCGGGATCGGCGTCACCTGCAGGCCGGCGGCGACCAGCACGTTGCGCGCCCCCCAGTAACCCGGGTCCTCGATCCAGGCGCGGTCGCCGTGATCGGCGAGGAGGCGGGCGCAGAGGTCGATCGCCTGGTGCGAGCCGTTGATGATGATCACCTGCTTGGGGTCGACCGGCATCATCCGCGTCACCCGCAGGTAGTTGGCCAGCATCACCTTGAGCGGGCCGTAGCCGGTATGCGCGTAATTGAGCAGGTGCCCCTGTTCGGCGCTGTGGTATTTGCCGAGCAGGCGCCGCCAGATGGCGAAGGGAAAGGCGTCGATGTCGGGCACGCCGGGCATGAAGGCGCCGCGCTGGACGACGCTGCTGGTGGCGTTGGCGGCGACGATGCTGCCGCGTCGCGACAGGCCTTCGCGCCGGGTGCCGAGCAGACGTTTCGGCGGCGAGCGGCGCAGGCCGCCCTGCGCGGCTTCCGAAACATAGCTGCCGTCGCCGGTGCGGCTTTCGATATAGCCTTCGACCAGCAATTGCTCGTAGGCGCGGACCACGGTATTGCGCCCCATGCCCAGATCCTCGGCCAGGCTGCGGGTCGGTGGCAGCTTGGTGCCGGGGGCCAGCGCCCGGTCGAGAATGGCCTGGCGCAGCGCCAGGTATATCCTGATGCGCAGTTTTAGCGGCGCGGACTGGCGGTCCAGATATTGTTCCAGCAACTCGGTGATCAAACGGGCTTCCATCCTGCGCTCCGGAATTGGTTCCTTGTTTTTCGGAAAAATTGGTTCTCATTTTGACCAATCGTTCCCCTATGATCAACCCATCGAGTGCCAGCGGGCGGTTTGCCCGGTGCTGGCGAAGGCGTGATTCAGGAGAGAGGCCATGGGCCAGCAAGACGGTGGAAGCGCTCACGTTACCTTCCGCAAGGTGCAGAAAACCTATGATGGCGAACATCTGATCGTTCGCGATCTCAACCTCGACATCCAGCGCGGCGAGTTCCTCACCCTGCTCGGACCGTCGGGTTCCGGCAAGACGACCTGCCTGATGATGCTCGCCGGTTTCGAGACGCCGACCGCCGGCGAAATCTGCCTCGGCGACCGGGTCATCAACAAGCTGCCGCCGCACAAGCGCAACATCGGCATGGTCTTCCAGAATTACGCGCTGTTCCCGCACATGACGGTGGCCGAGAACCTGCGCTTCCCGCTCGCCGTGCGCAAGCTGCCGGCGGCCGAGATCGACGCCAAGGTCAAGAACGCGCTGGCCATGGTCCGCCTCGAGAAGTTCGCCGGCCGTTACCCGCAGCAGTTGTCCGGCGGCCAGCAGCAGCGCATCGCCCTGGCCCGCGCCCTGGTCTTCGGTCCCGAACTGGTGCTGATGGACGAGCCGCTCGGCGCCCTCGACAAGCAGTTGCGCGAACACATGCAGCTCGAGATCAAGCACATCCACGAGAACCTCGGCATCACCATCGTCTTCGTCACCCACGATCAGGGCGAGGCGCTGACCATGTCCGACCGCATCGCCGTCTTCAACCACGGCGTGATCCAGCAGATCGACAGCGCCGAAGCCCTTTACGAGCGGCCGGTCAATTCCTTCGTTGCCAGTTTCATCGGCGAGAACAACGCCCTCAACGGCACCGTCGAGAGCCTGGCCGACGGCTGCTGCCAGGTGCGTCTGGATTGCGGTGCGCGGATCGAGGCGGTGGCCCGCAACGTCTCCGGGGTCGGCGCGCGGACCATGGTTTCGGTCCGCCCCGAACGCGCCTTCCTGGCCGACGGCGAGGGCGGCGGCAACCGCTTCTCCGCCGGGGTCAAGGAAATCATCTACCTCGGCGACCACGTCAGGGTCCGTCTCGACCTCGTCGGCGGTCACGATTTCACCGTCAAGATGCCGATCTCGCAGCTCGACCGCCAGTTGCGTTCGGGTGACCAGGTGGTCGTGGCGATGGCCGCCGAACACGCCTGCGCGCTTGATCCGGTGGTTGACGCGCATTGATTTTCAACTTGCCCGGCGCCGCCGTGCAGCGATTCACCAATAACTCAGAGGAGGGTTTTGCCATGATTCAACTGAAGTCCCTGAACAAGCTTGCCGCCATCGCCGCCGCCCTGAGCGTCGCCGGTGCGGCCCAGGCCGCCGACCTGACCGTGATTTCCTTCGGCGGCACCAACCAGAAGGCGCAGGTCAAGGCCTATTACGAACCGTTCATGCGCAGTACCGGGATCAAGATCATCCCCGGCGAATACAACGGCGAACAGGCCAAGATCAAAGCCATGGTCGAAGCCGGCAACGTCAGCTGGGACGTGGTCGAACTCGAATCGCCGGAAATGGCCCGCGGCTGCGAGGAAGGGCTGTACGAGAAGCTCGACTACAGCAAGATCGGCAACAAGAAGGATTTCCTGCCGGCGGCGGTCAATGAATGCGGCATCGGCTTCTTCGTCTGGTCCACCGTGCTCGCCTACAACGCCGACAAACTGAAGCAGGCGCCGACCTCGTGGAGCGATTTCTGGGACATGAAGAAATTCCCCGGCAAGCGCGGCATGCGCAAGGGCGCCAAGTTCACGCTGGAGTTCGCGCTGATGGCCGACGGCGTCGCTCCGGCCGACGTGTACAAGGTGCTGGCGACCAAGGCCGGTGTCGATCGGGCGTTCAAGAAGCTGGACCAGATCAAGCCGCACATCCAGTGGTGGGAAGCCGGCGCCCAGCCGCCGCAGCTGCTGGCTGCCGGCGACGTGGTGATGAGCTCCGCCTACAACGGCCGCATCGCCACCGCCCAGAAGGAAGGCCGCAACCTGAAGATCGTCTGGACCGGCAACATCTATGACGTCGAGTCCTACGGCATTCCGAAGGGCGCGGCCAAGCGCGAGGAGGCCTACAAGTTCCTGGCGACGCTGGTCAAGCCGGAAAACCAGGTGGTCTTCTCCGGCGAGATTCCCTACGGCCCGACCAACGTCAAGGCCAACCCGCAGATCAGCGCGGCGATTGCTGCCGAGCTGCCGACTTCCGCCAGCAACATCAAGACCGCCGTCGCCAGCAACACCATGTTCTGGGTCGAGCACGGCGAGGATCTGGAACAGCGTTTCAACGCCTGGGCCGCGCGCTAGCAAAACTGGCCGCTTCCCCGCATCGAGCGGGGAGGCGGCCGGATCGGGGAATAAGGGAAGACGATGATGGTCCAGGGAGAAACGATGTCCGAGCCGATTGCCGAAACGGCAGCCGTTCCGCTCAAGCGCCTGCTGCAGCGCGCCGAACGCATGAAGAAGCTGCGCTACGGTGCCTTGATCGCGCCGCTGGCGGTCTTTCTTCTGCTCACTTTCCTGTGGCCGATTGCCGCCTTGTTGCTGAAGAGCGTAGACAACCCGGAAGTGGCGGCGGCGCTGCCGCAGACCGTGCACCAGTTATCCGGCTGGCCCGGCAAGGAGCTGCCGCATGAAGGCGCCTACGCCGCGCTGGTCAGCGACCTGAGCCTGGGCAAGGGCAGCAAGACCCTGGCCGAAGCCGCCAAGCGCCTGAACATGGAAGAACCCGGGCTGCGTTCGCTGCTCATGAACACCGCCCGCAAGCTGCCGCTGGCGAGCGATGCCGGTCCGCGCGAGTCGCTAGTGGCGATGGACGAGCGCTGGGGCGAGTTGTGCACCTGGCAGTTGATCGCCCGCAACGCCAGCCAGAAAACCGATTATTACCTGCTCGCCGCGCTCGACCTGACGCGCGACGCGAGCGGCGAAATCAGCCGGGGCGAGCAGGGCGACTCGGTGTTCACCGAGATTTTCGGCCGCACCATCTGGATGAGCTTCGTCGTCACGGTGTATTGCCTGCTCCTCGGCTTCCCCCTGGCCTACCTGCTGGCCAGCTTGTCGAAGCGCAGCTCCAACCTCCTGATGGTGTTCGTCCTGCTGCCTTTCTGGACCTCGATCCTGGTCCGCGTCGCCGCCTGGATCGTCCTCCTGCAGCAGGGCGGTCTGATCAACCACGTGCTGATCGCCCTGGGCATCACCGACGAACCGCTGCAACTGGTGTTCAACCGGGTCGGCGTTTACGTGGCGATGGTGCACATCCTGCTGCCCTTCATGGTGCTGCCGCTGTACAGCGTGATGAAGGGCATCTCGCCGACCTACATGCGCGCGGCGATGTCGCTCGGCTGCCCGCCGTTCAAGAGTTTCTGGAAGGTCTATTTCCCGATGACGGTGCCCGGCATCGCGGCTGGCGGCTTGCTCGTCTTCATCCTGTCGATGGGCTACTACATCACGCCGGCCCTGCTCGGCAGCCCGAAGGAGCAGATGGTCAGCTACTTCGTCGCCTTCTACACCAACGAGACCACCAACTGGGGCATGGCCGCCGCCTTGTCGGCGCTGCTGCTGGCCGCCACCCTGCTGCTCTACGTCGTCTATAACCGCCTCGTCGGCAGCGCGACGAACGGCGCCCCGCAACGCTGATTGGAGATATCCATGCTGCCGCCTTATGCCTCCCTGCCCGAGAAGCTCTGGTATTACGGCTTCCGCGTTTTCTGCGGGCTGGTCCTGCTGTTTCTGGTGCTGCCGGTCCTGGTCATCATTCCCCTGTCGTTCAACAGCGATTCGATCCTGATGTACCCGATGTCGGGCTTCTCGCTGCGCTGGTACGAGGAATTCTTCTATTCCGAGGTATGGACCCACGCGCTGAAGAACAGCCTGATCGTTTCGCCGTTCGCCACGCTGCTGGCGATGGCGCTCGGCACCCCGGCGGCAATCGGCCTGACCCGCATCGATTTCCCCGGCAAGGCGCTGCTGATGGCGGTGCTGATCTCGCCGATGGTGGTGCCGGTGGTCATCGTCGGCGTCGCCACCTACCTGGTGTTCGCGCCGATCGGCCTGAGCGGCAGCTACCTCGGCCTGATCATGGTGCATGCCGCGCTCGGCGTGCCCTTCGTCGTCACCACCGTCTGCGCGACGCTGCAGGGCTTCGACTACAACCTGGTGCGCGCCGCCACCAGCCTCGGCGCCAGCCCGCTCACCGCCTTCTTCCGGGTGACCCTGCCGCTGGTTGCGCCGGGCGTGATTTCCGGCGGCCTGTTCGCCTTCGGCACCTCCTTCGACGAGGTCGTCGTCACCCTGTTCCTCGCCGGCCCGCAACAGACGACGCTGCCGCGCCAGATGTTCGCGGGCATCCGCGAGAACATCAGTCCGACGATCGCCGCCGTCGCCACCATCCTGACCGTCATCTCGGTGCTCATGCTGCTCACGCTGGAATGGTTGCGCGGCCGTAACGAGCGCCTGCGCACCGCCGTCGCCGAGTAAGCCGGCGGCTCACCCCGCATTCTCCCCTTCATCTCTCAGGACTCTTCCATGCAAGGATTGAAAGACACTTCACTTTTCTGCCAGCAGGCCTACCTCGCCGGCGTCTGGTGCGCCGCCGACAGCGGCGCGACGCAAACCATCTGCAACCCGGCGACGCACGCCGCGTTGGGCAGCGTGCCGGTCATGGGGCAAGCCGAGACGGAGCGCGCCATCGTCGCCGCCGAACAGGCCGGACGCGGCTGGGCAGCGCGTACCGCCGGCGAGCGGGCGCGCATCCTGCGCGCCTGGCACGATGCCCTGCTCGCCAACATCGACGACCTGGCGCTGATCCTGACCAGCGAACAAGGCAAGCCGCTGGCCGAGGCGAAGGGCGAAATCGCCTACGCCGCCTCCTACATCGAGTGGTTTGCCGAAGAGGGCAAGCGCGCCTACGGCGACGTGATTCCGGCCAATCTGCCGGATCGCCGCATCCTCGCCGTCAAACAGCCGATCGGCGTGTGCGCGGCGATCACGCCGTGGAACTTCCCGACCGCGATGATCGCCCGCAAGGCCGCCGCCGCGCTGGCCGCCGGCGCCACCATGCTGGTCAAGCCGGCGCCGCAGACGCCGTTCTCGGCGCTTGCCCTGGCCGTCCTGGCCGAGCGTGCCGGCGTCCCGGCCGGTGTGTTCTCGGTGCTGACCGGCGACGCGCTGGCCATCGGCGGCGAAATGTGCGCCAACCCGACGGTGCGCAAGCTGTCCTTCACCGGCTCGACGGCGACCGGCATCAAGCTGATGCAGCAATGCGCGCCGACGCTCAAGAAGCTGTCGCTCGAACTGGGCGGCAACGCTCCGTTCATCGTCTTCGACGACGCCGATGTCGACGCCGCAGTGCTCGGCGCGATGCAGTCGAAGTACCGCAACAGCGGGCAGACCTGCGTTTGCGCCAACCGCTTCCTGGTTCAGGACGGCATCTACGAGCGTTTCACGGAAAAGCTCGCGGCGGCGGTCGGGCAACTGGTGCTCGGCGTCGGCACCGAAGCGGGCGTCACCCAGGGGCCGTTGATCGACGGCAACGCGCTGGCCAAGGTCGAAACCCTGCTTGCCGACGCCACCGCCAAGGGCGCGCGCGTGCTCTGCGGCGGGCAGCGCAGTGCGCTGGGCGGCACCTTCTTCGAACCGACCATCGTCGCCGACGTGACCCCGGAAATGCGCGTGGCGCGCGAGGAAATCTTCGGGCCGGTGGCGCCGATCTTTCGTTTCAGCAGCGAGGAAGAGGCGATCCAGCTCGCCAACGCGACCGAGTTCGGCCTCGCCGCTTATTTCTACAGCAAGGACCTGGGCCGCGTCTGGCGCGTTTCGGAAGCGCTGGAATACGGCATGGTCGGCGTCAATACCGGCGCCATTTCGACCGAAGTGGCGCCATTCGGTGGCATCAAGTCCTCCGGCTTCGGCCGCGAGGGATCGAAGTACGGAATCGAGGATTACCTCGAAATCAAATATGTCTGCATGGCCGGCATCGGCCGCTGACGAAACGGATCATCGGAGAACAGCACCATGAATGCACATCATGAAATCACCCGCGCAAGCAACGCCGCCCTCATGCAGCGGCGCGCCGCCGCCCTGCCGCGCGGTGTCGGCCAGGGCCACCCGGTATTTGCCGAGCGCGCCGAGAACGCGGAAATCTGGGACGTCGAAGGCCGTCGCTGGATCGACTTCTGCGCCGGTATCGCCGTGGTCAATACCGGCCATTGCCACCCGCGCGTGATCGCCGCCGCGCATGCCCAACTCGACAAGTTCACCCACACCTGTTTCCAGGTCGTCGCCTACGAGTCCTACGTCGAACTGGCCGAGAAGCTGAACCGCCTGGCGCCGGGTGCAACGCCGAAGAAGACCTTCTTCATGAACACCGGCGCCGAAGCGGTCGAGAACGCGATCAAGGTGGCGCGCGCCTACACCGGGCGCAGCGGCATCATCGCCTTCCAGGGCGCTTTCCACGGTCGCACCATGTACACCATGGCGCTGACCGGCAAGGTCGACCCGTACAAGGTCGGCTTCGGTCCCTTCCCCGGCGAAATCTTCCACGCGCCGTATCCCAACGCGCTGCACGGCGTTTCGGTCGATGACTCGATCGCCGGTCTGGAAGCGATCTTCAAGAACGACATCGAAGCCCGTCGCGTCGCGGCGATCTTCGCCGAGCCGGTGCAGGGCGAGGGCGGCTACCTGCCGGCGCCGCCGGAATTCTTCGTCCGCCTGCGCGAGCTGTGCGATCGCCACGGCATCCTGCTCGTCGCCGACGAGATCCAGACCGGCGCAGCGCGCTGCGGCAAGATGTTCGCCATCGAACACAGCGGCATCGAGCCCGACATCATCACCATGGCCAAGGGCCTGGGCGGCGGCCTGACGCTGTCGGCGGTGATCGGCAAGGCCGAGATCATGGACGCGGCAACGCCGGGCGGCCTCGGTTCGACCTACGCCGGCAACCCGATTGCCGTCGCCGGTGCGCTGGCCGTTCTCGACGTGATCGAGGACGAGCAGTTGTGCGCCCGTGCCGAGCGGATCGGCCAGGCGATGCGCGACAAGCTGAACGCGCTGGCCGGGCGGCTTGATTGCATCGCCGAGGTACGCGGCCTGGGCGCGATGACCGCGGTCGAATTCTGCCGGGCCGGCGATCCCCATCGTCCGGCGCCGGAAATCGCCAACGCGCTGAAGGCGGAAGCGGCCAAGCGCGGTCTGCTATTGCTCAATTGCGGAACCTACGGCAACGTGCTGCGCCTGATGGTGCCGCTGACCATTCCCGATGCCGTCCTTGCGGAAGGCATGGAGATTCTGGTTGCGGCCATCGAGGTTGCCGCCCAGGCCTGATCCCGCGCTGTGCCGGGAGGCCTTCGCGGCCTCCCGTCAGCCCTTGCGGCCGAACAGGCCGCGCACCGCTTCCTGCAGATCGGCCGGCAGGACGACCAACTTGGCGTTGTCCTTCTCGCCCAGGCGTTCCATCGCGGTGATGTATTTTTCGCCGAGCAGGTAGCTCATCGGCCCGGACTGATCGCCGATCGCCGCGCTGACGCGGCGGATCGCCTCGGCCGAGGCTTCGGCCAGCATCACCTGCGCGTTGGCGTCGCGCTTGGCCGATTCGAGGCGTGCTTCGGCTTCCAGGATGGCCGACTGCTTGGCCCCTTCGGCGCGGGTGACCACGGCCTTTCTTTCCCGCTCGGCGGCGGCCTGCATTTCCATCGCCTTCTGCATCGACTGCGACGGCTTGATGTCCTGGATTTCGACCGACTTCACCGTCAGGCCCCAGTCGATCGCCTCGTCGGCGATGCTTTCGCGCAGCCGCGCCTTGATCTTGTCGCGCGACGACAGCGCTTCGTCGAGTTCCATTTCGCCGACGATCGAGCGCAGCGTGGTCATGATCAGGTTGCGGATCGCCTCGGAAAAGTCAGTGACGCCATAGACCGCCTTGACCGGGTCGGTCACTTTGACGAAGGCGATGGCGTTGGTCAGGATCACCGCGTTGTCGCGGGTGATCACTTCCTGTTCCTGGACGTCGAGGATGATGTCCTTGGTCACCAGCTGGTAGGCGATGCGGTCGACGTAGGGGATGACGACATTGAGCCCCGGCTTGAGCGTGCCGTGGTACTTGCCCAGTCGTTCGACGATCCATTCCTCGCCTTGCGGCACCAGGCGGACGCCCTTGGCGATGGTGACGACGACGAAGGCGAGCAGGGCAAGGGCGACGACGAATCCGGCTTCCATGGCGAAACTCCTAGTTTTTGACGACTTTCAGATAACTGCCTTCGACGGCGACGACGCGCACCCGCTCGCCGGCGGCGATGGCGCTATCGGCGCGGCAGACCCACTCGTCGGCGCCGAGCAGCGGCCGCTGGAAACGCACGCGGCCTTTTTCGAACGGTGCAATGGCGCCGACCAGCAGACCGATTTCGCCGATCGCCTCGCCGTCGGCGGTACCGCTCAGCGTCGTCTGTTGCGCCTTGCGGAAGACGCGGAACCAGAGCCAGGTCATGGCCAGCGAGGCGACGATCCAACTGACGATCTGCGCGGTCAGCGACAGGCCGGGGGCGAGTAGCAGGAGCAGCCCGACGAGCAGCGCGCCGAGGCCGAACCAGATGATGTAGAAGGCCGGCATGGCGAGTTCGGCGAGTACCAGGGCAATGCCGCCGACGATCCAGTGCCACCATTCGGGTTGCATGACGATATCCATGCCGCCGAGTATTTCGGGTTTGTCCGCCGTGGTCAAGGCGGGCTGTGGTTTTTACGGATTCAGCCGGGCCGTGTCGCGGCTTAGAATGGGCCGATGCAAACCGTTCTCCTGCTGCTCCCCGACTTCTCGCTGATCCTGCTCGGCGCCGCGATCCGGCGCTGGATGCACCTGGGCGACCATTTCTGGAGCGGGGTCGAGAAACTGGTCTATTTCATCCTGTTTCCCGCGTTGCTGCTGAATGCGATCATGCGCACCCAGCTCGATCTCGGTGCGGCGCTGCCCCTGCTCGCCACCGCCTTCGCCGCGATGGCCGGCGGCATGCTGCTCGGCCTGCTGCCGCGTGTCTTCCTGCAAGTGCCGGCGCTCAGCTTCGCCTCGATCTACCAGTGCGCCTACCGTTTCAACTCCTACATCGCGCTGGCCGTCGCCGGCATGTTGTTCGGCCGCCCGGGGATCGCCACCATGGGCCTGGTGGTCGGCGCCGCGGTGCCCTTCGCCAACCTGGTCTCGGTGTGGATGCTGGCACGCCACGGCGAAATCGGCCTGTGGCGCGAAGTGGCGCGCAACCCGCTGATCTGGGCGACGGCCGGCGGCTTTCTGCTCAACCTCGCCGGTTTCCTGCCGCCGCCACCGTTGCAGGCCTTTCTTGGCCGCCTGGCCGACGCCTCGATCGCCCTCGGCCTGATTGCCGTCGGTGCGGCCTTGCGTCTTGACGGTACGGCGGGCCTGCGTTTGCTCTCCGGCTGGCTGCTCGCCGTCAAATTGCTGGCGCTGCCGCTGATCGCCATCGCCGTCGGGCGGGCGGTCGGCCTGAGCGGGTTGAACTTCCAGATTGCCGTGCTGTTCGCGGCGATGCCGACCGCATCGTCGGCCTACATCCTGGCCATGCGCATGGGCGGCGACGGGCGCAGCGTCGCCTGGCTGATCTCGGCGAGCACGCTGCTGGCGATGCTCAGCCTGCCGCTGTGGGCGGCCTGGCTGATCGGCTGACGGCTTATTTCTTGGGCGCCGGGCGACGCGCTTTCGGTTTCTCTTCGGCGGCAGGCTCGGCGGCTTTCGCCTGGGCGGCGGCTTCGACGTTCTGCTGCAGGTGTTCGCGCATCTGCTGCATCATCTGCCACGGCCACAGCGCGGCCTCCGAAAAAGCTTTGCCGGTTTCCTCGACGGGCGCTTCCGCTGCGGGCGCTTCGTTCATCTGGCGGGCGGCGTCGGAGGCCATCTGGCCCATCGCCTGCATCGTGCTCACCGTGCTGCGTTGCATTTCCAGGCCCTGGATGGTCATCTGCAGCATCGACAGGTTCATCCGCAGCCAGCCTTCGACCGCCTTGAGGTCCTTGATCCGCTTGTCGAGTTCTTCCAGGTCGAAGGTTGGGGTGACCATGCCGGGCAGACCGAAACCCATGTTGCTCCAGAGGTTGCGCATGAAGTTGAGCGGGTCGTTGGCAGATGCTTGGTTCATTTTTGTCTCCTCCGGGGTCATCTGATGCAACGATCTTAAACCACTTTTATCGTGCAAAATGATAAATTAGCGCCTGCTATGAAAAAGGAATAACCGATGCTCAAGCTGTTGGTGGTTGAAGATCACGCATTGGTCCGCGAGGGACTGGTCGGCCTGCTTTCCCAGGTGGAAGACGGTGTGCACGTATTCGAGAGCGCCGATTTCGAGAGCGCGCTGAGCGTGCTCGACAGCGAAGGCGATTTCGATCTGGTCCTGCTCGATCTTGCCCTGCCGGGGATCGACGGCTTCGCCGGGCTCGACATCCTGCGTCGTCGCTACCCGGCGATGCCGGTGGCGGTGGTTTCGGCTTTCGACGACCAGCCGACGGTGACCCGGGTGATGAACCTCGGCGCTTCCGGCTTCATTCCCAAGGCGCTCAACGGTGAACGTCTGCTGCTGGCGGTGCGCGACGTGCTGGCCGGCAATATCGTCCGCCCGAGTGGCCAGATGCCGGCGCGTCTCGACGACGCGGTGCCGCTGCCGCCCTCCAGCGTCAGCGTCAAGCCCGGCGAAATCGGCCTGACCGAGCGCCAGGCGCAGGTGCTGTGCCTCATGGTGCGCGGTCTGTCGAACCGCGACATCGCCGATCAGCTCGACCTCTCCGAAGGTACGGTGAAGATTCACGCGACCGCGGTCTTCAAGGCGCTCGGCGTCACCAGCCGGACCCAGGCGCTGGTCACGGCGGCCCGCTACGGCATCGATTTCAGCGACGTCTTCTGAGACTCAGGCAATCGGCCCGCGCGGTGCGCTGGCGCGCAACAGGGCGCGCAGGCGCGCTGGCCGGACCGGCGGCGCCAGCACGTGGGCGTTGGCCGGCAGGGGGGCGCCGCCGCTCGGGCCGATGACGATCAAGGCCATTCCCGGATCGAGATCGGGAACCCAGGCGGCGTCGCAGACGACGATGGTGTCGCTGCGCAAGCGCTCCACCGACTGCCGGTCGCCGCTGCTGGTGGCGTAGCTCCACGAGGCGATCAGTTCGCGGCAGGCGGCCAGTTCTTCCGATTCGCCGACGAAATGGACGGCGCCGTTGCTGGCTTCGCGGTTGCTCCGGACGCTCGGTGTCGCCTGTTCCGCCGCTCGTTCGACGAGCAGCGAGAAGGTCGTCCCATTGCCGATCTGCGAGGCCAGCGAAACTTCGATACCCAGCCCCTTGGCCAGTCGCTGGACGATGGAGAGACCGAGGCCGAGGCCGCCGTCCTGTTCGCGGGCGACGTTGGCGACCTGATAGAACTCGGCGAAGATCGCCGCCCGGTGTTCGCGGGCGATGCCGATGCCGCTGTCGCGTACCTCGATGCGCAGGCGGTCGCCCTGAAGGCGGGCACCGACCACGATGGCGCCGCCGGCCGGCGTGTAGCGCAGGGCGTTGGAAATCAGGTTGCCGAGCATGCGTTCGAGGAGTTGCGGGTCGCTATAGACGAAATAGCGCGGCGTGTGGAAGCGCAGGCGCAACTGGTGGGCTTCGGCCTGCCGGAAGAAAGCGTCGTGCAGGCGCTGAAAAACCGCGGCCAGCGGGAAGGGCTGCAGATTGGCGCGGACCCCGTCGATGTCGAGGCGGGAAATATCGAGCAGGGCGTTGAGCATGTCGCCCAGGGTTTGCGTCGAGGCGGCAATCTGTTCGGCAATGCGCGGCACTTCGCGCAGTTTGCCAGCGGCAGCCTGGCGCAGCAGGTCGGTGGTGAACAGCGAAAGCGCATGCAGCGGCTGCCGGAGGTCGTGGCTGGCGGCGGCGAGGAAGCGGCTCTTGGCGGCGTTGGCGCGTTCGGCGGTGTCTTTTTCGGCAGCCAGCGCGGCGGTCGCCTGGTCGATGCGCTCTTCCAGCAGGTCGCGGCTGTCGGCGAGGGCTTCGGCCATCGCCCGCAGGTCGCGCACCTGGCGGCGGACCAGGACGGCGCCGAAGAAGAGCAGGGCGCTGAGCATGATGCCAAGGGTGCCGATTTCGAACAGGCGGTTGCGCCAGTTGGCGAGCAGCGAATCGGTCGGCATCATCGCCACCATGCGCAGATCGGAGAAGCCGGGGACGGGCGTCGTCGAGATCAGCAGGCCGCTGACTTCGACGATGCCGGTTTCCGGGATCATGCCGGCGGCGCGGCCGCCGAACAGGGCGACCCCGGCTTGCTGGCCGAGAATGCCGGAGCGGGGGCTGAGATCGCTGGGCCGGCAGGAGGCGACGATTTCCCCCTTGGCATTGGTCAGCACCGCGTCGAAGTCGTCGGAAAGACGGTTGGCCCAGCAGAAATCCTGCATGTAGGCCGGTTCGATCGCGGCGAAAGCGGCGCCGGCGAAGCTGTTGCCCGGGCCGCTCAGGCGGTGGGCAATGGCGTAGGTGTAGTGGTCGGAATTGCGCCCGACATAGGGGCCATAAGTGGTCCACGGTGTGCCGCGGGCGAGGGTGGCGAAATAGGGGCGGTCGCTGATGTTGATCTGCGGGCTGGGAAAATAGCTGGAGATGAAGCGCTGGTTGCCCAGGGCGTCGAAGACGCTCAGGTCGCGTAACTGGGGCATCGCGCGGGAATGGCGCTGGGCGATGTACTCCCAGCCTTTGACCGGCTCCCAGTCCGGCCAGTCGGCGCGATTGAGCGAGAGATCGGTTGCCACTTCCTTGACCAGGACGTCGACGGCTTCGAAGGCGCGGGCGGTGTGTTCGGCCATCATCACCGAGAACTGCTTGAGGCGGGTTTCGCCGCTGTCGATGTCGCGCTGGTAGGAAAGCACCAGGTCGGTAAGGAAAATGACCAGCACCGTCAGCGTCCCGAGCAGGGCCACCAGCAGGGCGAGTTTTTCCGGCTTGCGCGTCAGCTGCATGCGGGATCAGATCCGGTAGCAGTACAACGGCCGCGGTGGCGAGCAAGCGACCTCGACAATGCACTCCGGCGTCACCCCGGGTACCGGGAAACTGTTGCTGACGAAGAGGCTGCCCGGTTTCATTTCGGCCCTGGCCTTTTCCCACAGCTTGGGCATCGGCACCGGCGACAGGAAGGCATAGACCAGATCGTGTTCGCCGAGCGGCATCTGCCACAGGTCCTCCCACAGCCAGTGGAGGTTGGGCCGGCCGACGCCGAGGATGCGGCCAATCAGCCAGGTCAATGGCGCGTTTTCGGCGCCGGTGAATTGGCGATCCGGCCAGCGGTCGGCGAGCGGGATGAGTGTGCTGCCGATGCCGGCGCCGAGGTCGAGGAAGCGTTGGCTTTCCTCCTTGCCGATCAACTCGTCGAGGGCGGCGACGGTCTCGCGGTTGGAGAGGTAGAGCGGCACCTGCCCGGAAAGCGCGCCGCGATAGACCAGCAGCAACAGGATGAAAGCGAGCAGGAACCAGCCGGGGTCGATGTTGAGCGTCCAGGTCAGCCAGACCAGGGGCATGAACAGGGCGTGGATCAGGCGCCACCACCAGGCCTGGCGGGTGATCGTCGCCAGCGCCAGGGCGACGGCGCCGATCAGCAGGCTGGTCTGCTGCCAGGGCATGCTGCCGCCGGCCCAGCCATAGTAGGGCCAGGCCAGCGAGAGGACGAGGATGACGGCGGCGCCCTGCAGGGCGAACTGGCGAAGCGGGGTCGATGACATCCCGCGATTCTACCCAGATTTATGCCATGCTCGCCGCGCGGGCTTGCTCCCGTTTCTGCCTGGCCGGCGCCAGCGCCGCCTCGCGCACCGGGCCGTAGCCCCGGACTTCGGCTGGCCAGGCGGCAAGGTTCCGCGCCGAGCTTGGGCGATGCTTGAGGATCAGCTCAAGGTCGGCCTCGTAGTCGGCGAGCAGGGCGCGATCCGTTTTTCGCTCGCCGCTGTTGCGCAAGGGGTCCAGCCAACTGCCGCGCAGCCGGCGGGCCTTGGCGAGCAGCGCGAGAGCGGGCAGTAGCCAGGGGCCGAAACGCCATTTCTTCGGCCGCCCGTCCGGCCCCGGGCGGTGCAGTCCGGGCGGCGCCAGATGGAAGGCAAGCTTGCCGCCCTGGAAAGTTTCCGCCAGGCGCTGGGCGAAGTCGCCCTCTGTATACAGCCGCGCCACCTCGTATTCGTCTTTGGGGGCGAGGAGGCGGGCGTACTGCTCGGCCACCGTGCGCGTCAGCGCCTCGTCGCCGAGGGCGCGGATGGCGGCGACGCGCTGCCTGTAGCGCTCGGCCAGCGCCGCGTCCTGGTAGGCAGTGAGGTGGGTGGCGCGGTGGGCGATCAGTTCGGCTAGCGTCATTTCCTGGCGCTGCGTCTGCAGCGGCCCAGCGATGCTTTCGACTTTCTGCCGGTCGACCGCCGCGCGCCGGCCCCACTGGAAGGCCTGGCGGTTGGCGGCCACCGCCGTGCCGTTGAGTTCGATGGCGCGGTCGAGCGACGCTGCCGATACCGGCACCAGCCCCTTCTGCCAGGCGTAGCCGAGGAGCAGGGCGCCGGCGAACAGGGTGTCGCCGAGCAGGCGTTCGGCCAGGTGCTGGGCGTCGAGGAAATCGATGGCGTCGGCGCCGAGGGTGTCGGTCAGCTGCTTCTGCAGGCCGGCCTGCGGGAAGCGCCAGTCGCGGTTGCGGGTAAATTCGGCGGTCGGCGTGTCGGTGCTGCTGACCACGGCGCGTGTCTTGCCTTCGAGCATTTTCGACAAGGCGTCGCTGCTGGCGCTGACGACCAGGTCGCCGCCGAGAATGGCGTGCGCCTCGCCGGTGGCGATGCGGGCGGCGTGGATGTCCTCGGGCCGGTCGGCGATGCGCAGGTGCGAGAAGACGGCGCCGTACTTCTGCGCCAGCCCGGTCATGTCCAGCGTCGACACGCCCTTGCCGTCGAGGTGGGCGGCCATGCCGATGAGCGCGCCGAGGGTGATCGTGCCCTGGCCGCCGACGCCGGTGATGATCAGGTTCCAGGGTGTTGCCGTGGACGGCAGCGCAGGCGCCGGCAAAATCGGCCAGTTTGTGCTGTCGACCGCAGGGCTCGGTTTTTTCAGCGTACCGCCCTCGATAGTCACGAAACTCGGACAGAAGCCCTTCAGGCATGACAAATCCTGGTTGCACGCCGATTGGTTGATGCGCCGCTTGGTCCCGAATGCGGTTTCCACCGGTTCGACCGACAGGCAGTTGGACTGCACCGAGCAGTCGCCGCAGCCTTCGCAGACGTCCTCGTTGATGAAGGCGCGTTGCGTCGCCGCCGGCATCTTGCCGCGCTTGCGGCGCCGGCGCGCTTCGGTAGCGCAGACCTGGTCGTAGATCAGGACCGAGACGCCGGGGTATTCGCGCAGTTCGCGCTGCACGGCGTCGAGTTCGTCGCGGTGGCGGACCGGCACGTTCGGCGCAAGATCGCGGATCGTCGCGTATTTTTCCGGCTCGGCGGCGACGATGACCATCTTGCCGACGCCTTCGGCCTCCAGTTGGCGCGTGATGCGGGCGACGCTGAGGACCCCGTCGACCGGCTGGCCGCCGGTCATCGCAACGGCGTCGTTGTAGAGGATCTTGTAGGTGATCGGCACCTTGGCCGCGATCGACTGCCGGATGGCGAGCAATCCCGAGTGGAAATAGGTGCCGTCGCCGAGGTTGGCGAAGATGTGCTTCTCTTCGGTGAACGGTGCCTGACCGACCCAGGGCACGCCCTCGCCGCCCATGTGGGTGAAGGTCGAAGTCGCGCGGTCCATCCAGGTCACCATGTAATGGCAGCCGATGCCGGCGACGGCGCGCGAGCCGTCCGGGACTTTGGTGGACGTGTTGTGCGGGCAGCCGGAGCAGAAGTGCGGCTTGCGCTCGGCCAGCACCAACGGTGTCTTCAACGCCTGCTGCTTGCCTTCGATCAGTTTGAGCCGCGCTTCGATGGTCGGCGAGGTGAAGAAGCGCCCGATGCGCCGGGCGATGACGCGGGCAATGCTCGCCACCGGTAGCTCGCCGGCGGCCGGCAGCAGCCAGTCGCTGTGCGCCAGATAGCCGCCTTCGCCCTCGACGGTCCATTCGCCCTTTTCGTCGAACTTGCCGACGATGCGCGGACGGACATCGTCGCGCCAGTTGTACAGCTCTTCCTTCAACTGGTATTCGAGCAACTGGCGTTTCTCTTCGACGACGAGGATTTCCTCCAGCCCATCGGCAAAGTGGCGCACGCCTTCCGGCTCCAGCGGCCAGACCATGCCGACTTTGTACAGACGGATGCCGATCTGCGCGGCGAGCGCGTCGTCGATGCCCAGTTCGTCGAGCGCCTGGCGCACATCGAGATAGCTTTTCCCCGCCGTCAGGATGCCCAGGCGCGGCGCTGGCGAGTCGATCACCACGCGGTCGAGCCGGTTCGCCCGGCAATAGGCGAGCGCCGCGTACAGCTTGTAGTTGAGCAGGCGTGCTTCCTGGACCAGCGGCGGGTCCGGCCAGCGGATGTTGAGACCGTCGGGCGGCAGGCTGAAATCGGTCGGGATCCTGATGTCGACCGCTGCGGCGTCGATATTCACCGAGGCCGAGGTTTCGACCGTGTCGGCCAGCGCCTTGAACGCCACCCAGCAGCCGGAATAGCGGCTCATCGCCCAGCCGTGCAGGCCGAAATCGAGGTACTCCTGGACGTTGGCCGGGTAGAGCACCGGCATCATCACCGCCTTGAAGACATGCTCGGTCTGGTGCGGCAGCGTCGAGGACTTGGCCGCGTGGTCGTCGCCGGCGATGACCAGAACGCCGCCAAACTTGGCCGAACCGGCGGCGTTGGCATGGCGGAAGACGTCGCCGCAGCGGTCCACGCCCGGCCCCTTGCCGTACCACATGGCGAAGACGCCGTCGTATTTGGCGCCGGGGAAGAGTCCGACCTGCTGGCTGCCCCAGACGGCGGTAGCGGCGAGGTCTTCATTGACGCCGGGCTGGAAGGTGACGTGGTGGTCGGCGAGATGGGCCTTGGCTTGCCACAAGCCAAGGTCGAGGTTGCCGAGCGGACTGCCGCGGTAACCGGAGACGAAACCGGCGGTATTCAGCCCGGCGGCGAGGTCGCGCTCCCGTTGCAGCATGGGCAGGCGGATCAGCGCCTGGGTGCCGGTCAGGAAGACGCGGCCGGTGTGGCGGGAATACTTGTCATCCAGCGTCGTGGTGATCGCCGTTGGTAGATCGGGCTTGCCCATGTTTGTCTCCATTGTTATCGGCCTTGTGAGCCGGTTGTCGTCTCCCTGCGCGCCGGGGGTGGTGGCGGGCGGGATTTGGAGATTGGAGTATCGGGGGGAGGGATGGTTCTTGCAAGAAGGGGGCTTGGTTTTCTGAGCCGCTGTGTTTCGCGCCTGACGGGCGGGTGTGTTTGGTTTATTTGCCGCTGTTTTCCGCCGTTGACCGGCGGGCGTACTTTCTTCTTGTTTCGCCAAGAAGAAAGTAGCCAAAGAAGAAGGCGACCCTAGGTCGGCGCCCGCTACGCGGGTCCCCTGCGCTACTCGGTCCTGGCGGGGGCTGCGCAACTCGGGGCTTTGCCCCTCAGACAGTGCTCGCCCTTTATCCGCCAGGCCCTGCGTTGCTCGGCGCCTCCCAAGGGACCCGGCAAACCGAGCGGAACGGAAACAAACAGGGTTTAAACCTTGGCCATTCAGCAGAGACGCCTTTTGGGGCCCCCATGCGGAGCGCCGAGCAACGGAGAAGGGCCGGGGGCAGTCGGCGAGCACTGTCTGAGCCGCGCAGCGGCGAGTTGCGCAGCCGCCCGGCCCTTCGAGTAGCGCAGGGGAGTCGGCGCAGCCGACCGCGCAACCTGGGGTGGCTTTTTCTTTGGCTGGCAGTTTCAAATCCGAAGTGCAACACTTCATAACCGGAGGAGTTGCATGACGAGAACGTATCAACAATTGAGCGCGGAAGAACGCGGCGTGATCATGGCGATGAAGGAGCAGGCCAGT